>DBGEOK010000109.1:0-107420 GCA_048370855.1 Candidatus Limiplasma sp. | reverse complement strand
GGGCTGAGGAACGGTCAAGCCCTCCAAGCTCCCCCGCGCCAGCCCGGCAAGCCGCAGGCGGATATACCATGCGAACGGGCCTGCCGACCGTCTCTTTGCGGCAATTCATGTATCGCTCACGTCATTTAGCGCCACAGCGCCTTTTGGCATAAAAACAGCCCGCCGGCGCAATGACCGGCGGGCTCTTGCTTAAAAATTTTCCACCAAATTGATGTCCTTGTATCTTCTCATGCCCGTGCCGGCCGGAATCAGCTTGCCGATGATGACGTTTTCCTTCAGGCCGAGCAGCGGGTCCACCTTGCCCTTGATGGCGGCGTCGGTCAGCACGCGGGTGGTTTCCTGGAAGGAGGCGGCGGACAGGAAGCTTTCGGTCGCCAGGCTGGCCTTGGTAATGCCCAGCAGCACGCGCTTGGCGATGGCCGGCCGGCCGCCGTTTTCAATCGTCGCCCGGTTCGCCTCCTCAAACCGGTAAATATCCACCAGCGAGCCGGGAAGCAGCGTGGTATCGCCGCTGTCCTCCACGCGCACCTTGCGCAGCATCTGTTTGACGATGATTTCAATGTGCTTATCGCTGATGTTTACGCCTTGCTGGCGGTAGACGCTGAGCACCTCGCGCAGCAGATAATCCTGAACGGCCTTGACGCCGAGGATGCGCAGCAGGTCGTGCGGGTTGATGGAGCCCTCGATCAGCTCGTCGCCCGCCTCCACCGTCTGGCCGTCCTGAACCTTCAGGCGGCTGCCGTAGTTGATCTGGTATACCTTCTGCTCGTGCGGCTCGTCGCTGCTGGTAACGGTAACCTCGCGTTTTTTCTTGTTTTCTCCAAGGCTCACCTTGCCGCCGATCTCGCTGAGGATCGCGTCGCGCTTAGGCTTGCGCGCCTCGAACAGCTCCTCCACGCGGGGCAGGCCCTGCGTAATATCGTCGCCGCTTGCGATACCGCCCGTATGGAACGTCCGCATCGTAAGCTGCGTGCCGGGCTCGCCGATGGCCTGGGCGGCGATGATGCCGACCGCCTCTCCCACGTCCACAGCCCCGCCGGTGGCGAGGTTGGCGCCATAGCAGCGCGCGCATACGCCCGTTTCGTTGCGGCAGGTCAGCACGCTGCGCACCTGGGCCTTCTTGATGCCGGCGTCGGCAATGGCGTGCGCCTTGTCGTGGGAAATCGTCTCGTTCAGCGCGACGATGATTTCGCCCGTTTCAGGATTCAAAATATCCTCGGCGGCGACACGGCCGATCAGGCGGTCCTCCAGGCTCTCGATCACCTGATTGCCGATGGTGATTTCCTGAACCGTGATGCCGCGCACCTTTTCGCCGCGTTCCGCAAAGCAGTCCACCTCGCGCACGATGACCTCCTGCGACACGTCTACCAGGCGCCGGGTCAAATAGCCCGAGTCGGCGGTGCGCAGCGCGGTATCGGCCAGGGATTTCCGGCTGCCGTGCGAGGACAGGAAGAACTCCAGCACCTTCAGCCCTTCGCGGAAGTTGGCGCGGATCGGAAGCTCGATGGTCCGCCCGGAGGGGGAAGCCATCAGGCCGCGCATGCCGGCAAGCTGCGCCACCTGCGACGCGCTGCCGCGCGCGCCGGAATCCGTCATCATGCGGATTGGATTGAACTTATCCATGCCCGGCAGAATTTTGTTTCGCAGGGAAGCGGTAGTGTTGTTCCAAATTTCCACGACCTTGGTGTACCGCTCGTCCTCGGAAAGCATACCCATCCGGTACAGGTTGTTGATCTCCGCCACCGCGTCGTCCGCCTCCTGAAGCATCTGCGGCTTCTCGGGGGGAACGATGATATCGCTGACGGATACGGTGATCGCGCCGCGCGTGGAATACTTGAAGCCCAGGTTTTTAACGTTGTCCAGAACCTGGGCGGTCCTGTGGATGCCGTGCTTTTGATAAACCTCGTCGACGATCTTGCCCAGCTCTTTCTTGCCGACCAGCCCGTCAACCTCCAGCGCATACATATCCTCCAGGCAGTTGCGCGGCTTGCGGCCGATATCCTGCGGGATCACCTCGTTAAACAGCAGCAGGCCCAGCGTGCAATCGATCAATTTGCGGCCTGTCTGCCCCTCAAAGGTCCGCTCCACGCGCACCTTAATCGGGGCCTGAAGGCTGAGCTGGTTCGTCTGGTAGGCCATCATGGCCTCGTCGGGGCTGCTGTAAATGCCGCCCGCGCCCAGCGCGTCCCCACGGTCAATGGTCAGGTAATAGCAGCCGATTACCATATCCTGCGACGGCGACATCACGGGCTTGCCGTCCTGGGGCTTCAGGATGTTGTTGTGGGCCAGCATCAGGAAGCGGGCCTCCGCCTGCGCCTCCATGGAAAGCGGAACGTGCACGGCCATCTGGTCGCCGTCGAAGTCGGCATTGTAAGCCGTACAAACCAGCGGATGCAGCTTGAGCGCCTTGCCCTCCACCAGCACCGGCTCGAACGCCTGAATGCCCAGGCGGTGAAGCGTGGGCGCGCGGTTTAGCAAAACAGGGTGCTCCTTAATAACGCTCTCCAGGATATCCCATACCTCTGGGCGGCCCTTTTCCACCATGCGCTTGGCGTTCTTGCCGTGATGCGCCTTTTTCAGCGTTACCAGGCGCTCGATTACGAAGGGCTTGAACAGCTCCAGCGCCATTTCCTTGGGCAGGCCGCATTGGTAGAGCTTCAGCTCCGGGCCCACGACGATTACCGAGCGGCCCGAATAGTCCACGCGCTTGCCCAGCAGGTTTTGCCGGAACCGTCCCTGCTTGCCGCGCAGCAGGTCGGAAAGCGACTTGAGCGCCCGGTTGCCCGGGCCGGTCACGGCCCGGCCGCGCCGGCCGTTGTCGATCAGGGCGTCCACGGCCTCCTGGAGCATGCGTTTTTCATTGCGCACGATGATGTCGGGCGCGCCCAGCTCCAATAGCCGCTTCAGTCGGTTATTGCGGTTGATTACGCGGCGGTACAGGTCGTTTAGGTCGCTGGTGGCAAAGCGGCCGCCGTCCAACTGCACCATGGGCCGCAAGTCCGGCGGAATGACCGGCACCACGTCCAAAATCATCCACTCCGGCTTATTATGGCTCTGCCGGAAGGCCTCCACGACCTCCAGCCGTTTAACCGCGCGGGCGCGCTTCTGGCCCTCCGTGTCGCGGTCGCGTTCTTTTTCCACCAGCTCGGAGATTTCCTTTTTCAGCTTTTCGCTGATGGCGTCCAGGTCCAGCTCCATGAGCATTTCCTTGACGGCCTCGGCGCCCATACCGGCCCGGAAGCTCCCCTTGCCGCACTTGGCCTCTACCTCGCGGAATTTGGCATCGGTAATCAGCTCATGCTTTTTAAGGCCCGTCTGGGCGCTGTCGCCGGGGTCCAGCACGATAAAGTTGGCAAAATACAGCACCTTTTCCAGCGTGCGGGGGCTGATGTCCAGCAGCATGCCCATGCGGCTGGGAATGCCCTTGAAATACCAGATATGGCTGACAGGCGCCGCGAGCTGGATATGTCCCATGCGCTCGCGGCGGACCTTCGCGCGCGTTACCTGCACGCCGCACTTGTCGCACACCTTGTTCTTATCCTTGAACTTGATGCGCTTGTACTTGCCGCAGTTGCACTCCCAGTCCTTCTGAGGCCCAAAGATGCGCTCGCAGAACAGGCCGTCGCGCTCCGGCTTCAGGGTGCGGTAGTTAATGGTTTCAGGCTTTGAAACCTCGCCGTAGCTCCAGTTTAAAATCTGCTCGGGCGAGGCCATGCCGATCTGGATGGAATCGAGGTTGGTCAGTTCAAACAAAACGCGGCACTCCCTTTCGGTCTATGGGCTGGATCAGCTTATTCCTCATCGTCGCCGGGCTTCTCGTCCTCATCCAAGTCGATGGCTTCAAGGTCGTCGCCCAGATCCATGTCAAAATCATCCAGATCGTCGTCAAGGCTGAAATCAACCTCCACGTCCTCGTCGACGGAGACCTCCTCGGTCTCCTGCTCCTCGGGCTTGGCGAACGCCTCCTCCCGCTCTTCCTCGTAGCGCGCGGCGGAAGCGGTTTCCATATCGAGATCATCATCGTCCAGCTCGCGGATGATGATTTCCTCCTTGTTGGTGTCCAGGACGCGGATATCCAGCGCCAGGGACTGCAGCTCCTTAATCAGCACCTTGAAGCTTTCCGGCACGCCGGGCGCGGGGATGTTGGTGCCCTTGACGATGGCCTCGTAGGTTTTGACGCGGCCTACGATATCGTCGGACTTGACGGTGAGAATCTCCTGGAGGGTATTGGCCGCGCCATAGGCCTCAAGCGCCCACACCTCCATCTCGCCGAAGCGCTGGCCGCCAAACTGCGCCTTGCCGCCGAGGGGCTGCTGCGTCACCAGAGAATATGGGCCGACCGAGCGCGCGTGCATCTTGTCGTCCACCAGGTGGTGAAGCTTCAGGAAGTACATGTAGCCGACGGTGACGGGGTTTTCAAAGGGCTCGCCCGTGCGGCCGTCGTACAGGATCGTCTTGCCGTTGGGGTTCATGCCCGCCTGCCGGAGGCATTCCTCAATGTCTTCTTCGGTCGCGCCGTCAAAGACAGGGGTTGCCACATGCCAGCCCAGCGCCTTGGCCGCCATGCCAAGGTGAACCTCCAGCACCTGTCCCAAATTCATCCGGGAGGGGACGCCCAGCGGGTTAAGAACGATTTGGAGCGGAGTGCCGTCGGGCATAAAGGGCATATCCTCCTCGCGCAGAATGCGCGATACGACGCCCTTATTGCCGTGGCGACCGGCCATCTTGTCTCCCACGCTGATCTTGCGCTTCTGGGCGATATAGACGCGAACCATCTTGTTTACGCCGGGAGAAAGCTCATCCTTGTTTTCCCGAGTAAAAATCTTCACGTCCACCACGATTCCGCCCTCGCCGTGCGGCACGCGCAGCGAGGTATCGCGCACCTCGCGCGCCTTTTCGCCAAAGATGGCGCGCAGCAGGCGCTCCTCGGCGGTCAGGTCGGTTTCGCCCTTGGGCGTTACCTTGCCCACAAGGATATCGCCGCTGCGAACCTCCGCGCCGATGCGGATGATGCCCTCCTCGTCAAGGTCCTTCACCGCGTCGTCGCCAATATTGGGAATGTCGCGGGTGATCTCCTCCGGTCCAAGCTTGGTTTCGCGCGCCTCGGACTCAAACTCCTCGATATGGATGGAGGTATAGACGTCCTCCTTCACCAGCTTTTCGCTGATGAGGACGGCGTCCTCGTAGTTATAGCCCTCCCACGTCATGAAGCCGATCAGGACGTTGCGCCCCAAGCCGATCTCGCCCTTTTCGGTAGACGGGCCGTCGGCCAGCAGGTCGCCCTTTTCAATCGTCTGACCCTGCCGCACGCGCGGGCGCTGGTTGATGCAGGTGCCCTGATTGCTGCGCGCAAACTTGCTCAGGCGGTAGGTATGGCGCTCGCCCAGGGTATCCTTCAGCACAATCTCGTTGCCGGACACCTTCTCGATCACGCCGTCCTGCTTGGAAAGCAGCACCACGCCGCTGTCGTGCGCGGCCTTGTACTCCATGCCCGTACCGATGATGGGAGCCTCGGGCACCAGGAGCGGAACCGCCTGGCGCTGCATGTTGGAGCCCATCAGGGCGCGCGTGGCGTCGTCGTTTTCCAGGAAGGGGATCATGGCCGTGGCTACCGAAACCACCTGGCGGGGGCTTACGTCGATGAGGTCCACCTGGCTGACCGGAACCTGGATGATCTCGGCCCTGTCGCGCACGGCGACCTCCTCGTTCTGGAAGCTGCCGTCGTCGTTGAGGGGTTCGTTGGCCTGCGCGACCTTATAGAAATCCTCCTCGTCGGCGGTCATGTAGACGATTTCCTCCGTCACCTTATGGGTTTTTTTGTCCACCACGCGGTAAGGGGCCTCGATGAAGCCGTACTCGTTAATCCGCGCGTAGGTCGCCAGCGAGCCGATCAGGCCGATATTGGGCCCTTCAGGCGTCTCGATGGGACAGATGCGGGCATAGTGGCTGTAATGCACGTCGCGCACCTCAAAGGAGGCGCGGTCGCGGTTGAGGCCGCCCGGTCCAAGGGCGGACAGGCGGCGCTTATGCGTCAGCTCCGCCAGGGGGTTGGGCTGGTCCATGAACTGCGAAAGCTGGGAGGAGCCGAAAAACTCCTTGATCGCCGCGCTGACAGGGCGAATATTGATCAGCTCCCCGGGCCGGACCTCATCCGCGTCCTGAATGGCCATGCGCTCGCGCACCACGCGCTCCAGGCGGGAAAGGCCGATGCGGATTTGGTTTTGTAAAAGCTCCCCGACGCTGCGCAGGCGGCGGTTTCCCAGATGGTCGATATCGTCCGTAAAGCCGACCCCGTAGGGCAGGCCCAGCAGGTAGCTGACGGAGGCCACGATATCCTGGGCGACGATATGCTTGGGAACCAGGTCGTGAATATGGGCCTTCAGCGCCTCGCGGAGCTGTTCCTCGCCCTCGCAGCCCTCCAGGATTTCCTTGAGCACGGGATAGAGCACATTCTCCTGAATGCCGCACTCCTTAGGGTCGAAGGGCAGGAAGCTGGACGCGTCCACAAAGTGGTTTCCCACCACCTTATGCGTATGCCCCTCCACCTGAATCCGCACGCTGTTGACGCCCGTGTTCTGGATTTTGCGCGCGACGTCCTTCTCGATCACCTCGCCCTGGCGAACCAGCACCTCTCCCGTCGCGGGGTCGGCCACGTCCTCCGCCGCCACCTGATCCTGAATGCGCGTGGCGAGGGAGAGCTTCTTGTTAAACTTGTAACGGCCTACGCGCATCAGGTCATAGCGCTTGGCGTCAAAAAACAGGGAGTTGAACAGGTTCATCGCGCTGTCGCGCGTGGGCGGCTCGCCGGGCTTTTGGCGCTTGTAAATCTCGATCAGGCCCTCGTCGCGGCTTTTGGCGTTGTCGCCGCGCTGGATGGTGGCCATCAGCCGTTCGTCCTCGCCCAGCAGGTCGATGATTTCAGCGTCGGTGCCGTAGCCCAGGGCGCGGAGAATCAGCGTAATGGGCAGCTTGCGCGCGCGGTCGATACGAACCCACAGCACGTCGTTGGAGTCGGTCTCATATTCCAGCCACGCGCCGCGGTTGGGGATGACGGTGGTGGAAAACAGGTGCTTGCCGGCCTTATCGATCTGATCCCCGTAATACACGCCTGGGGAACGCACAAGCTGGCTGACGATGACGCGCTCCGCGCCGTTGATGATAAAGGTACCGTGCTCGGTCATGAGGGGGAAGTCGCCCATGAAAACGTCGGATTCCTTGATCTCGCCCGTTTCACGGTTCTTGAGGCGGACGAAGACCTTGAGCGGCGCGGCATAGGTCATGTCGCGCTCCTTGCAGCGCTCCACGCTGTTTTTGGGCTCGTCCAGGGAATAATCAACAAACTCCAGGGACAAGTTCTCGGTGTAGTCGACGATTGGCGAAACGTCGTCCAGCACCTCCCTCAGGTCGACCTCCAGGAAGCGCTTGTACGAGTTCTTCTGCACCTCGATGAGATCGGGCATGTCCAGAATCTCCTCGATGCGTGAGAAGCTCATGCGCTTTCTCAGCTTCCCCATTTGAACCTCATGCACCATAAAAGCCATCACCCCTTATGTTCTCGCAGCGTATCCAATAGCGCAGGCCGCGGCTCCCTCAAACGCAACAAAAATTTCTTGTTGCATTTTTGCCGAAGGGCATGTACAATACCTATCAACGGACAGGCGCGGCTTCGCACAGTAACGATACTGATGCAAGTTTAAATTATAGCGCTTGAATGCCTATGTGTCAATACACATGGGCAAAATTCGCCGTATTTTCTTTACGCGGGAGCTTGAGAGGCGGTCCTTGGCATGACGAAATTTGGTCGGGTAAGCGCATATAACCAAAAAACGGGCATGGTCACGGTCGTGTACGCCAGGCCCGACGCCTGTGAAAAATGCGGCGCTTGCGGCGGAAAAAGCCAGTCCGGTCGTATCGAGCTCAAGGCGGATTGCAAAATCGGAGAATGGGTGCGCGTCGAGCTTCCCGACGGGCGCTTCCTGCGCGCCACCGCGCTGGCCTACGCGATGCCGCTTGGCGGCCTGCTGCTTGGGCTGCTGTTGGGCTACGCGCTTTCCGGCGGCGCGGAGGCCTGGGCGCTGGCCGGCAGCCTGATCGGGCTTTCCTGCTGCGTGCTGGCGCTATGGCTCAACGAAAAGCGCATCGCCAACAAGCCGGAATGGACCCCCAAAATAGTGGCTGTTTATCCGGAAAAGCCCAAGCTCAGCGATATCGGCTGCGGCGGAGCGGAGGAATAAGCCCTCCGCCCGCGCTTTTTTACAGGCTCGAGACAGAAAGGCGGCGAAGACGCCATGCGGCTCGTAATTGACAAGGCTCCGCGCAAGGTCTGATCCCGGACGAACCGCGCGGAGCCCTGAAACCTTCTTTCCCATCGTCCGGCGGACCTTGCATCTTTCGGCCAGGAAATAGCTGACAGACAAAGGAGCAAGGTTCCATGAAACAAAAACAGAATACGACGGGGGCGCTTGGGCCCTTTTATTTGCTTTGGTCCACCCAATCCCTTTCCGCGCTCGGCAGCGCCATGACCGGCTACGCCTTGGTGATCTGGTCCTATCAACAAACGGGCTCGGCGTTATCCACCGCTCTACTGAGCATTTGTTCCTATGCGCCCTATGTGCTCATGAGCGTTTTTGCCGGCGCGCTCAGCGACCGCTGGAACAAGAAGCGCGTCATGCTCGTCTGTGATTTTTTCGCCGCGATGACCACTCTCGCCGTGCTTTGGCTTTACAAGGCGGGCTTGCTGGTGCTTAGGCACCTTTATGTCCTCAACGCCCTGAACGGACTGATGAACACGTTCCAGCAGCCCGCGTCGGGCGTTGCGGTCAGCTTGCTTACGCCGCGCGGCCACTATCAGCGCGTAGGCGGACTTCAGTCTTTATCCAACGCGCTGACGACCGTTCTGACGCCCGCGCTTGCGTCCGCGATGCTGGCGTTTGGGGGCCTTACCACGGTCATCTGGTTCGACCTGCTGACCTGCGCGGTCGCGTTGGCGGCCTTGAGCGGCTTTATCCGCCTGCCCTCCGCCCCTGCCGGGGAGACCGAGCGGGAACCGCTGCTCGCCGCCGCGCGGAGCGGCCTGAGATACTTGAGGCGCAACCGCGGCATCCTTGACCTCATTCTCTTCCTGGCGACAATCAACCTCACGGCGTCCGTATACAACGCCGCTCTGCCCGCCATGCTTTTGTCCCGCCCCAACGGAGGGGACGCCGTGCTGGGGCTTGTCAATTCCTTCGCGGGCCTGGCGATGCTTGCGGGCGGCGTCCTGGCATCGCTCCGGCCCGCTCCCAAAAGCCGCGTAAGGACGATTCAAAACGCGCTGCTCTTCTCCATGAGCACGGAAAACCTGCTGCTGGCGCTGGGGCGAAGCGCGCCCGTATGGTGCCTGGGCGCGGTGCTCGGCTGGCTCTCCATCCCCGTCATGAACGCCAACATGGACGCCCTCTTTCGCAGCTATATTCCCCTGGAGATGCAAGGCCGCGTCTATTCGGCGCGCAACACGCTTCAGTTCTTCACCATCCCCCTGGGCAACCTGCTGGGCGGGGCGATGATCGACAGGGTTTTGGAACCCCTGATGGCCTCGATGCCGGAAACCGCGCTTTTTGCCCGCCTGCTGGGCACGCAGAAGGGAGCCGGCGCCGCGTTGATGTTTCTGTTCGCGGCCGCGGCGGGCGTGCTGACCTGCCTCGTCTTCCGGCGGGACCGTCACATCCGTTCCCTGGAGGCCGCGCAGACAAAATAGACGGCCTTAGGGTTCGGGGCTTCAACGCGAAGAGACGTTCACAAACCTATTGAGGGGTGGTTGGGAGGGGCTGTCGCCTCTCCCAATGAAATCTCGTATCGCCTGGCTTCGCCAGCGGTGGGCAGTTTCGGCTCTAGCCGAAACTCCAGTCCTCGTCGGAAAAGCTCGCCTGTCGGCGGGCTTTTTCGACGGCCTGCGGGCTCCGCCCTTTGGACTCCCTTTTTGAGGGCCTCAAACGCGGCACGAGCATGGTAAAGCCTTGCCGGGGTGCTGGCGCAAAGGCCCCGCCGTCTTTCGTCCTGAGCGCCGCGGCCCCGCCTTGCGCGCCCTCCGCGAGCCTCGGCCAACCTGCCCAAAACCCCATCGCAAACTCTGTGAAGAAATCCTCTGCCATATCTCTGTTCAAATTCCTTAAAACGTGGTATACTATTTACCGTTATACGGGATCGTAGGCTTTGACGGTCGGAAAAACATACTCCTTTTGTTCCGCAGCTTGTCGAGCGACAACGGCGTTGCCCGAGATGTTTTTCTGTGTGTCTTTTAGACCTTACGCCTCGGCACAAAAGGCGCGGTAACGGCAGTCTTGCGTACCGGCCTATTGATAGTTACCCGGCATCATTAATGGAAAACATGCGCCCTGTGCGCAAAAGGAGGCCACAATGGCAGAAATTGAACAGAAGATCCGCATCATCCCGCTTGGCGGCGTGGATGAATTCGGCAAAAACATTACCGTCGTGGAGTACGGGGAGGATATGCTTGTCGTGGACTGCGGCTCCATCTTCCCCAAGGAGGATATGCTGGGCGTAGACCTGGTCATCCCGGACGTCACCTACCTCATTAAAAACAAGGACCGGATCCGCGGCATGCTGCTCACCCACGGCCATGAGGATCATATCGGCGCGACGCCCTACGTGCTTCGGCAGGTCCCCATGCCTCTGTACGGCACCAAGCTGACCCTCGCGCTGGTGGACCTGAAGCTCAAGGAGCACCGCATCGCCGGCATTCCCCTCAACGTGGTCAAGCCGGGCGCTGAAATCACGCTGGGTTGCTTCCAGATCAAGTTTATCCACGTGAACCACTCTATCGCGGGGGCGTGCGCGCTGGCGATCACCTGCCCCGCCGGCACCATTGTCTTCAGCGGCGATTTCAAGATCGACTTCACGCCTATCGACGGCGAGGTGGCCGACCTCGCGAGCTTCGCCGCCCTGGGAAGCAAGGGCGTGCTGGCCTTCCTCTGCGAATCCACCAACATCGAGCGCAAGGGCCATACCATGAGCGAAACCAAAATCGGGCAAACGTTCATCGATATGTTTCAGCAGGCCAAGGGGCGCGTTATCGTCGCAATGTTCGCCTCCAACATCCACCGCGTGCAGATGGTGGTGGACTCGGCCGCGATGTTCGGCCGCAAGGTGTGCTTTGTGGGCCGCAGTATGGTCAACGTCACGCGCGTGGCCATGTCCATCGGCGAGCTGACCATCCCTGAGGAAAACATCATCGACGTGGACGATATTGACAGCTATCCGGACGAAGAAATCCTGGTCGTCACCACAGGCAGCCAGGGCGAGGCCATGGCGGGCCTGACGCGCATGGCATACAGCGAGCACCGCAAGCTCCAAATCCGCCCGACGGACATGGTCATCATCTCCGCCCACCCCATTCCCGGCAATGAAAAGCCTGTGGCGCGCGTCATCAATCAGCTTTACCGCTGCGGCGCAAACGTCATGTACGGCCAGTTGGGAGAGGTGCACGTCTCCGGTCACGCCTGCCAGGAGGAAATCAAGCTTTTACACGCGCTCTGCAAGGGACAGTACTTTATCCCTATCCACGGCGAATACGCCAAGCTTTGGCAGCACGCGGAGCTTGCGGAGAGCCTGGGAACGCCCAGCGAAAACATCATCATTCCCGAAATCGGCCAGGTGATTGAAATGAGCCGCGACAGCCTCGCCATCACCGGCGAGGTGCCTACCGGCGGGGTGCTGGTGGACGGCCTGGGCATCGGCGACGTGGGCAACGTCGTGCTGCGCGACCGCAAGCATTTAAGCCAGGACGGCCTGATTATCGTGGTGATGGCCATTGACCGCGATAACGGCACGCTGGTTTCCGGTCCGGATATCATCAGCCGCGGCTTCGTCTACGTGCGCGATAACGAGGATATCATCGAATCCAGCCGTGAACTGGCGCGCAATATTATCATGAGCTACGGGCGCATCGACGGCAGCGAATGGCAGGCCATGAAAAACCGCATCAAGGACGAGCTGCATCGCTATATCTTCGATAAAATTAAGCGCAACCCCATGATCCTGCCGATCATTATGGAAATTTGACAAAACGTCGTGCTGAAGACGGCTACAGCAAAGCCGGGCGGCCAAAAACGCCGCCCGGCTTTGCTTTCGTCCCGCCTGCCTCCGCGCCTTACTCCCCAAGCGGCCTCAGCATCCGCTCGTCCACCCGGCGGTACAGGACCAGGCACAGCGCGAGCGAGATGATCTCGGCAATCGGAAAACACCACCATACCGCGTTCAGCCCGCCCAGCGCGCTAAGCGCCCATGCCGCGGGCAGGAGCACGATGAGCTGACGGCACAGGCTCATCAGCAGGCTGTAAAAGCCCTTGCCAATCGCCTGGAATATGGTGCTCAGCGTAATGCCGACGGCGGCCAGAACGAAATGGCTGCTGATAATGCGCAGCGCCACGGTCCCGATCGCCGTCAAATCGCTCGCGCCCTCCGCCTCAAAAAGTCCCAGCAGCGTCTCCGGAATCAGCAGAAAAGCCGCGGTTCCCACCGCCATAATCACGATCGCAAGCCTAAGCGCCACCTTAACCGCGTCGTAAACCCGCTGGCGCAGGCGCGCGCCGAAGTTGTAGCCCACAATGGCCACCAGTCCGTTGCTCAGCCCGAATACCGGCATAAATACGAAGGACTGCAATTTGAAATACACGCCCAGCACGCTCACCGCAGTGTTGCCGTAAGCCATCAGGATCAGGTTCATCAGCACATTCATCACCGAGGAAATGGATTGCATGATGATGCTGGGAAAGCCCACCGCGAGAATGCCCCTGAAGATAGACCGATCAGCCCGGAAGCCCTTCCAGCGAAGCGTAAGCTCCTTATTTTTAACCTGGTTAAGCGCAAAGCCGAGCGCCATGCCGCAGATCTGGCCGATGACGGTGGCGACCGCCGCGCCGGCTACGCCCATGCGCGGCATGCCCAGGAGGCCAAAGATCAGGATGGGGTCCAGCACAATGTTGATAATGGCGCCCGTAAGCTGCGTCGTCATGGAAAGCAGGGTATTGCCCGTCGCCTGCATCATGCGCTCAAAGGAAATGGACAAGAACAGGCCGAAGCTGAAAACGCATACAATGGTCAGGTATTGGCCCGCCATTTGCTGAAGCGCAGCGTCCGGCGTGAACAGAACAAAAAATCCACGGGCCGCAAACAAGCCGAAAAGCAGGAAAAGAACGTAACCGCCCAGCTCGAGCAAAACGCCGTGCTTCGCCGCGTCGCGCGCCTCCTCCGGCCGCTTCTCCCCCAGCTTCCGGCTGATCAGGCTGTTAATGCCGACGCCAAGGCCCGTCGCCACGGCGATCATCAGCATCTGGACCGGGAAGGCAAGCGATACCGCCGTCAGCGCGTCGGCGCTGTACCGCGCCACAAAGATGCCGTCCACGACGTTATACAACGCCTGCACCAGCATGCTTACCATAATCGGCACCGAAACCTTTGTTACCAGCCTGCCCATCTCCATGGTTCCAAGCATTTTGGATCGTTCTTGCTGCTCCATACTGCTCCCCTTCTGTATTCAACACGGATTTCCCAAACGGTCAGCCAACTTTTCTATGGTAGCAGCAAAGCGAATGCGCGTCAAGCCCTTCTCGCCGTTTCGCGCGGGGGAAGCCGAGTCGCCTTCGTCGCGCGCGGAAAAACGGACCGGCGGCAACGCCGCGGAAAATCCGCCCCGGCAGCGCTTTTCTTTGGGACGGACGCGGGAGCCGCTCCATCGCGGCAAATCGAGCCAGCGATTCAGAATCGGCCCCTCCGTTCCGCCGTTTTCTCCGGCGGCCTTTGGCCGGAGCAGGAAAAAAGGGCCGTTGACCTCTGTCGTTAACGGCCCAAAGCCTACACGGCTGTCTGCGGACATACAATCTTCAAGCGGGCGTTTGCTCAGCCACACGGGTTCCCCTACGCCTCCAAGCCCAATCCTTCAGCAGCGAATGGCGGCAAAGCTGCTCATGTCGCTTTTAACCACCTGCCCGTTCACCATTTGATACGCAAAAATCTTGTAATAATACGTCTTTCCGGTGGTCAGGCCGTTATGGGTAAACCCGCCGGCCCTGCCGACCTTGCCCACGATTTTGTAGGCGCCGTTCGCGGTATCGCTCCGCAGAATATAGTACCCATGCGCTTCAGGATTCATCATCCAGGACAGCCGCACAGACGTGCTGGAAAGAGGGGCCGCCGTCACGTTTTGGGGCGTTGTAAGCCCTCTCAGCGTGATGGACGTGTATCCGCTGTAATCGCTCTTGACCACCTCGCCATTGACCATCCGGTAAGCAAAAATCTTGTAATAGTTGCTTTTCCCGGGCGTCACGCCATTATGGGTAAATCCGCCCGCCCGGCCAACCTTACCGATAATCTTGTAGGGGCCGCCCGCGGCGTCGCTGCGAAGGATGTAGTATCCGTTCGCGTCGGAAACCATCGTCCACGACAGGCGAACGCTGGTAGCGGACAGCGCCGCGACCGACAGGCCGGTAGGAACGGCCAGCGACCGGACGTCGGATACGACCTTGCTGGCATAACCGCCATGCATCGCCAGCGTTTCGGGATTGCGGTAGTACCCCAGCACCCTGTAATACGCCTTGCTGCCGCGCTCGATGCCGGCGGCGGCGTCAAAGTAGACCACGGAATCGGCGCTTTCCAAGGACGCGATGGTTGTAAACCCGCTTGTCGGCGAGCTGCTGCGCTGCACCATATATCCCGACGCGTTGGCCACCTTGCCCCAGGTAATCTTAAACTGATCGCTCGACGCCATGTAATCGACGCTAATCGTCGCAGGCGCGAGGAGGGCCGCCTTGGCTGTCACGCTGTTTGAGGCGGAGCTTTCAACGATGCCGCCGGTAGAGCTGGTCGTATAGGCGGTAACGCAGTACTGGTACAGAACGCCCGTTTCCTGGCCGTCCAATGTAAACGAGGTCGAGGTAACCTGGTCCTCTATCCGCACATATGCGTCCGTTCCGGCGGGAGCCCGGTAAATCCGGTAGCTGGCCCCGCCAACTCCGTTCCATGTCAGCTTGATGGAGCGGTAGCCCATGACGGTCGCCTTCAGGTTCGCGGGTGAGGAAGGCTTGTTCATCGCGCTCGCCACAGCCGACCATTCGCCGTCAATTTGCTTGCCGGAAACCGTCCGGTAGGCCGCAACCTTAAAGTAATATTGCTCGCCGACGCGCAAGCCCGACACGACGCCGGCCTTCTTGCCCGCGTCGGTGGTCAGCGCCAGCCGGTAGTTGGAGGTCGGATTCGTGGACACATAGATATGGTAGCCGTATGCTTCCGGAACCTGGCTCCAGAGTACCTTCACCTGTCCGCTTCCCACGCTGTTCGCCGTAACCGATGCAGGCGCGGCCAGGTAGGTCTTTCCCGCCACCGTATTTCCATAGTCGCCGTAGATGGTTACGCCGCCGGCGTTCATCAGCGCGCGGACTTTGAAATAGTAATCCTGATTGTAGGTGAGGATAGCGGGCGTGGTATAGCTCACGCTGGCTGCCGTGGAGCGGGATTCCCCCAATTTTTTGTAAGGCCCGTTTGCCGCTGTGGCATAGTAAATCTCGTAGCCGTTAATGGCGCCCGACACGCCCGTCCATTCAAGCGTAAGGCTGGAAGCGTTGTTCTGCGCGATGGTCAGGCCTGTCGGCACGCCGGGCCTGGTATATCCGCTGGCAATCGCTGAATAGTTTCCAAACACGATCCCATAGTCGGTCATGACAAAGGAGCGTACCGCATAGAAATATACCTTGCCCAATTCCAGGCCCGTGTCCACGTATTCCAGTATATCGGTGCGGGACAGTTCCGCGATTTTCACCATGGAGTTTACATTTTTTGTCTCGCCGCGATACAGGTAGAAGCCGCCTTGCTTGTTCTTGATGTCGGCGGTTTGACGCCACTGAACCTTCATCCGATCCTCCGAAAGGGGCGCGACGGATGTGATGGACGTCGTCGCGGGGAGCGCCGTAACCGAAACCGTGTTTGAATAGGCTCCATAGCGCTGTACGGAACCAACGGTACAATAGGCGCGGGCCTTAAAATACATCGGACGCCCGGGCGTAACCGTCAGCTTGCAGGTCGTGGCGCCGGTGACGTTCATCACCTGCGAATAGGTTCCGCTCTCGCTGGTGGAGGAATAAATCAGGTAGCCCGTTGCGCCGCTGACGCTCGGCCATTGCAGTTGAACCGTGGTCAGCAGCAGCGACTTGCCCGTCAGGGATACCGCGCCCGGCAGCGGCGTCACCGTCAAGGTTTTGGAAAGCTGTCCAAGCACCTTCGACGTGCCGACCATGCGATAGGCGCGGATTTTTAAGTATACGGTAACGCCGGTAGAAAGGCCGCTGACGACGGCGCCGGTCGCCGCGCCGCCGCTGACGCTCGCCTTGAGCGAATAGGGGCCCGCGGCTGCCGTAGCCATAATGATTTCATAGCCGGACGCCCCCGGCACAGCCGTCCAGCCGAGCGTGGCGGTCGAATTGGTGCTCGTCCTTACCGACGCGTCGCTTGGAGCCGAGGGAATGGGGGCTGTGCTCAATACGCTCGTATAGCTGCTGTACACCTTTGTGCCGGAGCTGTTGACGGTATAGGATATCACCCGGTAATAGTAGCGGGTTCCGCAGGTAAGCCCCGTATCGACAAAGCGATAGGAGCCGCCGCCGTTGTCAGCCACCGTTTCAATCTTTCGAAAGGTCGCGGTATTGGCCGACGTGCCGCGGTAGACCTCGTAACCGCTGGCCATATTGACGGCGTTCCATTCCAGCGCGATGCTCGTGTATCCGTTGACGCTCACCGTAAACCCGGTGGGGATACGCGGCTTGGGAATGCTTCCGACCTGAGCGGAAGCCGCGCCGACGACGCGTCCGCCGGAAACGGTCGTATATCCGCGAATCCGGAACAGGTAGGGCTGGCCGGTCGTAAGCCCCGACACATCCGTCGTGGCGATATCCACGCCGGCAACGCTCTTAACCTCGGTAAAGGCGCTGGAGCCGCCTTCTGCCATTTCAATAATATACCCGGAATAGCCGGAGGTCATCGAGGTGTTCCACGTCAGCTTGATGGTCGTATCGGATTTGGATACGGCCGTCAGCCCGGTAGGGGCCACGGGCCGCGCAAACGCGCTGACCTCCTCGGAAAAGGGGCTCTGTACGCCGTTTACCACGGCCGCCACCTTGTAATAATACGTCAATCCGGATTGCAGCGAGCCGTCCGTATACGTCGTGTCGCTTTGCTCGGCAACGTTTAAGAACACGCCGTTTGGAGAATCGCTGCGCATGACGATATAAGCGGTGGCGCCCGTTACCGCCGACCACGTCATGGTCAGGGAGTTATAAGTAAAGCCGGATATGCGCAGGTTTTTGGGCGCCGTGGGAACGGGAACCGCCGTCATGATATTGGAGTAATCGCTCACAATCGGCACGTTGGCGCTGTTGAGGCGGTAGGACTGGATGCGGTAGGAATAAGCCGATCCGGTAACCAAGCCCGTATCCGCGTAGGAAAGCGTGCTGCCGTTGGAAATTGTTGCAATACGCTCAAAGTTTCCCGCGCCTGAAAGGGAACGGTAGACATAATACCCGGAAGCGCCGTCGCCCTTTGACCAGATCAGCTTGATCGCGGTGGCGCTGACAGGCACGGCGGATTGCAGCGTGGGGACAACCGGGATCACCGTAACGGCGACGATGGATGAAAAGGAGCTCTGGTTCCCCGAGTTGTCCAGCGCCTTGATTCGATAAAAGTAGGTTTGCCCGCATGTGATGTTCGCCGCGTCCGTATAGGCCGTATTCGTGGGCGACGCGATCTCCGTGTAAGGGCCCGCGTAGGCGTCGCCGCGCTGAACCACATATCTGGTGGCATCCGCGACGCCGTCCCAGGATAGCCGCACGCTTTTGTAGCTGGCAACCTGCGCGGATACGTTGGTCGGGGCCACCAGCATGCGGGATATAATAACGGCGTCCTCGCCGTCAATGCCATTGGGTTTCATCGAGGGGCTGGCCGCGGGCGTCCCGGATGGCTGAACCGATTCGCCCGGTTTAGCGGATGGTTCCGCCGACGGCGTTGCCTCCGGCTCCCCTGTCGGTTCGTCGGTGGCCTCTTCGGTTGGCCCAGGCGTCGGCTCCTCTGTCGGCGCGGCGGTTGCCGCTTCCGTCGGCCCGGCGGTCGGCTCCTCCGTCGGCGCGGCGGTTGGGGCCTCTGTGGGCGTTTCTTCTGTCGGCGCGGCGGTGGACGCCTCCGTGGGAACGGCGGTCGCCTCCTCTGTCGGGATGGCGGTCGCTTCTTCTGTCGGCGCGGCGGCGGTCGGCATGGTCTGCTCTGTCTCCATAGCCGTCGTGGGCGTTTCTTCCTCGGCCAGCATGGATACAGGTAGGCCGACGCTCAGAAGAACCATCACCATCAGCCAGCATGCAAGTTTCTTCATCATCCCGATTCTCCTTTTCTCGTTGTGTATTGTATATTCTTCCAGTTTTGGGAGCTTTTTATTCCCGCGTCCGTCCGTTCAAATCACCGGCAGCTTCTTGGTTTTCAAATACTCCGCGTATAGGGGGCACAGATCCTTTGTATCGCCAAAAGCCACCTGCTTGCCATGGTCAAGCCACAGCACCTTGCCGCACATCCGCTCGATCTGCTCTAAGGAATGGGAAACCAATATCGTCGTCGCGCCCCCATGAATGATCTCCAGCATTTTTTTCTCGCTCTTACTTTTAAACGCTCCGTCGCCGACCGACAGCACCTCGTCGAGGATGAGCAGGTTAGGCTGAACCATGCTGGCGATGGAGAAGGCCAGGCGGCTTTTCATGCCGCTGGACAGTTGGCGGAAGGGGCGGTCCTCAAAGGCCTTTAGCTCGGCAAAATCAATGATGTAATCATACTTCTCATTCATAAACTCCCGGGTGTAGCCCATCATCGCCCCGCGCAAATACGCGTTTTCCCGGACGGTCAGGTCCCCGTCAAAGCCGCTTGTCAGCTCTAGCAAAGCGGCCACCGTACCGGCTGTTTTGACATAGCCCTTGGTAGGCTGCATCACGCCGCTGACGCATTTGAGCAGCGTGGACTTCCCCGCGCCGTTTGTACCGATAATGCCCAGCATCTCCCCATCCGCGATGAAGAAGGACACGTCCTTGACCGCCCAGAATTCGGTCTGCACATAGGTGCGCTTGAGCTTGCGCATCACAAATTCTTTCAGGCCAATGTCCTTAAAATCCCCGGTCATATAACGAATGGAGAGATCAAAAACCTTCAACATTTGGAAATTTCCTTCCTAAATATAATAGAGGAACCGATTGTTGTATTTCTTATAGATCAATCCCCCTACGACAATGGCCAAAACCGCGTATCCCAAAGCCAGGCCATGGTACATCAGGCTGGGTACGCTTCCGTCAATCACAATCAAGCGGAAATACTTGATGAACACATAGATGGGATTCAGCAGGAACAGCTCCTGGATTGCGGGCGCATAATGATCCACCTGATAGAAAATAGCCGAAAGGTACATCAGCAAAAGCGTAAACACGTCGTATAAATACTTCGTATCCCTGAAAAACACATTGAGGGCCGATAGAATCAGGCCCATTCCCACATTGAACAAAACCATACAGAGAATTGGGAAAAGAAGCATCAGGAACAGCGGCGTAATGGGCAGGCCGTCGAACAGGACGAAAACGAAATATACCACTAGCGTTAACAGAAAGTTCAGCAGAGACGAAACGTTGGTGGAAAATACAAATAAATATTTGGGGACGTTGACCTTTGAAAAGATACCCGCGTTGGAGATGAGCGCCGACATGCCGGCCGTTGTGGACTCGCGGTAATAGCTGAACAGCAGGTTGCCCGAAAAAAGATAGATCGTATAATGGGGCGTATTGCGCCCAAAGAACTGGGTGAAGACCAGGCTCATCACCAGCAGGGTCAGCAGGGGGTTCAGAACGCTCCAAATCATTCCAAGGGAGGTGCGTTTATACTTTTTCTTAAAATCCCTTTTAACCAGCTCCTCGAAGAGGAACCGGTATCGAACCGCTCTCTCCTTCAAATTGGCGATCATGGTTTTGAGGGTTCGGCGCTTTGGGGTCGCCGCCTCCGCAGGCGTTTCAGCCCGGCGTTGGGCGGTTTCCCGCGCGTCGTCGGGGCTTTTTGCCGCATCCTTTCTGGGCGGCGCTTTGGGGCCGCCGTCTTTCCCTGAAGCTTTCTTTTTGCTTGCCGGCGAAACAGGAGGCTTGCCGGCCTGCCGGCGCTTTTCATTCCGCCTGGCTTGCAGCTTGAGCCTCTTGAGCTGGGCCGCCGTCTGATGATAGGCCCGGTCGAAGCGCATTGTATCCAGGCTTTTGAGAAACGCGCCGCTAAGGCTGCTAACCCACGCGCTGGTATCGAACATGCGGTTTCCCTTCACAGCCTCCTCAAGCGTGCGCTCTTGAAGGAATAACCGGTCTTTGGCCTCTGTCAGCAACGCGTCGCCGCGTTCGTTATTCACAATCACCATCGAGGTGCCCATATCCGCGTCAAGCTCTTTGTCCACGCTCCAGAAGTCCGCCAGCGTGATATCCGCCACGCGGGGCAGGCCCTTGAAGGCGCACCGCGCGCAGGAGGGACGAATATAAAGGTTCTTCTCCAAATATCCTTTCATATATAAATCATGGTAACGGTCCTTGCGGTAAACCTTCCCGTTTTCAAAATCCACCCGGGTGCTGAAGCGGTTCCATCCGCATTCCTTGTTTTTAAACCAAACGCGGACCGCCTTGGAGCGGTGCTTTTTTTCCAGCATATCGAGCCATTTCCGATATGCCTTGGGCGAGTTGCTCCCTCTGCAAATAAAATCAACCGTCAACAGCTTCTCGGGCGTTCCGCCCAGGTACGAGAAGAGTCCCGCGACCTGGCAGGGGCAGCCGCAAAACAGCACTTCCCGTCCGCTGTCCAGCAGGGCCTTGATCTGTTGAAACACATCCCCTATTTCGCTCTGCGTATACTTGGATTGCCGAATTTTGTCCAATTCGGAAAGCTGCGTCGTGACAGCGTGCCGAACCGTCATCTCCTGGTCGTAAACGGCTCCGACCACCGCGCCCCCGCGACGGTAAACGCCCTTGCACAACTCGGAAAAAACCCCGCCCGAGGTGCTGTGATACCGCGTGTTTCCATCGAGGCTCCAGGCGGCGTATACCCGCGGCGTCTCCGTATTGCCTTTTTGCAAAACTGGATGGACGACCGGGCATGTTTTTTCGCAGCGACCGCAATCGATGCATTTCTCCTGGCAAATGACAGGCTTTAGAAAACCGCCCTCATCCGGGCTCATCTCGATCGCCTTTTTCGGGCAAATGTTCGAGCAAGCCGCGCATCCCGTGCATTCAGCTTCTTTCAACCAGTAGTTCATGCGCTATTTCCACTCCACGTCCGTTTTAATGACCCTGGCGGGCACTCCGGCTACAACCGACCGTTCGGGAACGTCTTTCGTCACCACGGCGCCGGAGCCGATCACAGCGCCGTCCCCTACCTTAACCCCTTTCAGGATCAAAACCCGGCTGCCAATCCACACATGATTCCCGATCACGACCGGAAGCCCCTGCTCCTCGGCCCCCACAATCGTGTGAAAGTCAGAATCCATAATCGTTACGTCGTGCGAAATCACACAGCCGCTGCCAATCGTAATCCCTTTCCGGCAGCGAATTTTACAATTGCTGTTGAAAAAGCTCTTTCCCACCGTCAGCACGCCGCCGGGAAAAATTTGGATATCCGCCTGATAGCAAAAGCGAAACGCGCCCGTAACGCTCAGCACCGAATGGTCGTCCATACGCAGGATCGTTCCGCGGTGGTAGTTGGCCAGGCATTGAGCGCCCAAAGTAAGCGGCGCTCCTAAATGAATGCGGGCGGACGGCGCCAGCGCCATGGTTACGGGCGCCCCCAGCGACAAATTCTTCGGCTTGTCCATTTGCCTGCGATAGATAAGCCTGTACCAGCCGGTCAGCAGTCTGCTGTGGAGACGATAGCCAAATCTTTCCTTCATTGTTCTTTCTCCCTTTGCCGCATGGCGTCTGATCCGTTAAAGAATTGAAAAATCACAGGTGTCGGGATTAAACCGAAGGCGTATATTCTCGTTCAGCCCGTCTATCCTAAGCATTTCCTCGTCGGTCAGGCAAAAATCAAAAATATTCATGAACTCGTCAAAATGCTTGGGGTTGGTCGTGCGGGGAATCGGGACGATGCCAAGCTGAATATTCCATCTAAGGATGATCTGCGGGACGCTTTTGCCATATTTTTTAGAGAGCTCGCGCAGTGGTTTGGCCTTAATCAGCACATCATGCATACGGCCCAGCGGGCTGTAACTGACCACCTGAATTCCCCGTTGCCGGCAGCACTCGATCAGGGGCTTTTGCGTAAACAGGGGATGAATCTCAATCTGGTCGATGGCGGGCACGACTGTGGACGCTTCCGCAAGCCGGTCCAGGTGATGCTCGTGAAAATTACTGACGCCCAGCGCCCTGGCCTTGCCGGCATGATAAAGCTTCTCCATGGAAACCCAGGAATCCACATATGTTTCGGTTTGGGGCCAGTGCAGCAAAAGCAGGTCGATATAGTCCGTCTTGAGCCGCTTGAGGGCGGCGTCCACCGCCGCGGGGATATCCTTTTCGCGCTGTTCGCGGTTGGAGATTTTCACCATCAAAAACTGCTCTTCGCGGTTCTTTTTCTTACAAATAACGTCTCCCAGGATATCCTCGTTCCGGCCGTAGGCGGAGGAAGTGTCGAATAGATGACAGCCGCGTTCCATGGCATATTCATAAATTTTTTTTTGATCGGCCGCGGCGGCGCGCCCTTTAATGATATCGTTGGGTACGATGGCGGCTCCCAATCCAATTTCGGGCATTTCAACCCCATTGTTCAGCTTCATGTATATCTCCCTTTCAACAATCACTTTTTCTTTAGCGCACGGTACATTTTCTTTGCGAATAGGTAGGGGGCGCGTATAAGCGCGCAGGCGTACAGGCGGCGCCCCATTTTATATGCCTCGCTTTCCCTCTCCCGCACCCATTCGTTGAGCTGGCGGAGCAGGAACGCCTCTCGGTCCTCCCCGGTCAGAAGGCAAGCGATCCGCTCGGCCCGGTCGCCCCCCGTCTCGCTCCCATCGCGTCGTATGGCGTTTTCAACAGCGCCGTATAACGATTCTACCGCGAGCGCCTCCGCCTGCGGGCTGCCGGCTTGACGCACCAGCTCAACCAGGCGCGTATAGCTGAGGATATAATCCCTGGCGTTTTCAAACCACTTCCCATCATCCCCCGTCACGCTGTCGGGCCGGTACGTGCGATGATAAAACCCCTTCGCGTTCAGGAATCCCCGTGTAAAGCGAGGCAGATAATGCATGAGCCACAGCCCGTCCTCAAGCATGCGCACCCCTGTGTCAAACGGGTGAAGCTCTTGGCTGCCCTCCGTAAGGGAGGAGACCCGGAACAGCTTGTTCGTAACGCATAAATAATAGCCATATGCGTGTCCTTCCTCATCGACCGAGCGCAGCACCTGCCGGAGCAGCTCCTCCCTGTCCGCCAAACCGGACAGCGGCCCGGCGACCCTCAGAGCGGCTCTGTCCGGCCATTCGCACGTTACATTGAAAAATACAACGTCCGCGTGATTGGCCTCCATATCGCCAACCAACGTGCGGATGGTATCAGGCTCCAGCCAGTCGTCCGAATCCACGAAGCTGATATATTCGCCGTTCATCTCGGCAAGTCCTTTGTTTCTTGCCGCCGATACGCCCTCGTGAGGCAGGCGGAAGCAGCGCAGGCGCGCGTCGCGCTTGGCAAGCCTTTGGCAAATCTCTTGGCTTCCGTCGGTGGAGCCGTCGTCGATGGCCAGGATTTCGATGTCCCGATAGGTTTGGGCAAGCAGGCTTTCCAGGCACCGCTCCAAATAGGGCGCCGTGTTGTAGACGGGTACGATTATACTGACCGTTTTCATCGCGGCTCGTCCTCCCTTTCTTCGCCCCCGCGGCGCGCTATCCTTTGCTTCAGCGCGCCGTAGGCGTTTCCCAGCGGGCCCCGAACCGCCCAATAGGCGCGCATTGACCAGCGCCTCCAAAAGCGCCGAAGCTTGAAGCGAGGACTGACCAAAAAGCGGAGGCATTTGTATAAAAACCGCGCCAGAATAGATTTTTCAGTAAGCATTAGGATTTCCCGGCCGCATTGAAATGTCGCGGAATCCAAAATTTTGCGTGTTTCCAGCAGCTCCCCCGCCACAAATTCCGCCCCATAGGTTTTATTCAATCCTTGAACGGCGGGCAGCAGGCCTTCGATCCCGACGTCCTCCGTTCCATAAACGATGCGTACCAGCTCCCGCATGGACCGGAAATAGGCGCTCTTGCACATGGACAGCGTTTGGGGATCGCCCATTGCGCTTACCATGTCCAGGATCATGGAATATGCGCGCAAATACTCTTGCTGCCTTGCCATCGAGCGTTCCTTGTTTCCCATCGCGCTTTGATCGTGCAATAGCCGATGATGGTAGCCGGCGTCAACCAGGACGCCCTTCTTCAAATACGGCGCATGCTCCATAAGCCACACGCCGTCCTCCAGAATATGGAGCGAAGGATGAAACCGGCGTATGCCTCCCGGCGCCGCTTTCAGGGCGGAAACGCGGAACAGCTTGTTCCACAGCGAAAGAAAGTAGCCTCGCGGCCTTCCGTTCTCATCCAGATAGCACAGCATTTGCCTGACCAGCTCGTTCCTATCCGCCAGGCCCGTATCCAAGCCGTTTACGCGAAGCTCGCTCTTCCCGTCTTTCTCGTTGAAGGAATTGCAAAACACCACGTCCGCGTCATTGCCGCGCAGCGCGGCGACCATCCTTTCAACGGCTTCGGGTTCAAACCAGTCGTCCGAATCCAAAAACGTAAGGTACTCTCCCGTCATAATCTCCAGCCCGCGGTTCCGGGCCTCCGAAACGCCTCGGTTCGGCTGCTGAAGAAAGATGACCCGCGGGTCGCTCTCGGCGTAGCGCCGGCATATATCGGCGCTTTCGTCCTTGGAGCCGTCGTCAATCAATATTATCTCCAAGTCCTGATAGGTCTGGCCGAGCAGGCTCCCAACGCTTTTCTCAAGAAAACCGGCTGCATTGTATAAGGGCACAACGACGCTGACCTTGTGGCTCATTCTGCAAAAGACCTCTCTAAGAAAGCTTGCGTCCGGCGGCGGGCGATCTCGAGGTTTTTCCATCCTTGCGCATAATCGCACTTTAAAATGTGCTCGTCGTCCCAAATCTGGTTTTCGGCGCGCTTGTGCTCCAAATCGAGCAGATGTAACAGCGTGTTGGTTCGGGAGGACATATCAATCTGATATTTGGAAATCTCCCTTTTAAACAGCAGGAACGGCTTGCCGAATAAAAAGGAAAAAACGACGCAGTGAAACGAATCCGTTACGATCAATTTTGCGTGATAAAGCAAATCCAAAAACTCCCCGGCGCCGCTGGCAAATATCTCCGGCCTTTGTCGGATGCGCATGCGCAGGCCGATACACTGGTTTTGATACATAAAATGATTCAGGTATTCCTTCTTTTCCGGCGGAATCTCCTCGGATTCCTTCCCAAGTAGCATATACAAGACATAATCCTGCTTGGGACGCGCTTTATTGGGCCGCATCACCTTGCGCCAGTCTTCCTCGTTAAGCATCAGCGTCGGGTCCACCATCACCTCAACGTCGGAGCGCCCCGTCAGCTTCATGATGCATTCGGCGCCTTCCCGTTCCCGAACCCCCAACTCCCGGTAGGACAGCCAGGCCTCCCGAAAACGGTCGTTCCATTCCGGCGGAAGCTCGTTGACGCCGATGCTTGGCGCGAAGCACTTGCGCTGCTCCGGCCGCGCAAAGCATAAAAGATGGTTGGAAAACCCAACGTCATCGCTGCCCAGGGTGGTCTTCCAGAAGTATGGATTCCATACCTGGTCGCTGCCGGCGACAAAATAGTCAAACCGGTCGGCCAATTCGTTTGGCAGCCTGTTTTGCTCGCACCTTACGGACTCGAATTCGATATTTTTGTTGAACTGGTCAATATTATAACGCCTGGTCACGTCAGGCCATTTTTTCGCAATCGCGTAAGGAGCGACGCTGCATAGGGCCGCCTTCAAGCCCAGCTTCACCCGTTGCTTGAACGGGGCTTTGAATAAGCCTTCGGGAACGATCGTTTTGCATTCCATCCCCATTCGCTTTAGAACGGTTTGGACCGCATAGTTCTGCAAGCGGTTCCCATAATTATACAAATCGTATCCGGTGACAATTCCCACTTTTTTCATACGCTGGCGTCTCCTTTTTCTTTGGTGCCGCGATCCGCCGCTCCCGGCTTGCCGGCCTGCTTCCTCCTGGCGTTATATACCCGTAAAACCGTCTCCTTGCTTGCGTGGCAGCGTTGCAGCAGCTCCAGGGTAAGCACCTTTGCCTTTCTGAGCAAGGGAAGATCGTTGGATAAAAGCCAATCCCTCCAAAGCGGTTTTATCTTTGCGCGGACCTCCTTGTACACGTCCTCATCCGAGGCATAGTACGCCATAACTTTTAGATGGTAGCAGTCGTTCAGCATGCGGCTGTTTCCCAGCTTCACCAGATCCGGCCCATACTGCGCGGCAATCTCAATCGCTTGGCGCTTCGCGTTCAGAATGCTTAGGCGCTGCGGCGTAAGCCTTGGCGTCCGCGTCGCGCTCTCCGTCCGGCTGCGCCAGTGGTACAGGGGCCGCGGCACAAACGCCGCGTTCCGGCAGCGCATGAGCACGTTCAAAAGCCATACCTCGTCTTCTCCCACCCCTAAGGATGAGTCAAAGGCCGCAGGCTTGCCGTTTTCAAAAATAAGCCCGCGCCTGAACAGCTTATTCCATACCGATGTGAAGTACCCGTTGCGCGTCATGCACTGGAACAAAGCGTCGTGCATGCTTTTAGCGTCGCGCACGGCCGGCCCGCGCGCCAGCGGCGTCCTTTGGGGGTCCGGCAGGTATTCATAGTACCCGCACATCACGACGTCCGTGTTTGGGACCGCCATTCTCCGCGCCAGCTCGGCGTACATATCAGGCTCGGCCCAATCGTCCCCGTCCATAAAGCCGATCCACGCTCCCGTGGCCGCGCGCAAGCCGGCGTTCCGCGCGCATGAAACGCCCTTGTTTTCTTGATGAATCACCACAAACCGCGCGTCGCGCGCCGCGTAAGCGTCGCAAATGGCGCCGCTGGCATCCTTGGAGCCGTCGTCCACCAGCACAAACTGCATAGCGTCATACGTCTGATCGGCCAAGCTGCTAAGGCACTGGGGCAAATAGGCTTCAACATTATAGACGGGTACGACCACCGATATGGTTTCCATCCTTAATACTTTCTCCTTGCCTTGGCATAAAGCTTCCATATAGACCGATAAGCCCTGCCCCCCAAGAGAGAGGCCAGCGCGCCCAGCTTATTGCGGCCCTCAACGTTTGGATTGACGAGCGTTTCCAACAGGCCGGCGCGAATCTGCTTGTTTGCGCGCGACATATCCGGCTCGCGGTCGTCCGCGACACGGAGCCGCTTTGTGCTTAACGCGGCGTGAACGCTCCGGCATGTGCACGCCTTGCCGAGGCTTTGATCCCGACTCAGCATCGCTTGCGTCATATGGTCGACCGCATCCATAAAGTCCCATAAATGTTCCCGGCAAACCGTTTTGCTGATTGACCCCTCAACGTAGCGGTAATGATATTTCGGATGAAAGCCCATTCCGATTCCGCCGGCGGCCTTCAGCAGGTCCGCAATCGCATACGTATCCTCAAACAGCTTGCCGTCGGGATATTTCACGGCGTCAAACAGCGAACGATGATACAGCTTTGCCCATGGGCTTACATCCGGGGGGCGGTTATACAGCACGTTTTCATCCGCCTCATCAAGGGGCAGGCGGCGCGGGCCCTGTTTCACCGGAAATCGGGGAACCGCTCCCTTGGGCGTTTCAATCCAGTGGTTGCAGGCAACCATGGAAACGCCGAGCCCGTCGCGCAGTTCAAGCAGGTAGGAAAGGTATGTCGGCTCCAGCCAGTCGTCGGCATCCACAAACGTAAGCCACTCGCCCCGCGCATTGGCAACCGCGGCATTCCGCGCGCGCGATATCCCGCCGTTAGCCTGATGAATTACGCGCACGCGCGCGTCCGCCTCCGCGAATTGATCCAAAATCGCGCCGCTTCGGTCCTTTGAGCCGTCGTCTACCGCCAGCAGCTCAAAATCCCGAAACGTCTGCATGCATATAGAATCAAGGCAACGCTGCAAATACGCTTCTCCATTAAACACCGGCAGCATTACCGTTATTTTGGACACAGCCATCCCCCCTTCCACATTTTATATTAGATGATGCGTTACTGTCAAGGCAAGCGATCTTCCGGCGTTGATCGGCAAAGGAGCGCTGGCTGCAAGGCTTGACAGGACGCCCATATTATGCTAAACCTATCAAATGGATATCAAAGCAGGGGGATGTTTGGAAAATGAAAATCAAAAATATGGTTGCCGTTTTGATGGTTTTGGCGCTGTTTGTTTCGGGGATGCCGGCAGCTTTCGCCACAGAGGGCGAGGGTGAAGGGAACCCAGCCGAGACGGCGGTTCAGGAGTCTGCCGAGACGCCGTCTCCCGAACCCACCGCCGTTCCCACCCAAGCGCCAACCACGGCTCCCACCCAGGAGCCCGCCGCTATTCCCACTCAGGAGCCCACCGCCGCTCCCACCCAAGAACCCTCCGACCCTCCCGCTCAAGAGCCGACCGTCGCTCCTACGCAGGAACCAACCGTCCTCCCCGACGAAGATGCGACCGTTGCTCCCACGCAAGAAGCGACTGTACCTCCCGCTCAAGAGCCGACCGTTCCCCCTGCTCAGGAGCCCTCCGTCGCCCCTACCCAAGAGGCGGCCCCGACGCCTTCTCTGGAGCCAACCGCTACGCCTGAAAGCGTCGATTACAATCTTCCCGTCGCTAAGAACCCCGCCTTCCGTTCGGGTTTCGGGGAAATCCTCACAAAATCATGGGTATATGCGGACGATCATCTGTCGTCGTGCCTGCTGCTTGTTCCATCAGGCGGGATCGTCTATGTCGATAGCCGCCTGAACCCCAACACGGCAAACGATTTTCTGTATATCGCCGTCTATACCCAGGAGGGAGCAAAAGAGGGGTATATCAAATCGGCGTTCGTTCGTCCCCTTTCGCCCGACCAAACGCAGGCCCATCTGGCTAACGCCAAAAAGTCGAAGGACGCGTATGCCTACGGCAACGATCAGGGCAGGCTGTTGACGAAAATATCCTGCTCCTTCGCTTCCAACGAGGCAAAAACCACGCCGACCGCCGCGCCCGCTCCAACCCCCGCGGCGCAACCGGCGGAAACGATTGAAACAAATGAGTTCGCGCTTTCGTATACGCCCGGCGGTGCGTTGGACCCCTTGGAATACAAGGCGGCCCTCGGCATCACCTCTTATTATACCAACAAAACCAACCCGATTGTGGGCGAATGGATTACATTCCGCGTAAACTTCAGCGGAGGCGCAGGCCCCTACTATATCAAAAACGATCTATATATCAATAACAAGCTGGCGCAGACAACCGGCTATTACGCGGCGGCCTCTTACACAACGGACGCGGCGAGGGTTTGTTGCAAGACCCCCGCTACCTATCATATGGTCGTCTCGGTGAAGGACGGCAAGGGAAAGGTCGTTACCAAGCTGAGCCCCTTCGTTTATGCCGCGAATAAATTGAGCGTTGTCAAATGCCAGCCCGACCTCAAAAACGCCGCGCCGGGCTCCAAAATCACCTTTACCGCTGTTTTTAACGGCGGCGAAAAGCCGTATCAATACCAAATGAGCTTATATAAGGGCAATTACCAGCTCAATACCGGCTCGTGGAAAACCGGGCAGCAATATGTGTTTATTCCGCAGGGCACGGGCCCGTACCGCGTCAAGGTAACGGTCAAGGACGCGCGCGGGCGGACAATGACCACCTTCAGCTCCTATTCCGTCATCGGTTTAAACGTCAAGTACCGGGCGTTGCTCATTGGTCAAACCTATGCGGGAACACCAAACGAGCTGCACGCCACGCTGAACGACCGCAACGCGGTTGGCTCCGTTTTGTCCAGCATGGGCGCGACGCCGTATGCGGTTACCAAAAAAGCGGACCTCTCTGCCGGCGGCATCATTTCCGCCATCAACGGCGTGTTCGGCGCCGCCACGGAAAACGACGTTTCCTTGCTGTATTACAGCGGCCATGGCCTCTATTCCTATGATACAACCTATCTGGGCGCTTTGTGCGGAACCGACAACGGCTTTGTCACCCCCACAAAGCTGCGAAACACGCTGGATAAAATCCCCGGGAAAAAGATTGTGATTATCGATGCCTGCCACAGCGGAAACATGATCGGCAAAACCATTTTGGGCGCCCGGCTGACCGAAAAGGCAATCAACGAAAAAATTACAAATTCCTTTATCAGCGCCTTTTCTTCCGCAAGTAAAAGCAATCTGGCAACGGGGAACTATTACGTCCTCGTCGCGGCGCATTCCACGCAAACATCGGTGGAGGTTTCTACATCGGGCGGAAAAAATGTCGGCATATTCACCTATTATTTTTGCGGGGGAGCGGGATACAATGAACTGACGCAAAGCTATCTCTCCTCCCTGCCGGCGGATGGAAACGGGGATGGAAGCATAACGCTTTCGGAAATGTACAGCTTCGTCCGATCCAACGTCGGCTCGGGGGGCTTTACGCAGGAGGCCCAGGTCTATCCATCCGGGAGCAGCTTCGTCCTGTTTGGAAAAAAGTAAGCTTGGGTGGGGACGGACGGCATGCCGGTTACACTTATAAAGGCTGAACCGGCGGCTGGTCAAGGGGCTTTCACGGCCGCCGTTCCATCCGGCCCGTCACGGGCAAGCGCGTCAGCCCGCGGGTTGAATCCGTCCAAGCCATTTCATCGCTCCCAAGCTTCAGCCCTTTTGCGCGCCGCCCCAATCAGCGCCGTTTGCAATGCTGAACGCCGCCGGGCGGCGTCGCGGGTAAGGCCTTGCAAGCCCGCAAGGGCAGCGGCCCCGCGGGTCGTTTTCTTCAATCATCCTTCCCAAACCGGCAAACAGGGAGAAGGACCGGACGGCAATGCCGTCCGGTCCTTCTCCCCGGGTTTGCTTCCCACTTGCCCGCTTACTGCTTCACGTTGTCCAGCATAGCGAGTTCCACCGTCAAATCCATATACTCGCCATCCGGGATATCGTCGTAGTTCTGGATTTCATCCAGGCCCTCAACCCGGTAAATCTTGATCGCAACCGAATCTCCCGCCTGCTTGGCCTGAAGAATATTAATCATCTGCGTAGTTGTGGTGATAACGGTGCCGTTCACCTCCACGATGATGTCGCCCTTTTGGAGGCCCGCCTTTTCAGCGGGGGAGCCCGGTTCCACCACGGTAACGTACGCGCCGGTAGGAAGGATGCCGTTGGCAACCGCATAGTTGCCGGTGTTCATGTTGCTGACCGTTACGCCGATGCGCGGCCCGTTACCCGCCGCAATGCCGGCCGAGGACGAGGCGTTGTCAACGCTGTTGTCGGCGCTCACGTTCCCTTTGCCGTTGAGCACGTCGTTAATCAGCGTTTTGGCCTCGTTAATCGGAATCGCCATGCCGATGCCTTCCACCGAGCTTCCCGTATAGGCCGAGCCGGTGTACTTCATGCTGGGAATGCCGATCAGCTCGCCCGCCACGTTGAACATACCGCCGCCGCTGTTGCCCGCGTTGATCGCCGCGTCGGTCTGAATCATCGTGTTCGTGGTGCGCTTGCCGTAGGCGTCCGTCGCGGAGCTCTTGACCTCGCGGTTCAGCGCGGAGATTACGCCCACGGTAGTCGTGCCGGTAAAGCTGAGCGGGTTGCCGATGCAGATCGCCCAATCGCCAACGTTCAGCACGTCGCTGTCCCCCAGCACGACGGGCTCCAGCTCAAGGCCCTCCACCTTCAGCACCGCGATATCCTTTGCCTCATCCGTGCCCATAAGCTGTGCCGGATAGACGTTTTCACCGCTCGTAACCTCCAGCGAGGTCGCGTCCTCCACAACGTGGTAATTGGTCAGCACATAGCCCTTCGCCACCACCACGCCGCTGCCGCTGCCCTGGAGAACCTCTCGGCTGCTGCTGTCGTCGTCGCCCCGGCCGTACCCGTAGCCATAGCCGAAGCCATAATAATTCCCGCGGCTATACTTGGTGTAGTTGTTTACGCCGACCACGCTGCCGCGCACCTTTTGTACGGCCTCGGTGAAGGGGCTGGTAACGACCGTGGCGTTTTCCGAGACGGTAACGGCCTCAGCTCCCGCGGTCGCGTTCATCTGCGACAGCGATACCGACGAAGCAACCGCCATTGCCAGGACCAAGGTAATCGCAATATACCCAAAGAGATTTTTTTTGCTTGTGTTCCTCATGTAGTGTCCCTCCTTACTACGCTGTTATCATAGCACCCATTTTTGACCTTATCGTGAACGAGGCATGAATATTGTTTGGAAAATCCGCTAATGTAATGCTGGAAAACGTTCATATTTTCATGCCGCCTGGCAATTGTAAAAAGCGGCGAACAAACGGGGGAAACGCGCAAGCGCGTTTCCCCCGCCGTTTCCGGCCCCCGTGTCCCTACCCGCGCTCTATGGCGTAAATCGCCATGGCGCACTCCAGCCGCTTCTGCTCCAGCTTGCACTCCATCTCATACGGCTTAGAAATATCGCCGTTAAACGCGTGCGCGTTTGCCTGGCAGCCGCCGCTGCAATAGAACCGCGCCCAGCACCGGGAGCATTTCTCCTTGCTCAGCACATGGTTTTGTTGAAATTTCCTCTGCAGCTCGGTATTGAATGAGCCGTCCAGCACCGAACCCATGCGCATGCCTTCCCGTCCCACAAACTGGTGGCAGGGATAAATGTCTCCCTCGGGCGTTACGGCCACGTATTCATTGCCGGCCCCGCAGCCGGTCAACCGCTTTTTCAGGCACGGGCCTCCGGTCAGGTCCACCATGAAGTGAAAAAAATTGAACCATCGCCCGTCGGCCCTCCGTTTTACATATTCCCGCCCCAGCCGCTCGTACTCCTCAAACACGCGGGGAAGGTCCTCTTCGTGGATGGCGTAGTCGCGGCTTTCCTCTGTCACGACCGGCTCGATGGACAACTGCTCGAACCCCTCGTCGGCCAGATGAAGCACGTCGTCGGCAAAGTCCAGATTATAGCCGGTGAAGGTGCCGCGCAGATAGTACCGCTGTTGCCCCCGCAGCTTGACAAAGCGCTTCGCTTTTTCCATAATCAGGTCATAGCTGCCCTTGCCGTTTGGCGTGGGGCGCATGCGGTCGTGAACCTCCCGCCTTCCGTCAATCGAAATGACGACATTATCCATTTCGCGGTTTAAAAAATCCATTATTTCCTCATCCATGGCGACGGCGTTGGTCGTAGTGGTAAATTTAAACAACTTATCGTGCTTCTTTTGCAGCTCTCTGCCGTAGGCCACCACTTCCTTGATCACAGGAAAGTTCATCAGCGGTTCGCCGCCAAAAAAATCCACCTCGAGGTTTTTCCGCCGTCCGCTGTGCTCGATCAGCCAGTCCAGCGCCTTCTTCCCCGTTTCCGCGGATAGCAGCGAGCGGCTTTGCATATGAAACTCGCCCGTGTCCGCAAAGCAGTATTGACACCGCAGGTTGCAGTCATGCGCGGCATGAAGGCACATCGCCTTCACCACGCCCTCGTCGGCCGGTTCCACCCCGCTGTAATCGTCCGAGGCGTCCAGATACCCCATCCGCATCAGCTCGCGGAGCTCCGCGACCGTCTCCTCGGCCTCGGCGCGCGGATATTTTTCTGAAAGCCGGGCGACCAAGTCCGCGTTCTCCTCCTCCAAAAGCATCGTCAGCGCGTCAAAAGCAAGCTCGTCCAGCGCGTGCACCGCTCCGCTCCCCACATCCAACGCCATCGGCTTCCCAAGCGCCCTAAAAAGATGAATCATGCGTTTCCTCCCGTTTTGTCCAAAAAAAGCACCGCATCGCCACGCGGGTCAATGCGGTTGCTGGAGGCGGCTTTCGGCTTACTTGCCGAAGGAATGGTTTAGCTTGCCCTCGCGGCCGGCCACAACCCGGCTTTCCTTGTTGGCGCAGCTCTGGTTGGCCACGGTGCAGCTCGTCTTGCAAGCGCTTTGGCAAGAGCTTTGGCACTCGCCGCAGCCGCCGTGCGCCAGGGACTGCCGAAGGCAAGGCTCGGAAACGGTTTTAAAATGCTTCATGCGGATCTCCCTCCATCATGGTTTACTTCACAAGTTGCATTATACAGCATGGGCGCGCCGTTTTCAAGGGGCCCGCCAGGGAAAGTGCGGGCGCGTCCGCCTCCCCCCTTTGCACAGGCGCAAGAAAGCGCCCGCATCCTTCGGATACGAGCGCTTTCACCGCCATCGGGGACAGCGGTATTTTACCAAGAACGGCTTACTTGTTCACGCTGTCCTTCAGGGCCTTGCCAGCCTTGAAGACAGGAGCCTTGGAAGCCTCGATCTGAATCTGCTCGCCGGTGCGGGGATTGCGGGCCACGCGGGCGGGACGATTGCGAACCTCAAAGGAACCGAAGCCCACAACCTGAACCTTTTCGCCGGCGGTCAGCGCGTCCGTGATCGCTTCGGTCACAGCGGCCAGCGCCTTCTCGGCATCCTTCTTGGTGAAACCGGTCTTCTGAACGATAGCGGCGGTTAATTCAGCCTTGTTCATAAATGTGTACCTCCTTTTGATTTAACCATGTAAGCATGGTTTTTTGCCAGGGCCTTACCGGAAAGCGTTGCATTGCAAGGCTTTTTTCTCAAACCCTTTGCCCGCCTTGCTTTCCTGCATCCCAGTATACATCCATTTCTGATAAAGTCAAGTCCTCAATGCATTTTCCCGCCTTTTTTATGGCATTTTCCATCTTTTGAAAGCGCGAAATAAATTTATTCGTCGCGGAAAACAGCGCAATATCGGGATTTTTACCGCTGAGCCTGCATACGTTCACAATTGAAAACAATAAGTCGCCCAGCTCCATCTCCGGATCCTGCCCCTGCGCAAGGTTTTCCGCCACCTCGTCCGCTTCCTCATAGACCTTGTTCAGCGCGTCTGCGGCGGAGGCAAAGTCAAAGCCAACCTTCGCGGCCTTACCCTGCACCTTGCCCGCGCGCATGAGCGGCGAAAGGCCGTGCGACACGTCCTCCATCGCCTGGGCATGCGACGTGATTCCCCGCTGCCTGCGCTTGAGCGCTTCCCAGTTGGTAAGCACCTCGTCGGCGGTATCCGCCTTTTCCGCGCCGAAAATATGCGTATGCCGCTCGATCATCTTGCGGCATATGGCCGTGGTCACGTCCAGGATGTCGAAGTCTCCATGCTGGCGGGCGATTTCGGCGTGAAACGCCACCTGCAGGAGCACGTCGCCCAGCTCGTCGTACATATGCTCGACATCTCCGTCGCGCACCGCCTGAATATACTCGTAGCTTTCCTCCAGCAGGTTTGTCAGCAGGCTTTCATGCGTCTGCTCCCGATCCCAGGGGCAGCCGTCCGGCGCGCGCAGGCGTCTCATGACGCGCACCAGGTCGTCCATATCATACCGGGTGCGTTCCTCCATCGCCGCCGCGGGCACATAGGCCGCGCTCAGGTGGTCGTACGCCTCCTGCCTGTCCAGCTCAAGCAGCGGAATCGGGCGCTTTTCCAGCTCCCCCGTCTCCCCATTGCCGGAAAAAAAGATCACCTGCGCTTCCTCCGGCAGCAGCTCCATAAGCCTCAGCTTGCAATCCCCCGCGCATTCCCGGCTGTGAAGCTCGCACAGCAGCAGCGGTTCGGCAGGCGAGACGCGCGCCTCCCGGAACTCCGAGGCGGCGAACAGCCGGATGGACGGGCTCCGCAGGGAGAGCGCCGCCAGGCAGCGATCCGCGTGGCTGACGCCCGGAAGCACCTCCACGTCCGCTTCCCGCGGCTTCAGGCGCTCCAGCGTCATGACGGTATTGTCAAAGGCGGCGTCGCTGACCGCGTAGCAAACGGGCCCCTTTTCACACAAGGACAGAAGCAGCACGGCCGCGGCCCGGTTAAAGGTGTCGAAGTCCCCGCATTCCTCATAAAGGGAATCCAGCGTTTCAAAGGCGACGCCCTCTTTTTGCAGGAAACCCGCCAGCGGATGCCGGCCGGTGCGCAGCACCACGCGCTCCGCCTGGCGCAGCGCGCGTTCCGCGCCTCTGGTCACATACGCCTCGCCCCCGGTCCCCAGCGTTACCACTGTCAGCTTGTTCATTGCGCTTTCCTCCTTAATCCGGCGCTTGGGAAAACGCCGTCTTTCGTTTCTTTCGCCCTTCCGCATACGGCGCGCCCGGCTCGCTTGTCCGTGGCGTTCGGTACGGAAGGACCGCTTACTTTGCGCGCTTTTTCCTGTTCAGCCGCCGCATAAACGGGGCCAGGTCGCTCTTTCGCAGCGCGCCGGTGAGCCGGGCAAAACCGAAATAGCTGGTCATGCCAATCAGCAGCAGCAGCAGCGTCCACAGCCTTCCCGACGGCAGCCAGCGGATCGCCAGGGAAAGCGTGACGCCCATGAGCGCCGTGGCCAGGGCGGGTCTGATAAAAACATCCGCCACATGTAGCTTCATGCCCGTATACTTGCGCACATAGGCCAGGTTGGGCGCCATGCTGATCGTATAGCACGCCAGGGACGCCATGGGCGCGCCGTAGATGTTGATCTCCGGAACGGCGATCAGCGTATAATTCAGGAAAATTTTGACCGCGACGCCCGCCATCAGGGTATACATGGGAATGCGCTGCTTGCGCAGCCCCTGGAGGATGCCGGTGGTGCTCTGCACCACGGTAAACAGCACAATCGTCAGGCTGGACATGCTCAGCAGCTCGGCGGTCGTGGCCAGGGCCTCCGGCGTAGAAAAGCGGTAGATCATGCTCAGAATCTGGCGGCTGAGCATGCTCATGCCGATGGAGCACGGCAAACCCACCACAAAGGACAGCCGCAGGCCAAGCGCGCTCTGCCGCCGCATGCTCCTGCCGTCCCCGCGCGCCATGGCGCTGGAAATGGAGGGCACCAGGCTCATGGAGATGGCGGCCGCAAGCGCCGAGGGCACGTTAATCAGCGTGAGCACATAGCCGGAATAGCGACCGTAAAGCCCCAGCGCCTCGCCGCGCTCGATGCCGGCGTCCACCAGGCGGTTGAGAAGCAGGCCGCTGTCGATAAAGGCGGCCAACGGCACAATGCACGCGCCAAGCGTGATGGGAACGCTCAGCGACATGAGCTGGCGGAGCATCTTCTTCCCGCTCATCACGCGGCGGCTTTCATCCTGAACGATACGGTTAAAGGCCGTTTTCCCGCGGCGGTAGGTGACAAACATGTAAAAAAGCGCCGCCGCCTCCGCCAGCGAGGTTCCCAGGAGCACGCCCGCCGCCGCGTAAGCAATGGAAATATGATTGCCCAGCCAGGCCAGCGGCAGGGCGACGAGCACCTTGCCAACCTGCTCGATCAATTGGGAAACGGCGGTTGGCACCATGTTCTGCTGCCCCTGCATAAAGCCCCGGAAGGCCGACATGGTGCATACCAGCAGCAGGGCGGGCGCAATGGCCACAAAGCCGGGCTGTGTGGAAACGTCGCCGGAGCGCCTGGCCAGCGTCGGGCTCGTCACCATCATGATAAGCATGGCCACGCAGCCTACCGCGGACAGGAAGCTGAGCGCGACGCGAAAGATCCGCCGCGCATTGCGCGGGTCGTCCTTGGCCAGGGTAAAGCTGACCATTCGGCTGATAGCGACGGGAAGGCCTGCGGAGGAGATGGTCAGCAGCAGGTTGTACGTGGGGAATACCAGTTGATAGGTGCCCATGCCCTGCTCCCCGATCAGCCACGCCAAAGGGATGCGGAACAGCGCGCCGATGATTTTGCATATCACGCCAACGACGCTTAGTACCGTCATGCCCCCGACGATGGATTTCTGGGTGTCGCTCAAGGGACTGCCTCCATATCGCGGTAATCTGCCCAGCGCTTCTCAAAACAGGAAAAAGCCGCGGCAAGCCTATTATAAGCGCATTGCCGCGGTTTCGCAAGTTTTGGAACCGGATGACGCGGGACGGCGAAGCTCCGCAGCGTCACTGCTCCATCTGACGCCCGACGATGCTCGCCGCCGTTTCGGCAACCTTCAGCTCGGCGTCTCCCATCTTTGCGCCCTGTTCCTTGCTCAGCAGCAGCACGGCGCCGATAGCCTCGCCGTCTGCGATGATGGGCGACACGACCTGGGCGGTATAGCCGGTGATATCCTCTTCGTTGGTTACGGCGACAATCTTTCCGCCGCCCGCGCGGTTGATGGCGACGGTCTGGCGGTTGGCAATCGCCGTCTCCAGATCATGGCTGATGGGCTTATCGGAAAGCTCCTTTTTGCTCACGCCGCTGGCCGCCACCACCTGGTCGCGGTCCACGATACAAGCGATATGCCCCATGGCGCGAAAGATGGATTCCGTATAATCCTTGGCGAACGCCGACATTTCCCCAATCGGGGAATACTTTTTCAGGATCACCTCGCCATCGCGGTCGGTGTAGATCTCCAATGGGTCCCCTTCCCGAATCCTAAGCGTTCTTCTGATCTCCTTGGGGATGACCACCCGCCCAAGCTCGTCTATTCTGCGCACAATTCCAGTTGCCCGCAATGCTCCCAGCCTCCTTGCCGGCCCGTGCAACGCTTCTGCCGCATTGCTTTGCCGTTTGTCTTTGCATCCCTAGTATGGGATTTTGAGGGGCGATTATGCGGGGGAAAGATTTGGGAAGGCCGCGCCAAACAAGGCCTGGCGGGCTGTTTACGAATGCCTTTCCTGTCACTAACGGTTGAAGCGCTTCCCGCGCGGGCCCAGGGCGGCGCGCGCCGGCCGGTTTCGCCGCGGTTGCGCTTTTCCATCAAAATTGATATACTGTCATTGTCATGCGTTCCAGGCTTCGGGCATACGCTCAGGTAACCCGTTCCCATGCAAGGAGGCGTTGAATGCGACAGCGTGGAACCTTTTGGCACCATCTATTGGCCGGCGCGCTCATCGGCATGGGCTGCGTACTGCCCGGCGTCAGCGGAGGCGTAATGGCCGTATCGTTCGGCCTCTACCGCCCGATGCTGGAGGCGATCCTCCACTTTTTCCGCGACGTGAAGAAAAGCTTTTTATTCCTCCTTCCCCTTGCCCTTGGCGGCGCGGTCGGGTTCCTGATCGGCGCAAAAGGACTTGGCTACGCCATGGCGCGGTTTGAAACGCCAATGCTCTTTCTGTTTATCGGCTTTATCCTCGGCGGCGTTCCCGATCTTCTCCGCGAGGCGGACGCCGGACGCGGATTTCGCCCCCGCTGCCTGTGGGCGCTGGCGCTGGGCCTGACCTTGGGCTTGCTGCTGATTCTTCTGCCGCAAAAAAACGCGGCGCCTCTTTCCGCGCTCAGCCCCGTTCAGGCGCTGCTGGCGGGCGCGATTGAAGGCTTTGGCACCGTTGTGCCCGGCGTCTCGTCCTCCTTCATCCTCATCTACCTGGGCTGGTATTCCGCTTATCTGACCGCCGTCGCCTCGCTTGACCTGGTTACGCTCTGTCTTTTTGCGGCGGGCTTTGCCGCGGTTGCCCTGGCGACCATGAAAGCCGTCCAATGGCTGTTTGACCGGGCGCAGGACTATGCCTATTACGGCGTGCTCGGATTTCTGCTGGCCTCTATCGGGCTGGTATTTCCAGGCTTTGAGAGCGGCCGGGGCTTTTTTGCGGACCTGCTGGCGCTGGTGCTGGGCCTGCTGGGCGCAATGGGAATGAGCCGGTTAAACGCCGCCGCCTCGCGGGCGTAAGCGCCGCAGTCAACCAAACCAAAGAAAAGGAGTGATGGCATGTCCAAAGGCCGTCCGATCGAACAACGGCAGCCGGTAAACCTTCAGCGGCAAAAAAAATTTCGCCGCGAGCATCGTAATATTTTGAGGGAAAAGTGGAAGGAGGCCCTGGCTTCCGTGCTGCCGATCACCCTGATCGTGCTCGCGCTTTGCTTTTTCCTGCTGCCCGTCCCCAACGACGCAATGATGGCCTTTCTGATCGGCGCAGCTATGCTCGTGGTGGGGATGGGCTTTTTTACCCTAGGCACAGACCTGGCCATGACGCCCATCGGCGAGCATGTCGGCGCCGCGATGACCCGCAGCAAAAGGCTCTGGATCGTCCTGCTCATCTCCTTCCTGGTCGGCGTGGTCGTCACCGTCTCGGAGCCGGATTTGCAAGTGCTGGCCGAGCAGGTGCCCGGCGTGCCAAACATGGCGCTTGTCCTTTCCGTCGCCGTGGGCGTGGGGTTCTTCCTGGTCGTCGCCCTGCTGCGCATCCTGTTCCGCGTGCGCATGGCCGTTCTGCTGCTGGGCTGCTACGCGGCGGTGTTTGCGCTTGCCCAGTTCATTCCCTCCTCCTTCCTGGCCGTGGCGTTCGACGCCGGGGGCGTAACGACCGGCCCTATGACCGTGCCGTTCATCCTGGCGCTGGGCGTTGGCGTCAGCTCGATCCGCAGCGATAAAAACGCGGAAAACGACAGCTTCGGCCTGGTAGCGCTGTGTTCTGTGGGGCCCATTCTGGCCGTGATGCTTCTCAGCCTGATCTACCGCCCGGGCGACGCGGCTTACGTGTCCGCCGGCCTCCCCACAGCGGCCGACACGCAGTCCATGGCGGCCATGTTTGCCGCCGCGCTGCCCCGGTACGCGGGCGAGGTGGCAGTCGCCTTATTGCCCATCGCGGTATTTTTCTTCCTGTTTCAGGTGGTTTCGCTGCATCTCCCCGCTCGGGAGGTTGTACGCGTCGGCGCGGGCTTGTTATATACCTATGCGGGGCTTGTGCTGTTCCTTACGGGCGTCAACGTGGGCTTTATGCCCATGGGCAACGCCATCGGAAGCCTGCTGGCCTCCCTTGACAACCGGTGGCTGCTCGTGCCGGTCGGCATGCTGATCGGTTACTTTGTGGTGGCCGCCGAACCTGCCGTCCACGTTCTTGGCAAGCAGGTTTACGAGCTCAGCGCCGGCTCCATCCCCAAGCGCGCGCTGAACCTGAGCCTTTCCATCGGCGTGTCTGTCTCCGTCGGGCTGGCGATGCTCCGCATCCTGACGGGCCTGCCCATCCTGGCGCTCCTAATCCCAGGATACGCCGTCGCCCTGCTCCTGATGCTCTTCGTACCGCCCATTTTTACCTCCATCGCGTTCGACTCCGGCGGCGTTGCCTCCGGGCCGATGACCGCGACCTTTTTGCTGCCGATGGCCATGGGCGCGTGCGCGGCGGCGGGCGGCGACGTGGCGTCCGACGCTTTCGGCGTGGTGGCCATGGTGGCCATGACGCCGCTGATCACCATCCAGGTTCTTGGCCTGGCGTTCAAATACAAGCAGAAAAAAGGCGGCGCCGGAGACGCTTCTCCGCCCGCCCCGTCCAGCGAGGATATTATCGAGCTCTAAGGAGGCTATCATGCAAGACCTTCGGCTGTTGATCGTCATTATTCAACGGGAAAGCGATGAAATTTTCACCTCCTTTTTCCGCGAGCACGGGGTGGTAAGCCTTTTCGGCGCGCTGTGCCGCGGCACCGCCGGCCGAAAGCTGCTGAGCCTGTTGGGGCTGGAAGAGGCGGAAAAGGCGTTGCTGTTTACCATGCTCCAGCGCAAAAAGGCGATGCGCCTGATGGCGCAAATGGTCAGCGAGCTTGGGCTGGACATGCCCGGCCAAGGCATCGCGCTCACCCTACCGGTGGCCAGCATCGGCGGCGCGAGCAGTCTGAAATACCTGACGGAAAACCAGAACATCATCATTGGTGAGGTGACGGACATGCAAGAAAAGCAGGCTTTCCAATATGAGCTGATCGTGGCCATCGCGGAGCGCGGCCATGTGGATACCGTTATGGACGCGGCGCGGGCCGCGGGCGCGATGGGCGGCACCATCATTCACGCAAAGGGGACAAACCCGCACGCCGACGATACGTTCTTTGGCATGTCGCTCGCGGACGAAAAGGAAATGCTGCTGATTGTGACCGCCGCGCGCGATAAGGGCGCTCTTATGCGCGCGATTATGGACAAAGCGGGTGTCGCCAGCCCAGCCCATACCGTGATGTTTTCGCTACCCGTTGAGAGCGTCGCCGGGCTCAAGAGCGTGATGGCCGGGGAAAACGGCGCCGGTCCCGGAGAGGAATAGCTCCTGCCGGGCAAGGCTCCGCCGGTTTTCCATCCTCTCAAAAAGCGCCGCGCTGCCAAACGCGCGCGCTCAGGCCGACTCTTTGGGAGGCTCGGAGGGCCGCAGCCCTCCGAGCTGCATTCCGAATCCAGCGACATGTGCGGTGGATTCGGAAGCCTTGCGCAGCAAGGTTTCCTTGCACGTTTCCCCGACCGCGCCGCAGGCGCAGGGGAAACGTGTTTTGGCGGAAAAGATCGCCGCTGGCGAGCTTTTCCGCCACGCTGAGCGCCGCGCTGCCAAACGCGCGGCGCTTTTCATATTTTCCCTGTTGACATGGCCGTGCTATCTGTATATACTGTATATGCACGGTTGAACGGAGGTGGCGGGATGACCATTACCATTGATAACCGAAGCGGCGCTCCGATCTACGACCAGATTTATTCACAAATCAAGAGCCAGATCATCAGCGGCGCGCTGAACGAGGACGATCCCCTTCCCTCCATCCGGAACCTTGCCAAGGACCTGCGCATCAGCGTCATTACCACCAAACGCGCGTATGACGAGCTGGAGCGCGAGGGGTTCATTTACACAGTGGCGGGCAAAGGCTGCTTTGTGGCGAAAAAAAACGTAGAGCTGCTCCGGGAGGAAAACCTCCGGCGCATCGAGGAGCACCTGCGCTGTGTTGCCAGGCTCGCCGCCTCCTGTCATCTGGACGCGCGGGACCTGATGGAAATATACCAAATGATTGCCGGGGAGGATGAACCATGAACGCAATCGAAATCAAGGGCCTGACCAAATCCTTTAGCGGCTTCACGCTGGGCCCTCTCGACCTCACGCTGCCAAGCGGCTGCATTATGGGCTTAATCGGTGAAAACGGGGCGGGCAAAAGCACCACCCTCAAGCTTCTTTTACAAATCCTCCGGCCCGACGGCGGCGCCTTTTCCATCCTGGGCCTAGACGGCGGCGACAATCTGTCCGCGGTAAAGGAAGAGATCGGCGTCGTGCTGGACGAGGTGGGCCTGCCGGAGTGCCTGACCGCCCGCCAGGCGGGCCGTATCATGCAAAACGCCTACCGCCAATGGGACGCGCAGGTGTACGCCGGCTACCTGGATCGGCTCTCCATTCCGCGCGACAAAGCCTTTAAGAATTTTTCGCGCGGCAATAAAATGAAGCTCGGCATCGCCATCGCCCTCTCCCATCATCCAAGGCTGCTGCTGCTGGACGAGGCCACCAGCGGGCTTGATCCTGTCGTGCGGGAAGAGGTCGTGGAAATTTTCAGCGAATTTACAAGGAAGGAGGATCATTCCATCCTCGTCTCCTCCCATATTGTCAGCGACCTGGAAAAGCTATGCGATTACATTGCTTTTCTGCACCGGGGAAAGCTGGTGCTCTGCGAGGAAAAGGACCTGCTGTTGGGAACCTTCGGCGCCGTGCACTGCTCCCATGAGCAGTTTGCCGCGCTCGACCCCTCGGCGGTGCTCGGCTCCCGGCAGTCCTCCTACGGCGTGGACGCCGTCGTCCGGCGCGACCGCCTGCCCTCCGGCTTCAGCGCCGGGCCCGTCAGCATTGAGGAATTGTTCGTATGGATGGTCAAGGAGGATCACGCGCAATGAAAAGCCTGCTGTTGAAAGACTTCTACATGATCGCGGCATACTGCCGCTCCTTTCTGCTGGTTCTTGTCATTTTCCTGGTGACCTTCGCCGCGACGGGGCGGAACCTGTTTTTGCTGGTGTTTCCCGTTGTGCTGATGGTGATGATCCCCGTAACGCTTCATTCATATGATGAAAAATCCGGCTGGACCGTCTACGCCAGGGCCCTGCCCTACCGCAAGCGCGCCATTGTCGCCGAACGGTATGTGCTTGTGCTGATTTTGCTTGGCGTGGTCATGCTGCTCAACAGCGGCGTGGCGCTGGCGACGCTTAGCGGCCGGCAGGCCCTTGTGCCGGAAGAATTTCTCAGCATGCTTGCGGTCATGCTGTCCATCGGCATTCTCTGCCCCTGCATCACGCTGCCTTGCGCCTATCGCTTCGGGTCGGAAAAGGGGCGCTTCATCTTTTTGGGTATTGTGATGCTCGCCAGCCTTGCCTTCACATCTGTAAGCGTCGGCGGCATATCCGGCAGCCCCTCCGCGCTCTCCACGTCTCTCTGGCTCCCGCTGGCGGCGGCGCTGCTGCTGCCGGTATCCTACCTCCTGTCCGTCCGGTTCTACGAGCGGCGCGAGCCTTGAGCCTCCCGTCCCTCCAAAAACCCCATCCCATGCACGATCAGTTGCTCCGCCATGCCCGCGATTTCCATCGCGGGCGTTTCCATATTCTCCGATAACCATTTCCGCAAAAGCCCGATGCAGCCGGAGCTGGCGTATGCGTAAAACCACTCGATGCGCTCGGGGGACGTTTTTTCAAACAGGCGCAGATAGCTTTCCTTGCATACCATCTGGCCAAGGTTGAGCACCTTCCATAAAAACTCCTTGTCGCCGTACTCGCCCAGCACCACGGCGCACATGTCGCTGTTTTCCTTCATCCACTGAAAGATGCCCGCCGTGATCTCCATCTGCGAGGCGTGGGCCTCCGCCCCCAGCAGCGGGCTTAGGTTGCGCTGAATATCACGATACATTTCGTCCTCTATTTTTTCGCGCAGGTCGTAAATGTCCTGATAGTGCGCGTAAAACGTGCCCCGGTTGATCCCCGCCCGCTCGCACAGCTCCTTGATGGAAATGCTTTGAATGGGCTTTTGGGTCAAAAGCTCCGTAAACGCGCGCCTTATCAGCGTTTGCGTCACCCTGACCCGATGATCCTTCGTCTCTTCCCTCATTGTTTACATCTCCGTTCAACACTTTCGCGTTCGCGTGTTCAGCAACCGTTCAAACCGCTGCCATCTGATGGTTGTAGCCGGGCGTCAAAGCGATTATAATACAATTGCAGAAGATAATCAACAGCCCTGTATGTTTCCAGAAGGGAGTGTATGGAATGTTCACCTATTTGATTACGGGAGCGAACGGACATCTGGGCGGCACCTTGGTCCGTCAACTGGAAGGTTCGGACTGCGAGGTCCGCGGGCTGGTTTTGCCCGGAGAACCGGTGCGGGACCGCGCGAACGTCCGATATTATTTTGGCGACGTCACCCAGCCGGAAAGCCTGGAGCCGCTTTTTGACGGCGTCGACCCGGCGCAAACCCTCCTCATCCACACGGCGGGGCTCATCGACATCGGCGATAAGCCCTTTGAGCTTCTGCGACGCGTCAATGTGGAGGGCACCAAGAACGTCCTGGCCCTGTGCCGGAAGCACCGCATCCGCCGCATGGTACACGTAAGCTCCGTGCACGCCATTCCCGAGGGAGACGATACCTCGGTGCTGTCCGAAATCAGCCGGTTCTCGCCTGAGCTGGTGGTCGGCAGCTATGCCAAAACCAAGGCCGAAGCCACGCAAGCCGTGATGGAGGCCGCCAAGGACGGCTTCGACGTGGTGGTCGTGCATCCCTCCGGCATCTTAGGCCCTTATGACAGCGCCGGGAACCATCTGGTTCAAGTGATCCGGGACTATATGCTGGGCAAGCTGCCCGCCTGTGTGCGCGGCGGATACGACATGGTGGACGTGCGCGACGTGGCGCAGGGCTGCCTCAACGCGGCCCTGAACGGCCGGGCGGGAGAATGCTATATCCTGTCCAACCGCCATTATGAGATCAAGGACGTGCTGCGCATGGTGCGCTCAACCTCCGGAGGCCGCCGGCTGCCCGTGCTTCCCCTGTGGGTAGCGAAGGCCGCCGCGCCGCTGCTTACGGCCGCGGCGAAGCTTCGCGGGCGCAGGCCGCTTTACACGAGCTATTCTCTGCACGCGCTTTCCGGCAACGACCGCTTTTCCCATGATAAGGCGACGATGGAGCTTTCCTACCGTCCCCGGGACTTACAAAAGACCGTCGCGGATACGGTCGCGTGGCTCAAGGCGCAGGGGGTGTCCCGCAAACGGCACGCGCGGATGCGCCGCCGCGCGCTCGCGCGGGCATAGCCAAAGGACCGTCCGTATGCTATACTGTTTCCGCCGGGCCATGCGCACGTAGCTCGGCGGAAATTTTTTGCCAAAAACCGCGGCACGCTCGCTGCCGCCAAGGAGGCGCCTCAGGATGGCCACGCTACGCTACGACCTCGATGTTCTGACCGATCCCGCCGTTTTTGCCGTCAACCGGCTCCCCGCCGTTTCCGACCATGACGTATACGCGAGCGCCGAGGAAGCCGCCGCGAACGCCGGCAGCCTGCGGATAAGCCTGAACGGACGATGGCGGTTTCATTATGCGGAGCGCATCGACGAGCGCCCCGCCGGCTTCTATTCGCCGGGCTTCGACTGCTCCGCCTGGGATGAAATCCGCGTGCCGGGCCATATTCAGCTTCAGGGTTACGGGCGGCCTCAGTATGTCAACACGCAGTATCCCTGGGACGGTCACGAGAGGCTTCGTCCTCCCCAGGTCCCCGTTCTGTATAACCCGGTCGGCAGCTATGCGCGCGATTTTGAGATTCCGCCCGCCTGGGAGGGCTCTCGCGTGGCGATCGTCTTTCACGGGGTAGAAACCGCGTTTTTTTGTTGGGTAAACGGCGAGCTGATCGGCTATGCCGAGGACAGCTTTACCCCCTCGCGCTTTGATATTACGCGCGCGCTTCGGCCCGGCCTCAACAGGCTGGCGGTGGAGGTGTTCCGCTTCTCCTCCGCCTCTTGGATCGAGGATCAGGATTTCTGGCGCTTCTCGGGCATTTTTCGGGATGTTGAGCTGGAGGCGTACCCGCGCGCGCATGTGCGCGACCTGTTTGTACGCCCGGAGCTAAAGGAAGGCTTTTCGATGGGCGTCCTCCGCGCCGATCTTTCCCTTGACCTGCCGGAGGAGCCCGTCGTCCTCCGGGCGGAGCTGTACGATCCGTCGGGCGCTTTGGCCGACAGCTTGACGGCCCGGGCCGCCGCCGCCATGACGCTGGAGCGTTCCGTTCCCAATCCCCTGCTGTGGAGCGCTGAAAAGCCTTTTCTTTATACCCTCCGCCTCACGCTGCTTTCCGCCGGCGGCGTGTACGAGGTTGCGCAGACCCGGCTGGGCTTTCGCCGGTTTGAGCTGAAAAACGGGCTGATGCTGCTGAATGGAAAACGAATCGTGTTCCGGGGCGTGAACCGGCATGAGTTTTGCATGGAGGCCGGGCGCGCCATCACGCCTGAGCATATGCTGCGCGATATCCGCGCGCTCAAGCGCAGCAACGTCAACGCGGTGCGCACCTGCCACTATCCGAACCAGAGCCTCTGGTACAGGCTTTGCGACGAATACGGCCTCTATGTGATCGACGAGGCAAACGTGGAAAGCCATGGCTCCTGGCAGAAGCTTGGCAAGACGGACCCGGAGTGGGCCGTGCCCAACGACGATCCCGCCTGGCTGCCCGCGCTCATGGACCGCGCGGCCTCCATGCTGGAGCGCGACAAGAATCATCCCTCCGTGCTGATCTGGTCCTGCGGCAACGAAAGCTACGGCGGCCGCGACCTGTTTGAAATGTCCCGGTACTTCCGCAGCCGCGACCCGAGCCGTCTGGTGCATTACGAGGGCGTCTTTCATGACCGCCGCTACAACGGAACCTCCGACATGGAAAGCCGCATGTACCCGCCCGCCGCGGAGGTTGCCGCGTTCATCGAGGCGCACCCGGAAAAGCCCTTTCTGCTGTGCGAGTATTCGCACGCGATGGGCAATAGCTGCGGCGGGCTGTGCCAATACATCGCGCTGGAGGACCGGTATCCTCAGTACCAGGGCGGCTTTATTTGGGATATGATCGACCAGGCGCTTCTCACCGCCTCGCCAAATGGAGGCGCGCGCCTCGCCTATGGAGGCGACTTCGGCGACCGCCCCACCGACCGCAATTTCTGCGGCGACGGCCTTTTCTTTGCCGACAGGACGCCCACGCCCAAGCTCCAGGAGGTCCGCTTTCTCTATCAGGGAATCCGCGTGACGCCGGACGCGGGCGGCGTTACGCTGGAAAACCGTTTCCTGTTCGCTAACGCCTCGGATTACCTGCTGCGATGGCGTCTTTTGCGAAACGGCGAGCCTGTCGCGTCCGGCCTGTTACAGGACCTGGACGTGCCGCCCGGCGAGACCCGCCGGTACGAGCTGCCCCTCCCCCGCCCGGCTTTAAGCGGGGAATACGTGTTGGACTGCGGCCTTTCCTTGCGGGAAGCAGCGGACTGGGCCGGCCCTGACGACGAGCTGATGCACGGCTCGTCGGTCGTGTTCAGCGTTCCCTCGCCGCAGAAGGAGGAGAACGCCCCTTACGAGGTGGTTCGGGGAGACGTCAATATCGGCGTGCGCGGCGACGGTTTCAGCATGTTGTTCAGCTTGGGGGAAGGCGGCCTTTGTTCCCTCCGAGGGGCGGACGGACGCGAGCTGCTCTCCGCTCCGCCTTCATTAAGCCTGTTCCGCGCCCCGACCGATAACGATCTGGGAAACGGAAGCTGGCATTCGGCCGCGGTCTGGCACGCGGCAAGCCTTCACGCGGCCGGCAGGGCGCTGACGACCGAAGCGCATACGCCCTTTGTCATCCGCTACCGCTATGAGCTTCCGCTGACCGGGGGAATGAGCATGGAGCTTTCCTACGCCGTACTCGGCGGCGGAAAGCTGCGCGTGGAGCTGCGCTGGGAGGGGCGCGAGGGCCTGCCCGCCTTCCCGGCGTTCGGCCTTGCCTTTCGCCTGCCGCGGGAGCTGTGCAACGTGCGCTATTACGGGCTCGGGCCGGAGGAGAACTACTGTGACCGCAAGAGCGGCGCGCGCCTGGGCCTGTTTGAAACCACCGCGCAAAAAAACCTGACGCCCTACCTTTGGCCGCAGGAGTGCGGCAACCGCGAGGGAGTGCGGGAGCTGTGCGTCACGGACGACCGCGGGCGCGGGCTTCGCGTGGAGGCGGCAGAATGCCCTTTGTGCGTGAGCGTGCTGCCCCACAGCGCCATGGAGCTGTATGCCGCCCGCCACCAGGACGAGCTTCCCCCTCCCTGTTACACCTACCTGGATGTCGCGCTGGCCCGCATGGGGGTAGGCGGCGACGATAGCTGGGGCGCGCCCGTGCTCCCAGAGTACCGGATACCGTCGGACCGGTCCCTGACGCTCTCATTCGTCGTGGGCATCCTGTAAGCCCGGCCTGATGGCGTTCCCCGGTCGGCGGCTCGGGCTGCCGCCGAAAGCCCGATACGCAGCCTTCTGCCTGTGTTTTCCCTTCGCTGGCGCTTTCCCGCCACAGGAAGCGGCGCGCGGCCCTCCATCCCCTGTCGGGCAGAGGCCTGGCTTTCCAAGCGCTTCAGATGGATCAAAACCATTTTTTCGCCGTAGATTCCGCGCGAACCGATGATCCCGCGTTTCCTTCCGCTGCTTGGGGAATCTTCGCATATCTTTGGCGAGGAAGACGCGGCGGTCGAATAGCCTTTTGCCGAGCCGGGAGGATATGGGGAATTACGGGTTTCCCGCCCGCTTTGCCCGCTTGCGGTCCGTCCATTCCCGCAATGAAAAACCGGCGATCAAACATGATAGAGTCGATAAAGCGTTGTTTCAACATTGCGCCGAATCAGCGGAAGGATGGTTTCCGTCGCCGGGCGAATCTCTGCTTGACAATACGATAACCTTTCGCTACAATAAGAAAGCGCCTTTTGGCGTGGATGGGTGCCCGTAGCTCAGATGGATAGAGCGTCAGACTCCGACTCTGAAGGCCACAGGTTCGAACCCTGCCGGGCATACCAGGGGAGCCCGCAATCCATTTAGGATTGCGGGCCTTCTTATTGTTTTTATATTGCATAATATAGCATAAAAAGATGCTTTTACGCCCTTGTGAAGTAGTCAAAACAGTAGTCAGTCAGAACGGCAGAACCTTTCTAGCGCATCCACAGAACGTTCTATTCTTGACGGGGAGACATGGTCTTAAATTTTGAGAATCATGTCCTTTTACAGCTTACAATTTGTTTATGTAGCTCTTCATTATGTTCTTTTCTCTTCCTTAATGGAAAAAGCAGTGATTCGTGGAGACAGTTGTTTATTTATGATTAAAGTGAATCCCTGAGGATATTTGAAAGAAAACTTGACGGGACAAAAATATTCTGCTATAATATTTATCGTCGTTGAAGAAGATGGCGAATGGTCTGTTGGCTCAGTTGGTAGAGCACATCGTTCACATCGATGGGGTCACTGGTTCGAGTCCAGTACAGACCACCACAAAGTGTCTCAAAACGTTGAAAATCAACGTTTTGAGACACTTTTTATGTATTGTTTGGCTGTTACCGCAGCCATGTATGACATCTTTCAAGGCCTAAAATCGCGTTTTGAGACAGTCTGACCACGAAAAGGTTCACCTTTAAACGCAAGAAAAGCGGCCTGATATTTCAAGCGTTTGGAAGCCCTATGGTTATTCCTTCGCATCGCGAACCATTAAAAAAGAGCATTGGATGAAAGCCGCTCCGGCCATCCCGGCGCCGAATACAACTTTGCCACCAGTAGCGACGATAGGGCTGCCCATTCCGGCGTGTATATCCAGCATAGAGCAATACAAATAGGATCATGCCGAACCTGGCGGGGGTGGAGACCGGCTACGGCATAGAGACGGTACGGTTGGAAGATAAGCGCCCGGAGCCTTCTCGTCCGGATACGCAGATTCGCGCCCGTATTTCACAGACCTTTCCACCAAAGAGCGCAGCGTTGCCGCCATGGCCCGGCTCGCAAAGCAACCACGACCGCGCCGCGACTGCTCCGGCGGATTTCCCCCTGCGCGTCCTCCCACGGCGGGCTGATGACAGGCGTCTGCATCGTATTGTTTGGGGATGAATTGGGCGGCATTTGGGGCGCTCCTCCAATAGCGGCTCGCCCAATAGCGGTTTGGCGGCCCCCATGCAGCGTCGCATGTGGCGGTTGCCGGAGGCGGTATTCGCTGCGGAACAGGCGGCTGAAACAGGTGCGGAATGCCTGATCCGTCTCATGCGCTCCGTTCCCGCGCATCATAGCCTTTGCTGTTTATGATGGCAAAGCCGTACAGCTTGCGGGCGGACAGGCTGCGCCCCTTGAACGCAAGAGCGGCATCGCGCCAGGAAGCCTTCGCCCGTTTGGACGAAAGCTTCCTTTTTTCATCTGTCTGTATGTGCTTGCGCTTTACTCCACAAAGCTTACCTTTTCGCCCAGCGCGCTTCGCAGGGACGCGCTGCTGACGGCGTCGGCTTGCGCGTCCGCCCGACCGACAAGCAACACCGCCACCGCCTGCAGCGACTTATCCACGCCCAGCTTTTCGCAAATGGCATCATGCTCCGCCCCGTTGAGCGAATGGGTGGGCGAAGAAATGATCTTGGCGCCATAGCCCAGCGAGGCAGCGGCGACCACCATGTTCTGGCAGGCCAAGCCGCAATCAAAATCCGGGTTGGGCGAGGCGGTGCTTTGATCCATGTAAATGATGATGGCGGCCGGCGAATCGCCCAACGAAGCCTTGACGGTCATGCTTGCCGCGGGCGCCGTTTCGTCCTCGGCCGGCGCGGCGGGGAAATCAGCCGGCGCGTCGGCAGGCATGTCCGCGGGGGCTCCCATGCCCGACGACAGCTCGTTCATGACTTCCTTGTTGGTAACCGCCACAAAAAACCAAGGCTGTTGGTTGATGGCGCTCGTCGCCTTGAGCCCCGCCTCCAAAATGGTGTGAAGGTCCGCCATAGAAACCTCCTCGTCGCTGAACGCCTGCGTGGTTCCCGCCGACATCACCGTGGTCAGCGCGTCCTGGGCCTGCGCGACGACCGGGGCGGCAACCAGCGCGAGCGTCATCACAAGGGCTTGGGCGGTTTTTTTCCACTTCATGTTCTTCAGTCTCCTTCCCGCTTTCTTTTCGGCGCGGCAGCCTCGGAGCCGCCGCCGTAATCCGAGTATACGGGATCAACCTTAAAACAGCCTGATTGCGGAAGTGTGCGACAGGTGAAAGTTGCGTGAATCAAAATCGGCTGAGCAGCACCGTGACGCGGAAGGTTTCGGCGTCGGGGTACTCCACCGTTACGCTGCCGCGATGCATCCGCGCGATGGAATCCGCCGCGCTCAGCCCGATGCCGCAGCCGCTTTGGTCGTTCTGCGTCCGGGCGCTGTCGGCGCGGCTGAAGCGCTCCAGCAGCCTTTGCGGCTCGCAGGGCGGCAGCTTGTCCACCGTATTGGCAAACACAAGGCGAACGCGCCTTCGTTCCCGCGCCGCGCTTACGCGGATGACGCTCCCGCGTTTGCCGTAGCAAATGGCGTTGTCCATCAAAAGCCCAATGAGCTGCCCGAGGCTTTCCCGATCAGCGCGCAGCACGGTTCCTGCCGCAATCTGTTTTTCAAGGCGCATTTCACGCGCCGCCATGGATTCGGCAAAGGAAGCCAGTTCCTCGCCCAGCAGCGAGCTCAGCTCTACCCGCTCCCTGCGCGCGCGATACGGGAGCTCGTCCATGCGCGCCAGCATCAACAACTGCCTGATGAGGCGGTCCAGCCTTTCGGTCTGCTTTTGAATGTTGCGGCTGTAAGCGGATTCCCCCAAGATCATTTCCATGGCGTCGGCGTTGGATTGAATGATGGCCACAGGCGTTTTCAGCTCGTGCCCCGCGTCGGTTACAAACCGCTTTTGCTGCTCGGTTTTGCGCAGCCACGCGCCTGCCAGCCAATTGCCCACGGGCTGCAAAATGAGCAGCATCACCGCCATGCTCACAACCGCCACAAACGCGCCCGTGCGAAGCACATCGTAAAGCACCATCATTTGAATCGTCTGATCCAGCAGCGCAATGCGGGCTGTGCCGTCCTCCTCATAGGCCACGCGAAACTTCCGCGAGCCCATCTTTCCCGCCGTCTCTCCGCTTGAAAGAACGCGCTGCACAATGTCGCCAAGCGTTTCCCCGTTCAGCCCGCCGTCCGAGCCTTCTACCGAAAGCACCTGGCCCCGCGCGTCCGCCCGCACCACGCACAGCGCCGTCGGGAGCGGCTCCTGCCCAAACTGATAGCCGAACAGATCGGGCGGAAGCCTCGGCGGCGCGCCGCTTTGGCGAAGGAAAACTGCGTCCAGCAGCTCATCCGACGTCCGCTCCAGGCCAAGGTAATTCATGACAACGATGCCGCCGATGACCACCGCCAGAAAAAAGGCAAAGGCGGCCATGGACGCCCAAAGGAAGCGACGCTTCAACGCCTTTTTCATGCGGATACCTCGAGGCAATAGCCGATGCCGCGCTTGGAGCGAATGACCACATGGGCGTCAAGCGCGTGCAATTTTTTGCGCAGATAAGAAATATATACCCAAACCGCGCCTACCTCCGCATCGGAAACGCCGTCCCATGCCTGCTCCAGCAGCAGCGAGGTGGACAGCACCATGCCGGGATGGCGCATGAAAAGCTCCATCAACCGAAATTCCAGCCTGGACAGCGGCACGCTCCTTTCGCCGCAGCAAAGCATGACGCTTTTTTGATCCAGCACCAAATCGCCCACGCAGAGCCGATCGGGCGTGAAGGTTTCCCTTCGGCGCAGCAGCGCCCGCACTCGCGCCAAAAGCTCGCTCATGGCAAAGGGCTTGGGCAGGTAATCGTCCGCGCCCGCGTCCAGCCCCCTGACACGATCCTCGGTTTCGCTCCGGGCCGTGAGCAGCAGCACGGGCGCGGCAACGCCCGCCGCGCGCAGCTCCCGCACCACGGTGATCCCGTCCAGGCCCGGCAGCATGATATCCAAAATCATCAGATCGTAATGCTGCGCGGTAGCGTAGGTCAGCGCGTCCACGCCGTTGTCCACCACATCCACCGCGTACTTACGGTATGTCAGCACATCCGCAACCGCCTGGGACATGCCAATTTCATCTTCGGCATACAAAATGCGCATCCGGCATCCCTCCGCGCAAACCATACCACATATCATTCGCTTCGCACAAGGGCGAAATGGGTTGTTCCCAAAACATTCACAGGGAATTAACAAACCGTCACCTGGATTATAAGGGTTTTATAAGGTTCGGGCCGTATGATGAATCCCGGATATCCGAAAAAAGGAAAGGAAGGTCATCATGACAGAACAAGCGCAAAGCATTCCCGTAAAGAAACGGCCAAAGCGCAAGCGCCGCATTCTTCGGCGCATCATCACCGTATTCTTGGCGCTCGCGCTCATTCTCGCGGGCGGCTGGTATGCCTACTCGTCGCTTCGGCAGGAATATACCGTCACCTACACAGGCTACACCGCTTCCATCGGAAGCATCTCCAACGCGCTGAGCTTCTCGGGCAGCTTGAACCTGATCGACAGCCAAACCTATTCCTCCGAGGCCGACACCACCGTGCGCGCCGTGTACGTGGCGGCTGGCGACGAGGTGAAGAAGGGCGATAAGCTGCTTCGGCTAGGCAACGGCGATACCGTCACGGCGGATTTTGACGCGCGGGTGAACACCCTCAGCGTCAGTGCGGGCGACGAGGTCAGCGCAGGCGACGCGCTAGTGCAGATCGCGGATTTCAACCACATGAAGGTCAATGTACGCGTGGATGAATACGACATTTCCGATGTCGCGGTCGGCCAAAGCTGCACCGTGACCGCCACGGCGACCGAAAAGGCGTTTGAGTCCACCATCTCGGGCATCGACTACATCTCCTCCGCATCGGGCAGCGTGGCCTATTATACGGCTACCGCCTATGTGGATGTGGACGAGGGCGTGTACCCCGGCATGCAGGTTACCGTGACCATTCCGCAGGAGGAAGCCCAAAACGTGGTAGTGCTCAAGATGGACGCGCTCAGCTTCGACGCCTCCAACAGCGCCTATGTATACATGTACAACGACGCGGGCGAGCTGGAGCAGGTACCCGTCGAGGTGGGCGTCAGCAACGGCAACTACGTGGAGATCAAAAGCGGCCTGTCCGCGGGCGACGAGGTATACGTGGAGGTTCAGGTGGAGAACGCCTCGGGCGGTCTGCTTTCCGGGCTGTTCGGCGCCCAGCAGATGACGCCTCCCATGGGCGGCGGCGACATGCCCTCTATAGACTTTTCCAACTTCGATCCCGGCAGCATGCCCTCCGGCGGTTTTGGCGGTGGTATGCCATGACAGCTTCCCCGTTCTTTGAAATGGATGGCATCAATAAGTTCTACCAAATGGGCGATGAAGAGATGCACATCCTAAAGGACGTCCACCTAAGCATCGAAAAGGGCGAATACCTGTCCGTGCTGGGGCCTTCGGGCAGCGGCAAATCCACGCTGATGAACCTGATCGGCTGTCTGGACACGCCCACCTCGGGCGCCTATTGGCTGGACGGCCAAAAAGTGGAGGAGATGAACGAATTGGAGCTGGCGAGGCTGCGCAGCAAGGAAATCGGCTTCATTTTTCAAAACTCCCAGCTACTGCCCCGCCTCAACGCCCTTCGCAATGTAGAAATTCCGCTCATCTACGCGGGCGTGCCACCCAAGGAGCGCCATATCCGCGCCCGCGAAATGCTCGTTCGCGTCGGGCTTGGCGATCGGCTCCATCACTTTCCCAACCAGCTTTCGGGCGGACAGCAGCAGCGCGTAGCCATCGCCCGCGCCCTGGTGGGCAATCCGCGCCTACTGCTTGCGGACGAACCCACAGGCGCGCTGGATCAAAAAACGGGCAAGCAGGTGATGCGCCTGTTTCAGGAGCTGAGCGACGAAGGTCGCACCATTATCATGATCACGCACGATATGAACATCGCGGCCTGCGCGCGCCGCGTGGTGCATATCATCGACGGCGTGCTGACGGAGGGAGGAGAAACCGGCGATGATTAAAAAAGTACGCAGTACCCTGGTGATGCTTCGTGAGTGCGTCATCATGTCGCTGGAAAACATCTGGTCCAACAAGGTACGCTCCTTCCTGACGGTGCTGGGCATCCTCATCGGCGTCACGGCGGTCATCGCGCTCATTACCACCATTTCGGGCGTGTCGGGCTCGCTGGCGGGCAGCTTTTCTTCCATGGGCGCGGGCACGCTGACGGTTTCCGTCACGGGCAGCGACCTCAAGGAGGGCATGAGCAAGCAAGACCTGGCCGAGCTGACCGAGCTGGACGTGATCGAGGGCATCACGCCCACGGTGACGCTTTCCTCCCGCGTCTCGCACGGCGGCGCCTACGAAACCCGCATCACGGTTTCGGGCAAAAACGCCTTCTACTTCCAAACCAACGAGAATGTGATTACGCGTGGCCGGAAGCTGAACGTGGTGGACGAGGACAATCAATCCTTTGTGTGCCTCGTGGATTCGGAGATGGTGGAAACCTTCTTCTACGGCGTGGACCCGGTAGGGGAAATGCTGTATATCGACGGCATTCCGTTTTCGGTGGTCGGCCTGTTTTCGACAGAGGATACGGAAAGCATCAGCAGCATGTTCTCAGGCACGCCCAACATCCTCGTTCCCTATACCACGGCGCTCAAGATGAACAACGAGAGCCTTGTGACCTCCTTCACCGTATACCTGTACGAGGATGTGGATTCCGACACGGCCGCCTCGCAAATCGAGAGCGCGATGGACGCGATGTTTTCCTATGAGGACGACTGCTTCGAGGTGACCACCATGAGCAGCGTGGAGGATACCATGGAGCAAATGCTTTCCATGATGACCGCGCTGCTGGCGGGTATCGCGTCCATTGCGCTGGTGGTTGGCGGCATCGGCATTATGAACATGATGCTGACCTCCGTTACCGAACGCACGATGGAAATCGGTCTTAAAAAGGCGCTCGGGGCGATACCGTGGCAAATTCAGACGCAGTTTTTGATCGAATCCTTCTTGCTTTCGATGATCGGCGGCATCGTGGGCGTTGCGCTCGGCTTGCTGCTGTCCATCATCCTGACCAATGTGATGGGAACCGAATTTGTTCTCTCCGCCGGCGCGATCGCCCTTGGCGTTGGGTTCTCGGCAGCCGTGGGCATTGTGTTCGGCTGGGCGCCCGCGCGCAAGGCCAGCAAGCTCAACCCCATCGACGCGCTGCGCTCCATGTGATTACCGGAAAGGAGTAACCCCTTTATGAAACGATTGTTCAAACGCATTTTTCTGACCAGCCTCGCCCTTACCCTGCTGAACGTTTCCGCACTGGCCGAGTCCGTATCGCTGGACGGCACGGTGACGGCCGCTTACACGCACGAGGTATACGCGGCCGCGAGCGGCATTGTGGAAAGCGTATCCGTCACCGCGGGGCAAAACGTAGCCGCGGGCGACGAGGTAGCCGCGCTGCGCACCACCAAGGTATACGCCGAGGTAGACGGAACGGTTTCCGCTGTGTTTGCGCAGGCGGGCAGCCTGACCGATACCGTGGCGGAGCGCTACGGAGCATGCATCTATCTGGAAAGCGATGTGACCTATACCGTATCGGCCTCCACGGAAAACGCCTATGATTCCGTGGAAACCAAGGTGGTGTATGTGGGCGAGCAGGTTTACCTGCGAAGCCGGTCGGACTCGGCGCGCGCCGGCGTGGGCGTGATTACGGGCGTGGACGGAAGCGCCTACACCGTGCAGGTGACCGATGGCAGCTTTAAGGTGGGCGAATCCGTCAACCTGTATCGGGACGCGGCCTTCAGCGATACCCAGCGCGTCGGGCGCGGCGACGTGGCGCGCAACGCGCCCGTGGCGGTTACGGCTTCGGGCCGCGTCGCCTCCGTTGCGGTAACGGAGGGTCAGTCGGTAACGCGCGGCGCATTGCTGATGGAAACGCTCGACGGCAGCGCCGCCGAGCCTTCCATCCTCGCCGGGGAGGCTGGCGTGGTGGCCGAAATCAACGTGGAGCCGGGCGCGACCGTTTCGGAAAACGCGGTTGTGGCCGTCATTTGGCCTGCGGAGGCGATGCAGATCGAGGCGCTGATTAACGAAAGCGATTTGGCCTCCATCGGCATCGGCGATACCGTGTCGCTTACCTTTGATTGGAGCGCGGACAGCGCCGAGCCCGCGAGCGGCGTCGTGCGCTCCATCTCCGCCCTGTCCGATTCCGCAAGCGAGGATACCTGTTATCGGGTTCGCATTGATTTTGAGCCTGACGCGTCCATTCGCTATGGCATGAATGTAACCATTGCCACCATGGATTGACCAAAGAACGAGAGGAGCCATATCCCATGAAAAGATTTTCAATTTTACTGCTTTCAATGATGCTGCTCGCAACCTCGGCGCTTGCCGAAACCGCCACGCTGGACGGCTCCGTTGTCGCCACGCGGGAGGCGGCCGTTTTGGCGCCCGCGGCGGGCGTGATTGGCAATGTGGATGTGCAAAGCGGCGAGCGCGTTGCGGCGGGCGAAGAAATCGCCTCGTTTGATCCGCAGCCAATATACGCCGAGCAATCGGGCACGGCGCGGCTGTTCGGCTCGGAGGGCGAAGCCGTAGAAAGCGTCGCGGCGCGTTATGGCGCGGTTTTATACATTGAGCCCGATTATCAATACACCGTGTCCGCCTCCACGCGCAACGCGTACAGCGCCATCGAAACCAAAATCGTCCACCCGGGCGAAACCGTGTACCTGCAAAGCGCGGACGGAGACTACAAGGGCGCGGGCTTTATCGCAAGCGTCAGCGGCAGCGATTTTTCCGTGGAGGTCACGGAGGGCGTATTTGAAAACAACAGCAGCGTCAGCATCTTCCGCAGCGAAACGCGCGCCGCCAAAACGCGCGTTGGCAAGGGAACGATCGCCAAGGTCGATCCCGTGGCGTACAGCGGCACGGGCGCGATTTGCGCCGTCTATGTGGAGAACGGCGCGCATGTCGATCAAGGCAGCCTGCTGTATGAAACCCTGGAGACGAGCGCCTACGACCATCGCATGACCGCGCCCGTATCGGGCGCGGTAGCCGCGGTGAGCGTATCGGCGGGCGACACCGTGGAGCAGGGCGCGTTGATTGCGACGCTTTATCCCGATACGGCCATGCGCCTGAAGGCGGACGCGGAAGAGCTTGACCTGCGCGCGGTAAAGGTAGGCGGCTCGGTTGAAATTACCTTCGCCAACGGCATGACCGCGCAAGGCGTTGTGGAGCGCATCGCCGCCACCGCCGAAGCGGAGGCTGACGAGGAAGCCGACGACGAGGATACCGTCGCGCATTTCGCCGTTTACATCGCCTTCGAGGCGCCCGACACCGTCAGCTACGGCATGACTGCCAAGGTCGCGTTCACGGCGGATTGACGCGGGAAGGGACGTTGGGAGGCTCCGCCTCCCAAACCCTCCGCCTAAGGGCTTTGCCCTTAGGTATCCCTTTTTGGGGCCGCGTTCACGGCCCCAAGGATGGGTCTGATTTCGCCAATATGAATTACTTTTACGCCGGAGGCGCGAACGCCGCGCCCGCCTGGGGCCAGGCACGGCGGAAGCACCGGAGCCATCGCCTCTGCGGGTCAGCCGGGCGAACCGATTCCATTTGGAGGGGCCCCGGCCCCTCCAAGTCACCCTCAAAAGGGGTTTTTCGATAGGCTGAAAGGCCTGTTTTTTTTACTGTTTGCCGTCCATGGTTCCTATGCGCCCCGCCGCTTCCGAACCGTTTATTGAAAATACTGCTTATCCAGCTTCTGCCAGACAGGGTCTATATCCAGCGCGGCAAAATAATCCCGTGGGGTTTCGGCCCGCCGTATCAGCGCAAACGTGCCGTCCTCGCGGTAGAGCACCTCCTTGCAGCGAAGCTTTCCGTTATAATTGTAGCCCATGCTGAGCCCGTGCGCGCCGGTGTCGTGGATGACAAGAATATCCCCGACTTCCGCTTTGGGCAGCATCCGGTCAATGGCAAACTTATCATTGTTTTCGCAAAGGCTGCCCGTCACATCCACCAGCTCGTCATGGGGCAGGTGTTCCCGCCCGGGCACGGTGATGTGGTGGTACGCCCCGTACATGGCGGGGCGCATCAGGTCGCACGCCGACGCGTCCAGGCCCAGGTAATGCTTGTAGATCTTCTTCTCATTGGTGATATGCGTCACCAGCCAGCCGTTCGGCCCTGTCATGTAACGGCCAAGCTCCGTTTTGACCGCCACGCCCCTGACGCCGTTTGCCGTAAAAACCTTCTGATAGGTTTCAGAAACGCCGTTTCCAATGGCCTCGATATTCGCCTCCGGCGCGTCCGGACGGTATGGAATGCCGATGCCTCCCGACAGGTTGACAAACGACAGCGCAAGCCCGCTTTCCTCCATCAGCTCGAGGCCCGTTTGAAACAGCAGCCTGGCTAGCGCCGGGTAGTACGCCGGGTCGGTCGTGTTGCTGCTCAGGAAGGAATGCAGGCCAAACCGTTTAACGCCGTCGCCTTTCAGCTCGCGCAGCGCAAGGGAGAGCTGCTCCCGCGTCATGCCGTATTTTGCGTCCCCGGGGTCGCCCATAATGGTATTTCCAATGCGAAAGGTTCCGCCTGGGTTGTATCTGAGGCAGATTTCCTGCGGAATGCCGCCGTTGAGCCGGAGCGCGCCGATGTGCGTGATATCGTCAAGGTTAATATAAGCGCCCAGCTTGCGCGCCAGCGCAAATTCCTCGGGCGGCACGTCGTTGGCGCTGAACATGATATCATCGTTGGAAAAGCCGCAGGCATCGGCCAGCATCAGCTCGGTCAGACTGGCGCAATCCACGCCGCAGCCTTCTTCCTTGAGAATGCGCAAAACAGCCGGCGTCGGAAGGGCCTTGACGGCAAAGTACTCCTGAAAGGAGGGCAAACCCGCAAAGGCATCCTTCAGGCGGCGCGCCGTCTGACGGACGCCCTTTTCGGAATACAGGTGAAACGGCGTCCGAAACTGAGCCGCGGCCTGAAAGAACACCTCGTCGCGCAATGAAAAGTTCGGCATGAAACCATCCTTCCGTTCGACTCCGGTTGATCTGTCGAACGCAGCTATTCTATCATAGGTCAAGCGACAATTCAATCTCATTCCCGCCTGGAAACAAATGGATGTAGCAGGAGCGCGGCACGGATTGAAAAAAGGCGGAAGGGGGGCCGCATCGCATGATATAAAAAGGCGGCGCATCTCAGCGCCGACAGGCATCCGCGTTCCTCGTAAGCAAGAGGAGCGCTCCGGGCGCGCGGCCTACCGGCAGCTCCTGAGAAAATACGGCGCGGGAGGGACATTCCGGGTGCATGGCAAGGCCAGCCGAATCGTTTTTTCTGGAAAAAGCGGCGGGACGGCGCGAAGCAGGCGCCTCAGCATCGCCCCGGCGCTGGAAATCCCCGCGCCAATTTCCCGACGCTCATTTTGTCCAATCGGTTTAATCGTCTTGCCATCCCGGCTTGGAAATAACTGGCGACCAAAGCGCCGTTTCCCGTTTTTCAGCCGTGCCGCGCTTGCGCGGTATGCTCTGCGAACCTTCAGCCAGCCGGTCGCATAAGCTGCTTTGGGAGGCGGATATGGAATGGCGACGGGTTATGACCGGGCAAAAGCAATTTTCTACGCACAACGATGGGCGCTTCGCCGCAATCCGGCATATCTGGATTTTCACGGTTTGGGCGGAGACTGCACCAACTTTGTTTCCCAATGCCTGTATGCCGGCTGCGGCGTCATGAATGACACCCCTACTTACGGCTGGTACTATATAGACGCCAATCATCGCGCCCCCGCCTGGACGGGGGTGGAATACCTGTACCGTTTTCTGACGACGAATGCCGGACGGGGGCCCTATGCCCGCGAGACAAGCCGTGAGGATATCATCCTTGGGGATATCGTCCAGCTTGGCATGCCTGGAGAGCCTTACAGCCATGCCGCGCTCGTCGTAGGAATGAAGGACGGCGAGCTGTATGTCGCGGCCCATACGATCGACGCCTGGCTGCGGCCCCTGTCCGCCTACCGCCAGCCCAACCGGAGGTTTCTCCATGTGGAGGGCGCGAGAAGGTAACGGACGCCCCGGCCCTTCCATCCGCCGTCTCGAAAATCGGCTTTGACCGGGTTATGCCTTCCGGCCGCTTTTCCGTCAGCGCGCGTGGCTTCGACCGCGGAGCATATCCGCATAATCGCAGACAACCTTCAGCGTGCGCGCTGCCGCGCCCTCCTTGGAAACCGATCGCCATAGGGTCACATAGCGATGATACCAGCCCTCCAGTTCCCCGGCGAGCTCCGCGCCGGTCCGGCGCGCTTCCTCCCCCCGCCGCCCCTCAAGCGTTTCGCCGATATACCGGGCGATCTCGTTCCACAGCTTGATACCGTGCGCCGCAATGGAAACAGCCTGCATCATTCCCCGGCTTTCGGCCTCCATGCCCCGCGCGGCGGCGGCCAGCACGTCCAACGCCTGATCGACCGCGGTATTGGCCTCTTCCACGCGGCCCACATCCATTTCCGCAAAGATTCTCCGGCGCTGATCGGCGTCCGGTTCCTCAATCCATCGAACGGCATGGAACCAATCGAAAACCTCGTTGTCCGACAGCGCTGTGAAGCCCTCCATAAACCGGCCTTCCCGGTCGCCGTATTCCAGAAAGGAAATCGCGCGGTTGATCTCCTCGAAGGAAACGCCGTCGCCATTCCACGCAAACGCCGCGCCATACAAAATGCCCGGCGTTGAAAACCACGGATGGCAGATATGGCCGTAGTCGCCCCAATCGGTGTTCAGCAAGCCGATTACGCCATACTTGCGCCCGTGGGCGCACATCGCCCGGATATTGTCAAACGAACGGCGCACCAACGGAATCCAGCGGTTCCAGGTACACACGCCCGGGCAGGCATACTGCGTCGCGCCCATCTCCGCCAGCATGCGGATTTCATCCTCGCGCTGGTCGGGCAGGTAGCCCCAATTGAGGCAGACGGTTTCCTTGGGCAGCACGGCGTAAGCCTCGGGCTTGCGCCACATGATATCGCCCCAGAACATGGGCGTATACCCCCGGTCGATTAAAAAGCGGCACAGCTCCGACACGTGCGCCATATACAGCTCATGCTCGCCCGCGCCGGCCGCCATCGCGCGGCTGCGTCCTTTTCCAAGGTCAAAGGTCTCGTCGCAGCAAATGTTGAATTTCCGGGATGTGAACAGCGCCATATATTCCACGATCAAGCCCTTGACAAAGTCCAGCGAGCGGCCGTTGGAAACGTTCAGGGTATGGTGGTCGCCCGCGTAGGTATAGGTAAAGGGAATTTTTTCCGAATCCTCCAGCTCGCACAAATCACAGCAGGTCTTGGTGCTTAAAATTTTGTACATATGTCCAAAGGTGGACAGCGAGGGGATCAGCTCGATATGCCGGGCGCGGCAGTAGGCGTCCAGCTCCATGATTTCCTCCGCGGTCAGGGGCGTGTCGTCCCGCCAAGCTTCGCTCAGGTCCCGGAAAAGGTAGGTATGCTCTATGTAAAGCTGCCATTCGTTAATTTTGTAGCGGCACAGCAGGTCGGCATAGCGCTTGAGCGTCGCCAGCGTGGGAACACGTCCCCGGGAGCAGTCGAGGTAATACCCGCGGGATTTCAGGTCCGGATAATCTTCCACCTCCAGCGCGGGCAGGCGCGCGCCGTGCCGGCGCACCCACTGGCTCAGCGTTTGCACGCCATGGAGGATCGCCTCGTCGCTTCCTCCGCGTATCTCCGCGCCGTTTGGCGTCACGCTCAGGCGGTAGCAATCCTCTCTCAAGGCCGCGTCCGCCCGCAGAACCATGTCCCCCATCCGCGCGGTTCCTCTGAGGACGGACAGCTCCAGGCCCGTATCCCGCCGGATCTCATCGGCCAGCATTTGAGCGTACAAAAGCGCGGACGGCTCCGTGCCTTCCAGCAGAATGCGCGTATCATAGCGGAGCGGGAAGCATCCCTCTCCATATCGCACGCTGTGCGGCATAGGCAAAAAGTCCATCACAGGGCCTCCTTTTCCCGAATCCGGATGGTTTTAATCTCATAAGGTCTGAAGGTCAGCGGAATGCGGTCGTCCTCAAACGCGGCGTCCGCCTTTTTTTCCTCGATGCAGTTGCATTCCTCGACGCTTTCCAGCGCGCCGTTCCAGAAAAGCGCGCACTCCGTCCGCGCGTTGTCCGTTTCATACAGGCGCGCGATCCAGCCGTCGCCATCCTCGGCGCGCTTGACGGTTTCCAGCATGATATTGGGGCGATTGACCCGCGCGAGAGAAAAGCTTTCCCCCGCGTTACCGCCCCTTACGGCAAAAGCGGGCTGGTTGAGGCGGTAGGCTTCCGCCACCGTGCCTCCCTCGCGCCAGCCGCCCGCGTGCGGGTAGAGCGCATAGGTAAAAACATGCTCCTCCTGGTCGGCTGTGGGGTTCGGCTCAATGCCGGACTTAATCAGCGTCAGGGCAACGCAGCCGTCCTTCACGGAATGGCCGTATTTGCAATCGTTCAGCAGACTGACGCCGTAATGCCCTTCGCTAAGGTCCATCCATTTCTGCCCGCAGCTCTCAAAGCGCGCTTCGTCCCAGCTTGTGTTGCAATGCACCTTCCGCTTGAGGTTGCCGAACTGGATCTCAAAGGCGGCCTCGTCGGTGTGAACGTCCACCGGGAAATGCACCTTCAGCAGGTGCTGATGCTCGTGCCAGTCCACATAGGTTTCAAAATCAATCCGGCGGCTGTCGGCATAAAAACGGATTTCCTGCCGAATCAGGCTGCCGCTGATCTTCCGCTCCAGCGCCAGCGTAGCCCGCGTCCCGCCCAGCTCCGTCCACCGCAGGGAGGTTAGCTGCGTGACGTCCCAGTATTTTTCCGTATAATAAATGTCGATATCCCAATTGTCGTAATAAATCGGCTTATCCTCATACATGCGCATGAGGTTTCCCTTCCGGCCCGGCTTGAGCACGTCGCGCCCGTTCTGCTTATCGTACAGGCGGTCAAACAAGCCGTTTTCATCCAGCTCCACGATATAAAAGGGCGTCTCCAGCCGCCGGTCGCCCGTCAGGATAAACGCCGGCTCTCCCGGCTCGGCCTCAGCCGGCTCGAATACCCTGTATCCCTTCGCCGGCAGCGCCTCCAGGTACGCTATCCCGCCGTCTTCCGTCCGCTGCACGGGGTACAGCCTGCCGCCCGCGTCGCGCAGGGCGCCGACCGTCACGCCCGGCAGCCAAACCGCCTCGGAGGACTCAAAGCCCTTGGTATTGAACACCGTAACGCATTCGCCCGCGGGGCAAAGGGCGCGCACCCGTTCCTTCGCCAGCGCTGAAATTTGGCGTTCCAGCTCCTCGTATTCCCTTCGGGTCACCTCATAAACCTCATGGATGGACGAGCCCGGCAGGATATCGTGGAACTGGTTGAGCAGCATCGTCTTCCACATACGCTCCATGGCTTTCGCGGGATAGGGCGCAAGCCGCGCCGCCAGCACGCTCAGCAGCTCCAGGTCCATCATATGAAGCTCGGCCTTGCGGTTGGACCGCTTGTTGCGCGCCATGGAGGTATAGGTGCCGCGATGGTACTCAAAGTACAGCTCCCCCTCCCAGACGGGCAGACGCGGGTTGCCCGTCACGCGCTTGGCAAGCTCGTCAAAATAGGTCCGGGCGAACGCCTGACGCACCCTGGGCAGGCCGGTCACGCCCTTTTCCATCCGGTCGGCGTTTTCCAGCATCGCGCGGGTAGGGCCTCCGCCGCCGTCTCCATAGCCAAAGGCGACCAGAATGTCGTTGTTGATCTCCTTGTTTTGATAGCGACGCCAGCCGCCGATCAGCGCGTCCGGGTGCAAAATGCCGTTATAGGTGGTAAAGTAGTTTTTTTCATCCTGCCCCACGCCCAGCGTTGTGATGAGATGCGTTAAAACCTCCGTGCCGTCGATGCCGCGCCACAGGAAGGTGTCGTGGGGAAATTGGTTAAACTGGTTCCACGCAAGCTTGGTGGTCATGAAATAGTCGATGCCGCACTCCCGCATGATTTGCGGCAGGGCGCCCGAATAGCCGAACACGTCCGGCAGCCAGAGGATGCGGCTGTCCACGCCGAATTCCTCCTTGAAAAACCGCTTGCCGTACAGGAACTGCCGTACGAGGCTTTCCCCGCTGGTCAGGTTGCAGTCGGCCTCCACCCACATGCCGCCCTCCGGCTCCCACCGGCCCTCCGCCACGCGGCGCTTTACCCGCTCATACAGCTCGGGGTAGCGCTCCTTGAGAAATTGATAGAGCTGCGGCTGGCTGGACAGGAAGCGGTAGCTGGGATATTCGTCCATCAGCTTGAGCACGGTGGCAAAGCTGCGCGCCACCTTCTCGCGCGTCTGGGCCACGGTCCACCACCAGGCCACGTCGATATGCGTGTGGCCGATGCAGGTGGCCACAACCTCGTCGTAGCCTCCCAGCTCCTCATACAGATGCTTGCGCAGCCAGGCGCGCGCCTCCCTCACGCTTTGCTCAAACGCCTCGGAATACGGCGCGCGCAGGTCCAGCAGATTGACCGCGTCGTTCAGCGCGCGCTCCAGCTCTATGCGGCTGCGGGACTGCGCGTCCAGGCGCGGGAAGGCAGAGAGCGGCACCTGCAGATCCCAGTACAGCCCGGCCAGCTCCGGGTCGATTTCCCGCCACTCCGCCATCAGGCGGAACTCCGTATGCAAAGTGCCGGTATAGGCTTGAAGCTCCAGGCAGTACGTCCTTCCCGCCTCGGCTCGCCTGGCCACGAGCACGTCCCGATGGTTCATATCGACGCCCTGAATCGCCTCGCCGTCTACAAAGAGCAGAAACTGAGGATTTTTGCCGTCGTCCGGCTCGTCGATCTGCGTGCAGATATGGAGCCACAGGGGCTTGCCCTCAAAGCCGGCGGGCACGGCCGCAGACGCTTGAAACCAGTAATGCCCGTCCGGCCCGTACCAGTGCATGGAACGGCTGTCAAAGGGCTGAAAGGGCGTCGGGTCCGAATGGGCGTCCGACGGACGGATGAAGTCCCCCCGCTTATACGTCCAGCCGCCGACCGGCTGTCGCCGCCGGACGGATAGCCTTTCAAGCTCGTTGCAAACGACCTGGACGCGCTGATCCAAAAACCGCATAGTCAAACCGCCTTTCGCAGCGTATCCGCCTAGGAGCGCTCCTTGGCAAAGCGCGTCAGATTATTCACAGTCGTAAAGGCAAGCCCTGTCACCGTATCCGCGCAGCCGTAATACACGGCGATCCGCCCGGTGGCCGCGTCCGCCAGCGCCGCGCAGGGAAAAACCACGTTGGGCACATCGCCCACGCATTCGTACAGCTCCATCGGCGCCATCAGGTAATCCAACGGGCGGTACTTGACGATCCACGGCCGCTCCAAATCCAGCACGGCGCAGCCTATACGGTACACAAAGCCGTTACAGGTGGTGATAACGCCGTGATAAATCAGCAGCCAGCCCTCGTCGGTCTCGATCGGCGTGGGACCCGGGCCGATTTTGGTGGACTGCCAGGCGGACGCGTTTCCCTTCACCGCGCCCATCATGTAGCGGTGCCGGCCCCAAAACTCCAAATCCGGGCTCTGGCTTACAAAAATATCCCCAAAAGGGGTGTGCCCGTTATCGCTGGGTCGGCTCATCATCATATACATGCCGCCGATTTTACGGGGAAACAGCACGCCGTTTCGGTTGAAGGGAAGGAAAGCGTTTTCAAGCTGCGTAAAGGTTACGAAGTCCTCCGTCCACGCCGTGCCGATGGTCGGGCCATGGTAGCCGTTGCACCAGGTAACATAGTACCGCCCCTCCAGGGGGGTGATGCGCGCGTCGTAACGGTATTCCTTCCGGGCGATCTCGCTGTCGGCGCCTTGGAAAAGGATCGGCTCGTCGTCGATTTCCCAGTGAACGCCGTCATGGCTGCGCCCCGCGAACAAATCCATGCTGATGGACCGGCTATCGCAGCGAAACACGCCGGCGAACCCGTCCCCAAAGGGCACGACCGCGCTGTTGAAAACGCTGTTGGAACGCTTGTTGCCGTTCCTGCCGATAATTGGGTTGCCATGATAGCGCCAGATGGGTTCTGTGCTGCCGGCGGGCCTGTCCTCCCACGGGAGGTTTGCCAGCGCCGGCCCTATGATCCTTGCCATAGCCGTTCCCCCAGTTCTTCCAGATTGATAGGTCTTTTATCATAGCACGGTAACAGGGCTTAGACAAGCCCGCGCGGCGTTTACCCCGGGGCATGGGAGCAAGCTGCGGCCTGCTCAGCCACGCCGCCGGCGCCGCGCGGGCGAAAGGTTGACGGTTGAGAGGTACGCTTTAGCTTACTTGGCGGCCAGGAAAGCGTCCACCTGCGCCTGCGCCTCGGCTGCGATCTCGTCAAAGCCGGCGTCGCGCATCTCCTGCATCATCTGCGCAACAGACTCGGCGGGATCGGTTGTGCCGGTGAGGATTTCGCCCTTGTAGCGGTTGAAGATCTCGATGCAGCTCATAAGCTGGTCCTGAACCGCCGTGGTGTCAAAGTTGAAGCCAAGCAGCACGGAGGGCTCCGCCTTTTCGTTGAGCTCCTTGACCTCGTCCCACTGGTTGAAATCCAGGTCGTCGGTGATGGTTACGTTAAAGAAGGTCGCCTGGGTATAGCCGGCCATGGTCCAGTCGGCGTTGTTGCGATGCACGCGGCCGTCCTCGGTGTAAACCCAGTCGTCGCCCTCCAGGCCGTAATAGAAGGAATCGCGCACGTAGGGGTCGGTGTTGACGAGCTGGAGGAACGCAAGCGCCTTTTCAGGATGCTCGCAGTTAACGGAAATGCTGTTGAGCGAGCCACGCACGGTCTCGTTGGAAACCACGCCCTCGCCCCACTGGTACGCGACGGCCTCCACGCCCATGTTGGGGCCCCAGGTAGTGGCCGCCGCGCCGGACCAGCCCTGGGCGATGGAGCAGACCTTGTACTTGTTGTCCTCCGGCAGCGTAGCGGCGTCCGCGTTGATATAGCCGGCCTCGTACCACTCGTGGAAGGTTTTAAGGTAGCCCTGCACGTCCTCCTGCTCCAGCACGGCGACCACCTTGCCCTCGGGGTCGTCATGGCGCACGCCGATCGCCGGCAGCCCGGCGCTCATCTGGTCGTACTGGTACAGCAGGTAGGTCGCGCCGCTCTTGCTCAGCGGGAACACCGCGGTGCTGGCCTTGTCCTTGAGCTGAGCGAAGATGGGGGTCATGCTTTCAAAGGTCGTAGCCTGGCTGGCGTCGATGCCGTTTGCGTCCAGCAGCTCCTTATCCCAAATAATATAGTTGGTCTGCGCGTTGTCCTTATAGGTGGGCACCGCGTAAATCCTGCCGTCAACGCGGCAGGCATCCCAGAACATATCCGGAATCATTGCCTTGAGCTCCGGCGCGGAGGTTTCCAGCAGCTCCGTAATATCCAGGTAAGCGCCCAGCTTGACATCGGTATTGTATACGTTCATGTTTCCGAAGATGATGTCAAACGGCTCGTTGGTATTGACGATTACGTTGCGGCGGTTATCCCAGTCCGCCCAGGAGATCACTTCCATGTCGATGTTGACGCCGATTTTCTCGGCCAGGTAGGGATTGATCTTTTCCAGCCACGCGTCGTAGTTGGCAGGCATGCCGCTGCCGACGGTTACCCACTTCAGGGTGACGACGTCCTCCGCGGCCGCGACGGCGCCGGTCATGCCGACGACCAGGCACAGTGTGAGGAGCATTGCCAGAAGCTTTTTCATGTTGAGAATCCTCCTTGTGTTGATTTCGTTAACCCAACGCCGCTTTGCGGCGGGGATTACGCGACGAGTGTTGTTTTGTCTCCTCCCTAAAGGGAGGAGACAAAGGGGCCGGCCCCTTTGAAAAAACGGCCGTTCGCGTTACGCTCAGCCCTTGACGGCGCCAATCGTCAGGCCGGAGATGAAGTATTTTTGAAAAAACGGGTACGCGCACGCAATGGGAATCACAATGACGATGGCGATAGCCATGCGCACCGATTCGCTGGGCATCTGGTTGCGGTACTGCTGAAGGCTCAGGCCCGCGGAAGGATTGTTGGCGATGTAGTCCAGCGTTTTCATCATATTATTAAGCAGCGCCTGAAGCGATACCAGGTTTTTCTGGCTGATGTACAGCGACGACTGGAACCAGTCGTTCCAGTAGCCAAAGGTGAGGAAAAGGCCGATGGTAGCCAGCACCGGCTTGGAGATCGGCAGCACGATGGTGCTGAAAATCCGAAGCTGGCTCGCCCCGTCAATTTTGGCGGACTCGATGATGCTGTCCGGGATGGTGGAACGGAAGAAGGTCTTGCATACAATGACGTTGAACGACGAGACGGCCAGCGGCAGGATCAACGCCCAAACCGTGTTGCGCAGGCCCAGGATGTTGACGTTGACGACGTACTGCGCCACCATGCCGCCGTTAAAGATCATGGGAATGAACACCACCCAGGTAAACAGCCCCTTTAGCTTGAACGCCGGACGGGAGAGCACATAGCCCATGGTGGTGGTCAGCGCCAGGCCCAGCAGCGTGCCTGTTACCGTTACGCCGACGGAAACCACCAGCGCCTGGAAGATGGTGGCCCGCTCATGCCATAGGAACTGATAGGCGGACCCGGAGAGCTCCGCGGGCACGAAGCTGTATCCCACCTCCCGGATGGACGCCTCGGAGGAGATGGAGATGATGAACACGAAGAGAACCGGAATGATGGAAAGGGCGGCCAGTAACGTAAACAGGGCGTTGAACGACGCGTTGGCGCCCGGCTTGATGCGGTTCATCCTCATAAAGTCGGTTCGCAAACGAGACGCCTTATTCCCAGACAGGCTTGACATACGGTTCTTCCTCCTCTCCGCGCTCAAATGATGGCGCTTTCCTCATCAACCTTGGATACAATGAAGTTAGCGATCAGCACGGTCACACAGCAGCACACGGATTGGAATAGGGATGCGGCGGCCGTCTTGCCAATCGGCACAGAGCCCTGCAGCGCGGAATAAATATAGGTGTCAAACGTGGAGGCGACCTTGCTCAGCGAGTTGGGCACGCCTTGCGTGACCTGCCAGAAGAGGCCGAAGTCGGAATAGAAAATCTTGCCCACATTGAGGATGAACATCACGATGATGATGGTTTTGAGCATGGGCAGCGTAATGTACTTGGCCTGCTGCCACTTGCTGGCCCCGTCCAGCGTGGCGGCCTCGTACAGGCTGTTGTCGATGCCGGTGATGGAGGCGAGGTACACCACCATGTTGTAGCCGACGGTTTTCCATAGCTGCATCACGACCAGGATAAACGGCCAGTATTTCGGCTCCGAGTACCACATGACGGACTGGCCTCCGAGGGAGGTCAGGATGTTGTTTAAAAGCCCGCGGGAGGGGTTGAGGAACGCGAAAACAAAGTAGCTGACCACAACCCAGCTTAAAAAGTGCGGAAAAAACATCATGGTTTGATAGACCTTGCTGAGGCGCTTGGAATAGAGCTCGTTTATCATCATGGCCAGCGATACCGGAACCACGATGCCCAGCACGATAAACACAATATTATATAAGAGGGTATTGCGCAGCAGCATGCCGAAGGAATGGTTGTTGATGAAATAGGTGAAGTTGCCAAAGCCCGCCCATTCGCTGTGGAACAGGTTGTACAGGAAGGACTCCCTGGGGAAAATGCGGTAGGTTTTAAACGCGATAATCAGCCCGAACATGGGCAGATAACAAAACAGCGCGTACCATAGAAAGGCGGGCAGTCCCAGCAGGCCCAGCTCAATATCGTCCCTTGACCAGCGCTTTTTCTTTTTCAGCGCGGCGGGGGGCGCGACGCGGCGCGTATTGACGGTTCCGTACATGGCAGCTCCTCCAATTCCCTGCAATCCGGCTATTGAGTTAACAATTGTTTCCCTTTTCTTGTTAACAGCATAACACAATAGTATCGAAAAATCAACCCGTTTTTTTGGCTAAACTCACATTAAATATTTTCGTAAGCCTTCGTTCGGTTTTTCTTTACGCCTATTTGCCATTCAAAGTTTCTAGGTGATTAACATTGTTAACATTCCGGTTGACATTTCTTCCTCTACATGGTATCCTTATCCGTACATCAAGATGCCATGTGAGGATGTCATGAAAAAGGTAACGATGCAAGACGTCGCGGATACCGTCGGCGTGTCCCGCATTACCGTTTGGAAAGCCCTGAGCAACCGCGCCGGCGTTTCGGAAGCCGTGCGCCAGCAGGTCGCAAGCACGGCGGCTACGCTGGGATACGCGTCGTCCCGTCCCGCGGCGGGTCCGGCGGAAGCGCCCCGCACCTTTTCGGTGGTGGTGTCGCGGCCGGAATCCTCTTCCTTCTGGATGCAGATCATCCACCACATTGCCAAGGAGCTTGCGCTTCGGGATATCAGCCTGATGTATACCTATATGCCTACGTCGTTCCGGTCCGGCTATGCGCTGCCCCCCTCGCTGAGCCCCGAGGCGACGGACGGGTTTATTGTGCTTAACATCTACGACGAAAAGCTGCTGCGCCTCCTTAACCGGCAGCCGCTGCCCAAGGTATTCCTGGATACCGTGCCCACGGTGCCGCCCGACGAGCTCAACGGCGATTTGGTGCTGCTGGAGGGCCGGGCAAGGGTGCGGAGCCTGACCGCCAGGCTGCTGGCGAGCGGGCGCAAGCGGCTCGGCTTTATCGGCGACGTAGCCTATGCCCAAACCAACCACGACCGGTATTCAGGGTTTCTGGACGCGCACGCGGCTGCCGGCGTCAAGCCCGATCCCGCGCTGTTAATGACGGAGCCCATCGGCCTTCGCAGCCATTACGAGGAAATCAGCCAATTTTTGGAGGGCCTGCCCCGCCTGCCCGACGCGTTTGTCTGCGCGAGCGATTTTATCGCGCATTTTGTTCAGCGTTACTTGAGCGAAAGCGGCCGCAAGCCGCCGGCGGGCTTCCTCATGACCGGCTTTGACAACAACTCGGAATACGCCAACGTCGCCGGGCAGATTCCCACCGTCAATGTGGAAACCTCCGCGCTTGGCAAGCGCCTTGCGCATAAGATGGTTTTCCGCGCGGATTACCCCAACGCGCCCTTTGAGGTCAGCTATGTCGCCACCGACATCCTGTACCGCGGCCCGCTGGCGGAAGCCTGACCATTCCGCATTGGGGGGATCGACACGAATCCTTATGAAAACGCGTCCCTCGCGCCCGGGCAGCGCGCCGTGGATCTTTGCGGGCGCATGACGCTTCGGGAAAAGGTGGGACAGCTCAACCAGCGCCTCTACGGCTTTGAGTGCGTGCTCCGGGACGGCGACGCGCTGACGCTCAGCGAAGAGTTTCAGCGGGAGGCGCGCCATTTCGGCGGCATCGGCGTGCTGTACGGCCTGTACCGCGCTGACCCATGGTCCGGGCGCACATGGGAAAACGGCCTTTACGGCCCTCTGGCCGTGCGCGCCTATAACCTGGCGCAGCGCTTCGTGCTGACCCATTCGCGTCTGGGCGTCCCCATGCTGATCAGCAGCGAATGCCCTCACGGCCATCAGGCGCTGGGCGGCTATCTCCTGCCGGTCAACCTGGCGGCGGGCGCGGCCTTCAACCCGGGCCTTCTTTATGAGGCCGCGTCCGTATGCGGCCGGCAGCTCCGCGAGCTGGGCGTGAATCTGGCGCTTGTATCGATGCTGGACCTGCTGCGCGATCCCCGGTGGGGACGCTGCGAGGAATGCTTCGGAGAAGACCCCTTTCTCGCCGCCCGGATGGCAAGCGCGGCGGTCGAAGGGTTCCAGAGCCAGGGCGTGGCGGCGGTCGCAAAGCACTTCTGCGCGCAGGGCGAAACCACGGGCGGCCTTAACGCCAGCGCGGCGCGCATCGGCCCCCGCGAGCTAAGGGAGATTCACCTTCCGCCCGTTCAGGCGGCATGCGAGGCGGGGGTGAAGGGAATCATGGCCGCCTATAATGAAATCGACGGCATTCCATGCCACGCAAACGAGGCGCTGCTGACCGGCCTGCTGAGGGAGGAATACGGCTTTCGCGGCGTCGTGATGGCGGACGGCTTCGCTGTGGACAGGCTGGACGGCGTCACCGGCGGAGGCGTGCGTTCCGGCGCGGCGGCGCTGAGGGCGGGCGTGGATATCAGCCTGTGGGATCGAGGCTTTTCCAGATTGGAGGAAGCCGTTGAGCGGGGCGTTGTATCCGAGGCGGAAATCGACCGGGCGGTTGTCCGCGTGCTGACGCTGAAATTTGAGCAGGGCTTGTTTGAAGCGCCTTACCTTCCGGAGGACCGCGCGCCCTCCCGTTTTGACCGGGACGCGTTCCCGCAGTCGCTGGAGCTGTCGCGGCAAAGCCTGGTGCTGCTGAAAAACGACGGCGCGCTTCCGCTGCGCTCCCCCCGCTCCATCGCCCTGATCGGTCCCGCGTCGGACGATATCTACCGACAGCTCGGCGATTACACGCCCCCTGTGCGCGCGGGCGAATACGTCACGCTGCTGGACGGCCTGGCACGGTTGTGCGCCGGGGCCGACCCGCCCATACGGCTACAGCGCTGCGACGGCGGCGATTTGGACCTTGCGCAAGCCATGGCCGCCGGCGCGGACGCGACCGTGCTGGCGTTGGGCGGCTCGTCCAGCCGCTTTGGCGGCGCGAGCTTCGATGTAAACGGCGCGGCGTTAGACGCCGCGCCGGACATGGACTGCGGAGAGGGGGCGGACTGCGCCCGCCTCCGCCTCCCCGGCGGGCAGCAGGAGCTATTCGACCGTGTGCGCGCCGCCTCGAGGCGGCTTATAGCCGTGCTGATGATTGGCCGGCCATACGCCGTGGACGAGATAGCGAAGGGCTCGGACGCGCTTTTATGCTGTTTCTATCCCGGCCCGTGGGGCGGACAGGCCATTGCGGAGGCGCTGCTTGGGCGCTTCTCGCCCAGCGGCCGCCTCCCGGTTTCCTTTCCGTCGCATGCGGGCCAGCTTCCCGTGTGTTATAATCGAAAGGCGGACGCTTCGCCGCGCGGCTACCGCGACCTGCCCGGACCCGGCAAGCCGTTGTTTTCCTTCGGGGAGGGCATGGGATATTCCAGCCTGCGCTATTCGCGGTTTGCCTTCCGCCCGCTGTCGCTGCCCGACGGCGCGCTGCCGGTAAACGAAACGCCCGTCGCCCGGCTTACTATGCGTATCTCCAACGAGGGAGCCTATGCCGAAAGCGCCGTGCCCATGCTGTTTGTAACCGACCTGGAAGCCGACGTCGTCCGCCGCGAAGCGGAGCTGAAGGCCTTTGAAAAGGTTGATATCCCGGCAGGCGAAAGCCGCGAGGTCACGCTTGTACTGCGCGCGCGGGACCTTGCCGTTTGGAACCGCAGGATGGAGCGGGAGCTTCAAAGGGGCGGCTTCCGGCTCCGTCTGCGCGACGGCGGCTCATTGAAATGGGAGACGGTCTGGACGCTGTAACCATCGCGGAGGCCGCGCCTTCGAACAAGCCGGAACGGCCCCGCAGGGGCGTTCCCGCGCTTACCGCGCGGGGGATTCAGCGCCCTGACCGCCCGGTCCAGCCGCTCGCGGCGGACGCGCCGCAAGTTCGCAAAAGCAGAAGGGAGACAGCGCTCATGACGGAACAGGAAAAGAAGCTGTGCGAAGCTTATATGGGAACCAATCCAAAGCCGCCGGATTTCGACGCTTTTTGGGACGCGCGAATGGACGAGGCCGATCAGGTCCCTTTGCAATACACCCTGACGCCATCGGGCATTCCATCCTTCGACGCCTGCGAGTACCTTGACCTGTGGTTTACGGGAATGAGGGGCGCGCGCCTGTACGCCAAATATGTAAAGCCAAAAAGCGAAGCCGCGACGCCGCTGGTGCTGCAGTTCCATGGCTACCCGGGAGCAAGCCGGAGCTGGCTCGAGCAGTCCTCCTTCGCGGGCATGGGCTGCGCCCTGATCGCCATGGACTGCCCCGGCCAGGGCGGGCGCGGAAAGGACCCGGGCGGCTATGCTGGCACAACCGTTGCGGGTCATCTGGTCGCGGGGCTGGACGGCGATCCCCGGGATATGTACTATGTTCGGCTCTACCAGAACATCCGCGTCCTGTGCCGGATCGCGCGCACCCTGCGGGGAATCGACCTAGCGCGGGTATATATCAACGGCGCTTCCCAAGGCGGGGCGCTGGGCATCGTATGCGCCGCGCTGAACCCGGATTTGCCGCGCAAGGCCGCGATCCTGTACCCGTTTCTGAGCGACTTTCAAAAGGTATGGGAATTGGGGGCCGATGCAATCGCCTATGAAGGGCTCCGGTATTATTCGCGCTGGTTCGATCCCGGCGGAGACCGTACCGTGGAAACCTTTACAAAGCTGGGATATATAGACGCGCATCATTTTGCCGGGCGGGTCCGCTGCGAGGTGCTGTTCGGCACCGGCCTGGCCGATACCGTATGCCCTCCCATCACCCAATACGCCGTATTCAATCATCTGCGCTGCCGCAAGCGGCACATCCTGTATCCTGATTTTGGGCATGAGGAAATTCAAGCGTTTGACGATATGCTGTTATCCTTTTTTACAAAGGAGGACGATAGGTGATGGAAATGAACGGTCGGGATATCGGAACGAATGGCCGGGGCGTTTCCGCGCCCAAGCCGGCAGGCTTCGCTCAATTCTGGAGCGGGCGATGCCGGCAGGCACAAGCCTTTGGGGATCTGGGGTCGACGCCCGCGGAGGTCGAAAACCCCAAGGGGCGGTATCGGGAGCTGACGTTTACCGCCGTGGACGGCGCGCGGCTGACGGCGCGCTATCTCTGTCCCGCGGCGGGGGGACGCGTGCCCACGTTGCTGGCCTTTCACGACTTTGACCGTCCCGTGCGCGGCTGGCATCATTTGACGCGCTTCCTCGCGCTGGGATATGCGGTGCTCGCGCTGCAAAACCGGACGGCGTTTTCGGATGTGTCCAGGGGTTGGCGCGGCGCTCCGGAGGCGCTTGAGCTGACGGCCCTGTTTTCGGACGCGCTGACGGCGGCGCACGTCGCGCTTTCGCTTCCGCATACGGACCCGTCGCGGCTCGCCGTATGGGGCGACGGGCTGGGCGGCGGGCTGGCGCTTGCCGTCGCGGCCATGTTTCAGGAAAACGTGGCCAAATGCGCCGTCCTCAATCCCCTGCCCGCCGATTTCCGCCTGGCGGCAGAATCAGGCTCCGTTTTCTATGCCGGCATTCACACGCATTTTCGTTTTGAGGACGCGCGGCGACAGGACGAGGACGCTTTTTTCCAAGCCCTGGATGATGTGGATTGCGTACGGTTTGCCCCCCTGCTCGCCTGCGACCTCCTGATGGGCACGGCGCTGATGGACCCCGTTTCGCCTCCCGCCGCGCAGCAGGCCGTCTATGAGGGGGCGTCCTGCAAAAAGCGGCTGCTTGTCTACCCCAAGCATGCGCACGAACGCGTCAACGCCTTTGAGGACGAGCTTCTGGCCTTTCTTCATCCCTAAACGCCCTCGAGCCCGCGTTGCGCGATCCCGCCCGCCCTTCTTCCCCCTTTTCCGGAAGAAACGGATAGCGGCGCAAAAGCCCTTGTTACGTCTTATCGTTTGTCGCGTCTCCGTTGCCGAATATCGGGATCGCTTCTCCCAAATACGAAGGCGGGGGCTTCACGAGGCACCAGATCGCATCCTTAGCGCGCGCGGCGGCTTCCCTTATGTCAAAGTGGCGCTGCCGCGCGTAACGCCTCAGGTCGGAACGGATGCCCACGGCTTCCATGCCCATAGCCCGCGCGTCGTAGATGGCGCGGTACAGGTGATAGGCCTGGGTGACCACCACCACGCGCTTTGCTTCAAATATTTCGCGGGCGCGGTACATGCTTTCGTACGTCGAAAATCCGGCGTGGTCCATAAAGATATGCGCGGAGGGAACGCCCCGGGCCATGGCGTAATCCTTCATGGCGTTTACCTCGTCATAGCTCTCCCGGCCATGATCGCCGCTCATCAGCAAACGGTCGGATACGCCCATGTTGTAGGCCTCGATCGCCACATCCAGCCGGTCGCGCAGCATTTGACCGGGCGAACCGTCCGGGCCGACGCCGCAGCCCAGCACAAGAATGCAATCTCCCGTAAGGCCGTTTGCCTGCTCAACGCTCAAAATCGCATTCCGGGTGGAAATCGTCACCATCAGGTTTGCCCCGACTACGCCCGCACCGGCAAGAAGCCCGAGGCACAGCGTCCACCCCAGCGCGCGTTTCCAAACCGGCCTTCCGCCGGGCGCGCCTCCCTTTCCCCTGAAAAGCCGCTTTTGCGTCCGTACTGCCGCCGCCACAGCCCGCCCCCCTCTCCTTTTTATCAATGAATACAACGCGCGAGGGGTCCCGTTTCCTTCCATCAAAAAGAGGCCTCCTCCTTTCTTGACAGCGGCTTTGCGCGGCGTCATAATAGGGGTGGAATAAACCGCCGTCGTAAACAAGGAGGCCTGCCTCTCATGCCGCGCAGCCCGCACGCCCGCCACAGGAAAGTCAATCCCTTTCGGCTATTGCTGCTGATCGTCTGCGCGGCGGTTTTTGTTGCATGCGCCTGGCTTCTGTCGGATTATTTCATTCAAATCGGGCGTACCAAGGCCGGAACGGAGGAGCTGCGCGCGCTGTATCGGCAAGGGCAGGAAGGCGGGCCTGAGCCGTCCATATCGTTCGAGCCGGTGTTTACGTCCCGGCAAACCGCAGCGGCCCCGGAGGCGTCCTCCGCTCCCTCCGGCATGGCGTCCGCCGATGCCGGAGGCCCCGCGGCGACCTTGGCCCCAGACGCGACCACCCTGTGGCCCGCCGCCTATCCGAACAATCCGAAGCTCCAGGCTTCCTCACAGTTCTCGGAGCTTCTGAAACAAAACCGGGACATCGTAGGCTGGCTGAAGATTGACGGCCTGTTGGACGAGCCTGTGGTTCAGCGAGATAACGAATACTATCTGACCCATGACTATCTGAAGAAAAAAAGCGTCACAGGCGCGCTGTTTTTAGACGAGGCCTGCGACCTGCGTTCCGTGCCGGCCCAGCTCCTCATCCACGGTCATAATATGAAGGAAGGCGCGATGTTCGGCGCGCTCAAGAAATATAAGGTCAAGAGCGCGGCATTCTATCGGGAGCATCCCTATATCTCCTTCCATACCCTGTACGAGGACGCCGAGTACGTCATCTTCGCCGTGGCGGAGGTCAGCGTCGACCCCGATAACGCGCGCTATTTTCCTTTCTGGTATTATCCGTCCTTTTCAACTGAAGCGGAGTTTACCCATTTTGTGGGGCAGGCCCGAGGCTTTTCCCATTACCGCTGCGGGGTTGACGTGCGCCCCGGCGACCGATTGCTGACGCTGTCCACCTGCAGCGGCACGGATGAAAGCCTCCGGCTGCTGGTGATGGCGCGGATGCTCCGGGACGACGAGGATTCCATCGCCCTGCACGCCGCGATCCTCAGCGCCTCAGACAAATAAAGTCCGCCTTCCCGCCGGCTCCCGTTCCCCAGCGCGCCGCCAATCCGGGAGCGGGCGGGCGCGGTCGCTTACGCTTCCGACCAGATCATGCCCGCGACGCGGTCAAAGTCGGCCAGCAGGTCGTCAAGGGCCGACATGCCGTCACAATGCCTTCGGCAAAGCTCCGTTAAGGCGGGAATGAGCTCTCCCTCCGCGGTAAGAAGCCGCGAATGCTGAAAGCAAGCGGCATAGCCGATCATTTTTTGGTACTGCTCGATTGCGAAGGGGGAGATGATCCAGCGCTGCACCTCGGGATGCTCCAGCTTCCAGGCGAGGTTTTCCATCTTTTCTTTCAGGACGGCTTCCTCCTCCGGTAAAACGGCTTTCATTTGCGTTTGGAGGGCGTCGTATTCCTGACGAAGCCGCTCCATGTTCTCCTCAAATTTCGTGCTTTCCATCGGCTCGGTCAAGCCGGAATGGACCCCATACAAAAAGTAAGGGTCGCTGCGATCTTTTGCCGCCGTTTCAAGGTATGCGAGCGCGTATTGCTTGCGGGCAGAGTTAGGTTTACGCAAAAAACCGTGAGCCGGGCCGGAATGCACGGCGGGTCCTCCCCCCGGATCGTCAGAGGCGGGCAGGGCTGGTACGCTTGGTCTGGGTGTAATCCCATCAGCAGGGCGTACGGTCCGGTCCCTTGGCTGAAAACCGAATCCTCGGCCTCCTGGCCCGCCGCTATTTTCTTCCCGCTCTTGGACAGCTCAACAATTTGCGACCATTTTTCCAGCGTGGCGCGGAGCGCCGGGTCCTGAAAGCTGACGGGGGCCTCCGGCCGTTCGTTTTGCCGGATATAAGCCGCCAGCACGGCGGACAGCATCCCCTGGGCGTCAAAAAAGTCGAGAAAAACCGCGTCGTCCTCAGGCGAGGCATGCGCCAGAATAGCGTCAAAAAGCTCCTGGTAGGTCTTAGGCGGCGGCTCTTCCCCGCAGGCCCGCTTCCACAGCTCTTCGTTGAACAGCCACATATCGAGGGAAAACCCGGCGGGATAAGCGTAGAGCGTCCCCCGCTCGTCCGTCACGACCGATTGGATCACGCCGTACAGGTCCGCGCTCATAGACAGAAGCTCCGCCGAGCCGTTCAAGGGCTCGGCGTAATGACGGCTGAGAAACGTTTCAAACGCCGCGTCAGCCTTCAATAGATAGATGTCTGCCTCCGCGCCGCCGCTTCGGATGGTTTCGCCGATTTCAGCCGCCGTTTTTTCCTCCCTGATCCAGGTTACGGACAGCCCTGGAAAGCTTTTTTCAAAAGCTTCGTCGATCTCCGGGGCGCGGGGCAGGCTCCCCTGGATGGTCAGGGTTTCTTCCGCGTCCCCGGCATCCGGGCGCGCTATGTAGATCGCGTCCGTCCAAATTACAAAGGCGCCGTCCGGAAGGAGCCACCCGAACGCAATTTCGTCGACATAGCCGGACGGGTTTTCGCAAATGGCCGTCGTTCGTCCCGTATCGTCGATGCGCAGAATTTGGGAGGAAGAGGCGCAATACACGGCCCCGTCGCCATAGGCCGGCGCGCCGATTCGCTCGGCGTCGGATGGGAACTCCGCGGCGATTTTCGTCAGCGCGCCGGTATCCAAATGCAGGGACCACATGGAATAGCCTACGGGCGATTCGCTCGGGTCCACGCACAGCAAAAGGAGCTGCTCGTCCTTGTAAAGGCTGACGCTTTGAACGGGACGACCGGCCGGAAGGTCGTAAACCCTGGCGTCGCCACCTCCGACCGCCAGCGCGACGATTTGGTTGTTGTCCCCGTCAAGCACGTACATCTTGCCCTCCCGCATGACTACGGCGGCAAAACCCAGGGATTGCACCTCCATGTCCAGGGGGTGGAGATCCAGCGCGTTTTCCAGCCATTCATCGTTTTGTTCCGTAACAAGGCAGATTTTTCCGAAGTATCGGTTGAAGCCATAAAGGCTGCCTCCATCGGTTGCGAGATAGCTTACGACTTCCCCAACCCTCTCCCGCTGCTCCGGCGGCAGGGAGGGGTATTGATACTCCTTGACGCCGTCCGGGGGCGTTGGAAGCTGGCAAAAGCGTTCGCTTTCCCCCGTCCGCGGATCCAGCCGATAGACGCAATAATCGCCCATATATAAATAAAGGTCGTCTTGGATCACGGCCACGCTCTGGATATGCTGGCCAAAGTAATTCGGAACCTCGCTTCCGTCAAACCGAATCGGATAGGCTTGTCCAATGGCCGGCGGCAGCGCCAGCGCAAGGACGAATGCCGTGAACACCGCAAGCGCCTTTCTCATCATGATTCCCTCCAATTTGAAGCATCTGACGGCAGAGCTTCCTTGGGCTGAAGGCGCGGCCCCTGCGTCGTGCCTGCCCGGCATACCGGCCAATTAGTTTTAAAGTGAATCTATCGGCATGTCCTTTTTGAATGAGTTCATGATGACACATGCCTTTCCCTTCTTTTCCCTGGTTTCTTTTACAATCCGCGTCGTTTCCTTGGCCGCCGCCCTCGCGCAACGCGGGGCGTTCGGGCCGGGCAAGCGCCTCCGCCTTCCCTCTCCGCGCCTCCCGGTTTGATTCCACCTCCCCCTGGGGCCGGGCTTTCTCCGCAAAAATGCCGTCCGGCCCCTTGCCGAAGCGGGGCCGGACGGCATCGTTTCGGACGGCCTGCGAGGGGCCGCCCCTCGGCGTCCGTCCTTTTAGACGAAAGCCGTTCCTTTGTTCGCGCGTTGTTTTTCGCAAAATCACGCCTGCTTGGCGTCTTCCTTGTTCACAATTTCCATAAACTCAGCGCCGGTGATGGTTTCCGTTTCCAGCAGGTACTGGGCCAGCTTATCCAGAAGGTCGCGGTTGGCGCGTAAAATTTCCAGCGCCTTTTGATGGGCCGCGCGAATCACGCTCTGAACCTCCGCATCCACCTTGGCGCTCATGTCCGGGCTGCAAACCAGCGACGTATCGGCGCTCAAATAGGGGTTGTTCACCGTTTCCAGCGCCACCATATCGAACTGGTCGCTCATGCCGTAGCGGGTGACCATGGCGCGCGCCGTGGCGGTTGCTTTCTCAATATCGTTGCTCGCGCCGGAGGTGATGGAATGGAACACCACCTCTTCCGCCGAACGTCCGCCCGTCAGGATGGTGAGCTGGTTGAGCATGTCCTCCTTGCTCATCAGCACCCGCTCGTCCTCCTCGATCTGCATGGTATAGCCCAGCGCGCCGGAGGTGCGGGGAATGATCGTGATCTTATGCACGGGCGCGGCGTCCTTGAGGCGCGCCGCCACCAGCGCGTGGCCGATTTCATGATAGGCGATGATTTTCTTCTCGCGCTCGTTTATCATCGCGCCCTTGCGCTGATATCCCGCGATAACGACCTCGACGCTCTCCTCCAGGTCGGTTTGGCTTACGGCGTTCCGGCCCAGCCGAACGGCCCGCAGCGCCGCCTCGTTAATGATGTTGGCCAGCTCAGCGCCGCTCGCGCCGCTGGTAGCCCGACCGATGGTATCAAAATCCACGTTGCCTTCCATCCTGACGTCCTTCGCATGAACCTTCAGAATAGCGATACGGCCCTGAAGGTCCGGAAGCTCCACGGGAATGCGGCGGTCGAAGCGTCCGGGCCGGAGAAGCGCCTTGTCCAGGCTTTCCGGGCGGTTGGTGGCCGCGAGGATCACCACGCCCTTGGTCGCGTCAAAGCCGTCCATCTCAGCCAAAAGCTGGTTAAGCGTCTGCTCGCGCTCATCGTTTGAGCCAATGCCGTTGCCGTTATCACGTTTTTTGCCAATCGTGTCGATTTCATCGATGAACACGATACAGGGCGCTTTTTCCGCCGCCTGCTTAAACAGGTCGCGCACCTTGGCCGCGCCCATGCCGACGAACATTTCCACAAACTCGCTGCCGGAAATGGAGAAGAACGGCACCTTCGCCTCGCCGGCAACCGCCTTGGCCAGCAGCGTCTTGCCCGTGCCCGGAGGGCCCACCAGCAACGCTCCCTTGGGAAGGGACGCGCCAATTTCCTTGTATTTGCCCGGATTATGAAGGAAATCCACGATTTCTGTCAGCGCTTCCTTCGCCTCATCCTGCCCGGCCACGTCCTCAAAGGTCTTGCCGGTCTGGCTCTCCACATAAATCTTTGCGTTGGACTTGCCAAACTGCATGGCGTTGCCGCCCATCCGCTTGGACATCATGCGGCCCAGAAGCTGACCAATGACGATGAAGAACAGGATTGGAAACACCCAGGACATCAGGAAGGTCAACAGCGGGCTATCCTGCGTGGGTATGGTAGCGGCGAACTTGGCCCCCGAGCCATACAGCCGGTCTACCAAGCCGTCGTCCGGCATGCGGCCGGTCTTGTACAGCGTGACGTTGTCCTGCTCGTCCTTGGTGGTGAAGATAATCTGATCCTCTTCCAGGGCGACCTCCGCCACCCGCTTTTCCTCGATCATGGTCAGAAAATCGTTATATCCCACCTCTGTCACCGGGGTTGAGAACAGCAGCGGGAAAACCAGCGCGTTTAACAGCATGATAACGACCATGGCGATGAGATAATAAAAAATTAACGGCCTTTTAGGGGATTTATCGTCTACCTTCATGGGGCAGCCTCCTTCTCTCCTGTACGCCGGGGCTTTTATCCCGGCCTATGAATGCTATTCGATTTCAAAAAAGCTTTTCCTGCCGGCAAGCCATTTATTCATGAAGCGTTCATCCTCCGTTCATGCCTGCGGAACCAGAAAAAAACGGAGGGGGAGAAAGCGTATTGGCCGCGCGCCGGTTTCCCCCGCCCGAGGCCGCCGGTCAGTCCGCCGCCTTTCCCGCCCGTTCCTTCAGCAGAAGAACGGCCTTTTCATACCCTTCAAAGCCCAATCCCGCAATCTGCGCCACGCATGCCATCGCCGGATAGCTGACCTGCCGAAAAGTCTCGCGCGCGTTTATGTCGCTCAGGTGCACCTCCACGGCGGGCAAGGCCACCGCCTTCAGCGCGTCCAAAATGGCGACGCTGGTGTGCGTATAAGCCGCGGGGTTAATCACAATGCCGTCCGCCCTGCCGTACGCGCTTTGGATGATATCCACCAGCCCGCCCTCATGGTTGCTCTGAAAGCATTCGACCTCAACGCCCTCCCGTTCGCAGACATCCTTCACATACGCGACGAGCTGCTCGTAGGTCTGCGCCCCATAGATCGCCGGCTCCCGGACGCCAAGGAGGTTCAGGTTAGGACCGTTGACAACATAGAGCTTCATGGTAGGCCTCCTCGATCGCCCTGGCGCAATCGCCGGGCGTACTCTCGTTCGCAATCGTACAATCCGCGCAGGCATCATACAGCGGCGCTCGTTCAGCCCAGAGCCGGGACAGCGCGCCGTCGCCGCCGGACAGCGGCCTGCCCTCCGTGCAAAGCCGGTCAAGGCCGCGCGTGAGATGAACCACAAACCCATTCAGCCGCAGGTTTTCGCGGTTCGCCTTGCTTTTGACGGCGCCGCCGCCCGTCGCCAGCACACGGCCCCCCTCCCGGCCATAGCGCGCGGCCATCGCCGCCTCCCGCGCGCGGAAGCCCGCTTCTCCCTCCCGCTCAAATATCGCGGGGATGCGCAGGCCGGCCTCGCGTTCTATTTCCGCGTCAAAATCCTTCAGGGGCAATCCGAGGCGCTCCGCCAGCAGCTTGCCAACGGCGCTCTTCCCGCTGCCGGGCATGCCGACCAGCACGACGTTGGTGACCGACCGGCGAAGCGCGGCTTCGGCATGCGCCGCCCGCTCCCGGCCGACGGGTCTGCCCGTAAAGAGCTCGCAGGCCCGTACCGCCTGAAAGGTCAGCATGGAAAGCCCGCCCGCGCAGGGGATGCCCAGCGCCTCCGCCTGCTGAATCAGGCGCGTCCGCAGGGGGTTATAGATCACGTCCAGCACCCCGCGCAGCCCGGGCAAGCGGGACAGGTCGACCGCCGCCGCCGCGGGTTCAGGGTACATGCCCACGGGCGTCGTGTTTACCAAAAACGCCGCGTCCGCGTGCCGCTCCAGGCGCTCATAGGTCTCCGGGCCTTTGCGGGAGATGACCACTGGCTTGCCTCCAGCCTCCCGGATGACCTCGCATGCCGTCAGGCTTGTGCCGCCGCCGCCCAGCACCAGCGTCTTTTGTCCGCCAAACGCTATGCCGGCGCGGCGCGCCATTTCCGCAAAGCCATAGGCGTCGGTATTATCGCCAAACAGCGAGCCGTCCCCGCGTTTTACCACCGTGTTGACGCAGCCAATCCGCCGGGCGGCCTCCCCCAGCTCGTCCAAATAAGGTATCACCGCCCTCTTGTAGGGGATGGTCACGTTCAGCCCGTCAAACTCGCGGGCTTTCAGAAAACCCTCCAGCTCGTTTTCCTTCAGGGGCCAAAGCGCGTAATCATATTCCCCCAAAAGGCCGTGAAGCGTCTGGGAATAGCTGTGGCCCAGCCTTTCCCCAATCAAGCCGTACCGTTTCATGCCGCGCCTCAAATTTCGCTATAGCTGCCGAGGTACGTAAACGTTTCCGGGCCCTCGTCCAGCTCGCTCAACAGTTGCAGCGCCGCCTCGTCGTAAACAGAGGCGTCCAGGTCAAAATAAAACATGAACTCAAAGTCCGTCCCCGCGATGGGGCGGCTTTCCAGCTTAGTCAGGTTAAGCCCCAGCGCCGAAAATTTAGCGATCATGCTGTACAGCGCGCCCGGCCTGTGCTGAACGTTGAGCATCAGGCTGATCTTATCCGCGCCGGGGTATATTTCCAGCGACTTAGAGATGCAAATGAAGCGCGTGAAGTTGCTGTCGCTGTTGGAAACCTCGGCTTTGAGCACCTCGAGGCCGTACAGCGCCGCGCATCCCGGAGAGGAGATCGCCGCGAGGTCCGCGCGTCCGCTCTGGCTTACCATTTGGGAAGCCGCGGCCGTATTTTCGCATACCGTCACCTTTACGTCCTTCAGGCTTTTCAAAAACTCACTGCACTGGCCGATGGCCTGCTCGTGGCTAACGACCTCCCGCACATCCTCCAGCCGCACGCCGGGCCTGGCAAGCAGGCGATGGTCGATCTTATGCCGCACGCTGCGCACGATGGAAAAGCGGTACTTGCGCATCAGGTCGTATACCTCCGTCACAGAACCGTTGGAGCTGTTTTCAATCGGCAGCACGCCGTATTCGCACAAACCGCTGTCGATTGCCTGAAAAACGCCCTCGAACCGCTTGAAATACATGATGCTGGGCAAGGCGAACAGCTTATCGCACGCCTGCTGGCTGTACGCCCCCTCAACGCCCTGGCACGCCACCACCGCGCGCTTTGGGAACATCTTCGGCGTTTCCTCAATGGCGCGGGCGATGCGGTTCGTCAGCTCGGTCGGGCGGGTCATATAGCGCTGCTGGTAGCTTCTGCTGATGTCAAAGATCGTATGATAAAGCAGCTTCACGTACATCGCCATATCCTCCGGCACCGCGGCCGCCTGACGGTTGAGCACCTCGCGCTCCCGCCCCGGGTCTAAGACCGGCAGTCCGTTCTCCTTTTTGCACTTGGCAATGGCCAGCGAACAGCGCATCCGCGCGTCGAACGCCTTGACGAGCCGCTCGTCAATCCGGTTGATTTCATTGCGCAGTTCTTGAAGTTCCATCCCTTCAGCCTTCTTTCCATCTTTTGCGGACGCTTCCCTATGGGGAACGCCCCTGTCACGTTCAAAAGCTCCTTCACTGTTCAACCGCCATGCGAAACAGCTCCGGCAGCCTTTCAACCTCCGCGGGATACAGCTCGCACCGGCCGATTTCCCTGGGAAGCACAAGGGCGAGTACGTCGCCCGCCCTCTTTTTATCCGAAAGGGCGGCCGCGCAAAGCTCCTCCGGCCCATAGGGAGCCGACGTGGGCAGGCGGTTTTGCTTTAGCGCCCCGGTCAACTTGCCGAGCGTCTCGTTTTCGCAAAGCCCAAGGCGCACCGCAAGGCGCGTCGCATACACCATACCCACGGCCACCGCGCGCCCATGGGACAGCGTCAGCGCGCTGCATTTTTCAATGGCGTGGCCGAAGGTATGGCCCAGGTTCAGTAGCTGCCGGCTCGCTGTGTCCCGCTCGTCCGCCTCCACCAGGCGCGCCTTTGCCGCCACGCAAGTCCCAATGACCCGCTCCGTCTCGCTCCGCCAGTCCCGGCCGGCAAGCAGCTCGAACAATCCTATATCCCCCAGCATGCCGTACTTGACCGCTTCCGCCACGCCGTCCGCGAGCGTATCCTCCGGAAGGGTGGCGAGGGTATCCGGGTCGCACAGCACCACGCGCGGCTGCCAGAACGCGCCCGCCAAATTTTTGCCCGTGGGCAGGTTGACCCCGGTTTTGCCGCCTACGCTGCTGTCCACCATGGCCAGCAGCGTGGTTGGAATCTGCGCAAGGGCCACGCCGCGCAGGTAGCTCGCCGCCGCAAAGCCGGCCATATCGCCCGCCACGCCGCCTCCCAGGGCAACCACGCAATCAGTGCGCGTCAAGCGGCTATCGGCCAAAAACCGGAGCATCCCCGCCCAGGTATCCAGGGTTTTGTACGCCTCTCCATGAGGGATGGCGTAGCGGGCGACGCGAAAGCCGCTGCGCTCCAGAGAGGCTTGCAGCGCGGCCCCATAAATCGCGTTTACGGTGTCGTCCGTCAGCACGGCGACCGCGCATGGCCCGCCCAGCGCGGCCAGCAGCTCCCGGCCCGCCCGCGCCAGCAGCCCGCGTTCAATCCGCACCTCATAGGGCCTTGCGGCGTTTACCTGCACCGTTCTCATGGCTCATCCTCCGTTCTGTCCGCCGCTTCCTTGCGCTCCCGGCCCGCCTTCAAAAGCGCGCGCATGGCGTCCTCTTTCCCCGACGCGAGCGCCTCCCGGTAGCGGGCCAGGTTTTCCATAAGCGTATCCAGCTCCTGAAGCAGCGGCTCCCGATTGAGAAAAAACAGCTCCGTCCACATGGCCTCGTTCAGCCGGGCCACCCTGGTCATATCCTTGAAGCTGCCCGCGGAAAACCCATGGTGCTCCATAGCCGCCGGGCTTAACACGTAGGCGCTGGATACCACGTGCGCAAGCTGCGACGTATAGGCGATAACCCGGTCGTGCTTTTCCGGCGTGGTGATGACCACGCGCCCGAAGCCCAGTCCGCGCCAGAAACGCTTGAGAAAATCCAGCGTCTGGATATCGGCGCCGCGCGGCGGCGTCAGGATCATCGACGCGTGCTCAAACATGGTCGCCGTGGCGTGGTCGAAGCCGGAATACTCGATGCCCGCCATTGGATGCCCGCCGACAAACAGAAAGCCGTGTTCCCGCGCGAGCTCCCACAGCGGCTCGCACACGGCGGCTTTGACGCCGCATACGTCGATCACCGTCGCGCCCTTTTTAAACCTTTCCGCGTGGGCGGCCACATAGTCGACCGCCGTTCTGGGCCACGTCGCCACGATGACCATATCGCAAATCGACAGCCGTTCCTCCGTCAGCTCACCGTCGATGGCGTCCAACAGCCTGGCCTTGTAAAGCACCTGCTCGCTGGCATCGCAGCCGAGCACCGTATGCGGCGTCAGCCGCTTCACGCATTTGGCGATGGAGCCGCCGATCAGGCCCAGGCCAATGACGGCAATATTCATACGCGCGCCTCCCTGGATGGATGATAGGCGTGGGGCAGGACGGCGCGCACGCCGTCCATCACGTCCAGAAAGGCTTCGGGCGTCAGGGACTGCGCCCCGTCGCACAGGGCGCGCTTCGGGTCGTTGTGCACCTCGATCATCAGGCCGTCCGCGCCCGCGACCGTCGCCGCGAGGGCCATCGGCTTAACCAGCGCGGCGATTCCCGTCGCGTGGCTGGGATCCACAATCACAGGCAGGTGGCTCATTTTTTTCAGCATTGGCACGGCGGCAAGGTCCAGGGTGTTTCGCGTCGCCGTTTCAAACGTGCGGATACCCCGCTCGCACAGGATGACCTGGTTGTTTCCGCCGGCCATGATGTATTCGGCGCTCATCAAAAGCTCCTGCAGCGTGTTGGCCAGGCCGCGCTTGAGCAGGATCGGCTTGCCGCTGTGCCCCAGCTCTTTGAGCATCTCGAAGTTCTGCATGTTCCGCGCGCCCACCTGGATCACGTCCACCTCGTCAAAAAGGCTCAACTGCGACAGATCCATAATCTCCGTCACCACGGGCAGGCCGGTCAGCCGCTTTGCCTCCAGCAGCAGCTCCAGCCCGTGCCCCCGCAGCCCCTGGAACGCATATGGCGAGGTACGCGGCTTAAACGCGCCGCCGCGCAGCATCGTGGCGCCCGCCGCCTTAACGGCTGTTGCGATCAAGCAGACCTGCTCCTCGCTTTCAATGCTGCACGGGCCGGCGATAACGCTGAACGCCCCGCCGCCCATCCGCGTCCCGCCCACGGCAATCACCGTATCCTCCTCGTGAAACTTCCGGTTCGCGTTCTTGTAGGGTTCCTGAACGCGCTTCACATCCTCCACGATATCCAGCGCGCGCAGAAGGTCGATATCCACGACCGACGTGTCTCCCACCAGGCCGAGAATCGTGTGCATTTCGCCCTCGGAGGGATGAATGGTGATGTTCAGGCTTTTCAGCCAAGCCATCAGGTTGTTGAGCTGCTTCTCATCCGGGTTCTTTTTCAGAATGACAATCATGCCGCCGCCTCCTTTACTTCACGAAAAAACCCCCGCGGCATTGAGCCGCGAGGGTGGTCGCATCCTAACCAGCCTTACTCCACAGCACAACGCAAAAGAGCCTTACGCGTAAACGTAAAGCTAAAATAAAAGGAATAGGCCGCGCGCAGGTTCCGTTGTCTTCCAGTCACAGGCCCGTCCTCCTCGCGTTGTTTGCTTGGTTGGGATGATAGCACCATCCGCGTCTTTTGTCAACGGTTTTTTCTGCAAAACGCCGTGAAAAAGCAGGGCGGCCTTTGGTTACTCCGAGGCTTGCTCCCGGCAAAGGTCCATCAGCGTGCGCATGCCCCGCGTCAGGTATTTGTTCCGGTGATGAATGACGGCGAACCCCCGTTCCAGCGTGACCCCGCCCACCTCAAAGCCGGCGATCTCGCCGCGCTCCAAGGCCTCGCGCACCAGCAGCCCGGGCAGCACCGCCACGCCCAGCCCCGCGTGCACGCCGCTGACGATGGCCTGCGTGCTGACGCTCTGCCACAGCGGACGGATTTCGACGCCCTTGGCCGTCAGCAGCCCTTCGGTCAGGTCACGCCCGGCGCTGCCCTTCTCGCGGCATAGAATATCCTCCCGCGCCAGCTCCTCCGCGGTCACATCACGCCGGCCCGCGAAGGGGTGGCCGGGGGCGCAGAGAAAGACCAGCCGGTCGCGGCAAAAGTCCTCTCTGACAACCGCTTCGCTTCGCGTAGGACCCTCCACAAAGCCCAGGTCAATTTCATTATCTACGATTGCCTTTTCCACATAATCCGAGTTGTTGATCCTCACCTCGGCCCTCAGCCCCGGATGGGCCTTCTTCAGGCTCGTCAGGAGCGAAGGCAGCAGCTCCTTGCCAATGGTGATGCTGCTGCCCACCCGCAGCGTTCCCGTCGTTTCAAAATCCCGCACCTCGCGTTCCATCTGGTCAAACAGCGCCACCAAATGGAGCGCGTACTGGCGGAGCCTCCTGCCCGAATCGGTCAAATGCAGCCGTTTGCCTATGCGGTCAAACAGCCTGACGCCGTAATAGCGCTCCATTTCGGAAATGGCCGTGCTGACCGAGGATTGCGAAATCAGAAGGCTCTTGGAAGCCGCGACGGTCGTACCATTTTCGCAGACAGCCGAAAAAATACGCAAGTGGCGGATGGTCATAGCGGACCTCCTATATCAAAAAACTGATAAAGTAAATTCTATTATAGTATTTTACGAAACGAGGCGCAACTGGTACAATTGAAAAAAGGAGGTTTTTCCATTGACACGAAAATCCGGCATCTGCCGCACGTTGTTTACCTCGATGCTGACCTTGAGCGCCTTTACCTTTGGCGGCGGCTATGTCATCATCCCGCTTGTCCGCCGTAAATTTGTGGAGAGGCTTCACTGGCTGGAGGAGCCGGAAATGCTGGACATGATGGCCATTGCGCAATCCTCCCCCGGCGCGGTTACGGTCAATGTCGCCGTCCAGCTAGGGCGCAGGCTCGCGGGAATCCCCGGCGCGATAGCCGCTGTGGTTGGCACGCTGCTGCCGCCCTTGGTGCTTTTAGCCATTATTTCCGTCTGCTATGACGCCTTTCGCGCTTCTCCCGTCGTATCGGCTTTTCTCAAAAGCATGCAGGCCGGAGTGTCGGCGGTTGTCGCCGTTGCGATGCTTTCCATGGGAAAGGCCATCCTGCAAAAGCGCCGCGCGCTCGATATTGGGCTGCTGGCCGCCGCCTTACTCGCCGCCTTCCTGCTAAAATGGAACGCGATCCTGATTTTGCTGGCATGCGGCGCGACGGGCGCTGTTTGCGCGCTTGTAAGGGGGCGAAAAGCCGGTGGTGCTTGATCTTTTCTGGAGCTTTCTGCAGGTGGGGCTGTTCGGCGTGGGGGGCGGCCTGGCCACCTTGCCGCTGATTTCCCATCAGGTAGTGGATCTGCGCGGCTGGCTGACCCTTGGAGAGTTTACGGACCTGGTTGGCATTGCGGAAAGCACCCCCGGCCCTATCGTGGTCAATGTCGCCACATTTGTAGGCATGCGGCTGGACGGCCCTGTCGGAGCGGTATGCGCCACCCTTGGGGCCATCCTGCCGGGATGTTTGATTGTGCTTGTGCTGGCGCGGCTGTATGCCCGTTATCATACGCTGCCGCTGCTGAACGGACTGCTGGACGGCCTTCGCCCCGCGGTGGTGGCGCTGATCGCCATGGGCGGCGTTACCCTTCTGCGTTCCGCCCTTTGGGGGGAAGGCGCGGTCGCCTTAGCGTCAACCGACGTCATATCCCTTGCGAGCTTCTGCGCCTGTTTTGTAATTCTCAAAAAATGGAACCCCAATCCGGTATGGGTCATGCTCGGCTCCGGCGTCGTCGGCTGCGCCGTCCGGCTTCTCCTTGGCGCGTCTCCTTCTTGACGCGGCTGGGGAATTGGCTCCATCTCCAAAGGCTCGCGGCGGGGCGGCCTCCCAAGCAGCCTGTGAAAGCAGCGTCGCTGAAAAAGGGCGCCGCTTAAAAGCCATGCCCTCCTGGCCGCCCGCGCCGCGAATTTTACAGGTTTTCGCCAGAGCGAAACAATGCTCAACCGTTCCGTGCGTACCGCAAAATCCAATTTTCTCAATTCCAAACAGTCAAAAAGAAGGTTTGGCTCCACAATGAAGCCAATTCACCCTTCATAAGCAATCATTTATCGTTTTGCGCATTTCACATATTCCGCCACCAAAAAAACATTATCCAGATCCTTTTCGTCAAGGCCTCTGAACGCGAACAGTTCATCGTAGATCTGTTCCGATCCCTCCACACAGAAATATCCGCTCGCTAAATCAATCCCCACAAACGCGTTATTTCCAACAAAATAGGTTGCGGGCTTCGGCATGACTCCCGGCGGCAGCTTTTCCCTGAAGCATGGATTCTTCATAACATTTTCGACAACAACCTGGTTCGCTTCCTCTGTGTTGATTGGCGTTACGGGATATTTTGACCGCAGGTAAGCGTCTAGCTCTGCTCCTGTTTTCCTGTTTGGACGCAACGAGCCTCTGTTTTGCCGGTAAATTTGCTTCCACTCTTTGACCATCTCCGGTGTGGCTTCTTGGGTCAGCAATCGGCTTCGCCTCCTCAAACACATGTTTCGCTCGCGGCTACCGCTTGCTTGCGCTCCCGCCAGTCTCAATCACACTGGCGCCGCCAACGCGGCCCGTAAACGGGATTCATAAGGGCTTCGCCCTTGTGCGGCGGGCTTGGGAGGCGCCGCCTCCCAGCGTACCCCCCGCTATTCCTCCATCACGGTAAAGTCCTTATCCAGAAACTCCTTGAGCGCCTGGCGGCACATTTCAAAATCCACCTGCCTCGTCGTCATGCCGGCATAGACAATCGGCTCCATCGCCTCATTCGGCGGCATCTGAATCCCTTCCGCCTCCACGCCGCGCAGCTCCATCGCATAGCCCACGGCCTCCAGCAAATCCGCCATCGTCATGTTGGTAATGACCACGTTATTGGCCACCGTCTCCAGCAGCTTCAGCGCCTCGTCCAGCGACACCTGGGCGTATTTCCCGGCCAGCGTGCCCAGCACCGTGCGCATACGCCTTGTGCGACCGGCATCGCCATCCCCGCCGACCTTGCGGATGCGCATGTAAATAACCGCCGCATGCCCGCCAAAGAGGTAGGTGCCCGCCTTGTCCATGCTGGGGGTCGTGCTGTCGCGGCTGATCCGGTAACGGTTCAGATAGTCCGCTTCCGCGTCGGTAACGGTGATGTACACCCCGCCCATGGCGTCAATGATCTGCTGGACGTTATCCATACTGAAGATGATATACTTGTCCACCTTCGCCCCAAAATGGGTGCTGACCGTCTTGCATAGCTCGTCCGGGCCGTAATTCTTGGCAATATAGGTAAAGCGCCCGATTCCTCCGTCCGGCCTTTTTACGAGCATCTCCCGGGAAAACGTCGTAAAGAGCAGGCGCTGTGAAATGACGTCCATCGTCACCAGCATGACGCCGTCCGTATTGCCCAGGTTCCTCGCGTTTCCCTGCCAGTTGTCCACGCAGGCCAGCAGGTAATGATGCTGCCCGTCCGGCGGCTCCGGCATGGTATCGTAATCCAGGGGCGTTATATCGCGCGGCTGATCCGCCAGGGCGGCGGGTACGGCGGTAAAAATCAGCACGGCGGCCAGCAGGCAGCATAGCAGTCGCTTCAGCATAGGCTTCTCCCTTCAAGTAAAAGCTTGTATGGCGGCCAGCCGGAAGGCATAAGCCGCCATACAGGAAATACGATAGCGGGAGGAAAATCCCTGCCGCCCGCGAAAATTTGTTACAGTTTTATGTCATATGCGTGTTATTGGCAGAGCATCTCCAGCAGCTTATGGCTGCGCGCCAGGAAAGCCGTTACCTCCTCTTTCTCCAGCGGACGCGTGCTCATACGCGCAAGGTCGTAAAGCTGCGCCGCCATCAAGGCGCGCTTCTCGCCGTCCTCGGCGTTTAACAGCCCCTTTACCACGCCGTTGGAAGCGTTCAGCACCAAGGTATGCTGCTCGGGCATTTTGAAATCCTGCCCATAAATCTTTCCCATTTCGCTGAAGCGGCGGCCTTGCTCGTCCTGCACCAGCAGCGCCGGCAGGCCCTCATCCTTGAGCGCGTTCACCTTGACGGCCAGGTCTTCCCTGCCCGTGGCGGCTTTAAACAGCTCGCCAAGGGCTTTTTCATCGGCCTCGCTCTGCTTCTTTTCCTCCTCGGTCTGCTCCTTGACAAAGGTGGCGCTGTCCGCGTCCACGCGCGCGAAGGACAGCCCCTCCATCCCCGCGGAATACTCCATAAAGCTGACGAAGTTCAGGTCGATCAGCGCGTCCAGCACGACTACGTCCACGTCCTCCGCGTCGTATAGCGCGATGCTTGCGCTCTGGCGCGTCGGGTCGTTGGTATAGACGACCTTTTTGCCCAGCTTGCCCTCGTTTTTGCTGATATACTCCTGCAGCGTTACATACGCGCCCTTCGTGGTCTTAAAAAGCAGCGTATCCTTGACCTGCTCAAAAAACTTGCTGTCGCGCATGCATCCATATTTCACAAACGGATGGATGTCGTCCCAATATTTTTGGTAGTTCTCGCGCTCGGTATTAAACAGCCCGGTCAGCTTGTCCGCCACCTTGCGCGTAATGTAAGCCGACAGCTTTTTGACATACCCGTCGTTTTGCAAAAAGCTCCTGCTTACGTTCAACGGCAGGTCGGGGCAGTCGATCACGCCCTTGAGAAGCATCAAAAATTCGGGGATCACTTCCTTAATGTTGTCCGCCACAAACACTTGGCCGCTGAAGAGCTTGATTTCTCCCTCGCGGGTGCCGAAATCGTTGCTTAGCTTCGGGAAATAGAGGATTCCCTTCAGGTTGAACGGATAATCCACATTCAGGTGGACGTGGAACAGCGGATCTTCATACGTATGAAAAACGCGGCGGTAAAACTCCTTATACTCCTCGTCCGTGCAGTCCTTAGGCGCTTTCAGCCATAGGGCCGGCAGGTCGTTAATCCGTTCCGGCCCTTTTGGCTCCTCCTTTTTTTCTCCCTCCTGCTCCCCGCCTTCAGCCTCCGCCGCCGGCGGCTCCTCCTTGATGACGTCAAAATAAACAGGCGTGGCCATAAAGCCGCAATACCGCCGCAGCACCTCGCGCACGCGGTATTCCTCCAGGAACTCCTTCTCCTCCTGCGCAATATGCAGGATGATATCCGTGCCGCGCTCCGCGCGCGCGCCCTCCTCCATATGGAAGGCCATGCCGTCCTCGCTCGTCCAGCGCACGGCAGCCACGCCCTCGCTTCCGCTCAGGGATTCGATCGTCACCTTGTCCGCCACCATAAAGGCGGAGTAGAAGCCCAGCCCGAAATGGCCGATAATCCCGCCCTTGTTTTCCCCCTCATAATTCTTGAGAAATTCCTCCGCGCCCGAAAACGCGACTTGGTTAATATACCGCTCTACCTCGTCGGACGTCATGCCGATGCCATTGTCGCTGAAGCGCAGCTCGCCGGCCTTTTCGTCCAGCGTCACGGTCACGCGGTAGTCGTCGTCGCCTCCCGGACACAGCATTTTCTGCTTCGTAATCGCGTCACAGCCGTTGGAGACCATCTCGCGGATGAAGATATCCTTATCGGAATACAGCCAGCGCTTGATGATCGGCATGATGTTTTGCGCATGGATGGAGATATTACCCTCCCGGTTGGTCATGGATGTTGCGCCTCCTACTACATTTGCTCATTTTGGATCGGTAGCGCCGAATAGCGGCGACCGCTCCTTCCTTATTGTAGCAGAGAAAATCATGAAATGCAATGAAAAATTAGCACTCAACAAAATTGAGTGCTAACAATTTTTGTTGCCCGGATTATGTAGCGGCCGCCGTTTCCTTTTGGCGATAGGCCTGCAAACGCCGCAGTTGCTCCTCGTCCAGTTCCCAAAGCAGGCGGCGGGCATTTTCCCATTCCCCCTCCTGCCAAAGCTGCGCCGCCCGCTCCCGAATAAAAGCGTATACGTCTCTCTGCTGATTGGTAGACTTCATTTCATATCCCTCCTCGTTCATAAAAAGAAACATATTCTTTATACAATGACAGCATATGCGAATAGATATTCTTCCGCAATAGCGTTGTTTGTCGAACGGACTCGAAAGCACTGTTTTTGGTCAATATTTACAACAATTTCGTCACATTGGCATGCCAAAAGTCCGACTTTCGTCCCGTTTTTCGTCATAACTTATCTTCTTACAACCGCTTGCCGCGCCAAAAGCGGCCAACGCGCAAAGCCCTGCCATGGACGTTTCCGGCTCGGGGGCCTATAAGCGAACCAAGGGACCGACGCCATGCAACCTCATAAGAGCGTTCAAAAAAACCGCCTCCAAACGGCGATTCAAGCCGTTTAGCGACGGATTTTCCGTTTCGCAGGCCGCCTTTATGCTCATCTTCTCATTGCGGCTTCCGCTGTCAACGCGCGCTGCCTCACAGCCGGCGCTCTGCCTATGACCGCACAACGCCCTTGCGCAGCAGCACGTTTCCATACAACGCGCTTTCCCCCGTTTGTACCACGGCATAAGCCCTTCCCGCGCGCTCCATAAACGCTTCGTGCTCCATTCGCTCAAACTGCACCGTCGGCAAATCCGCTTCCGCAATTTTCTGAAATTCCGTCCAAATAGGCGCCCGATCATCCGGAAACATTCCCTTTGGCGTTTCCATCACAGCAACCGGCGCCTCAACAAAATCATCCAGCGGAAACAGCGCCATAATCGCCGCCATGACCTCCGCGCAGCCGTGCCCGTCGCAGCGCACGCAGCGCTTGCCGACAGACTCGCCCGGAAAGTTCCCATCCGCGATGATCAGCTCGTCTCCATGCCCCATTTCGGCAAGCACCTTGAGCAGCTCGGGCGAAACCAACGAAGATATTCCCTTTAACATGATTTTCCCCTCTTTCTGATTAACGGCCGTCAGGCCAAGGAGTACACGGCAATCCCGGCAAACAGCGCAACTGAAATCAAGGTCGAAATGGATAGCGTGGTGGAGATATACTCGCCATGTCCGGTAACGTCCGCGTAAAGCGGTATAATAAACGGCGCGGGCAGCGAGAAGCCCAGCATCAGCGCCACGAGCAGGCGTTTGTCAAACGGAGCGAGGGAAAAGACCACGGCGGCGCTCAGGCAGCAGAGCGTTCCCATCACCGCCAGGCGCAGCAGAGCCGTCAGCAGCACAGGCTTCATCAGCGAACGGTTAAAGGAAAGCTCATAGCCAACCACCAGCAGGATCAGCACGGAGGTGGGCGCCGTCATAAAGGATATCAGCGACGACACCAGCGGCCCGACCGCGGACGCGGCCACCCATTTGCCGACGCCCAGCAAGCCTAACGCTATCCCCAGCAGCATGCCGACGCTGGCCGGGTTGGATACCATGTTTTTCAGCACGGCCCCAGCCGACGGCTTCTGTCCGTTGACAACCTTCAGCGTGGACATAAAAACCGTATAGGCGAATAGCGTCTGGCCCACGTCCGCCATTGCGAATACATGGGTTTCGGAAGCCCCGTACAGCAGCCCGAACAACGCATATCCCAGCATGCCGCCTTCAAAGCCGGTCATCAAAAAAGGCATGAACTTTCCATACCGGGGATTCAAGCGCCTCAGCCAGAAGCCGGCAGCCAGCGCCAGGCCCAGGCTGATAAAAACCACCGTAAACGTGAGCAGCGTGGTCCCAGAATAATCCGCGGTCAAAAACGCATTAAACAGCACGACCGGCAGCGTCAGCTTGCCCACTACCGCCTTGATTCCCTGAAGGCCGGCCTCGTCAAACCAGCCCTTGCATTTAGAAAAATAGCCCAGCAAGATAACCAGCAATACCGGAAGCACCATTTCAAGTATGGATAAGGCCATCAAAGCGCACCTCTTGAAAGGGGCGGGCGCTTGCCGCCCGCCCCCGCAAATGTTTTCGGTTAATGAATTGCGTCTTGGTAAAACTCGTAGGCTTCCTTATCGGTATAGCCCTCATGCACAATTTTGCGAATCGCCTGCGCCATCTCTCCGCTGTGCTCGCTCTGGAAAATGTTGCGCCCCATATCCAGGCCGCGCGCTCCGCCCTGAATGCTGCGGTAGGCCAGCGTAAGCGCCTCCTCCTCGGGCAGCTTCTTGCCGCCGGCCACGACGATGGGCACCGGGCAGGCGGCTACGACCTCCTCAAAGTTGTCGCAGTAGTAGGTCTTGACCATTTGTACGCCCATCTCCGCCACAATACGGGTGGCGAGCTTGAAGAAACGGTCGGTCCGCTCCATATCCTTGCCCACGGCCACTACGCCCAGCGTGGGAATTGAATAGCGGAAGCCCGCGTTAATCACGCGGCTCAGGTTGTCAATGCTGGAAAGCTGGCCGTCGGCGCCAATGAAGGTCTGCACGGCCATGCAGTCCGCGTTCATGCGGATCGCGTCCTCAATATCCACGGCCACCACCTCATGGCTGAGGTCGTCGTTGAGCATGCTGGAGCCGGAGGTCACGCGCAGCGCGATCGCCTTGCGGTTTTCAGCCGGCACGCAGGTGCGCAGCGCGCCGCGCGTACCCATCAGGCAGTCAATATGCGGCATCAACCTGGGAACAACGATGTCCAGGCGTTCCAGCCCCGCGGTGGAACCCATGAAATAACCGTGATCGAAGGCGAACATCACGGTATTGCCGCTTTTAGGGTCAAAAATGTTGGACAGGTGCTTTTTCATGCCCCAATCCAGGCCGGCTGCGCCCTTGACGTAAAAGCCGCCCTGGTTGGCAAACGCTTCGCTTACATGATAGTCCTTTGCGACTTTCAGCCCGTCTTTATCGGCCATTGTATATACCTCCCGGTTGATTTGATAAAATGTGCCGGCGAACGCGTCGGATTGTCCGCTCGCTTTCGCCATGAAAGGGAGTGGGAGCGGCTTTGCGCCGCGCCCCGCTCCCTTGTTGGGAATGCGATAGGGATTAGAAATCGTAGTTATCCATGTTCTCGGCGGTGAACACGGCGCGCTCCGGCAGGAGCACCACGCCGCTGTCGTCCGCGGTGTAGGCGTTGGGATCGAGAACGGTGTTGGGCTCGATGGTCACGGTGCCGATGTCGGGAACCTCAACAGTGCTGCCAACCTTCAGCTCCTGGCCGGTAGCCAGCAGGTACGCCATGTAGCAGCCCAGCGCGCCCTGGATCTTGCAATCCCACAGGCCCCAGCGGGTGAGGATGCCGGCGCGGCAGTAATCCTTCATGCTGTTGGGGGAGGCGAAGCCGGTGATGGAAACCTTGCTGGCGTCATAGCCCAGGTTCTGAGCGGCCTGCGCCTGTCCGGGCAGGGCGGTGGAGTCGTTGCAGATGATGCCGTCGATGTCGGGGTAGGCGGTCAGGATGGACTCGCCAACCGTGATGGCCTTTTCGGCGTCCTGCTCGGAGTAGTAGTTATCGGGGGCAACGTTGACCCAGTTGGGGTACTTCTCGGCCACATAGGCCTCGCCCGCCACGTGCCAGCTATTCTGGTCGGTCACGGTCGCCTGGCTGTAATGCCAGCAGTACTTGATTTCGTCCTTGGTCACGTCCTTGCCGCGCTCGGTCAGGCTCTCGGCGAGCATGTCGACCAGCATTTGGCCAAGCTGCTCGGGAGTGCCCTGGCTGACCATGATGCGGCGGTCTTCCGCCAGGGAGTCGCTGTCCCACGTGGTGACAACCACGCCGGCCTCGGCCGCTTCCTTCAGCGCGTCGCTCACGCCGGCGGCGTCAACGGTGGAGATGCAGATGGCATCCGCGCCGCTGTTGATGGCGTTCTGGATGATGGCGACCTGGTTGGCGACGGACGCCTCGGGGTTGCCGTCATACTTGACGGTGAAGCCGTTCTTGGCGGCGAAGTCCTGAGCGCCTACGTTGGCGGACTCAAAGAACGCGTTGCCGGACAGCTTGGGGATAAACACGACGGTCGTGTCGTCGGCCATGGCAACGGACAGCATGCTGACGCACAGCACGAGGGCCAGCGCCGCGGCCAGGATCTTGGAGAACCTTTTCATAGTGACTACCTCCTGAATGGTTTTATTTCTTGCACGCCTGGGGCGCGTAAGGAATCGAGGGAAGGGGGGTCAGGCGTTCCTGCTGATCGCCGTGGGGCGTTTCCTGCGGGCAAAGAGCTTCCTAAGCTTGGGGTTGGTGCCCGCAAACCGGAAGGAAACCACCAGCACCAGCAGGATGCCGACCGGGATGTCCAGATACTGCGTCGCCAAGCCGTTCAGGCTCAGGCCAATGCGGAGAAGCCCGATCGCCAGCGCGGCCAGCGCGGAGCCGATCACGCCGCCGCTGCCGCCCAGGTTGCTGGTGCCGCCGAGAACGACCGCCGTGATGATGGGCAGCGTATACTCCGCGCCCATATCGGCCTTCGCGGTGCCCAGATAGGCCGTCAGCAGGATGCCCGCGATGGAGGCGCTCAGGCCGGAAAGGACGTAGGTGCTCATGATGACGGCGCGGGAGTTGATGCCGCTGAACTCCGCCGCATTCTGGTTGACGCCGCAAAGAAAAATTTTGCGGCCGAAATTGGTACGGTGAAGCAGGACGTACGACAGCGCCACCAGCAGCAGGAAGATGATAAACTGCATGGGAACCACGCCGAAGACCTTTGTTTTGCTAAGGGCGCGGAACGCCTCCGGAAAGTTGCTGATACCCTGATATGCCTCCGTGGCGCTCAGGTTGGTAACCGCCAGCGCCAGCCCGGAATAGAGGAAGGACCCGCCCAGCGTGACCACCATTGGCTGGACGCCTGTGTACGCTACAAAAAAGCCGCTCAGCGCTCCGCAAAGCGCGCCCGCCACCAGCGCGACCGCGCAAGCCACAAAAATGTTAAGCCCCGCGTCGTTCCAGAGGACGCCCACCATGATGCTCGTGAGACCGACGATGGAACCCGCCTGGATGTCGATGCCGCCGGTAATCATGACGAAGGTGACGAACAGCGAAATGATGCACACCGGGATAAATTGATTGAGGCTGTTGAACAGGCGGGTGATGTTGAGAAACTTGGGATTGATGGTTCCAAAAACCGCAAACTCCAGCAAGATCACCACTACAAGGAAGCTCTCCCAGCGGACGAACGTTTTTTTCAGCTTATTCACCGTCGGTCGCCCCCTTCATCCCGGCAGCTATATGCTGCGTTTTGGCCGCCAGCCGTTCCCTTCTCGCGCGCTCCACGGCGCGGTGACGGATTAACGCGTCCGAAACGACGATAATGATGAGCAAAATGCCTGTGATTGTATCGTCATAGTCCGAGGACAGGCCGATAAACACCAGAACCCGGCTGATGGACGCCATGATGGCCGCGCCGACGCCCGCGCCGATGACCGATCCTACGCCGCCCGAAAGGCTGATGCCTCCCAGCACGCAAGCGGCGATGACCTTCATTTCATATCCGTTTCCGGCGATCGGCGTCACAAAGCCCACACGGCTTACATACAGCACGCCGCCCGCCGCCGCCATCACGCCGCACAGGGCGAAGGAGACAAATTTGGTCGCGTCCACCGGTATTCCCAGCAGCGTCGCGCCGCCGGTGTTATCGCCCACAGCCGCCAAATAGCGCCCTCGCTTGCTTTTGGTTAGCAGCAGGTGCACAATCACAATCAACGCGATCGCGCCCAGGTAAAAGTAGGTAATCGTTCCAAACAGGCGGCCCTGCGACAGGCTTTTAAAGTCAAATGAAATATTCTCCACCCATTTGCCGTCGGTATAAACATAAATCAGTCCGCGGACGATGCCGTTGGTGCCCAACGTCATAATAATGGATGGAATCTTGAGAACCGTAACGCCGAGGCCGTTGACACAGCCGACCAGCAAGCCCACCAGCAGCGCCGCGCCGATGGCGAGAAACCAGGGCTGGCCGTCCCGAATCATGGTTCCGCTGACGGCGGCGGCCATCCCCACCGTGGCGCCCACGGAAACGTCGATCTCGCCCGTGATGATGACAAGCGCGATACCGACCGCCACCACCGTGTAAACCACGCTGCTGTTCAGGCACAGCCAGATGTTATTCGCCGTCAGAAACGCGGGGTTGATCGCGCCCACGCCTAAGAACATCAGGATGATAAAAATAACGGCGGTAAGCTCTCGGGAGTGAAGCAGCTTTTTAAGCATGGACGGCGCTCCCTTCCACCACGCCGAAGGCAGCCGCCATGAGGCTGTCCTGGCTGATTTCTTCTTTGGCAAACTCCTTATTGATCCGGCCGCAGTACATTGTCGCCGCGCGGTCGCTCAGCTCCACAATCTCCTCCATATCCGAGGAAATCAGAAGAATGGCGAGCCCTTGTTCCTTGAGCTGCTCGATAATTGCGTATACGTCGCCGCGCGCCGCGGCGTCAATGCCGCGCGTCGGCTCGTCCAGGATGAGCACCTTTGGGTGGGTGGACAGCGCCCGCGCGATCACTACCTTCTGCTGGTTTCCGCCGGAAAGGGAGCCGATCAACTGGTCGCGGCCCGTGACCTTGGTGCGGAACGCCTTAATAAAGTTGTCCGTCACATTGCGCTCCTCTTTAAAATTGATGAAAAAGGCGCTCATATGATCCAGGTTTGCAGCCGTGGTATTGGCCGCGACGTCGCTGATGCGGAATATACCGTTCAAAAAGCGATCTTCCGCCACATAGTTCAGGCCCTCGTCCAGCACGCGGCGGGTGCTGAGGCCGGTGATGTCCCTGCCCATGAGGCGCACCCTTCCGCTTTTGATTACGTCCCGGCCGAAGATCGTCGTCGCCAGCTCCGTCCGCCCGGCGCCCACAACGCCCGCCAGGCCCAGGATTTCTCCCGGATACACCTGAAGGCAAATATCGCTGAACCCATAGCCGGTCAGATGGTCGATAATCAAGGCCGGTTCAGTGTGCGCATAGTCAATCGCCTTGCCCTCCGTCTTGCGCGTTTGAACCTCGCTGTCCGGCGGCAGCAGGCCGGCGACCAGCATATCCCTTGTGAAATCGACGACCGGGCCGTTGATGGTAATCACGCCGTCGCGCATAATCAGCACTTGATCGGCGATTTCAAAAACCTCGCTAAGCCTGTGCGTGATGTAGATGACGCCGATGCCCTTTGCCTTCAAATCACGGACGATTTGAAACAGGGACTCAACCTCGTTAAACGTCAGAGAGCTTGTGGGCTCGTCCAGGATCAGAAGGCGGGAATCGCGCATCAGGCCCCGCAGCAGCTCTACCAACTGCTGCTCCGCGATGGAGAGGGTCGCCGCCTTGCGGCCCAGATCCAGCGTCCAGCCTAAATGGGCGATCAGTCCGACCAGCCGCTTGTGTAGCTCGCCCCGTTTTTGCTCAAAGCCCATCAGCACGTTTTCCTCAACCGTCATATTGGGAAAAAGCATCGGCTCCTGCGGCACCAGATAAATCCCCTGGGCCAGCGAAGCGGAGGGCCTGCCGAGCCTGACAGGCTTGCCATCCATTAAAATCTCGCCGTCATCCGTATCATAAATGCCCATAATGATCTTCATTAACGTGCTCTTGCCCGCGCCGTTGCCGCCAATCAGGGCGACCACCTCGCCTGCGTTCACGTCCATATCGATCCCTTTGAGCACCGTGTTGCTTCCGAATGCTTTGGTGATCCCGCGCACCGAGATGAGCGCGTCGGGCTGCCGGTTCACGGTCTCGTTCATCAAAAAGGACCTCCCGTGGCATTACAAATGTTATTGCCATGTCTTTTTTGTTTCTGGTGATATCATACTATGCTTTTAAATGTTTGTCAACGTTTCTTCCAAAAAAGTTTCGTAGACGGCTATTTCTCTTCTTCCGCCCCTTTTCTTTTTAGCAATTTTACACATTTATCAGCCGCCCGTCTTACCCTCATTTCACTTATTTTCTCATCCTCTCTCCCGCGCGCCCTGAGATGCTTTTTTGCTTTTCTGTCGTTGACAATCCGAGAGGCGGGTGATATACTACCACCATAAGCAACATTTGTTTTTTATATAAACATTTGCATTTTGCCTGGGTGGCGTTGGGGAAGGGGTTGCCATGGATTACGAAGAATCGCTGATGATAAAGGTTGCGTGGTACTACTATTTTGAAGAAATGACGCAGCAGCACGTGGCGGAGCATATGGGCATCACCCGCATGCGGGTCATCAAGCTGCTGGAAAAGGCCCGACAGACAGGCATCATCCAGTTTCGCCTGCGCAAGGACGGCGAAACGCGCATGCAACTGGAACGCTCCCTGATGAGTGAATTCGGCCTCAAGGACGCGTTTGTCGTTCCCGCCTCCATCGACCGGTCCATGGTGAATACCGGCGTCGCGGAAGCCGCCAGCATGTATATCAGCGAACGCCTGACGCAAAACAGCCTTTTAAATATCGGCTACGGCGACACGCCGAGCCGAATCCTCAACAACCTCGCAACGCTGGCGGAACAGCCGCTCACTTGCGTGTCCTTAACAGGCGGCGTGAGCTACTACCTGCCCGACACCCGAAGCAACGTATTTAACGCGAAGCTTCATCTTATCCCCGCCCCGCTCCTGGCCAGCAGCAAGGAGATGGCCGAGGCCCTCCGGCAGGAGTCCTCCGTCATGGAGCTCAGCCGTATGATTTCGCTGGCGCAGCTTTCGGTGGTTGGCATCGGCGCCATGCACGAGAGCGCCACGATCTTCAAATCCGGAATACTCAACAACAACGATTTCCTATATCTCAGCATGCAGGGAGCGGTCGGCGACCTGCTCAGCCATTTTATCGACCGCGACGGCGAGCTGCTTCATACCCCGCTGGAGGATAGGCTGATCAGCACCCCGCTCAGCACGCTCAAGAAGCTGAAAAATGTCGTTGGCGTCGCCGCGGGAGACAGCAAGGTATCCGCCATCCACGCCGCGCTTCGCGGGCAGTACCTGGACGTGCTGATTACCGACGACCGAACCGCAAACCATCTTCTGACCTTTCTTTCAGAAGGAAAATGATTCAATAAAGCCCCATTTGGATATTTCATATAGTATGGAGGGATCATAATGGCAAACCAGTACCTCATGGCGGTGGATGCCGGCACCGGAAGCGTTCGGGCGGTGCTTTTCAACAAAAGCGGCGAGCAACTGGGCTGCGTTCAGCGCGAGTGGACGCATGCCGAAGACCCGCGCTATCCCGGCAGCATGAACTTTGATTGGAAGCATAATTGGGACCTGGCCGCCGAGTGCATCCGCGGCGTAATGGCGCAAACGGGCGTGCGTCCTAGCGAGATCGCGGCCGTAAGCACCACGTGCATGCGGGAGGGAATCGTCCTATACGACGGCGAAGGCAAGGAAATCTGGGCCTGCGCCAATGTAGACGCCCGCAGCGACGACGAGGTGGGGCAACTGATCCGGATGAACCCTGAGCTGGAAAAAGAAATCTATCGTGAGTCTGGCCAGACTTACGCGCTTGGCGCGCTTCCACGCATTCTATGGGTCAAAAACAAGCTGCCCGAGCTCTATGCGCGCGTGTCGAAGGTCAGCATGTTTAACGATTGGCTGATCTATAAGCTGACCGGCATCCTCAAGACCGAGCCCAGCAACGGCTGCACCACCGGCATTTTCAACCTGCAAAAGCGCGATTGGGACGCGGCGATCATGCGTAAGGTTGGTCTGAAGGACGATATTTTCCCGCCCGTTGTGGAATGCGGGGAAACGGTCGGCATGGTCTGCGCCCAAGCCGCCTCCGAGACCGGGCTTTCCGAAGCGACGGTTGTGGTTGCCGGAGGCGGAGACGCGCAGTTGGGCTGCGTCGGCGTCGGCGTGGTGGATTGCCGGCAGGCCGCCGTCTTTGGCGGAAGCTTTTGGCAGTACGAGTTTAACACGGACAGCGCCCGAACAGACCCAGGCTGCCGGGTGCGCGTCAACTGCCACGCCGTGCCGGGCATGTGGCAATACGAAGCGCTGGCGTTTAAGCCGGGCCTGGTCATGCGGTGGTACCGCGACGCCTTCTGTCAGGAGGAGGTCCGCCAGGCCAAGGAACTGGGCGCGGACCCCTATCAACTCATGAACGAGCAGGCGGCCAAAATTCCCGCCGGCAGCTACGGCATGCTGTGCGCCTTCAGCGATGTCATGAACTATATTTCCTGGCGGCACGCCGCTCCCACTTTTACAAACTTTGATTTTGACCCTCAAAAGTTTCACAAATACACCTTCTACCGCGCGATTATGGAAAATACGGCCATGGTAACCAAGGGACACCTGGAGCTGGTGCGGGAAACGACCGGAAACGCGCCGGACGAAGTGGTGTTCGCGGGCGGCGCGAGCAAGGGCGATATCTGGTGCCAGATTTTGGCCGACGTGCTGGGCCTGCCGGTGAAGGTGCCGGTGGTGAAGGAAGCGACCGCCCTGGGAGCCGCGATTCTGGCTGGGCATGGCGCGGGACTATTTTCCGACATCAGCGGCACGGCGCGCGAGCTTGTAAAGTGGGATAAGACCTTCACGCCGAATCCTGAAAGCCGTCGGGTTTATGAAGCGATGTACGCGCCTTGGCGCGAGGTATATCAGGCGCAGCTCGCGCTGGCAGACCGTCATGTGACGAGGCATATGTGGGCGGCGCCCGGGCTCTAAAATTTGCAAAGGAGACGATTGGCATGTTTATGATCAATGAGAACGAGAGAGAGTATCGCTTTGGCGACAGCGGCCCCAAATACCTGATGAAAGGCCCGCGAATGAATTTCGCTCTCGTGCAGTTCCAGGCCGGACAGGATTTTAAAGCGCACTACCACAACGTAATGGAAGAAAACTTCTATATCCTGGAAGGAGAGGTGGACGTCGTCGTAGACGGCGTGGTTCATTCCCTGAAGGCGGGCGACCTCATCCATATCGAGCCCGGGGAAATTCACTATGTCATCAACCATTCCGGCGGCGTTGTCAAAATGATTTCCACCCTTGCGCCCTATACCGATCCGGATAAAGTAGAGGTTGAAAACTATACATATTGACGCTTTACCCCTTGCCGGTATTGGAAGAGCCCCGCGCCGAGCCTTGCAACCCGCCGCGGGGCTCTTCCAATGAGCAACGCTCCAGCGTTGATAAGGCTTTGAAGCCAAAAAAAGGCGCGCATTTGCGCGTCTCTTTTTGGCTCCCCAGGTAAGACTCGAACTTACAACCCTTCGGTTAACAGCCGAATGCTCTGCCATTGAGCTACTGAGGATTATTGGAATGCGGCAGCGATCTACTCTTCCGGGCCGTCACCAGCCAAGTACCATCGACGTGCTGGGGCTTAACTTCTGTGTTCGGAATGGGAACAGGTGGAACCCCCAGGCCATTGCCACCGCAAAGGGTGAACATCTTCACTT
>DBGEOK010000108.1:0-21788 GCA_048370855.1 Candidatus Limiplasma sp. | reverse complement strand
ATATTTAAAAATGATATTGTATTGACGGAGGGATAGAGATGGATATGAGCTTTTCAGAACAACTCCGAATTATGTTAAAGCGCAAAGGCATCACAATTGCCGCGCTGGCGGCCATGACGGGTCAAAGCGCGGCCAACCTATCAGCAAAGATGCAACGGGATAATTTCGACGAGCGACAAATGCACCAGCTAGCGGAAGCGCTTGGATGCAGTTTCAAAGTCATACTCACTGAAAAGGAATAACAGCAAAACCCGGCGTGCCTAATCTTAACGGCGCGCCGGTTCGCCTTTATTTCTTTTGCGCGTTTCTAATCCATTTCCTGTACCATAATCCTCTTGTGAGCAATTCGTTTGGCGAGTATTTGGTCATTGCGTTAATCGCCGCCGCAGCGCTGCCTTGCATGCTGGAAAACCGTTTCTTTATGAGTGCGTTAGCCGCGATTGCGATTTGCAATTCCTGCCTCGATCCTCCGTCCGCGTAATTCTCGATATCGGCAGCCATTTGCGCATCCACCGCTTTTAACACCTTGCTCCGCAAATCGTTTGCATAAGCCATCTGCCTTTCTGTTCCGGCGAGCTTTGCCGTTCCCTTTGTGCCAAATTCATAGCTATAATCCATCGTCTTGGTTATTCCATTGTCATCTTTCAATGTGACGCTTCCGGAAAGAGAAGCGTTAACGACCTTGTACACATCTTGCCGATTATCTCGAATTTTCATCCGAGAGGTTGACATTCCCGCCCCTGCAAAGATCTCATTCACTGCTCTTTGCGAGCCGCCGGCCCCGCCAGAGGAGCCTCCTCTTCCGCCAAAATATTGCAAATCAAGTCGCAGCATTTGTCAACCGTCTCCTCTCTAGCGTTTTATAGAATGTTTCTACCGGACAAATATTTCCGCGGCATTCTTCCGGGACAATTCCGAAGAATAGAATTGTTTCAGGGGCAAGCCGTTCCAGCATCGCATCGTACCCTTGCAGGAACGCCGCCTTTGTATTCGCGTATCGTTGCGTCCCCACACTAGAAACACTCACCACGCTTTCAACTGGCTCACCGTCAAAGCACCAAGCAAAGCTGTTTACGTCGCTCCAGCAGATCGTCGGAATGACCGTTATTCCGTGCCGTTGCCAGTACGCCCCAAGCCAATGCTTGCGATAGTGATTGTAAATATTGAGCGCCAAAGGCGTATCCGTGTAGAGGCTGAAATCAGGAGAAAGAACCACGCCCGCGCGTTGTAAGATGGGAATATAACGGTCTGGCGTCGCCCATAGCCTGTGGATGCGGTAGTCGTCCACATACATGCTGATACCCATAGAGCGGGTAAAAGGCTTGCTTAAATCGTTAAATGGCCTCCACTCGTCGATGTATGGGAGGGCTTGCGGCCTGATGTCAGGGATATCATATGCTCCCGATACATCTGCTTGGGTCGGCAACCATAGGCCAAGGCGCTCAAACAGGTTTCCACAGTGCTTCATGGGGTTCCCTCCTCCCCGTCCATCTTCGCGCCGCATGCGCGGCAGCAGGGAGTATCAACTCGCATTTCTAATCCGTTCAATTTCTTCTTATATGCAATAGCAGGGACGCCGCACTCTGAACACCGCCCGTCTACCCATCGCCCGTGCCTCACCGGCTCCACGTCGGCGGTGGGGGCGTCGTTGATGTAGTCCATAATGCACGTCTCGTCACCAGTAACGCCGCTGATGCCTTTCTCCAAGATCGGGATGCAACCCGCCCCCATTTCTTCCGCCAGCGCCTCCGCGTCAATGTACCTCGGCATCCTCTGTCCCTCCATTTGTTGCGGCAAATAATGTCATCTGTTCATACAGCGCTTTCTTTTTGCGCCGCTGCTTTTCAGCCTTGTATTCGTTATACTTCTGGCGGTATCGGTAGCTGTCGCCGAAAACGTTCCATGCCGCCTTGACTAAATCAGGTTCATATGGACGAATCTTCTCCAAATCCTCCGTTGCCCTGGCAGAGATCGAGCACCCGCAGCACCCCGTCCGTTTCAGCCCATATACCTCATATGCGTCCGAATATCGAATTCCATAATACTCTTTGTACCACTTTTTATCCTCATCCGTCACATAGTACAGCGGACGTAGCCGGTATTTTCCATCAGCGTCTTCCGCAAAGCACAATGACGTGTTGTCCTTACGTGGTACGCTTCTCATTCCACCCTCGGCTCTGCGTTCCCCGGTGATGACCATTTCATATGGCTTCTGAACCCTGTGGGCCAGTTGCTTTTTACAGTAGTCACAACATTTGTTGCTGACCCTGAAAGGGATAGGGTTCTCTTTTATAAAATCTAGCAAATATTCAGACGACCCGATCACCAATTGTATATTGGGCCGAGGTTCCCCTGCGGAATTACAACCGCATAAAAAGTTGATCTCCGATTCGCTCTTTGGGTAGCGTCTCCGCAGCTCCTCACGCTTCGCTGATTTGTCCTCGGCCACGGCGTATTCATCAGCAATGGAGAGTGGGATTTTCTTGCGTTGAACCCCTTCGAGCCCAGATGACACGATTTTCGAAACAAAGGGGATACCGCGTTCTCGCGTCGCTAGCACGATATTTTTCTCAGGCCGATACTCTGTGATGTTCACATTGTAGTGTTTTGCTGTTTCGCGCACATGGCGCTTGGTGGCCTTCATTTCCAAGCCTGTGTTGAAGAAGCAGTATTCCACTGGCGGCAAGGAGAACATTTTCCGCACCGTTTCCACGAGATGCAGCATGATGTCGCTGTCACTACCTCCGGAGTAGGAGCATATTGCGTTTGGATGCTCTAATAGGCGTCTTCCGATAATGCTTTGTATGGCGAGAAACTTATGCGGCGCGTCAAAATCCGCATATGCCGGTCTGTCTGTGTATACCCGGCTTTTATATTCAGGTTTCATTTGTGCTTACCTCCATCTTCCGTTTCGCAGCGCTTGCCCGCGCGGAATGGTTTCCCGCGCTCCAACGCCAGCAGATAGCAGGCCGTGCTATCCACCCCTCCGGATACGTTTACAATGTTGATTTCAGGCATGTTGGCCCCTCCATATCTCCCGCATTTTCGCCCCGACAATTTCCGGCCTTAGCCATTCGCGCTGGAACCTCGCCCATTCGGGGTTGCGGCTCCCATCCTCTCCCCGGTACAGCATGGCGTAGGGCATGTATCCGGCTCTGATGGTATCCGTCAACCGCTTTGCGGCGCGGTCGAAGGTGTCTCCCCGGTATCCGATCAGGCAATAGCAGCCCATGCTATGTCCGCTTACGCTGATGCCCGCGTCCCGCAGGAGCTTCCCGGCCTCCATAAGCGGCTCGTAATCGTCCGGCGTATCGTATGCCATGTACAGCCGCTTGGGCTTGAGCTTGGCCAGCGCGTCCGCATGCCACGGCTTGAGGATTCGGGCTTCCAGACCGCCCGTAAATTCCGCGCGTTGCGGCTGCCTGGAAAGCATGGCGAATACCGCCTTGATATGCTCGTCGGAGCACGCCAGCAGGTTGTCGTCCAGCACGTTCCATCCGTCCTTGATCGGCAGCTCCCGCAGCCCATTTTCACGCTCCGGAACGGCGCAAAACCAGCAATGATTTGGGCACCCACGGCTTGTGATCGTCATGCCTCGGCGTACATACATCCCCGGCACAAATTCGCCTCCCGGCAGGTTGTACGCCGGTCCGCCCACCTTAACGGGCACGCCTGCCGCTCGCCACCATGTTTCCATCTTCTCCGCTAGGGGCATGTCCCAGGTAAAAGCCACGCTGATATGCACCTCGTCCACCTCAGGCATTGCCAACAGCGGCGGAGGGCAATTCACAAAAGCTAATTCATCGTCCGGGGTCATGCTGGTCCTGTGCGGGAATACTCTTGCGATTCGCATTTAATTCCTTCCTCTGCCTCATTGGGCGGGATCATCCAGCAATTCACGACATACCGCCATTACCGTCAAACAGGCTTCCAATTGTTTTTTCCATAGGTCCCTCCATCGTCATGGAGGCGGCGCGCCTTTGAAACGTTACCCCCTATGGTTTGTTGTCTTAATCCGCTCTCCGCCTCCGCATGAATCCACTTAATGTTTTTCTCAAAGCACTTTTTACAGCTCATATTGGGGTCGAGATAGCAAGTTGTTTGCCGCCTCGGCCATAAGCATCCGTTTGGGTTCAGCAGTCATTGAATGATGACCTCTTTTTGTCGCTTTGTACACCTTATTTCAATCATAACTTCACCTCCCACGGATATTCCTGCCGGAAGTCGAAGCCCATGATCTCGCGGAGGCTTTCTTTCATGAATACCGGCGTATGATGACGTTCGCAGATTTCGAGGATTTTATCAATCCACGCGCGTTCGGGAAGAACCTTGCCTTTGCGATGCCCGGTTTCAGCGCCGATTATAACCCAATCATTGCATGTCGCCAGCCCAAAGCAATCCGCTTCTGATGGTGCTTTCAAGAGTGGTTCCACGCTTACAAACTGACTGAACGGCCCGTAAATTCTCGGATGAATGTATGATGCTTCACCTGTGTACGATGCGCCGAACCACAATTCCGCAACATGCGGCGGGCGTCGATGAATCGGAAGAAGCTCTTGCAAATTGCGGTATCGTTTCGGGTTTTTCGTCAAAAAGAGGTAGCGGTGCTGGGATGCTTTGTCGCACGCCTTAAGCACTTCCTCAATCCACTCATCCGGCACCCAATCCCCGAACAGGTCGGCCATCGAGCAAACGAAGATGTTGCGCGGGCGCTTCCATCTGGCGGGAATGTCCAGCCGGTAGCGGTGGAAGGTGGGGGTAAAGCCAAAGGGATACGGAGCGACTATCTCTTTGCCGTCTTGCATCGTTCTGTACTGCCGCCCATTCAGAATGGCAATCCTCGATGCGTCTTTCTCGTACTGTATCGTGTTCCACTCCCCGTTTCCGCGCGTGCTTTCGGGGTTGAACCCGGCATACCTGTGCGCCATACTCCTTGCGTAACAATATTCGCACCCGTGCAGGCATCCCGTAACCGGGTTCCAACTCGCGTCGCACCAGTCGATTTTCGTTTTGTCGCCCATATTCAGTCCTCTCCAATTTTCATAAGGTTGTCCCTGTATGCCTGATACAAGGTTTTTTGTCCGGTTTTGTCAAGCATATAAGGCATAAAAATTTCATCTACTTGCACCATTTCCGCTTCCAAAATCGCCATTTGCGCCTCAATCCAGTCCTTAACGATCCGCCATGCTACGCGCTCGGCTTGTTCCCGGTCGCACTTTACTTTCTGTTTTTGCAGCACGCGGTGAACGGCATCCACATTGGCGGGGAGCCTGATACCCTTAGGCCCTGATGGTGTGTCTACCATGAAGGACAGCGCGGCAATATGGCCGTTGTCGTCGTAATCCTGCAAGATTTTCTTCGCCCCATGCTTTACCAGTGTTCCTTGAATGCTCCCAAGAGTGGTGTATATATCAACCTTTGTGGTGTAATTGAGTATCGGCATCAGCTCACTCCTTCCCACAGTCCGCCGCCGCAATGGCAGTAGTTTTCATTGGGGATATGCTCCTCCTTAACGATGACCGGCTCCGCGCCAGCCATGCAAGCGTAGTCGCCTTCGCCTATGTACAGACAGTTCGCGCAGTTATCGCAGGTCTTTACTCGATTTACCTGTAGTCCGCTCAACGCTTTCATGCTGAAACCCCATCCCCAATGCCGAGAATCTGACTGTTTTCAGTGAGAAAATAATCTTTATGATCCATAACGTGTTCGTACCTTTCGCGCCCCTGAAAGCTGTCCACGACATGCTGCTCCTCTTTGGACATATCCGCATATTGTTTCTTGCCATAGCTAGGCGGAAGCCATCCTTTCTTTTGCCCAGCAAACAGGTTGAATTTCTCTAACAGCTCCATATCCTTGAACACCAGATGCGCCGTGCCCTTTTTGTAAAAAGTGGCCGTAAAATATTTGGTGTCGATATTCCGCGTGTTCCCAGTCGCTTCCGCGAGGCGTAGCGCGTTATCGAGACTGCCGGTCCAGTTCGTTCGTCCTGAATCCAAGAAGTCAAAAACCTTTTCGATGTCCGCAAACCTGCGATAGACGCTATAAACCTGGAAACGCTTGTCCCAGCTGTTAAAAGCGTCGTAGAACGGCATGATGACCTTCTTTCCAACGGCAAAGCAGTCATTGGTTTTCCATCCATCATAGTAGTGGCGGTTGGGGCTTTCCTCGTTCCAGCACCTTCTCGTCCAATCGTCAAACAGAGCGACAATCGTGTCCTCGATACCGCCTACAACCTTCGTGATCATCTTGATAATTAACGTGAGGATATTGTACACGGAAAATTCGTAATCCATCAGCTTTGTAACGCTTTCGTTCATCTCGTCAATGAGGTTAGAGGTAAGACGGTCGGTGATGGTTTTTTGCTTAAAAATCATTCGCCAATACTTTCCGCGTGTCTTCCGGATATACTCGTTGATGACGCAATCTCGGTCGCGTCCGCCGTCGGTGCGCAGCTTCAGCGAGAGGATAGGGTTTGCATACTGGCCATTTGGATCGTCCAAAATGTGGGGTTCAAGCGCGTGCCATTCCTCGATGAGCCGGATACCGCAAGCCACTTCATAGTTATAACTATTCACATATTCGTTGATTTGGTTGTATCGGACGATCTCGACAACCTCCGGCGGGACAGCCTGTGATTTGTAGGTGGGAGCCTCTCGCATGTCCTCCATGATGGTGCTGTCCGGCTTCTTCCTGGCGACGGCTTTTTTCACAAGAGCGATCTCAACGCCCGTCTTTCGTTCCGCGTCTGCAAATGCGTTGGGAATATAGGTGATTTCGGCATTCTCCTCAAGCTCCGCTTTGAGCCGCTGGCGGTTCGGTGTGAATGGATTGCGGATGGTTTCGGCGTTGAGGATACAGCGTACTTCGCCGCCGCTTTGAATCAGGTCAAGCGCGTGAAGCAGATGCTCGGCTCCACGGTCAAAGGGCGGGTTCATCACAATGAGGTCATACCGCTTTTGCGTCTCGAAGGTGAGAAAATCGTCATGGACGACGCGAAAGCCATATCCATCAAGGGCGCTTCGCAAAACCGGGTCTATCTCCACGCAATCCATGTCGGTCTTTTCAATGGCTTCCTTGGCGCTGTCCTCATCGTAAGGCACGTAGCCTCTTTTTGCGGCGTATATCTTCTGTGCGGCGTACCGCGCAAGGTCGCCCTTCCCGGCGCTGGGTTCAAGGACGCTGCCCACGCTTTCCCACTCGATCCCGGCGAGAAGCTTGTCCGCAAGGGGACGCGGCGTGGGGTAGAAATTCTTCTTGGATGATTCTTTTTCCGGATAAATCGCTATGCTTTGCATGTTTCTGCTCCATTCATTTGTTTATTTCGCAACCGCATAAATCTTTTGCATAGCTCGACGCTTGAGCTTCCGAAGCCCGCCGACGGTAAGAGGAATGCCGTATATTGTCTGTGCGTCGGCTTCCATCTCCCGCCATGTGCGCCCGTCGATCAGCTTATCCTCAATCACCCGCCGCTCGCGTAGGCTGAGAGCGTTTAGCCAGGTATCTACATACCTAACAACCGCCGCAAGGGTTTTTTGCTCTCGCTCGAGATCGCCCCTCTCGCGCATCCAGTCCCTCACCTGCGCGGGGAGATATCCGTCCATGTAGCGCATAACAAGCGTTTCAACGGGCTTTCCTGGGTCGGTTCCATGCGGCATGTCGCTATATTGCTGGGCATGCATGGCATCATTGATGATCGCGCGTTCTTCCTCGGAATCCAGTTCATCGTTCATTCTGGCTAATTCGAGGGTGATGTGTTCAAGCCGCGCCTTGTTCTGCCGGTATCCTACCAGCATATTATCGATCTCATACGGCTGCACTTGCGCCACCATCCTTGTTGTGATATGATATAGAAGATGGCTTCTGTGGCTATCATTGGGCTTCTTGGGCCCGCCAGCTCTCGGCTCGTACCCGAGGGCTTTTTTATATCATGCTGTACGGGCATTCAGCGCTTATATTCCCTTCGCACAACCCGATACGCCGAAACAGCTTTCGCAGTTCACAGCCCTTCACGGCGGCCCGATTCACAGAGCGTTCGCCCGTTTTATCGTCCACGGTAACACATGGGCATTCAAGGTCGCAGAAATTCAGCGCGTGTCCGATGAGGGTGGATAGATCGCTTTCGCTTAGCAAGAGCATCCCCGGCGGCTTTTTATCCACATAGCCTACGTTAACGCGGAGCACTGACATGCGGCGGCGTATCGCTTCCTGCTGATCATCGTCATCAGTGGTATTCATCACGGCCTGCGCGAGCGTCTTGATCGTCATTGCAGCCTTTTCTGCTTGCTCACGCTGCAACGGGGTGAGCACACTGCTCAGGCGGTTAGCGGCGTCCTCCACGGCGTTAGCCGCGGTATTCAGGAGCACCGTTCCGATAACCTCTTGGGTGGACAATACCCACCGCTTACCCGCGCCTGGCTCGCATTCTTTCAGGGCTTTCAAATTCACGATGATTCCTCCACAGCCGTGATAATCTGTTCGGCCTTCAGCAGTTTGCCGCGAAGGTAGTCCTCCCGCTCGTCCTCGATGATCGTCACAAGTACCCGCGCGCCCGGATGACCATAGCGTGTCCAAGTAGGAGCGCCGACGATATACCGAGGGCTGTCGCCCTTGAGCACGCCGGTTTTGACAAGGGCGTCCAAGATATACTTTCGTGCCGATTCTACGTTGTCCGCATCCCGTCGGCGGTCTGGCTCGCAAAATGTCATGTGAACGATACACGGAAGCGAGACGGGTTTAAGCTTAGCAGATTGGATCACCCACCCAATTTTCTCGTCCGTTTCGCGCTTGAGCTTCGCGCCCGCCTGACGGTTCCGGCGGTTTGCCTCGATCAGCTCATTGAGGCCCGGCAGCCGGAAGGGAATTTCAAAGCACTGGTTCATTCCGTTACTCTCCTTTCCGGCTTGTCCACGATTAGCACCGTCACGCGCGCTGAACCCGTTGATTTGCGCGTTTCCGTCCATACGCGATAGCCGTTTTTAACGAGGATGCGGGCAACGTCCAGCCGGTCGTCTATGCAGGACTTGATTTCTAGCTCGATGGGCTTCAAAAGCGTTTCACCTCTCTATACATGTGTAAGTCATATGCGCGCCGTCAAAATCCACCCCGAAGGAGCCGCACTGCCCCTGCCGCTGCTTGTCCACTCGCACAACGATGTATTGATGACCGGGCAGGCTTTCAATGCTTTCGCGTGTCGTCGGCGTATCGTTGTCAAGCGAGCGGTTATCCACCGCGGGAATGCTTTTATCGCTTCGTCCGGAAGGATGGTGAAGAAATACCACGATATCGGCGTCCTGCTCTATATTCCCGCTCTCTCGCAAATCTGAAAGCCCTGGCATCAGCGTCGCCCGCTCGGAGCCGGAACTCACGGTTTGCCGTCCTACTTGTGCCATTGTAATAACTGGTATTTTTAGGTCGAGGGCAATTTCTTTCAACGCTCGACTAACCGCGCCCACGGCTTCATACCGCTTTGCTGTTCGCATGCTTGTTCCAAGGATTTGCAAGTAGTCAACCACAAGAAGGTCAAGTGTGCCGACGTCCTTCTCATGCTGGGCCAACACGCGCAGTTCTTCAACCGTCGGGCTGTTAAAGGCAAATGATATGGGCAACGCGCTCATATCGCCGCATGCGCTTGCGAGCGCCGCCCAATCCTCGGCTTTGAGTTTACCGCGTTTCAGCTTTTCGCCGTTGAGCTTGCCGATGTTGGATGCCAGCCGATGCCCGTATTGTAATTCGCTCATTTCACGGCTGCACACCATAACGCTCTTTCCCTGCTGCGCGACGTTTAAGGCAATTTGCATTCCAAACGCGGATTTTCCCACTGCGGGACGCGCGCCGATAACCATCATGTCGCCCGGTTCCAAACCGCCGATCAGTCCGTCAAGATCGGGTATTTTTGTTAATATTGAATGGTTTTCCCCCTTTGAACGACGCTCCACATCTTCGTAAACGCTCTGCGCCATACCGCTCAATTTTGTGATTCGTCCTTTCGGCGTTACCATGTTCCGAAGCTGTGTCCTCAGCTCGTCAATCGCCGCCGTCAGGTCTTCTCCATCTGTCAGTAGCCGGCAGAAACGATTTGCTATGCGGTATGCCTCGCGTGATTCCATCAAACGGCGAAGCTCTCCAAGATAGTAACCAGCATTTGCTGTGCTTGGACAAAAGCGTATGCAATCCATCAGGTAAGGAGAGCCGCCAGTCTGGTCCAGCTTTTCAATGCCTTTCAGATGATTCTCCAGGCTCAAAAGCTCAATGGGCAGCTTTTGCGCCTGCATCTGCTTGAGCGCCGTCAGGATGATCTCATGCGCCGAATCGTGCATGATCGACGCGGGAATGGCCGGAAGCTGATTCTGCAAATCCTGGTCCTGAAGGAGCGCTCCAATGAACCATTTTTCCGAATCGTGGTTATATAGCGTAATCAATCTGACAACACACCCCTTAGCAGGGCGAGCGTGCGCTCCTCCTCGCGGCGTTTACGCTCCTGTTCTTCTCTGGTTTCTTGGTCTTCAAGAATAGTCTGACTGATCGCGCCTTCCGAATCCATACCCCCGCGTTCCCGCCACTTGCGCAGAATACCCTCCACATAGCGCCAGCACCGCGCGCCGACCGGGCTATTGCCCGCGCGCCTAACTGCCTCAAGCACCCAAGGCGCGGTGTACTCCGCAATGAGGCTGTTTGCCTTGTTGATGTCCGAGGCGTTCTGCGGTATGCCGATATCCACGGCGGCCGAAAGAACATTGTCCATGGCCTCCTGAAGCGCGAAAGCCTCCGCGTCGGTCATGAAAGGCTGTGGGATATCGTGCGGGGTCGTCTGTGGGTCGCTCTGTGCGTCTGTGTGACGCTTTATATAACTACTGCTATTAACCATAGTAGTATTATATATAGGGATGGTTTGTGGGTCGCTCTGTGGGATGGTCTGCGCCCCATCGTGCGTGGTGGTCTGTGGGTCGCTCTGTGCGTCTGTGTGACGCACAAGGGATATCAGGTCGTAAACGGCTGATTTATTTCCCCCTCGGCTTTTATAGCGAATGATTCCGCAGTCCGATAACCTTTTTCGTGCCCGTTCTATGGACTTTTTTTGGAAACCGGTTCGGAACGCCAGCGTTGAGGCCGCCACCGATAGAGAATCCGTGCTACCGCAAATCATAGCGACATCCCATAAGGCATGCCACAAAGCGATTTCACAGCTCGACAGATCCCACTTCTCAAGGCAGTCGTGTAACGCCGACAACTCGCTCCTGTAGTTCATGTTGTCCCTCCGATGGGCAGTATTTTAGGCCATGTATCTTACAGAGGTTTTCGTCCAGCGGAATGCCGAAGATATGGTACTTCGCGTCGAAAGCCTCCTGGCCGATCTGGTCAACCTCCTGATGATGGAGGCGGCACAGGCTTTCAGCTTCCAGCCCAAGGTGATTGACCTCCGTGCGGTTGCGTCCCATGCCCACCCTGTCCACATGATGTAAGTCGGCGGGTCCGCCCGCAACGCCGCAGATTGCGCAGCGCTTATTAGCAAGGCAGGAATAGAGGTACCGGCCCGTGTCCTCGGCCCTGTCCACCAGCGGGCCGTTGGTGGGGATGCCGCCCTCTACGCACTTATCAATCAGCCAGCCCAGAAACTCGCTCGCGGTAGACATGTCCAGGCAGTTTTCGCTTTTTTGAGACAGGCTGAACAGGGGGATATCCAACAGCTCGCAAAACCGCTGGGTAATTTGGTAGCGGACAGCCTCGTCATCCGTGGTTTCGTATATCCAAGTGAGGCCGAGGGAGTTAAGCGTCTCGTTAAAGACGCGCTCCCTATGCACAAATCCGCTCTGCCACTCCGCGATGTCATGCACCGTTGCATGGATGGCGCGTTGCTGTTTAGCGGAGAGCATGCGCCCGTCGGTCAGGATGATTTCCGCGTCCTCGTATTGGCAACGGCAGAAGCGCTGCCAGTCGGAATAGGGAGCCTTGACGGTGATACCTCCGGGGTATGCGTCCACGATCTTACCCATCACGATTTCCGGCATCTGCAACGCTCCTTAACAACTCGGAGGCCGGCAAGGGATGTCCTCGACCCTGCTTGTTCAGCGCGGCTTTGCCGGCCTCCGATCTATTACATGCAGCTATCATCAACGGGCTTTGCGCCTTTGCCTGTACACTCGCCTGTAGCCGCCGTGTGTTTTCGTTGCTGCACTGCATGGTCTTGATGTGGCACATCCAAAGTCCAAGCTCTTTTCAATATTGTTTGTGATATAACTCCATTGTTTTGAATAATGAGGCGCGGCACCGGATCACCTCCTTTACCTCAATGCCTTATTGGCTTTGGTGCGACAAACGGGGCTTGAACCCGTACCCCCGGCTTGGAAGGCCGGTGCTCTGCCGTTTGAGCCATTGCCGCGTGAGCGCCGTATCTTTCGCCTCTCAAAGTGCGTTTGCCACGGTCGCGGGCGGCCTCTCGCTATGGCCTGACCGGCGTTGCTCTCCGTCGTGTCGCAGTTGCTATCGGTCTGTGTTCCGTCCGTCTGGTTACGGAGGGGAGCGACCCCGCTATATGCGCCCGTCTGTCCGGGCCGTCAAGCGTCTTTCCGCTTTGCCAACCACTTAGGAGGGCGAGCGCCTGCACATAACGCTCGCTGGCGCGGCCCGTTGGAGTTGCACCAACGACACGGGAGTTTCAACCGCCTGCTCTGGCTTCCGCATGTGCGCCGCTTTCACGGCGCTAGGCGTTACGCAATGACAACGACGTTTTGTTCCGCAAGCTGTTCCCGGAGATATTTGCCGATATTTCGCACGGCCTCCACCTTCCATTTGCCTCCGTCGGCCTCAAATAGAGCGGCTTGCTTACCTTCCTTGAAGCGGACGATAAACGCAGACTGCGGTTGAGGAACCTCGGTAAAGGTACGCATTGGACGCAGGTAAGCTGGGTTTTTGAAAATCGTTTTATCCACCTCTTGCAATCCGCTTTGGATGTTGACACGCTGGCTAAGCCCATCGTCGCTTACCTGGACGGTTTGCTCCTCGGTCATGTTGTTGACGATTCGGAGCACGATGTCACGGTTACCATCTTGAAGGAAACAGGTTTGGATGTTAATAAACAATTCCTCACTGTCTAAGTACTTTGAGAACTGGATACTTGGGGCGGCATAGTCGCAGGTAGCATAGCAAGCGCGTTCCTTGCGTTCTCCTAACGCATGGCTGAAAACGCGAACGCGCGTGGGGCTGTCCACCACAACCAGCGCCGCAGGATTTTCGGGAACAAAAAGCTTATCCGTGTCTGCCTTGATCCAGTCGATCAGCCCGTCGAGGGTAAAAGCGCGGAAGGTCTCAGGCGCATACTCTGTAAATGGTTCTGGCAACTTGATCTCTTGTAAGCGTCCGTCAAGGAAGTGGTACTTTCGCCCGTACAGGTCAATGATAGTGGGTTCGGTGCTGGCCTTGTGCTCGGCATTCGCCGCGCGGAAGCTTAGATCGGCAATGAAACGAGCGGTCTCTGTAAGGTTGGTTGCATTTGTGAGCTGATCCATAAATGGTTTTCTCCTTTGTGTTTATCGAGCGCTTGATTCAGCGGCCGGCTTAAACTCAACGACATTGGGCAACGGCTGCTCGCTGCCATCCATGTCTATCTGTCCGGGTACTTGGTCGCTCTGTTCCGTCACCTGTACGCTACCATCGTCACGCTGACGCATGAACACCGTCTGCTGCAAAGCCTCTGCAGACGCAGGCGTGCTCTTGATATCGTAGAGGATTTGGGATGCGTCGCGGTTTGCATTGGGCTTGATGGTCACTTTCAGGGTGATCGTGCGGGCCTTAGTGGCTGGGGTGCGAAGATCATAGATGTTTTCCCAAAGACGGCCCAACTCGTCGTTGAATCTCCGGGAGATCGCGCCGTCCATTAGTTGATCAAGTCCGCGGAACGCTCTTTGTCCCATCTGTTTTTCACCTCCCTTCAACGCGGATTTCTATTCAAAACGGCTCCATTTCAAGCCGAATCATCCTTCCGGCAGCCGCGGCCGCCACTGGCTTGCCCGTAACTCGCTTAACCGTCTCAACAGCCTTTGAGGGGTTGAGCCTTTCCCGGCTTCCGTGGCACAGCACGATCTGCTTGCAATCGGTCAGGTCGTTGGCCCGGAACACGTCGCATAGCCGCGCAAGGCTCATATGGCTATGCGAGAGCCGGTCAAGCACAACGCCTGGCATGTCTGGCGTCAGCAGCTCGTCCATATAGTTGCACTCGATCAGCCAGTAATGGACGCCGGGAAAGGTGTTATATAATCCGCAGGCATCGGTTGCGTACACCATCCGCTCGCCCGTGCGGCGGTTAAGGATGAGCCAGCCGCAAGGGTCAACGGCATCGTGGGCGACGTGGAAGGGTCGTGCTACGAACGGTTCAAGGGATATTGGGGTATTTAGTCCATGCACATAAGGCAGCGCCTTTCGGGTACCATGGCTGCCATAGCACGCGATTCCCAAAGAGTGGAGCTTTTGTGCGCCCTTGCAGTGGTCCTGATGCTCGTGAGTAATCAGGCACCCCACAACATCCCCCGCGCGGTGATCGATTCCCCGCATGATACTTGGGGCTGGAATCCCAGCATCCAGCAATAGGATTTTGTCGCCGTCATGCAAGGCGTAGCAGTTTCCCGCGCTGCCCGTAGCCAGCACCGAGAGCAGCATCAGAACGGGTCCTCTGTGGCGTTTGCGGCGGCGTTCTCCTGCTGCTCATTCGGAGCGGCCGCGGCGCTGTCCTCGTCAAGCTCAAGCGTCATCGGCTCGTCCTCCAGCAGTACAGGGGCCGGTTGGTTATTGCTTTGCTGTTGCTCGTCTGCCTCAACGCGCGCCATCGCCGTAACGTTGATCTTGGCGGGGTCGAGCACAATCTTATCCATCAGGCGGTGCACGATGGTCTTATAGGCCATCTGCTCATACCAGCCGCCCCAAAAGTTGCCGCCGGACGCCTTGCTGGACGCGCGGTAACGCTCAATCTCGGCACGGCTTAGGATCACGAGCACGTTATCCTCCGGCCGCCCATACTCAATGTAGCCGAAGCCGCCTACCAGTTCCCCGCGCTCAAAGGGGCTGGTGACCTTGAAATCGTAACCCTCGATTTCACAGGACGCGCCTTTTTTATACACGGTGAATTGATCCGTATCGTAAACAAGTTCTACGCGCACATCCTTGATGGGCTTGAGGGACGCGCGCTGCTTGTAATACAGCTCGCCCTTATAGCCAACGCGAAGGTCTAGGTCGAATTGCTTCGTCTTGCTGTTAAAATAGGCGATTGGGTACAGGTGTCCAGGAATCAGCGCGTCAAGGCCAAGCTGTACGCGGTTAACCGCGTCCATGGCGAGCTTACGCATATTGACGGTTTTCCACGTCACCATGAGGTCGTTCGGGCCTTTCTTGGCGTTCATTTCGACCATTGCCGCATCCACTTTGACAAAGAGATGTTGGGCGAGGGTCTTGTCGTAATCCGTCATATGTAGGTTGCCGACCTCGCTGCCGTACTGCTTTTCAACAGCCATGGCAAAGCGTTCGCTGGCGGTGCTTTCTCTGGTTACAACGGCGGTGTTTTCGGGTTCTTTGGATGCCATGCTTGTATCCTCCTTGGTTGTTTTATACTGCCTGCTCCATCGGCTGATCGTCCGGGAATAGGGTGACGGTGAGCATAGGGTCCTCGCTGACGCGCAGCTCAATCATCTGTCCGTCTGTGCGGATAAGGGTATTTACGCGCTCGGCGTTATCCACGAAACAGGGTACCGACACGCCATAGGCTTGGCTTAACACTCGGATGATTTCGATTCCGGCGTTAATGCACGCGGCGCTGTTCAGTCCGGCTCCGTATGGCACGCCGTTGACGGTTGCTTCACAGCAATCTTGCACAGCGCCGTTCTTGGCGACGTCGAACAGCTTCCAGCGGATGGTTCGGAAACGCGCGTTAATGCTGTCCTCCATGGCGGAGCAATAGGCGCGCACGTAACGGCCAAGCAGGTCAAGCTCGCCGTCCAGCTCCACAATCTGCGCGCCCAGGAGCCTCTTTTCAGCCAGAAGTTCATTGATGCGTTCTTGTACCTTGCGGCTCTGTTCGGCCCGCGCGAGAACCATCCTGGGTACATCCAGCGAGCGGGTAAGATCGGCCTTTTGAGCGGTCAACTCCTGCCGGCGGGTATCGGTTCCGAAAGCTTCAATGCGTGCGTTGATTTCATCAAGCAGGGCCTTGGCGCTTATGTAATCCGGCAGGGCGTCGAGGTTGATTGCCTCGGCTCGCGTGGCGGCTTCCCGCTCAGCCAGCGCCTTGATCGGCGCTGCCATTTCATCAGCCTGGACGCGCAGCTTTTGGGCGACAGTACGCACGTTTTCCGCCCGCTCTTGTGCTTGCGCCGCACTCTCCTTGATACCCCTGCCTTGCTCGACAATCATATCCGCCTTTGCACGCTTTTGGCTTTCCCATTCTTCCGCGTGCTTTTTTCGGGCAGATTCTATCTGCTTCAACGGTAACGCCTGTCCGCATGCAGGGCAAGCGGAAGATAGCTCTGGGGCCTGATATTCCCCGGCCATCAGCGTATGATAGCTTTCAAGCAGGGCCTGACGGCTGGCGTTTAGCTGCTTAACGTTTGCTTCCTCTTTCTCAGCCTGGCTCTCGTATTCGAGGGCTTTGCCGCACAGGCTCGACCGTTCGGCTTCCATTTCAGAGCGTTGCCGTGCCAGCTCGCGCACTGCCTCGTCCTTGCGCAAGGCCGCTTTTGCCGCGATGTCCGCAACGATGCGGGCGGCCTCGCTCTTTTTCCGGAGCAGTACGTTCATCTGCTCAACCGCTCCCTGCGTATCGGTCAGTTCGCCATCCACGGCGGCAATCTCGCCGTTGATACGCCCGATCTCCTTTTGGGCGGCGGCGGCGTCAATATCGCTTACTGGCTCCATGGTCTTTTCCAGCTCGTCCACGCGGGCAGGGATTTGGTTGAGCTGATCGTTCAAGCGCTTCTGCTGCCCTTGCAAGCGCTTCTTTGCGTCCTCTGGTGTACCGCCCGCGAGAATATCCGCGACGCCCGCAAATTCTGGACATGTAAGCAGCTCCGCGTCCGGGTTTTTCCCCGCGAGGGCTACGAGCTGCTTGCGGCGTTCCGTCCAGTGCAAGCGCATAAACGCGCCGTGGTCGGTAACAAGCCGGAATACGTTCTCATTATCTTCGAGCAGGGAGAGCACATAGGGCGCATACTCTTTTTCAAGCTTCTTGGGTATGTCGTTAATCCAGCAGAGGGTTTCGTCGCGGTCATAGACCGCCTCGCCTCCGCCCGCGGGCTTACGCCAAAGCTCGTGCCACTGGCGGCGCAGGGAGACGGGTTTTCCGTTCACACGCAGCACGGCGGCAACCTCGCAATCCACGCCGCTCTTGCGGTTTCCCTCGTTATCCACGGGCTTCACGTCAGCCTTGCTGCCGTCTGAAACCTTGCCAAATAGCAGCCACAGGAAAGCGTCGTATACGCTGGTTTTACCGGTACCGTTACGTCCCGTAATGACGGCGCTTTGTCCGTCCAGTGTAAGGGTCAGGTTCGAGATACCTTTAAAGCCCGTAATCTCCAGGCTTTGAATGACGACGTGCTTCATTTCGGCCTCCTATCGATATTCCCACACTTTCCATGCGCGAGCGATGTCATTTGTACGCCTTTGCGGAGGGCGGGAGGCTCCGCGCTTGGGCTTAGTGGTTTTAGGCGTAGTGGGCACGGGCTTTCCCCGGCAGTCGCATTTTTCCCCGGGGTCTAGGGCCGCCCCGCAGTCGGGGCAGGTGCGGTATTGCATTGCTCGATCGCTCCTTGGGTGATATAATAAGCGTGATCTCATTGGTTGTTCCCTTCTTCCCGTGGGGTATTGCGGGCCGGCGTTGCAACGCCGGCCTCTTGCTTGTCCGCGTCCGCCGTAAGGTCGATATGCACGCGGGCCAGCTCCGCCGCGGCGCGGTATTCGCGCGCATACCGGTTGTCCCCATAGGTACGCCGCACGGCGGCCAGGAACGCCTCCAGATCGCCCTCGAAAAATCCGCAGGTCACCATGATCCGATAGCCGTAACCGGCCTTCGCGCGGAAAAACGTCGTGTAATCTCCGCGCGGGCCGATAGGACCCGCCACAAACAGATGATCTGCACTCATGATGCGCGCATCGCCTCCGACCTGGGCATTGCCATAGACACCCGCATTGCCATAGACCTGCGCATTGCCCAATTGCGACAGGTTGCGCTCTGCCTCCACATATCCGCCTAAATCGCCTGCGTATACATCGTCGCCAATATCGCGCAAAGCCCTGATCCTGTGTAGCGTGCGCCCGTCAATCTCCAGCGTATCGCCAGTTAGCTCATATTTTATCTCCGTCAATCCTTTCCGCCTCCCATCGTCAGATAATCGGCCATGATATAGCCGCCGTCCACGCGGGCCCAGTTTCCCGCGCCGTCCTCTCGCCAAGCGTACACCGTTACCGCGTCGCCGGGATGGACCCACGCCGCGGTCTCTCCGCCCGGCTCCTTGCGCACGCGCACCCGGCCGTTAGCGGTTACGGTATACTGAGCGGGGGCCTCCGGCGGCGCGCTGCTCAGGTATTCCGCCGCCACGTACAGGCGCTCCGTCCCGCCCACCAGTACCTCCGCCCATCCGTCGGCGATGCGCACGCAGTCGATCTCGTCCCCGCGCTCCAGGCGCATCTCAACCCGTCCGTCCACCGGCTCCGCGCGGGCGTTAAGCGTGCTGCCCTCCCGGACACATACGTACATCGGCGTACCGGTATCCGCGTAGGCGGGAATCATGATCGCCGCCGCGAACAGCAGGGCCGCCAGCAGCACGCACACCAGCGCCGCGCGCCAGGTATGCCGGGGCAGGATGAGGCTGGCGCATGCGCGGATGCGGCGGTTGCGGGCCAGGCAGTCGCGGATTGCCCAGATCAGGGGGATCATGCGTCCCACCTCGGATACCATGCGTCCCACCTCGGATACCGCGCATCGCCGCCCATAGCGATGACCAGCCTGTTGATGTGGGCAATACGCGTCTGCGCATCCTGCACGTCATGCTTCTGGAGATACAGCAGCTTGTCCATATAGATCCCGCGCGCCGCCTCGTCGTCCTGGGTCAGCATCCATAGTTCGCCGCATCCAGATCCAGCACATCTCAGGTAACCGATATCATCCTTGCGTACCATGCGGTACGGCCGCCCGGCTCTGGCCCGCGCCTCCTCGTCGGATACGTGTCCGTAGGTGTACGCCGTGGGCGTCTCCTTTGCAGCAATTGCCTCGCAGCGCAGCGCGCCGTCTGGGTCCGTGTTGTAGTACCGGTACAGGGTTACGGTCTTTGGTGCTGCCATTGATCATGCCTCCTCGTCGCATCCGTAGATGAACAGGGCTCCCGGACAATTTACTGATGTTCTGGTTCCGCTCAACATATCCACAAGGGCCACCATGATTTCATCCATCGTTTTGCCTTTGCGGGATAACAGTGCCGTATGGGTGTCCACGTCTCGGATGATGTCGTAGGCGTCACTGATCGTCTCGCAGGTCGTCCGCAGGGTGGAGTTCCCGAAAGTTACCGTGATCTCATACTGCGAGTACGCCATGTGGCTTGTCCTCCTCTCTTCCCGGCCGGCCCGCAACCGTCCGGGCTGTTGGGTCGCTTTACGGCGCATACGAGCCTTCGCGCGGGATATACAAGGGCGTTTTCCCGTACTTGATCCAGTGCAAAAACCCCAAGCGCGGAATTTTGACATGCCATGTAACGCTCCCGCTTACTCTATAGGCCATCGTCGGAAATCCAAGGAGTTCCGGTCGTTCGTGCGCCATATACCGGATGCAGTCAGGATTTACATTTAGCAGCTCCGCGACGTCGGTGGTCAACAAAAATTCCTTATTGCTTGCTTCAATCGCCTCAATGGTCATGTTCATCCTCCTTTCTGCCTTCCGTGCAATTGATTCAGTACGTCGGTACACTGGGCAATGAGGTTTTTAATCGCCCGCTCGTACTCATCGCGGGTCTTGGCATCGTCAATTTGCCCATCTACCGCGTCGCGTTCCACCATATACTGCAAGGCTTTTATATCTTCCATTCGGTGGCCGACGCTCATAATGGCAACCGGCAGTGATAGATTTCGCGTCTCGCTATACCGCTTGCGGTAACTCTCCACGTTGCTAAGCATCCAGCGGTGCCATAGGGTCGGATCCCCCACCGCCTCGCCTATGCGGTCAACGTCGTCGGGGGAGGGAAGAACCTCGCCGCGCTCCCAGCGCTCTATGGTGCTCTCCGACACGCCGATCAGGCTGCCGAGCTTCCAGCGCGGGATATTCTGCGCTTCTCGGGCATTTCGCAAGTCTTGGTTCGTGCATTCTGGCATGTTTGGACGCCTCCGGCTTTGATATCATGTAAATGTGTTGAGCTTGACCGTATCCCTTTGCTTTCGCGGCGGTGTCTTGCGCCGCCCGTCCTGGAGTGGTATCATGTCTGTGTGTCCGGTTCTGCGCTGAACAGCTCCTCCACAGTTCTGTTCAGGGCTTTGGCGATTCGGATACGCTAAGCAATGAAAGAAGTTTATGCACTCTGACTTTCAAAGCAGACTTCAAGCATTTGTTCGGCCGTCAACCCATACAAATCACGCAATTTCTTTGCTATTTGAATACTTGGTTTCCGAATCCCCTGTTCATAGCTCCTAACCGTCCAGACGCTCACATCAAGGATTTCGGCAAGCTCCTCTTGGGAAAGATTATTTTGCTTTCGTAAGCTCTTTAGTGTCACAGTATCACCCCTTGTATTTGTAAAGTCCTTTAAATAAATACTTTTTGTATTCGCAAGCTCATCATAATACAAAAAGTATTTAATGTCAATGCGGAATGAATACTTTTTGTAGATTTATTTTTATTACATTTTGTAATAGTATAGGAAGGGGTGATTTAGATGGATGGGCGGCGGTTAAAGAAACTTCGCGAGGAAAAAAAATTAACCCAAGATGAACTGGCTGAAATATTTGGAATCAGCCGGGTAATGATCGCAAGCATCGAGCAGGGTACACGAGGAGGTTCAGAAAAAGTCCTTTGTACAGCCGCCGACTATTTCCACGTCTCTACCGATTACCTCTTGGGCCGTACCGACATACCAAATGTTTATATTCATGAAGGGATAAAAACGCTTGATGGGCGAGAGGTTTCCATTTACTCAACCCAAAAAAATCTGCCCCCAAACGAACGGGAGCAGATTAGCGCTGAGGTTCAACGCGCACTTGATAACGGTCAAGCGGTCGCATTTGATGGAGGAAAACCTAACCTAGCAGAGCTTGAACAATATATTGAACAGATCGTTCGTCGAGTTTTAGCAGAAAAGGACAAGCAGCATGACGGTCAATCAAAATCATAACGTCAAATAGGCCATCTTTCTTGTTATGGGAGGGAATAACGGCGATATCAATATGGCTGTTCTCTCTGTAGCTTATGGGAATTTCAAGTGACTTTCCAACCATTTACACATCCCCCATTACTTTTTCTATGTTATTTTTTTCCTCCCGGGATGTAGCTTGAGCATAAGCTTTAGACAGAAAAAGACAATATACAAGAGGTATCAAAAGATGCAAGCTCCAAATTATCTACTTCCTTTGCTGTTAAAATTACTCAAAACGTCGCGTCGTTCTTTATGCTTTTATTATAATACCTCTTGGGAGGGTATGCAAGCAATTGGATAACATTAACAAACATTTGTAAAATTTAAAACACCTCGTGCCTGCACTGCCACCCGGGCTACGGCCACGGCAAGCGTATCGAAGGCGCGTTCAACACCAACCAGATCGGCAACGGCTATCTG
>DBGEOK010000107.1:0-70590 GCA_048370855.1 Candidatus Limiplasma sp. | reverse complement strand
CCGACCCTTCCGCTCTACGCAAACGGGTTCTCGTCCTGATAAAGCATGCCCTTTGGCTGATTAAAGCTGACTTTTTCCACGCCCAGAAGCTTCAGGATGGAAAACAGCGTCTTGCCAACATGTCCAAAGGCGACGGCTCCATGGTGCGGGTACCGGTCCGCAATCAGCACATGACGGTAAAACCTGTCCATTTCGGGAACCGCGAACACGCCGATCCCACCGAACGATTTGGGATCGACAGGCAAAATCTCCCCTTGGGCCACATAGCTGTAAAGCTTACCCTCCGCGTTGCCTTGCAAGCGGAAGAGGGTGATGTCCCCCGGCTTGATCGCGCCCTCCAGCGTGCCGCGCGTAATGTCCGGTTCACGATCAGGCTCCAGCGAGCGCTTCATAATAAGCTGGTACTTCATTGAGGCGCCGACCAGGCGGTCGATAGGCGTATTGCCGCAATGGAAGCCCATAAACACCTCCTTGGCGGTATACCCGTGCTTGCCTTCAATATGCGCCTTATACATGTCCGCCGGAACCGTATTGTTGATATCAAGCAGCGTAACCGAGCTTTCCGTCACGCAGGCGCCGATATACTCTGAAAGCGCGCCGTATACGTCCACCTCGCATGAAACGGGGATTCCCCGCGCCGTCAGACGAGAATTGACGTAGCACGGCACAAAGCCAAAAAAGGATTCAAACGCCGGCCAGCACTTATTGGCAAACGCCACGTACTCGGCCGCGCCGAGGTTCCGCTCCGTCCAGTCCAGCAAGGTAAGCTCGTATTGTGCAAGCCGCGGAAGCACCGAGCTCATTCTGTTGCCGTTTCCAAGCTCCTTCGCCATTTCTTCCGTTACGCCCGCGATCCGGGAATCGCCTTCATGCTTCCGATAGGCGTCCAGCAAGTCCAGTTCCGAATTCTCCTGGATGTTTACGCCCAGCTTAAACAGCGGCGCGATGGGAGCATTGCATGCGAGAAAATCAAATGGGCGTGGGCCAAAGGTAAATATCTTTAGCCTTTTCAGCGCAATCAGCGCGCGGGCAACGGGAATAAATTCCGCGATCATCGCGCTTACCTCCGCGGGCGTGCCCACAGGATATTTCGGTATATAAACCCTGAGTCCGCGCAGGCCGATGTTATAGCTGGCGTTCAGCATACCGCAGAAGGCGTCGCCGCGGTCGCTGGTCAGCACGCCGGTATCCTCCTCGGCAGCGGCTACAAACATGACCGGAAGGGGAAGAAAGCTTTGTGCAAGAAGCGTCTCCGGCCCCTCCGGTCCAAAGTTGCCAAGGTATACCACCAACGCGTTCACGCCGGCCTGACGTATTTCCGCAAGCGCTTTCATCGCGTCGTCTTCATTTTCAACGGTGGTCTTGGCCTCAAAGATTTCACCTCCAGCCTCCTGAAAACGGCGGACAACCTCTCCCCGACGGCGCTGCGATAAGGTAATCGGAAAACAGTCTCGGCTGACCGCGACGATGCCAAGCTTAACCGCAGGAATATTCAACATAAAATCTCCTCCTTAATGAAATTGAATATTTTTATGTCATTGTAGCATAGATTTCTCAAAACGCAACGGGAAAGACGCGCCCCCTTGTTCTTTACGGGAGCTGCTTTTTGTGCTATCCTGCGCATAGAATGGAGCGAGGAGGTTTTGCCGCATGAAGGTGATTTTGGTGAATGGAAGCCCGCACGAGCGGGGTTGTACCTATACCGCGCTGCGAGAAGCCGCGGATGAGCTGGAACGGCAGGGCGCGGAAGCGGAAATTTTACACGTCGGAAGGGAGCCGATTGGAGGCTGCGTCGCCTGCTACCAGTGCGGTCAACAAGGAGCCTGCGTTTTTGACGACGCCGTCAACCGTCTGGCGGACCGGCTCTCCAGGGCGGATGGCATCATCCTTGGATGTCCGGTGTACTACGCGGGCGTTCCGGGACAGTTCAAGTCTCTGCTGGACCGGCTGTTTATGAGCGCCGGCAAGCGTCTTCGCAATAAGCCTGCCGCCGCGGTGGTAAGCGCCCGCCGCGGTGGATGCGCCTCCGCCTTTGACGACCTGAACAAGTATTTTATGATTAACAGCATGCCGGTGGTGTCCTCGCAGTACTGGAACCAGGTGCACGGCTCCAAGCCGGAGGACGTTCGCCGGGACGAGGAAGGCATGCAAACCATGCGAACGCTCGCCCGCAACATGGCTTGGCTGCTCTCATGCATTGAATGCGGCCGGCTAAACGGCGCCGAGCCGCCGGTTGCGGAACCCCCGATACGCACAAGCTTTATTCGATAAGCGGAGGCGCGGATGGAATACGGAATGCCATTTTTACTGGAAACGCGCAGCCTCGAGGACGCCGCGGCCCTATGCCGCGATCTCGGGCTTTCCTTTGTGGAGCTGAACATGAATTTTCCCCAATGCGGGCTGAACCGGCTGAAAGCGGACGCGCTCAACCGGCTGAAGGACGCGTACGGCATCTATTTTACGCTCCATTTTGAGGAAAGCCTAAATCCCTTTGATTTAAATCCCCTTGTGCGCGAGGCTTATCTCCAGACCCTGCGCGGCGCGCTGAAGCTCGCGCGGGCCATCGAGGCGCCGGTCGCCAATCTCCATTTGCCAAAGGGCGTTTTCATCACGCTTCCGAACGAGCGGGTCTACCTGTTCGCGCGGTATGCCCGCGAGTATACGCAAAGCGTGCTGGCGCTGCGCGCCCTCTGCGAGCGCGAGGCCGACGGTTCGCCGCTCCTTGTATGCGTAGAAAACACCGACGGCTTCGCCGGGCATGAAAAAGCAGCCGTCGAGCGGCTGCTGGAAAGCCCTGTTTTTGGCCTGACGCTGGATATTGGCCACAGCCACGCGGCAAGAGACGCAGACCTGCCGTTTTATCAAACGCACGGAGACCGCCTCCGCCATATGCATGCGCACGATGCAAGGGGAACCGCCAATCACCAGGCTTTGGGCTCCGGAGAAATCGACCTGCCCGCCAGGCTGGAGGCGGCGCGGTCCGCCGGCGCGCGCGTGGTACTGGAAACCAAGACCGTTGAGGCGCTTAGGGCAAGCATCCGTTGGCTTTCACAATTTCCTGAAGAATGGGCACAACCTTTCGGCAAATCCTAACGCCGGGTTTTTTGAGCGCGGCGTCGGCATGCTCCATCACATAGGGATGCCCTACGAGCGAGAGCATGCTTTCATCGTTGAAATTATCGCCGAAAGCCATCGTCTCCTCCCGGGCAAGCCCCCGTCGTTCCAGCAGCATACGCAAGCCCTTTCCCTTGTCGCTCACCGTAAAATCAAACCAGTCCCACCCGGCGACCGTGGCGGTCAGGCGGTTTCCCCATTTTTTCAAAAGCTCGGGCGCGGCCTTGTTCACGCCCTCCTTCGCGTGACCGGAAATTTTCAAAAAATCCTCCGGTACGGCGCGAAGATCATCCACGACGGTAACGGTATTGCGCAAGCGGTATGTGATATCGTCGGAAAAAGCGCGGTTTTCCGCCGTAACGTAGCAGGTATGCCGGCCGCTGAGCAGCACGTCCATACCGAAGGCTTCGATATCCGTGATGATTTCAAGCCCCGTTTCCCTCGGAATGGGGATAACGCCTATCGCCTCGCCATCCGCCACATTGATCGCGCCGTTTTCACAGATAAAATCCATACGCTCCGCCACGGGTGCGAACAGCCTTTTAAGGTTGCCAAGCTGCCTTCCGCTGGCAGCCGCAAACCGGATGCCGAGCGCGTCCAGGTTCCGAATCGCCTCAAAGATGCCTTCCGGCATCGAGCCGTCCGGCTCCAGCAGCGTTCCGTCCAGGTCTGTCGCAATCAGCCGTATCATGCGCATCCCTCCTCCTTACTCAAGCACAAGCCATCATAGCATATCCCGCGCGTCTTGTCCAAGCCGCCGGCCTTTTTTCTTCGGGCGGCGGCATAACGCCGCCCTGCTTTTTTTCATGAAGCGCTTGACAGCGGGCAAATTTGGGTATATCATACGTATGAACAATTGCTCATGTGATTTGTTAAAGGAGTGATCGAATGCCGCAGGAAAACGAGCAAATGGGCTGTGACTTTCTGTTTGTCCATGAGGATATCGTCAAAAAGGTCACCATGGAGATGCCGGGCGAGGACGTGCTCTTCGATTTGAGCGAGTTGTTCAAGATCTTTGGGGACTCCACCCGCATCCGCATTCTGTACTGCCTGTTTGGCAGCGAAATGTGCGTATGCGATATCGCTACTTTGCTCAACATGACCCAGAGCGCCATTTCTCATCAGCTTAGCGTGCTCAAAAAAAGCAAGCTCGTCAAAAGCCGCCGCGACGGCAAGACGGTCTTTTATTCTTTGGCGGACAGCCATGTGCGGACCATCCTGGACCAGGGCGTGGAGCATGTGACCGAATAACGGCTATGAAGGAGGAAGCACCATGAAAAAGGTCTTTAAGCTCAAGGATTTGGATTGCGCAAATTGCGCGGCAAAAATGGAAGCAGCCATTGGCAAAATTGAGGGCGTAACCGCCGTAAACGTCAATTTTATGACGCAGAAGCTTTCGCTGGAGGCCCACGACGACTCGTTTAGCCGCGTGCTTTCGGAGGTTCGCGCCGTGATCAGGAGGGTGGAGCCCGACTGCACGCTGGTCGTCTGAAGGCCGCGGCTAACCAATTATGCAAGGGGGACGCACCGTTATGACACGCAAGCAGAAAAAGGATTTGACCCGAATACTCGTCAGCGCGGCGCTTTTTGCCGCGGGATTGCTAACGCACGGCGCGGCGGCGCGGATCATCCTGTTTTTAGCCGCGTATCTCATCGTCGGGTTTGATGTTTTGAAGGAAGCCGGGGAAGGGATTGTACGCGGACAGATCTTTGACGAGAACTTCCTGATGTCAATTGCTACCATTGGCGCGGTCGCCATCGGCGAATACCCCGAGGCCGTGGCCGTCATGCTGCTCTACCAGGTTGGCGAGCTCTTTCAAAGCTACGCGGTGGGCAAATCGCGTTCTTCCATCTCGGCCCTGATGGATATTCGACCGGAAACGGCGGACGTGGAACGCGGCGGCGTCGTCGTAACCGTCGATCCCGAAGAGGTTGACGTGGGAGAAATCCTTGTCGTGAAAGCCGGAGAGCGCGTCCCGCTCGACGGCGTGGTCGTCGAGGGCGCGTCTTCGCTGAACACCGCCGCGCTCACGGGCGAAAGCATGCCGCGCGACATAGCGCCCGGAGACGAGGTCATTAGCGGGTGCATCAACCAAACCGGCCTGCTGCGCATCCGCGCAGAGAAGCGCTACACGGATTCCACCGTCGCAAAAATCCTCGATTTGGTGGAGAACGCTAGCGATAAAAAAGCGCGCGCCGAAACCTTTATTACCCGTTTCGCCCGTATTTATACGCCGGCCGTTTGCTTGGCCGCGCTGCTCCTGTTTCTCCTTCCCCCCATTTTTAATGGCGGCGGATGGCTGTATTGGGGCGAACGGGCGCTCAGCTTCCTGGTGGTCAGTTGCCCGTGCGCGCTGGTGATCTCTGTGCCGCTCAGCTTTTTCGGGGGAATTGGCGGCGCGAGCCGCAACGGGATTCTGGTAAAGGGAAGCAACTACCTGGAAGCTCTTGCCCGGGCGGAAATTATCGTTTTTGATAAGACCGGCACCCTGACGCGCGGCGCCTTTCGCGTAACCGTGATCCATCCCGACGAAATTACGGAGGAAGAACTGCTCCGCATCGCCGCCACGGTGGAAAGCTGCTCAAACCATCCCATCAGCCGGTCCATTTGCGAGAACTATCACGGGGAGCTGGCGGCCGAAGCGCTCGAGGACGTTCAGGAAATCGCCGGTCAAGGCGTCAGCGCGAAGCTGAACGGCCAAACGGTAAGCGCCGGAAACGAAAAGCTGATGCAGGCTCTGGGCGTAACGCCGCCTGACTGCCCGCATGCGGGAACCATTGTGCATATCGCGCGGGACGGCGATTATCTGGGCCATATCGTCATTGCGGACGAAATGAAGGCCGGCGCGGCGGAAGCGGTCGAGGCGCTGCGGCGCGCGGGCGTCCGGAAAACCGTCATGCTCACGGGCGACAGCCAGGCGGTCGCCGAGGATGTCGCCGCGCGCCTGGGCATTGACGAGGTTCACGCGCAGCTTTTGCCCGCGCAGAAGGTGGAAGAAGTCGAACGGCTGCTCGCGCAAAAATCTGATCGGGGACAGCTCGTGTTCGTGGGCGACGGCATCAACGACGCGCCCGTGCTGACCCGGGCGGACGTAGGCGTCGCCATGGGCGCGCTCGGCAGCGACGCGGCGGTGGAGGCCGCGGATATCGTGTTGATGGACGACAACCCGCTCAAGCTGAGCCGCGCGGTGGAAATCAGCCGACGGACGCTGCGCATTGCCCGGCAGAACATCGTATTCGCGCTTGCCGTGAAGCTGGCGGTGCTGGCGCTGATTGCCGTGGGTTGGGTAGATATGTGGGGCGCGGTTTTTGCCGATGTCGGCGTAAGCGTGCTGGCCATCCTCAACGCGATGCGCGCTCTGCGGTAACGCGGCCGCAAAATGCCGGCACTCCTTTTGGGAGAGCCGGAGGCATCCCTCCGGCTCTCAGCGTATCGCGCGGTTTTGCCGCACGGGCGGGGCGTTTGAGCCAGGAGTGTAAAAGTCGTTCGTATTGAAAAGGCCGCGGTCCTTTTATGACGCGCTCCGGCCATGCGGCTTTTGACGCATGGCCGCAGGCCGTCGAAAAAGCCCGCCTTTCGGCGATCTTTTCCGACGAAAACTGTCGGTTTGTTTGCGCCGGAGGCGCAAACAAACCGCCCGCCTGGGTGCTGCGCACATCAAAAGCACCGAATCAATTGCCGACCGCAGGTCAGCCAGGCGATACGATTTCATTTGGAGGAGCTGTCGCCCCTCCACCCCCCTAATAGGTTTGTCGACAATCTCCGGCCATGCGGCTTTTGACGCATGGCCGGTTCTCTATTTCCATCGGCTCCGGCTCAAATCCACACAGCCGTTTGCCTGAAAGCAAACGCCCTCCGCCTCCAGGCGGGCGCGCTGCTCCGGCCAGCCCGGCGCCAGCCGGCCGCGGTGGTTAACCACTCTATGGCAGGGCAGCCCGGGCGGAGCGTAACGCAATGCCTGTCCGACCTGCCTTGAGCGTTTCGGCGCACCCAGCATCCATGCAATTTGACCGTAGGTTGCCACCTTGCCGTAGGGAATGGCGTCAACCATTTCATAGACGCGCAGAAAAAACGCCGTTCGTTCCACAGGCTTTCCCTCCCCCGAACGCACTGATTATACCAACCGTCGATGGGAAACGCAAGCCGCTCCGCCTGCTGGGCCCGCCGGCTTTGACGGAGGCCGGGCCGTCAGGGCTGCCGCTCCTTTCCAGCGCGCCGGGCTGCCGTTTCCCTTCGCCGCTCTCAATCGCGCTTGGGCCGCGAACCGGGCCCAAGCAAAGGGATTCCCAAGGGCAGAGCCCTTAGGCGGCGGGCTTGGAAGGCGGAGCCGCCCCAAAATACAGCCGAAAAAGCGACGGGAGGAACGCTCAAGAGCTTCCCTCCCGCCGCCACGCTAGCCGCCTGCTTTCATCCGGCGCTTATTCTCCCACAAACCGGTAGCCAACCCCTACCTCCGTTAACAGAAAGCGCGGATTGGCCGTATCCCGCTCCAGCTTTCTGCGAAGCCCGGCCATCAGCACGCGAACGGTCTTGGTATCCCCGCATTGCTCATAGCCCCATACCTGCCTGAGCAGGTAGCCGTGGGTCAGCACCTTGCCCCGGTTTTGAATCAGCACGCAAAGCAGCTTATACTCCAGGGGCGTCAAATGCACCTCCGCGCCGTCCACGCTCACCAGACGGCGCTCAAAGTCCACGGTCAGCCATCCGCATTCAAAAAGGCCCGCCTCTTCCTGCTGATGAACCTTTAGCTGCTTGCGCTCCACCACGCGGATGCGCGCCAGCAGCTCGCCCATAAAAAACGGCTTGGTAATGTAGTCGTCCGCTCCGGCGTCCAGCGCGGCTACCTTTTCCCGCTCCTGGCCCCGCGCGGAAACCACCAGCACAGGCAGGTCGGATTTTTCCCTAAGCGAGGCCAGCACCTCCAGCCCGTCCCTGTCCGGCAGGCCCAAGTCGAGAAGAATCAGGTCCGGGCTGTGCGAAGCGTATGCAAACAGCCCTTCATCCGCGCTTTCCGCCACCACAACCTCATAGCCCTCCTTGCGCAGCGAAACCGCCGTAAAGCCCGAGATGTACCGGTCGTCCTCAATCATCAGAATGCGCATCTTGATCCTCCATCGGCAAGCTGAGCACAAACCGCGAGCCCTTCGGTTCGTTGGGCTCCATATGGATTTCTCCGCCGTGCGCCTCCGCCACGGCGCGGCAGATCGCCAGGCCCAGCCCCATGCCTCTCTTGCTGTCGGAACGGCCATGGTCGGAGGTGACAAACCCCTCAAAAAGGTTGTCCCGAACGCTTTCGTCCACGCCGTCTCCCGTATCGGCCACGCAAAAGACAATCCGATTCCCCTTTGTGAAGACCGAAAGCTCAATTTCGCTGTCCGGGGGCGTGTGCTTGACCGCGTTATCCAGCAGGTTGACCAGCGCCTGCACAATCAGGCGTCCGTCCATAGAGGCCACAAGCACCTCGTCCGGCAATACGGCGCGGAAGCGCCGGGTTCGGAGCAAGCGGCTCATATGCGCCACCGCTTCCCCCACCACATCGTCCACAACCTCATCCTCACGGGTAAGCTCCAGCCGCGTTTCGTTAATGCGCGTCATGTTCAGGATATTCTCCACCAGGTTGCTCAGCCATACCATTTCCTCGCTGATATCGCCGGCCAGCCGCTTTTTTTCCTCGTCGCTCAGGCGCTCGAAGTCGTCGGCCAGCAAGGTGCTCGCGCCGGAAAGCGCGGTCAGCGGGCTGCGCAGGTCGTGCGCGACGGAACGCAGAAGGTTGCTGCGCATGCGTTCCCGTTCCATGGCCACGCGGATATCCTCGCGCTCCTGATAAGCGTGCTCCCGTTCCAGCGCAATGCCCATCTGCGTCGCCACGGTCTTGACGATCAGCTCGGCCCGCGCGTCCGTCGGACCGGGGGGCGCTTTCAGCCATCCCAAAGCGCGCGACGATACGCCCGGAATAACGAAGGAACGCTCGTCCGCCCGCTCCGGCATGCCAAACCGGCGCGCCGGCACGCTTTCCAACGCCACGCCGCATTCCTGGCCGGTATACTCGCGGATGTAGCGCAGCCCTTTTTCTACGATGCCGCGCTCCCCCATGCCGTTTAAAAACCCCTCCGCGATGGCGCAGAGCGTCTGCGCGGTGCGCTCGTTGCGCTCCGCCGTCTCCATCAGGCGGCTGAGCCGCGAGGTAATGCTGCCGGATACAATGGCCGTTATTTCAAAAAAGGCTAAGAGCATCAGGTCCTGCGTGCTGTGCACCAGAAAGGTGTAGCGCGGCTCGGTAAACAGGTAATTAAAAACCAGCACGCTGACCAGCGAGGAAAGCACGCCGTACAGATAGCCGCGCGTGGCTACGGTCGTCAGCAGAACGCCCACCAGGTACACCATGATAACGCATTCCTTGCCGATGCCGCCCCCGTTCATGAAAAGCGCGCAGCCTGTCGCGGCCAGCAGCAGCGCGATCGTCACGGCGGCGCGCGTGCCGGCTTTCCGGGCTTGCGTCATTGAAATCCCCTCCCCGCTCATCATAGCACCTCCGGCGCTATTTGTACATCAAGCGGGTGATATCCTTCTTGCCGCCGGCTACCAGAATGTGCTCTCCCTCATGAAAAACATGCTCCGCGTCCACCAGCGGCGTCACATGCGAACCCGCCTTCACGCCGATGACGTTCACGCTGTACCGGCTGCGCACCTTGAGCTCCCGGATGGTGCGGCCAATCCATGCCGGCGGCGTCATCAGCTCGGAAATGGCGTATTCCGGCGTCAGCTCGATATAGTCAAAGGCGTTTTGCATGCTGTATTTCATCGCGGTGCGCTGCGCCATATCCCGCTCCGGGTGGATCACCGCGTCCGCGCCGATCTTGAGCAGAAATTTTGCGTGCATCTCCCTGTCCGTTTTGGATACGACCATGCGCGCGCCCGCTTCCTTTAAAAGCGAGGTGATTTCCAGCGAGGATTGGAAGTTGTCGCTGATGCACACAAAGCATACGTTAAAATTTCCCACGCCCAGAGAGCGAATGACCTCCTCATCCATACAGTCGCCTATATGGGCGGTCGTCACTACGGGCGCGACGGCATTCACCGCGGCCTCGTCCCGGTCCACGACCATCACCTCGTTGCCAAGCTCGGCGAGGTTAGTTGCCAGATGCCGGCCAAAGCGGCCCAGCCCAATCACAAGCATTGAACGCATTTACATGCTCTCCTCTCATCCCACAACGACCTTGCCGACCGTATTACGAAGCCCGGCGGGCCGTTTCTTCTCAGAAAGCGCCATCGCAACCGACAGACTGCCCACGCGTCCCGCGTACATCAGCACGATCAGCGTCGCCCGCGACAAGCCGCCGAGGCTGGCGGTCCCGGCGCGGGACAGGCCAACCGTGCCAATGGCCGACAGCGCCTCAAAAAGCGCGTCCGTCAGCGCCATGCCGCGCTGCTCCGCCAAAATCATAAAGCAGCCGATGATCGCCAGCAGCAAATACATCGCCGCGCCGCAAAACGCCCTGCGCACCCTCTCGTCCGCTACCCGCCGGTGGAACACGTTCACGTCCTCCTGACCGCGGGCGTAGAAAAGCGCGGATAACAAAATGACCACCACGGTCGTCAGCTTGACGCCGCCGCCCGTGGAACCCGCGCCCGCCCCAATCAGCATCAGAATGGACGTAAACGCCGCGCCCGCCTCGGACAGCCTGTCCATCGGCACCGTATTAAAACCCGCCGTGCGGGGGGTAACGGCGAGGAAAGCGGAAGCGAGCGCCTTTTCCCCGCCCGTCATGCCGGCCATCGCGCCCTCGCCCTCCAGCGCCAGGTAAACCGCAAAGGACAGGGCAAGCAGCGCAAGCGTGGCGCAAAGCATAATTTTGGTGTGCAGCAGATAACGCCTCACATGCCATTTATGCTCCGCGATATCGTCCCAAACAAGGAAGCCGATGCCGCCTGTCACGATCAGTCCCATGATGGTGAGGTTTACCAACACGTCGGAGGCGAAGGGCTCCAGCGAGCTGTAAGGCCCGAAGCCGCCCATCAGGTCAAATCCGGCGTTGCAGAAGGCCGAAATGGAGTGAAACAGCGCAAACCAAGCGCCTTCCCTCCAACCAAACATCGGAACAAACCGAATGCCGAGAAGCGCCGCGCCCGTCAGCTCGATCACCGCCGTGCCCAGCAAAATTCGGCGTACAAACCGCACCACCCCGCCAAGCTGCGGCGAGCTGACCGCTTCCATCAGATAGGACCGTTCCTTCAGGCCGATCCGCTTGCGCAAAACCAGCGAAAACAGAACCGCTACCGTCATGAAGCCCAGGCCGCCGATCTGGATTAGGCAAAGGATCACGAGCTGGCCGAAAAAGGTGAACTGCGTATAGGTATCGCATACCGCCAGGCCGGTTACGCAGGTGGCGGACGTTGCGGTAAACAAAGCGTCCCCAAAGGCGAGCGGAAGCCCGCGGCTGGCGGCGGGCAGGCTCAGCAGCAACGCCCCCAGCAAAATCATCACGGCAAAGCCGATGGCCAGCGTCTGCAACGCCGTAAGGCCCTTTAAGCGCTTGCGCACAGTACCGTTCCCTCCCGCACTATCGATAGGATGCCCTGCGGCGTAGGCGGGTCGACCAGCACGTGTGAAACCTGCGCGCGCTTGAACACGGGCAGGAACGTGGGATCTCCGCATCGCGCGACGGTCACGCAGCCCTCGCGCGCGCGCCGGGCCAGCCGGCATAGCAGAAGGTTATCCGTATCGTCGCTGAGCAGGGCGATGAGCACGCGGGGCCGAGCGTTTGGCGGCAGCTCCGCCGTCCGACGGATCACCAGCTCCGGTATGCGCCGGTGAACCGCCTCGGCCATCGCCTCGTCATCGCAGAACAGAAGGGGCGCGTCCGCTTCTGGAAGCTTCTCCACACGCGCAGGGCTTTCCGGCTTCAGGCGCGCAAGTCCCGCGTCTATTCGCGTCATCAGCGCCAAGCCGAACAGCCATACGCCGACAAACACCAGCACCACCACCGCCGTCATGGCAAACGCCTCCTTTCCCTGCCAGTGTAAACCCGGAAGCGTTAAAATGGTGTTCTTATTTTGCACAGCGGACGTTAAAATTGTATAAACGCGAATCGAGGGGCTTGAACGGGAGGGGACGTTTGGGAGGCGTCGCGTCCCAAGCCCTTGGGAATCCCTTTTGCCGGGCCGCGTTCGCGGCCCGGCAAAAGCGTGATTGAGCGCGACGGGGTACGGCGGTTCCGCGGCGCCGGAAATGGGCGAGCAGCCTGTGGCCCCATGCCATTCCGTGACGGAATGAGACCGCAAAAACGCCTTCCGCGGTTTCGCGGTCTCGTGTGCGGCAAGCTTCCTTTGCTTGTTTCCCCATCCGTGCCCCAGGCGCGGAAAGTCGGTTTCGTCGATAAAACACGCCCGACGGCGAGCTTCGAGCGTGTCAAAAAGTTCTCTTTTGAGGAGGCGGCTTGGAGGGAGCGCGGCCCTCCGGATGCAATCGGTTCGCCCGGGTGACCAGCGCTCGGCCATGGTTCCGGTACTTTTGCTGCGCGCAGCGCCCAGGCGGGCGGGAAGTTTGCGCCTCCGGCGCAAACTTTTCGGCAGTTCTCGTCGGTAAAGCTCGTCTGAAGGCGAGCTTCAGGCTGACTCATTTGGGGGTCGGAGGGCCGCGGCCCTCCGGACTGCATTCCGAATCCAGCGACATGTGCGGTGGATTCGGAAGCCTTGCGCAGCAAGGTTTCCTTGCACGTTTCCCCGACCGCGCCGCTGGCGCAGGGGAAACGTGTTTTGGCGGAAAAGCCCGCCCGAAGGCGAGCTTCAACCCAAGCAAACGCCCCTGGCCGTCATCCTGAAGGCCAGGGGCTAAGGCGCTTCGCGCGCTACCGGAACCAGACGTGAATGCAAAACCAGATAAACGCCGCCGCGCAGATGCCGAACACAAACACCACGACCAGGCCCGCCCCGACGGCGCTAAAGGTATACCGCCAAAGGTTGCGTCCCGTCAGCGGCTCGGCGTCCGGATTCTTGGGCGCGGGTTCTCCCCGGCGATACCAGGGCATCCCTTCCACGTTCATGTCCGCGACAACCCGGTCGTCGCCCTCCTCACGCTGTTCCCGCTTTTCCTCAGGCATGCTTGCGCTCCTCGTCATACAGGTGGCAGACCACAAAATGTCCCGGCTCTATCTCCCGCTGAATAGGCTCCTCCGTTTTGCATCGTTCCATACATTTTGCGCAACGGGTATGGAACTTGCAGCCTGCCGGCGGATTGGCGGGCGACGGAATGCTGCCCTCCAGAATGACCCGGTTCATCTTTACGTCTGGGTCCGGCATGGGAATGGCGCTGAACAGCGCGTTGGTATACGGGTGCAGAGGATTGCGGAAGATATCCTCCTTGGGGCCGTATTCCACAAGGTTTCCCAGATACATCACGCCAATCGTATCGCTGATATGCTCCACGACGCTCAGGTCATGGGAGATAAACAGGTATGTGAGGTTGTGCTCCTTTTGCAGGTCCTTGAGCAAATTGATAATCTGCGCCTGGATGGACACGTCCAGCGCCGAGACGGGTTCGTCGCAGACGACAAATTCCGGGTTGAGGGCCAAGGCCCGCGCGATACAGATTCGCTGGCGCTGGCCGCCGGAGAACTCATGCGGGTAACGGTCCTTATAATAGCTCATCAGCCCGCATTCGCTCATAATCTTATCCAGGTATGCCTCGTATTCCCCCTCGGGCACGATATGATGCTCCCGGACCGCCTCTCCGATGATTTCCCCTACGGGCAGGCGGGGCGAAAGGCTGGAATACGGGTCCTGAAAAATAATCTGCATTTTGGGGCGGAGCTTTCGCAGCGCCTCTTTATCCAGCGCGTGGACGTCCAGGCCGTTAAAGAGCACTTCGCCGGAGGTTTTCTCCGTAAGGCGGAGAATGGTGCGGCCGACCGTCGTTTTTCCGCAGCCGCTCTCGCCCACAAGCCCCATCGTGGTTCCCCGCTTAATATGAAAGGTGATGCCGTCCACGGCCTTCACATTGCCCACCACGCGCTGCATCATACCGCTCTTGATGGGAAAATACTTTTTCAGGTTTCGGACTTCCAGGATGTTTTCCGCGTCATGCGTGCTTTCGCTCATACCCGGTTTTCCCCCTTCTCAAAATCCTCATAGCGGTAGCAGCTCACCACATGCGTTTTGCTCAGGTGGATTTCGGGCGGGTAGGCGCCGTCGCAGCGCGGCACGCAAAGCTCGCACCGGTCGCGGAAATAGCAGTAATCCGGCATATTGATGGGGTTGGGCACCCTGCCGGGAATAGAATACAGCTTGTCTACCTGCTTGTTGACCACGGGCTTTGAGTTCAGCAGGCCAATCGTATAGGGATGGCTGGGATTTTTGAAAACCTCATGCACCGTCCCCTTCTCCACCACGCGGCCGGAGTACATCACCACAACATAATCCGCCATTTCGGCGATCACGCCCAGGTCATGCGTAATCAGCATGATGGAGGAGTTGATATGATCCTTCAGGCTGCGCAGCAAGTCCAGAATTTGCGCCTGAATCGTCACATCCAGGGCGGTGGTCGGCTCGTCCGCGATAATCAGCTTGGGGGACAGCGCAAGCGCCATGGCGATCATCACGCGCTGGCGCATGCCGCCGCTCAGCTCGTGCGGATACATGCGGTATACGCCCGTGCTGTTGGCAATGCCGACCATCTCCAGCATCTGAATGGTGCGCGCCTTTACATCCTCCTTGTTCATGCCGGGGTTGTGGAGGCTGATGACCTCATCCACCTGCATGCCGATGCGGAATACTGGGTTCAGGCTGGTCATCGGCTCTTGAAAGATCATGGATATCTGGTTGCCGCGGATGCGCTGCATCACCTCGGTGGGCGTCTTGGCGATATCGTATACGCCCTCCTTGCCGTTAAAGCGAATAGCGCCCTCCACCACCTGTCCCTGCGGGCGCTGCACGAGCTGCATCAGGCTCAAGCTGGTCACGCTCTTTCCGCAGCCGCTCTCGCCCACCACGCCGACGGTCTTGCCCTTGGGCACGTCGAAGCTGACGCCGTCCACGGCCTTCACCGTGCCGATATCCGTAAAAAAGTAAGTATGAAGGTTATCAAACTCAACCACATTTTCGGGATCGCGCATCTGGGTCATGTATTCCGATGGGTCGACATGCTTCCGGTTGCGCCGCTTTTCGATCGCCTGCGTAACGCGGCGGTTTTCCCGGCTGATTCGGCGGGAATCCCCTGCGGAGATATACCCGTCGCTGCGCTTTTTCTTTCCAAACATGGGCATATCCTCCTTACCGTTTCATCTTGGGGTCAAACGCGTCGCGCAAGCCGTCGCCGATAAAGTTAAAGCCGAGCACCGTCAGCAGGATCAGCATGCCCGCCGGAATCCATACAAACCAATAGTTCGTCATCACGTATACATTGCTGACCGCGTTGATAATGCTTCCCCAGGAGGCAAGGGGGTATTTGACGCCCAGGCCCAGGAAGGATAGCGTGGCTTCGGTCAGAATGATACCGCCCAGGTTCATCGTGGCGATCACGATCAGTTGGGGGATCACGTTCGGCACCAGATGCTTGAAAATGCGCCGCTTTACCGAAATGCCCGTGGCCTCGGCGGCGGTCATGAACTCCTGCTCGCGCAGGCTCAGGATTTGGCCGCGCACGATGCGCGCGATATTGGGCCATCCAAGCACGCCCAGCACCGCCATCAGGTAGAAAATGCGGCGGGTAGGGTCAACCTTCTGCGCGTCCATGATCGCGCCCATGATAATATAGATAGGATAGCCCGGTATGCAGTTGAACACGTCTACCGTGCGCATAATCAGGCTGTCCACCCATTTGCCGAAGTATCCCGAAATGCCGCCCAGGATGACGCCCAGCAACACCTCCAGCAGCACCACCACAAAGCCGATCATCAGCGAGATCCGTCCGCCGTACATCAGGCGGGTCAGCACGTCCATTCCGTTGCCGTCCGTGCCCAGCAGGTGTTCCGCCGAGGGCGCGGCGTACATCATAATCTGGTAGGTCGGCATATTGGTGCGCACAATGTATTCCAGGTTCTTTTTCGTAATCTGGAACTCCTGAACCGCCCCGTCCCCCGTCTCGAGCGTGAAGGCGGGCTGTCCTTCCTTGACCGCCTGCTGCACAGCGGCCACAAAGCCGGCGGGAAACACCGTGCCGACCTGCGTTTCCTTGAGCAGGAAATGCGACGCGGAAGCCACCTCGGCGCCGGCGGCGTCGGTAATGGAGGCGGTGTCCTCGTCCAGCATGTCGAGCGTGTAGACAACCCCGTGCGCCTCAAAATCGGCGTCGCCTCCGCCTTGCATGGCGCGCTCGGCCGACAGGCGGAAGAGGTAGTCCTCGCTCATTTCGCCGGTAAAGATCAGCTTGGAGGCCAGCGCCAGGTCTACCGGGGCCATGACCGTCGCCTCCACTTTCGTGGTTTTGACGACGTACTCCGTTCCGTCCGCGGTGGTAAATGACTTCTGCTGCGCCGCGACGGCTTCGTTGAACCTGTCGGTAAAATCATTCGGCAGGGCGACGCCCTCCGCCGCGTTAAGCGTATAACGGTTCTTGATTCCCTTGCCGGAGGCAATCAGGCGCATGGAGGTCACGCGATAAAAATCCTCGCCCTCCCGGACAAGGCCATAGGTGTTCCCTCCGCTTTCAAAGGTATCCAGGCCGTTATTGATAGCCAAAATCATGCGGCTCTTCGCGCTGCTATCAAACGACTGCCCGTCCGCGACCACGTAGCGGAATTCATCATTTTGCGTAACGGCAGCGTACTCCTTGTTCATCGGCTGATAAAACTTGAACACCTGGCTTTCGGTGTAGGGCATCACCACGCCGCCTAAAAAGCTGAACAGAAACATGGAAATAATAATGATCGCGCCCGCGATGGCCAGCCGGTTGCGCACAAAGCGCTTAAACACCAGCATGCCGGGCGAGAGCACCTTGACGCGGCGCTCGTCGTCCAGGGCGATAGGCTGCCCGTCGCCGCGCGTCTCGTCGCCCGCAGCCTCGTCGATACGCCGCTCTTCCTCCAGGGGTTCGCCCTTCCGGTTGAAATGCTCGCTCATGCTCCGCACCTCCTAGCTGATGCGTACGCGCGGGTCAACCACAGCGTACAGGATATCGGCGATTAACGTACCGGCCAGGGTGAGAACCGCCATAAAGAGCATGTAGAACATGGTAAAGGGAATATCGCCCTCGATCATCGCCAAATAGGAGGTGTAGCCGATGCCCGGAATCTGGAACAGCGTCTCGGTAATCATCGCCCCGCCAAATAGGGTGGGGAGCGTGCTTCCCAATATGGTCACAATCGGAATCAGCGTATTGCGGAACGCATGCTTGTTAATAACCGTTTTTTCCGGCAGGCCCTTGGCGCGCGCCGTTCGGATAAAGTCGCTGTTCAAAACCTCCAGCATGTTCGTGCGCGTATAGCGCATCAGGTCTCCCACGCTTACGATGGTCAGCGTCAGGATCGGCATAATGTAATGCTTGGCCACATCCAGCGCCTGCCCCCATGCGTCAAGCTGATAATAATTCCGTCCAACCTTGCCAAACAGGTCCAGCCAGCCCAGGTTGATGGAAAAGACCAGCTTGAGGATTGTGGCAAAAAAGAAGGTGGGCAGCGAAATGCCGATGAGCGCAAACACCGTAACCGCATAGTCTGTCTTGCTGTACTGCTTGCGCGCGGACAGGATGCCCAGCGGAATGGCGATGACCACGCGGAGAACCATGGTAATCATCGCCAGCCAGAAAGAATCCCAGATCACCTGCTTAAACTTATCCACCACAGGCACGGTAAATTTCCATGAATCCCCGAAATCCCCCTGGATTGCCTTGCCGAGCCACTTGAAAAAGCCGGAAATAACGTCCCCATCCATCCCGTACATCACGTTTAGCTGCTCAAGCCATTCTTTATAGCTTTTGCTGCCGGGCATCTGCGAGCGCTCCAGCGCCATCTTTTCAACAAACGAGGTGGGAATACAGCGCATAATGCCATAGATGACCATGGAAACAAAAAACAAAAGAAGGATGCTGATCAGGATACGCTTGAGAATAAACTTTTTCATACGGCTCACCTCCTTTATGCTGCTTTGTTTCCCTCCGCGTAAAAGCGGGTCGTGTATGGCGATAAAGCGCGCAGCGCTTCAGGGCGCCGAAAAAGCTCGCCTGTCGGCGATCTTTTCCCACGAGGACTGATGTTTCGGCAAAGCCGAAAACTCCCCAGCCAAGGTTTCAATCGCTGATTTCAAATCGGCGATTGGAATTTTCGCCAAAGGTGAAAACAGTATGCCCGTGCCGGCACGGGCGCACTGCCAACCGCTGGCAAAGCCAGACGATACGATTTCATTAGGAGAGGGCTCGGCCCCTCCAAGCCACCCGAAAAATGGGTTTATCAACAGTCAAAAGCGCGTTGCGCTTGAAACTTCAAATTTAATTCCAGAAGCACGAACAGGGTTCGCACGCACGAACCCCCAGCTTCCAGAAACGGGCCTTCACAGGGAGGAGCCTGCCGGTTTTCCTGGCAGGCTCCTCCGCAAGAAACGCCCGAGAGCGAATCTCTTGTAGGAAACCGGTTACTTCATTTCAAGCTTCTCGATATCCTCGATATAGCCATAGAAGGTACTGACGTCGGGCGTCAGGGTGTCGATGTTCAGGCGCTCGGCGCTGTAGATCACGAACTCCTGCCGCTGATAGACGGGAAGCTCCACGGCCCATTCGATGATCTTGTCCAGAGCCGCCTTATAGGTGGCCTTGCGGTAGGACTGGTCGGCGCTGTTGCGGGCGTCCACAATCAACTGATCCAGCTCGGAATCTGCCAGCATATAGGAGTTGCTGTCGGTGCCGCCGGCGCCCAGCACGTTGCTGGAGTGGTACACCTGATACATGTCGGGGTCGGGCGTCGCCTGCCAGGCCATGCAGTAGATCTGAGCCTTGTTGCTCTTTACGCGGTCCTGAAGGACGCTGAAATCAGTAATGTCGTTGATGGTCAGGGTGATGCCGACCTTCTCCAGCAGCGCCTTGGCGTCGGTCAGGATGCCGAAGGACGGGTGATCGCCCGTGCCGGAGCCGCCGATGAGGGCTTCGTATTCCATCTGAGCGCCCTCGGGAGCGGCGGTAGCCTTGCCGGTCGCCTCGTCAAAGGTATAGCCGGCGGCCTTCAGGAAGCCGGTGATCGCCTTCAGGGCGGCCTCGTCCTTCTGCTCGGCCGTCATGTCGACGGTGTAGATATCGTTGCCGTCGATATCCGTGGAGAACGCAACCTTATAGTCCGCGTCCGTCTTCTGAGGCGCGGCCCAGGAGGTGTTGGAAATGGGGTAGTTGATAACGGAAGCGATTTCGCCGTAATAGCTGTCCACCACCACGTCGCGGTACAGGGCCAAAGCGGTCATCAGCGCGCGGCGCAGGTACTTGGACGCGTCGGAGCCGGCGTCCTGGCCCACCTTCACGTTTTCCGCGTCAAAGCCGATGTAGCCGTAGCCAAGGAAGTCAACCGAGGTGGTTTTAATGGAATCGCCGGTCAGCTCGCCGCCGTTGGCATCCTTAATCATCTGGATGTTCTCGGCCGTGGCGTCGGGGTCGGTGATATCCAGCGTTCCGGTGGTCACGCCGCTCACCTTATCGGGCGAGAGGGTTTCCTTGAGCTGAATGTACTTGATCTTGGGCTCGCCCTTCCAGAAGTTTTCGTTCGCTTCCAGATAAACGACCTTGTTCTCATAGCGCACAAACTTATAGGGGCCGGCGCCCATGGGCTGGGTCGTCTTGGCCTGAATCATGCTCAGGTCGCCGAAGGGGAAGCCGAACTTGTTGTTGTCATAGTCGTACTGGGCCTTGTCGCCGTAATAATGCATCGGAGCGACGGCGATGCCGAATACGACGTATACCGCGGGCGCCTCGAAGCCGTTCATGGTCACCTCGACGGTATAATCGTCCAGCTTCTTGATGCCGGCGATGTTGGGCACGCCGTTGGCGGCCTCGGGCTCAGCCTTGGCCTGCTCGGCGATGAAGCTGCTCTGCGCGGCGGCCAGCGTGGAGGTCGCGCCGGTGTCCACAGCCTCGGTGCCGAAGAACGCTTCGGGATCATGACCATAGGCCTCGTAGGCTTCGGCGTAGTAATCCTCGATGGCGGGATACGCGCCGTCCTTCAGGCTCCAGGTCTTGCCGCTCTTGCCGGTCAGCACGCCGTCCGCGTAGGTGCCGAAGCCCCACATGGCCATGCCGAACGCAACCTGAAGGCCCTCGTTGGCGGTGATCTCCTCGGGGGTCGCGCCGACCTCGCCGGTGTAGTCCGCGGTGTTGTAGTTCATCATCACATAGTTGACGATGTCCTGAACATCCTCAACCCACGCGGTCTTTACGGCGGCCCAGAAGGCTTCCTGCTGCTCCTTGGTCCAGGCGTCGCCCTCGGCCCATTCGTGGTCCTCGCCGGCGGCATAGATGGCCTTGGCGACTTCCTCAAACTTGGCGTAAAGGTCCTCCGGGGTCTGCGTCTGATATGCCTTCAGGCCCACGATGTCGTAGCTGCTCAGCGTGATGGGGCCGGAATAGGACGGGTCCAGCAGCACATAATAGGAAAAGATCAGGTCGTCGGCCGTCATCGGCGTGCCGTCGGAGAACTTGACGTCCTCGCGCAGCTTGGCGGTATAGACGGTCTTGTTGTTGGCCTCGTCGCGCTCCACCTTGAGGTCCGCGATGCCGGTATAGGTGTGATCCGTCCCGTTAAAGGGGATCGTCTCTCCCTCGATACCATTGTAGACAATCGCGCCCTGGCGGTCCAGCGTCGCCAGCTCCTCGCCCACATACTTCATGGAAACGTCGTTGTCATACGCGGTTTCTCCGTAGAAGGGGCTGAACTTTTCGTTGAACTCCGTGTAGCCGACGACAAGCGTGTTGGCGTCACGGGCCGTATCGCCGTCCGCAGCGGGAGCCTCGGCGAGCGACGCGCCCGCCATGCCCAGCAGCATGCTTACGGCCAACACGATAGACAGAATCTTTTTCATGTTACCCATTTCTTCTTCCTCCTTGATTTGATGGTTGCCGCCGAAGCGGCTTTATTGCAAAGCGGAGTTTCCGCATTACAAACAACGCATGCATCCCCACGGTCCTTGCGGCTGGGGCAAATTGACGGCCCGTCCTATGCGCGGCCGTCCTCCTGGGGCGGGTTCCTCTCGCCGTCCCCGCCCGCGCCCTTTGCGGGCAGCTCCGCGATGTTCAGGGCGTTGAGGACCCGGTGGGTCAAAACGCCGAACGCCCCGATCGCCAGAATACAGGCCATGCCGGCAAGCTCCGCGCCAAGCCTCTCCCCCGCCCCGCCCAGCGCAAGCAGCACAAGCTCTCCCGCCGTATGAAGCGCGCTCAGCGCCGCCGCGCCTCCGGAGCTGCGCCGCACGCGCTCGATCCCCTCGTCCCTGTCCACCGCCGTCGCGCGCCCGGGCATCCGCAGCACGCGAAAAATTGCCATTCCCCAATACAAAAGCGGAAACGGCAGCAGCAGATAAAACGGAAGCACATAAAAGCAGCGGCTGCCGCTTGTGTTGAGCAGCCCGGCGGCTAAAAACAGCGCCGGGCACACGGTCCAGAGCGCGGCAAGCTTCCGCTTCGCACCGCCGGGAAAATCAATTTGATAATAAGGGCCGGTGTAAACCGCCACGCGGCTGTCCCGCCCGGTATCGGGATCGGTGCGCACGCGCATATCAAACAGGGCGCGGTATTGCTTGCGCCTCAACGGTTCACACCTCCCCTGAAAGCCCCGCCGGTAAGGAATCGTACACTTTCACCTACCCGGCCGCGACTGCCTTTGGTTGATTGCGGCTTACTGATCTATTATATACATATTCAGTTCAAATGACAAGTATGTAAAAGTGTACTTTTGAAGACTTTATAGGGATAACCTTTTCACCTCGGTAAAAAAATAGCTTCGGCTTATGCGCAGCCGTTCCAGCGCGTCCTCGCAGGAGATCTCCTTGCGCCTCCATTGCGCGACCGTTTGCTCAAAGCCAGCCGGAAGCGGCATCTTCCGCCTGCCAAAATGAACCCCGCGCGCTTTCGCGGCCGCGATTCCCTCCGCCTGCCTGCGCCGGATCATCTCCCGCTCCGTCTGCGCGACATAGCTAAGGAGCTGGAGAACGATATCCGAGATCAGCGTGCCCGTCAGGTCCCGGTTCTGCCGCGAATCGAGCAGCGGCATATCCAGCACGACGATTGCCGCGTTCTTTTTCCGAATGATGACCCTCCACTGCGCGAGAATTTCCTCGTAGTTTCTTCCCAGCCGATCGATGCTCTGAACCACAAGCGTATCGCCGCCTTTCAGCAGACGCAGCAGCCGGCGATACTGCGGCCGTTCAAAGTCCTTGCCGGATTGCCGGTCCAAAAACATATCCTCCTCCCGGATTCCCCAATTGCGAAGCGCGATCCTCTGCCGTTCCTCGTTCTGTTCTCTTGTGGAAACGCGGATGTAGCCGTAATTCATTTCTTTTCCTCCCTTTTTGCCAGTCTTCGACTATTGTAAGCGGACGCCGGAGGACGCGCCATGTTTGACAGGTCTATTCTTCGGACGTATAATGCGTTTGACTTGATTAATCGTCAGAAAGGAACTGCATGCCAATGGACTTACAGGAAGGAAAGGAACTTCTGAAAAAGCTTCAGCAGGAGCGCCACGCTTACGATCACGCCGCCTCCTGCCTGTACTTTGACGGCGCCACCGTCGCGCCGCGCGCCTCCGCGGAGGCGCGCGGCGTCACGCTTGGGCTGTTAAGTGAAAAAGGCTACCAGCTTTTCGTTAACGAAAGGACGCGCGCCCTGCTTGACGAGCTTTGGGCGCGCAAGGACGAGCTGGACCTTTCCACCCGCCGGCAGACGGAGCTGCTGCGCGAGGAGCTGGACAAGCTGACGCGAATCCCAATGGAGGAATATGCCGCTTATATCCGTCTGACGGCTCAGGCGGCCGAGGCATGGCGCACGGCGAAGGAGAAGGACGACTATCCCCTTTTTCGCCCGTACCTAACGCAGATTATCGAATATCAGCGGCGCTTCGCCGCCTACCAGGACCCGTCCAGGCCCGCCTATGACACGCTGCTGGACGGCTATGAAAAGGGCGCGACCACGCAAGGGCTGGACGTATTTTTCCGCATGCTCAGGGAAAAGCTTGTGCCGTTGATCGCCTCTGTGCACGACCAGCCAAGCGCGCCCGCCTTCCTCAGGGCCTTCTGCCCGGTGGACCGCCAGCGGGCCCTGGCTTTCTATTTGATGGAGCTGATGCGGATTGACCGTTCCCGCTGCGCGATAGCCGAAACGGAGCACCCGTTCACGACCGGCTCCAGCCGGTATGATGTGCGCATCACGACCCACTATCATGAAAATGCCTTTCTCTCCTCCATGTACAGCGTGATCCATGAGGGCGGGCACGCGCTGTATGAGCTGGGCATCGCGGACGAATACCAATATACCTGCCTGACAAACGTGAGCATGGGAATGCATGAAAGCCAAAGCCGCTTTTATGAAAACATGATCGGCCACAGCGCGGCCTTCCTGCGTTTCCTGCTGCCCAAGCTGCGGGCGTTTTTCCCCGGCGCGCTTGACGGCGTGGACGAGCGCGGCTTCTACCTGGCGGTCAACCGTGTCGAGCCGTCGCTGATCCGCACGGAAGCGGACGAGGTGACGTACCCGCTGCATATTATGGTGCGGTATGAGCTGGAAAAGCAGTTGATTGACGGCGCTCTTTCCACGGAGGAGCTTCCGGACGCCTGGCGGGCCCTATACCAGGAGTATTTGGGCATCGACGTGCCAAACGATTCCGTGGGCGTTTTGCAAGATATGCACTGGTCGGACGGCATGTTCGGCTATTTCCCAACTTACGCGCTTGGAAGCGCTTACGCCGCGCAGTTCATGGCCGCCGTCAGGCGCGGGCTGGACGTGGACGCCCTGCTGGAAAAGGGCGAGCTGGGCCCCGTCAACCAGTGGCTGGATGAAAACGTACACCATACCGGCGCGCTGTACCCGCCCGCCGTACAAATCGAGCGTGCGTGCGGCGCTCCCTTCGACCCGTCCTTCTATGTAGAGCACCTCTGCCGCAAGGTCAGGGACGTCTACGGCGCTTGATCGACTGCGTTCAGTTCGGGAGGAAGCATATGCGCGAAGAACGGAAGACGGTGGGAATCTCCCGTCCGGACGCCTGATAAGGGCCACTGCGCAATCTCAATCGCCGCCCTGCCGGGCAGCGCGAGCAGACCACAGGGCCGCCGCTTCCCTCCGCCAACCCTGAACCATCCTTGGGCCGCGAACGCGGCCCAAAAAGGGATTCCTAAGGGCTTCGCCCTTAGGCGGCGGGCTTGGGAGGCGGCGCCTCCCAACGTCCCTTCCCGTTTAAGCCCCTTCCCGACGCTCCGGCAAGCGCCGGACAGACAAGGCCCCGGAACGCAATGCGTTCCGGGGCCTTGTCTGCGTGGTTTGGCAAGCCTCCTCCGGCTCGGGTTTCTTCCTTTACAACCCTGCCGGCATGTCGGGCAGGCCGTCAAAGCCGGCCTGAAGCTCCGCGTCTGTGGGAAAATAGTCGCTCATCTCGCCGTTGTTGTATTTTTCATAGGCATACAGGTCAAAGTATCCCGTACCGGTCAGGCCGAAGAGGATCGTCTTTTCCTCGCCGCTTTCCTTGCACAAAAGCGCCTCGTCAATCGCCGCGCGGATGGCGTGGCTGCTTTCGGGCGCGGGCAGGATGCCCTCGCAGCGCGCGAACTGCTCCGCGGCGGCAAACACGCTGGTCTGCTCCACAGCGCGCGCCTCCATCAGCCCGTCCGCGTAAAGCTGGCTTAAAATACTGCTCATGCCATGGTAGCGCAAGCCGCCCGCGTGATTGGCAGAGGGAATAAACCCGCTGCCAAGCGTGTACATCTTGGCAAGCGGACATACCATGCCCGTATCGCAGTAGTCATAGGCGAATTTTCCGCGCGTAAAGCTCGGGCAGCTCCTAGGCTCCACCGCGATGACGCGATAATCGGCCTCGCCCCGTATTTTTTCGCCCATGAAGGGGCTGATCAGGCCGCCCAGATTGCTTCCGCCGCCCGCGCAGCCGATGATGATATCCGGCTTAATGCCGTATTTGTCCATCGCCGCCTTTGTCTCCAGCCCGATGACCGTCTGATGCAGCAGCACCTGCGCCAGCACGCTGCCCAGCACGTAACGGTAACCCTCGCGCGTGGTGGCGGCCTCCACGGCCTCGCTGATGGCGCAGCCCAGGCTGCCCGAGGTGCCCGGATGTTCGGCCAGAATCTTCCGGCCCACCTGGGTTTCCATGCTGGGCGAGGGCGTCACGCTCGCGCCATAGGTGCGCATCACCTCGCGCCGGAAGGGCTTTTGCTCATAGCTGCACTTGACCATATAGACCTTGCAGTCCAGGTCAAAATACGCGCACGCCATAGCCAGCGCCGTACCCCACTGGCCCGCGCCCGTCTCGGTGCAGACGCCCTTCAGGCCCTGCTTTTTGGCGTAATACGCCTGCGCGATGGCGCTGTTGAGCTTATGGCTGCCGCTGGTGTTGTTGCCCTCAAATTTATAATAGATCTTGGCCGGCGTCTGAAGCCGTTTTTCCAGGCAATACGCGCGGACCAGCGGCGAAGGGCGGTACATCTTGTAAAACGCTCGGATTTCCTCCGGGATATCGAAGAACGGCGTGCTGTCGTCCAGCTCCTGCTCGATCAGCTCGTCGCAGAAGACCGGGCGAAGGTCCTCAAACGTCATGGGCTTGAACGTCGCGGGGTTCAGCAGCGGGGCGGGTTTGCGCTTCATATCGGCGCGGAGGTTGTACCATTGCCTGGGCATCTCGCTTTCTTCCAGGTAAATTTTGTAGGGAATCTCCTTGCTCATGGGTATTGCTCCTTTCCTTCGGCCGTAGCCTGTCGCGGGGAAAAAGCCCGTCAAAAAGGCCCTTGTCCCCATTCCGTATTGAATGCGGGGACAAGAGCCATACACTCCTGCGGTGCCACCCAGCTTGACGCGTTCGCGCCCACCTCATGCGTACCAGCATACGCCTGCCTCTGTCACGGGAAGCAACGCCGTTTTGCTTACTTTGCTTCAGCAAACCCTCGGAAGCCCATTCCCAACCGCGTTTCGCGCCGCTCTCCCACCCCCGGCGGCTCTCTTTGCCGAAACGACCTGCTCGTACTTGCTCTTCTTCATCGGTTTAGCGAAGTGTAGCACAGCCCTTGCCGTCTGTCAAGCAAAACTTTCTCCCGGCGGGGCGATCGTCTACGGAATTTTTCACCCAAAAAGGATGGCGGCTTCCAGCGAAAAACCGCTCTGATCGTTCTGGGAGAGCTCATAGGCGATAGCCTTGTTCTCCGGCGCGCTTTGGCCCCTATCGCTTTTCGCGCGCCTTCTTTGCCGACAGCAGCGCGTCCGCGGTCTGGGCCGCCGCTTCCTTGCGGGCCTTTTCCCGGGCCGCCTTGCTCTCCCGGCGGGACGGCTCCTTCGCGGCCCCCGTCTTCTGCGCGGGCTCCCGAACCTTGCCGGGCGAGGCGTCCGCGCGCGCTCCCCGCCGGCCGATCAGCTCCAATACAGCATCTTCCCAGGGAAGCTTGCGAAGCGCGATATCGCACAGCAGCAAAATAGCAGCCAGCACGCAAAGCAGCGCGGTCAGCCGCCGCCTGGCCCGGGAGCCCGCAACCGGAGCGCTCCAGAAATCGTCCTCCGGCGCGAGCGTCCGCCCTCCCGTGCGCAGGGATAACTCGCCGAGGTTCTTGTCCGCCGCGTCCCGGAGGTCATACTCATGGGCGTACCCCTTGACCGCTCCTCCCTCCTGGGAACGCACCGCCTCGCCGTCCCTGCTCTGGGTAACGCGAAGCGCGTAGGCCCCTTGGGCCTTCGCCTCCGCCGCGCCTTCGTAGACGCCGGCCTCTACCTCCGCAAGCTCCACGGTCTGCTCTGTTCCGTCCGGGGACACGATTGTGGCTATGGTATGCAGCTCCGCCTCCTCCGCGCCCTCCGTCTCGTAACGAACGCTCAGCCGATCCCCGTCCGCGGCGGCGGTCAGCATGCCTTCCCGGCCCGCGCCCGGCAGCGCCTTCGCCACCAGGCCGCCAAAAAAGGACGGCGCCTCCGTCCAGCGCAGGAACGCTTCCGTCCACGCGCCCTCGGCGTCGCTCATCCACGCGACGGTTCGGCCCGCGCCCGCGTTCCACCACGCCAGCAGCGGGTCCTCGGTATCGCTCGTCATCGAAACGGCGGCGGTCGGCTTTTCCACCGCCGTCAGGTAGCCCGTAAGCGTCGGAAAGCCGTCAAAGTCCGTAAGCGCGGAGCTTTCAGTCACCACAGGCGTAAACGCGCGGTTTTGCACATAGCTGCCGCCGGCAAGCATCGTTTCCTTGGTAAAGATTTTGGGAATATTGTCAAATTCCCCAGCCTCATAGGCCCTGCCGCCTCCCAGCGTGGCAAGCAGCGACATCAGCCGGGTATCGGCTCCGCTGCCGACGGCGACCGTCGTTAAGGTAATGCCGGCCTTGCCCATAGCCAGCGCGACGTCCTGGAAGCCCGTATCGCCCGGCTCGCCGTCCGAAAGAAAGATCACGTGCTTTTGCGGCGTTTCGGCGGCAATCAACGCCTCAAAGGCTTCGCTCAAGGCGGAATAGAAGGCCGTGCCCCCGTCCGCGCGCAGCGTGCCGATCATACTTTCCACCGCGCCGATATCCTCCACTTTTCCAAACGGGACCACCCACTTTGCCGTATCGTCAAAACCAATCACGCCCACCTGATCCCGTTCGATCAGAACCTCGATGGCGCTCATGGCGGCCTCCTTGGCCACCTCGATCCGCGAGGTTCCAAACTGCCCCATCGTCATGCTGCCGGATTTATCGATGGCGATGACCAGGGACAGCGCGGGCATTTGAAGCTTATCCCGCACGTCGATGCGGACCGGCAGCAATTCCTCCAACACCGTGCCCCGGTAGCCCCCCAGCGCATAGCTGCTGTCCCCGCCCAGCGTCACCAGTCCGCGCCCAAGCGTGCGCACGGCCGCCGACAGCGCTTGCCACTGGCGCTCCGTAGCGTCGTCAAAGTCGATGTTGTTGAGCACGACCGCGTCGTAGGGCAGGTAGCCCTCCGCGCTTTGCGGCAGCTCTCCCGGCCTGACAGCGTTCACCTTCATGCCCGCCGAGGCCAGCAGGCTCTCTACGCCGTCCGATTGCGACACCAGCAGCACGTTCGGCGCGCCGGTAACGCGAACGTAAGCGCTCATGCTGTTGTTACGGCTCTGCGTATCCTCCTGAAGCAGCAGCCGCGCCTCGTAGGTCACCACGCCGGCCTGGCGGGCGACATCCGTAAAGGCAAACCGGTTTTCTCCCTTTTGCAGCTTTACCTCGCGGGTGGTGGTCGGCTCGCCGTTTTGGTACAGCACAAGGTCGCCGGTCATAGCGGCGTTGGCGTCGATCACCGCCTCCACGGAAATGCTCTGCCCCTCGTACGCCCCGGCGGGGGCGATCAGCTCGGAAAGCTGCGCGTCGGCAGCGTCGGCGGTTTCATAGGCCAGCGTATCCACCTTAATGCCGCGAGCGGTTAAAATATCGATCACCGCGCGGCTTGCCTCCGCGCGCCCATCGCTTAAAACCGTGACGCCGCCCGCACCGTCCGCCGGCAGCAGCGCGTTTGCCAGCAAAAGCGCGCCGTCCAGGTCGGAGCCGTCGCCGCTGACGTTTACATGGACGCCCGTAAAGACCGGGTTCTCGCTCAACGGCGCCTCCACCATGGCGTCGCCGCCAAAAACGATCACGCCCGCCTCTTCGCCCCGCGGCAGCCGCGCGAGCGCCTCCTCCACCGCCGATTGCATTTTTTCGCTGGACGGGGCGGCCGAGTCGGATACGTCCAGCAGCAACCAGCGCGCGGTACGGCCGGACGCCACCAGCAGCGACGGACCGGCGACCGCCAGCGCGAGAACGGCGCAAAGCAGCAGCCGCGACCATAGCGTAACCCGCCGCTTGAGCGACGGCGCGCGCGTCCGGTAGCGGCGGTCGATCCACATAACCGCCGCGATGCCGGCCGGGATCAGCAGCAGCGCCCAGGGATATTCAAAATCAAGCCCCACGGCGGCTCACCTCCCACTCCAGCGCTAAAACGGCAAAGCACGTCAGCAGTAGCCAGGGGGTCCATTCACGCCCCATGCCGCCGCTGCTCCGCGCCGCCCCCTCCCCGCCGGTGGAGCTGGCGACGCTCATGGTCTCGCCTTCCTCCGCCGGTATATGCGCCGCAAAGGAGGTTTCGCGCAGCGTGCCGTCCGCGCGCTCCTCCGTCAGCGTATACAGCCCCTGCTCCTCCGTGTCCGCCAGCGTGGACCCTTCCAGGCTGACCGTCCTTCCGGAAGGCAGGCGCACCCTGGCGGACACCGTGCGTTCGTCCAGGTTCAGCGGCAGGCTGGAGCCGCATTGCGCGTCCTGAACCCCCGCCGGCGCGTCCGGCAGGAGGTACTGAAGCAGGTTTTGAATCAGCACGGGAAAATCCGCCTTGAGGGGAAGGTTGCTGTCGTGAAGGTCAAAGCCCAGCACAGCCGCCCGGCGTGAACCCTCCTCGCTGACGGCGAGCACGGCGTTTCCCGCGACGGTGACGGCCGCCTCCCCGCCCACGAGCGGGCGGTACGCCCTCAACGCGATTTCTGAAAGCAGCAAATGCTCGCAGATCGCCTTGCCGGCGTTTCCCACGCCCGCGCGCAGCGCTCCGCCCCCGTTTTCCTCCCGCTGCGGCGCAATGCCCAAGACCTCCCCCTCCGGCGCGATGGCGAGCACCGCGCCGGCGTCCGGAAGCGTGGCCGGGACCGAGCGGTCGTACACGTACAGGTCGTAGTCCCCGGCCTCCAAAGCATCCGCCGGCGTCGCCTTTACAATGGTCAGCCCCTTTCGCAGCGAAAGGGCGCGTTCCAGAAAAACGTTTTCATCCGTTACCAGCAGCACGCGCCGCTCCGTCTCCTCCGGTCTGACCGCGTATCGCGCGTCATCCGCGGGAAGCGCGTCCGGCTGCGTAAAGCGAACCATCACGCTCCCGGCCTCCAGGGGCGCGGAAAAGCGTACCGACGTTCTGGCGTTTCCCTCGAGGGAAACCGTCCGTACATCGCACAGCACGCCGTCCGCGTAGCATTCCATTTCCGCCTCTGCCGGGCCGCCCCGATTTTGAACCTGCGCGAAAGCAAGCATGTCCCCTTCCCGCTCGCTCAGGCGCAGGGACAGGATGCTTCGGTTCGGCTCGCTCCGGCCCGCCGCCTGTACGCGAACGCTGTCGTCCGCCGCGGTATAGCGGTCCGAAAGCACAACGATCTGCAAGGAGGGAAGATCGCGGCGCATGGCCTGGGCAAGCGCGACCGCCCCGTCGATGTCGGCGGTTCCGTTGCCCGCCTCCAGTTCCGCGATGGCGCGCCGCACGGCGGCATGATCGGTAGAGCGGGATATGCTCTGCCGGAGCGCGCTTCCCGCCGCGATCACCGTAACGGCATCCTCGTCCCGCAGGCCGTCCAGGATGCCGTAGGCGGTATCCTTCGCTTCCTCCAGACGGCTTCTGCCTTGGCTGACGGTTTGCATGCTGGCGGACAGGTCGAAGATCAGGGCCGTTTCGCCCTGCTCGCCGCTTAAAGAGGCGGGCCGCATCAGCGCGAGCGCGAGCAGCGCCGCCGCCAGGAGCTGCAGCCACAGCAAAAGCCGGCTTGTCAGCCTTTGAAAGGGTCTTCCGGCCGGGCTTTGGCTTTCCATTCTGCGCCATAAAAGCAAGCTGGGCGCGGGCACGCGCTTTGCCTTTTTGCGAAGCACGTAAAGCGCCAGCACGCCGGCCAGCGCCGTAAAGGCCCAAGCTCCCGCGGGATTCAACCATTGCATGTGCGTTTCTCCTTCCCGCGTCAGCCGATCAATCCGGCGCGGCTCAGTTCCCGGAGCATTTGTTCCTCAAAGGGCTTTTCCGGAATGACAAGGGCATGTGAAACCGCGTGCGCCCGGCAGTAAGCGCGAAGCTCCTCCACATAGGCCCGCGCCGTCTCCCGATAGCGCCGCAGCAGCTCATACGTCGCGTTCACCACAAGCTTTTCCGCCGTCTCGCTGTCCACCAGCTCCACGGTTTCCTCCAGCGACGGTTCCCATTCCTCGCGGCTCCAGAGCTGAAGAACGCTGGTTTCCTGCTTGCGGTAGATCAAAGCCTGAAGCGCCCGCTCGTACCCGTCCTCCAGCAGCATATCGCTGATAAGCACGGCAAGGCCGCGTCCGGAGGGCAGCGGCAGGCGGGAAAGAACCTCGTTCAGCCGGGCCTCCCCGTCTGGTTCCAAGCCCTCCAGGAAGCCCGCCGCCTCCGGGTAGCACTGTCTTCCGGCCAGGGGCCGCGTGTGGCGCTCGCGCCCGTTTTGAACGGCGTACAGCGTCACGCGGTCGCCTCCGCAGAGGGATAGGTAGCACAGCGCCTGCGCAAGCTGGCGGGCGGACTCCCACTTGCCGGGTTCGCCAAAGGCCATGGAGGCGCTCGCGTCCACGATCAGGTTCACGCGCTGCTCCTGCTCTTCCATAAACAGCTTTAAAAACAGGCGGTCAAAGCGCGCGTAGGCGTTCCAGTCCACGCGGCGGATATCGTCGCCCGGAACGTATTCCCGGAAATCTGAAAACTCGACGCTGCTGCCCAGCGCCTTGGAACGCCTCAGACCGCCCGACCCGCCCGACGCGGGATGCTTCATGCGCAGGGCCAGCGCATCCAGCCGTGTTAAAAAGGCGTCGCTGAGCATGGCGTCACCCGCGCGGAACGGAGTTTAGCAGCTCCGCCACAACCGCTTCCACCGTATCCCCCTGCGCCATGCCTTCAAAGCTCAGCGCGACGCGGTGCCGCAGGCACGCCGGGGCGACGGCCTCCACATCCTCAAAGGCGACGTTGTAGCGCCCATGCAACAACGCCCGCACGCGCGACGTAGAGATCAGCGCCTGCGCCGCGCGCGGGCTGGCGCCAAAGCGCACGGCGCGCTTAACGCGGTCCGGGCTTTCGGGCAGCTCCGGATGCGTCCACAGCACCAGCTTTAGGGCAAAATCGTTCACCGCCCTTGCGATGGGGACCTCCTCCGCCACCCGGCGCAGCGCGAGCAGCTCGTCCGCGTTCGCGGCCGTTTTCGCGTGCTCCGTCTGCGGCGCGGTGGTCAGCCCCACAATTTCCGAAAGCTCCCGAAGGCTTGGGAAGCCCACCAGGATTTTGAGCATAAACCGGTCTAGCTGCGCCTCCGGCAAGGGATAGGTGCCCTCCTGCTCCATGGGGTTCTGGGTGGCCAATACAAAGTAAGGCTCCCTAAGCGCGTGCGTCTCTCCCGCCACCGTGACGGAATGCTCCTGCATCGCTTCCAGCAAAGCCGCCTGGGTCTTGGGCGTGGCGCGGTTGATTTCATCCGCGAGGATGATGGACGCGAACAGCGGCCCCTCGCGGAAGCGGAACTCGTTGCCGGCGTCAGTTTTGACGATGATGCTGGTGCCGGTGATGTCGGCGGGCATCAGGTCCGGCGTAAACTGAATGCGGCTGAACGGCAGGTCCAGCACACGGGAAAGCGTGCGCACCAGCCTGGTCTTGCCCAACCCGGGCACGCCCTCCAGCAGGACGTTGCCGCCCGCGATCAACGCGGTCAGCAGTTGCTCCACCACAGCCTCCTGTCCAATGATCTCCTTGCCGATTTCCGCCCGGATCGCGTCCGCCTTGGCGGCAAACGCCTCGATTTGCTCCTGAGGGATCATGCCTCATTCCTCCTTACACAGCCCGTGCCCAAGCGCCCTCCAAGCGGCGCCCTGGTTATTCCGCCAGCAATCCGAAATAGGTCTGCACCCATTTTTGCACATAAGCGGGCAGGTCGGCGTTTTGCACGGCCTGGACCGCGGAATCCTGATATTCAGGCAGGACGCGGTTGTAGGGAACGCTTTCCCCGATGCTTCCGACGCCTGTGCCGACGGTCGCCTCGCTGGTTTCACCCTCGCCGAGCCTGCCGCGTTCGTTTACGGTTTCCCCGCTTCCGCCCAGGCGCGTGGGGTCGTAGATGGCTTCGTACTCCGCCGTCTTTTTCTCCGGCTGCCTTGTGCCCTGCCCCGAAGCCTGCGCCGCGGAAGCCGTGTAGCCGCCGTCCTTGTCCGAAGATCCTGTCCCGGCCCCGGGGCCGCCCGCCGCCTGGCTCGCCGCGTTCATGCCGCCCGCGCCGCTTCCCGCCAGGCTGGACAGCGCCGCCCCCATGCCCGCCATTTGCAGGGAGGCCGCCTGCTGCGCGCCCGCCCGCGCGGCGGCGGCGCGGGCCATGTTGCCAAGCGCCGCCGCCTGGACCGTCGCGCCGCTCTGCCCCGTGGCCGCGGCGGAAAGCTGTGCGAGCGCCTGCGACGCGCTGCCGTTTCGCATTGCCTGCGCGGCGTTTGAAAGCGCCTGCGCCGCCGTTTGGTTTGCGGCGTTTTGGGCGGCGGCGCTGAGGGCGTTCGCCGCGCCGTCCGCGCCCAGCCGGCTTAAAAGCTCCCCGGCCGCTTCTTCATCGCCCTGCTCCAGCGCGCGGGCCAGATCGGAAAGCCCCGCCGCGTTCAGGGCGTCCAACGCGTCCTTGGCCGTCGCCTTCCGCATGTCCTCCATTCTGCGCTCCGCCTCGTCCACCGCGCCCAGCGCGGCCCTGGGCTCCTCCGACCTGCGAAGCTCGCGCGCCAGGTCGCCCAGAATTTTCCGCAGCTCCGGGGTTTGCGGGTCCCCGGCTTCCAGCTTGGCCGCGCCTTCGTCCACCAAGTCGGCCTGTTCCTCCATCTTCGTTTGAAACGCCGCCCTCGCCTGAAGCGCGTTCTCCTGAGGGTTGGCGACCAGATAGGACAGCCCGTAGAGCGCGGCGCAGGCCAGCAGGACGGCCAGCGCCGCTTTTGGCACTTTAACCGGCATAGCCTCTTTGGGGTTCAGGCCGGAAAGCGACCGGAGGGTATCCTTCCGTTGAAGCTCCGCCATGGGGGTATCGCTGTCCTTCAACATCAGGGCCGTCTGCGTGCGCGCCTGCAGCCCCAGCGCATCCGCCTGCCTGGCCGCGTCCATGCTGCTGATGGGCCAAGCCCATGCCGCCAGCGCAAGCAGCGCCGGCAGAACGCCCAGCGCGACCGCGCTCCAAAGCGGCGCGGATGGGAAGGCCCATAGAAACGACGCCGCGCGCAGCAAAAGCGATGAGACGGCTCCCGCGCATAGGCCGGTCAGCGCCCAGGCGGCGGCGCGCCGGGTCCTCATCCGCCCACTGATTGGCTTGAGCGCTTGCTCCAGATTCATCATGCCTTCCCGCTTCCTTTCGGCACGCCGCCCTTCTTCACGCGCATGTTCAGCGCCGACAGGCCCGTCAGCGCCAGGGAGGCGCAGCCCATAAAGATCATGTTGCAGGCCAGGTAATGCTCAAACGGAAGCAGGTTGATCGTGTTGGCAAGCGTATAGCTGACGTTCCACAGCACGGTATCAAACATGCCGGTTTGCGCCCTGACCAGCGAGAACAGCCCCAGTCCGGGATTGAGCGTGAAGGAGATCGGCGTGTATTGGATGGTGGTGAGCGTTTTGCCGGCGATGTTGATGGAATCATAGATGTCCCCGATGCGCTTTACGTCGTAAAAGATGGGCAGAAGCGTCAGGACGCCGATGCCAAACACAGCCAGATAGCTTACCACCGTGGCCGTAACCGTGCGCTTGAACAGCGTGGAGCAAAACAGCCCGACGCTGAGCGCCGCCAGCGCCACCAGCAGCAGGAACGCCACGCCTACCAGCACCTGCGCGACGGTCGCGCCGCCCGTAAGCAGCACAAGCGAAAGCATCGGCAGCGAGCAAAGCACCAGCAGCGCCAGAAATCCGAAGCTCTCCAGCAGCTTGCCGACGACCATGCTCACAACGCCCGTGTTGGTTACCAACAAAAGATCCAGCGTCTGCCTCTCGCGCTCGCCGGAGATGCTGCCCGCCGTCATCGCCGGGGCAACCAGCACCAGCAGCAAGAATTGAAGAATCAGCAATAAGGCATAGCCGTCCACGCTGGCGCGCATCCGCGACAGCGTGACCGTCCGCCCCAGAAACGGCGCGTAAACGGCGAAATAAGCCGTCACGGCCAGCAGCAGGGCGTAAAGCGTCAGCAGCACCGGCGTGCGGATCGACCGCATGCGCCGCCTGCCCGAAAAAGCCAGGATCGGGTTAGTCATCCTGCGTCACCTCCATAAAAACCTTTTCAAGGTTGAGCGGAGCGCGGTGGAAATCCACCACCGGCAGCTCCGCGGAAAGCCCGCGCAGCAGCGCCGCCGTCTCCTCTTCCCCGCCGTCAAAGGACACGCTGAGCACGGCGCTTTCTTCCCGCGCCACGCCCGCCACGCCCGGGAATTGCCGCAGCATGGTCATCGCCCTTTCCGCCGTTTGGCTGTCCGCGCTTTCCGGAAGTCGGATTTGAATCGGCGCGTTGCCCTTCATATGCGAGCTCAGCTCCTCCACAGAGCCGGAAAATATGAGCTTCCCATGATCGATGATGGTGAGCGAGTCGCACATTTCCGAAAGCTCCGGCAGGATATGGGAGGAGACGAGCACCGCCTTTCCCATGTCCTTCAGCGTGCGGAGGATGCCCTTCATTTCCGCGCGCGCGCGCGGGTCCATGCCGGAAGCCGGCTCGTCCAGAACCAGAAGGCGCGGATCGTGGATCAGGGCGCGGGCCAGGCAGAGCCTTTGCTTCATACCCCGGGAGAGCACGTCGACGTAGCTGTCTCGCTTCTCAGAAAGGTTGACCAGCTCCAGCAGGCTGTCGATCATGCGCATGCGCTCCCGATAGCCAAAGTTGTAGCAGCGCGCGTAAAAATCCAGGTACTCCCACGCCTTCAGCCGGTCATACACGCCGAAAAAATCCGGCATATAACCCATCAGCTTTCGGATTTCCCTTGGGTTTTTGGCTACCTCCACGCCGTCAAGCGTGGCCGTGCCGGCGGATGGGGCGAGCAGCGTGGCCAGAATGCGCATGGTCGTGGTCTTGCCCGCGCCGTTCGGGCCCACAAAGCCGTGAAGCTCCCCGTCCCCGATGGCCATGCTCAGATGGTCCAGGGCCAGGAACGAGCCATAATAGCGCGTCAGATCGTTCAGCACCAGCATTTATTTCAGCCTCCCATCCATCGTGAGCACCGGAGTGCCGATTTCGGCATAGTTGTCCGTCTTTCCATATTTTTGGAACTGTGCGTACAGCATGCCGTCCCCGCCGACGTACCGCTCAAGCTCCGGCAGGATGCCGCCGGCCTTGCCCGTTCCGGTATTCTGGTCATACTCATACGTCTTGAACTCGTCCCACTGGCCTGTTTCCTGGTTGAACAGGCGAACCTGATAGGAGTAATACGCGTAATTCGGTACGATATCGAAGCCTGTAAGCGCCAGCCCCTCGGGCGAGGCGCTCATGTCAAAGCCGAAAATCGGGTCGGTGTTGAGCGAAAAATAGCTGTACCGTCCGTTGGATACAAGGCTGCTGACGACGGGCCTGCCCGTTTCGCCCGCCTCCGCCGCGTACACGGGGAAGCTGCCCTTGAGAAAGCGCACCGTGCCGTCCGCCGATACGGGGTTGAAGGCAAGCTCTACATCCACCATGCCGCGCTGGGCCGTGCGCGTTGCCGCCTCGCCGTTGATGGAAAGCCGCAGGTCGGCCAGGGCATCCTCAAAGGTGATATAATGGAAGCAAATGCTGTTGGTATTCCAGCTTGAGCCGTTGGTATTGTTGTTCATCATATACCGGCGGATCTGGCGCTCATTGCGCTCCTCCGGGCTTGCTTCGCTGTCCTCCGATTTGGTATAGGCCTGGATAAAGTCATAATAGGAATAATTCATGCGCTCCTTTTCCGCCAGCAGCATGCCGTCCTTGATATCGTCCAGTCCGCGGATGACCTTGCTCTTCGCGGGGGCCATCACCGCCGCGACGGTCTGCCCCGGAAGCAGGGCGGGCACGCTGACATAGCCGTAATCCGTGATGACGACGCCTTCCCCAAAGGCGGTACTGCCGTCGTTACGGATGGAAAACTCCAGGTTTTCGCCGTTCCAGGAGCACTGTCCGCTGACGGCGCACTCGATGGTGGGGACGTCCCGCAGCAGCAAATAATTAGGCGTCCACGCATTGGTTTCCGGGAAGGAAAGGGATTCCGGCTTGCCATAGGTATAGCGGTAGCGCAGCCGGCTCGCCTCCGCTTCCTGGATATCGTTGTCCGCGTAATAATAGCCCACAAAGGCGTTCATATCCGCCGCGCCCTGTTCCGCGCCGACGGTCATCCTGCCGGCGTTCGCCGTCGCCGCGGCGACGGCGGTATATCCCTCCGCGGTTCCCTCCCGGTCCACGTTGACAATCGTATAGCTTACGGCAATGGGCTTTTGAAGATCCAGCATGCCGCTGAGCGCCCACATAAGCAGGGAGCACGCCACGGCGAGGGCCGGAACCGCCGCCCACATCCATTCGCGCCGGTCCAGCTTCTTTAAAATGAAATATCCGCCGAAGCCTGCCAGCGCCACAAAAACGCCCAGCAGCACAACCGGCAGGGCCATACCGCTCCCGTTTTCCACGCCGATCAGGCTGGTGATGCTGCTGTCCGGATATTGGCCGCTCTGATAGCCGGCGCTATCGCCGTTCCGGACGGCGATGATGTCCTGGTAGCGCGTTTGGGCATACTCGAGCAGCAGCCGCTGCCATAGCACGTTTTTGGCCTGCCAAGAGCTGAACGGCTTATCCGAAAGCGAAAACGCGGCGGTAAACACATAGCCGCCGCCTACGCGCGCGACGTCGGCAAGCCTCGGCTCGCCCACGGCCTGGCCCTTTGCGCCGGCAAGCTCCACGGTCATCACAGCTTGACCGTGCGCGGCCTCCGACATCCTGAGCCGCTTCATGAGCGCCTCGGAGACGTCGCCGCTGTCCGCGAGGGCCCCGGCGTTGATCCCCGTATAGCGGGCGAAGTAAGGAAACGCGGCGGCGGCCTGCGTGCCCCCGCCCAGCAGCACCACTCCGCCCTCCTGAAGCCATTGGTCCAGGGCGTTTTGCTGCGCTTCGTTCAAAAGGCCCGCGTCCACCCCGTCCACCGCGAGGATGTCAAAAAACCGGAGGCTGTCAACATCCTCAGGAAATGTTTGGGAATCGAGCGCGACGGTTTGCCAGGTTTCCCCGCGCTTGAGCGGATCGGCCGTTTTGGTAATGGAAAGCTGGGAAAGGCCCTGCGGATCGTCCGAAAGCACCCCGACGATCACGCTGGCCGGATGGACGACGCCGGAGGGCTTGATCTCCCGCTCCGCGGCGGCCTCGCCGTCCACAAGCCATTGCACGCGGTACGCGCTTTGCTTGGTCGTCAGCAAAACGGGAATGGTTACGTTCACCGTGGCCCCGGCGGCGACCGTAACGGGCATGTCATAGGCGTCATACAGGCCGTCGCCGCGGTTCACCTGAACCGAAAGCGTGCCGCTCGTGTCCAGGCCGTGATTGGTCAGCCGCACGCTGACCGGCAGCTTCCGCAGATAGGTGACGACGCCGTCATACCCGATGCCGCAGTCCAGCTCGACCTCGGCCCCGGCAGACGCCGCGGTAAAGGCCAGGCAAAGCGCCGCACAGAAAAGCGCGGCGCACCGGCGGACGACCCTTCGCAGTTTCATTTGCATTCCTCCTTATGGCGCGTAACGCGTATATCGAACCCCTTCTCATGGATGCAACGTATGAATGCTGGTTTTTCTTCCCACGCTCTTCAGCTTTTTGTCAAGGAATTGAAACATTTGCGTAAGGCTTTACCCGCAAGGCTTCAGGCCGACCCATCGCTTTGGGAGAGGCGCGGCCTCCGCAAAGGGAACCATAGCGCCCGGCTGATCTGCGGCCGGCTATCGCTCCGGTCCTTTCGCCCATGTCCAGCATCCGGGCGGGAAGCGTTTCGGCCCCGGCCAAAGCATGTCCGAAAATCCCCGGCGGAGAGGCCCGCCGTCAGACGGGCTTCGGCCCGAAGCTTGCGCCCCGGCGCATGCATGACCTGTATGGGCAAAAAGGCGCGCGGCGCCTTCAGATTGTCGACAAACCTATTTGGGGGTGGTTTGGAGGGGCGACAGCCCCTCCAAATGAAATCGTATCGCCTGGCTGACCTGCGGTCGGCAATGGATTCGGTGCTTTTGATGTGCGCAGCACCCAGGCGGGCGGGGAGTTTGCGCCTCCGGCGCAAACAAACCGACAGTTCTCGTCGGAAAAGCTCGCCGAAAGGCGGACTTTTTCGACGGCCTGAATGCGCGCGGCGCCTCGGGCATGCCGGGGCCTTATCCGCAGGGCTTGCGGGATGTTTCATGTTGATAGCCGGCCTCGCTCATGGTATACTCATCCTGATAAGGGGGAATCTGGATGAGCCAAGCCCGGCTGAAGCGCCTGACAGCGCTGCTGCTGACCGTCGCCTGTTGCCTGTGCCTTTTTTCCGCGGACGCGGCGGAAACTGAAAACGGCATTCAAACGATCGAGGGCGTTTTTAAAAGCCCTGTTCGCGGGGAGAATCTTCATTGGTCCTTTCCATACAGCGACGCGTTCTTCGCGGCTCCCGCGACCGAATATTGCCACCGCCTGGCACAATGCACGTTGGGCATGGCGGTATCCGCCTTTCGCAGCCACGACGCCCCCCTGAGCGACAAGGATGAGTTTATCCGCGCCTACCTGTCCGACGCCGGCTTTTCCGGCCTGAAAAGCGAGCAATACGATATAGAGCCCACGGAGCAAAGCATCGCCACCATGCTCGGCCGCAAAAACCTGGAATCGGCCGGAGAGCAGGTCACGCTGGTCGCCGTTGCCGTCAGCGGCGGCGGTTATCACGACGAATGGCTGAGCAATTTCTCCTTTGGCGAGGACGACTTTCACGAAGGCTTTGCCGACGCCGCCGTCGAGGTCGTGGACCGCGTCGAGCGGTATATCGCGGAGGAGGGGATTACCGGACGCGTCAAAATCTGGATGGGCGGATACAGCCGCGCCGCCGCCGTCAGCAACTTGGCTGGCTTCATCCTGGGCGACCGCCTGATCTGCGCGAAGGACGACCTGTACGTATACGCCTTCGCAACGCCGCATTGTACGCGCATCGCGGAGAGCGACCCATGCCCTTCGGTGTTTAACATCGTCGGCTCGTTTGATCCCGTTCCGTCGGTCCCGTTCGCGGAATGGGGTTACGGACGCTTTGGGACCACCCTTTACCTGCCCGCCCAGGAAACCTCCTCGGACTACGCGCGCCTGAGAAGCGCCGTAGAGCCCCTGTATATGCAGATGACGGGCGTTCCCTACTGGAACAACACGGAATGCAACTGGTTTTTGCAAAAGATCTGCCAAATGCTGTACGACATGGTGCATACCTCGGCGGACTACCAGCGGGACGTGGAGGAGGTTGTCAAGCGTTCCTGGCAAACCAAAGGCAGCCTGCTGAACCGCCTGCGTTCCATCATCGGCATCATCGCCTCGTCCTCAGGGCTGGACGAGCGCATGGAAAAGGAGGCCGGGACGGCCAAAACGCTGTTTTCCGTCTTCCTATACGACTTTGTGATGCAAAAGCTGGGCTTGATGGAGTCTCAATGGACCAAAGAGGTACGCTTTGCGACCGACCTGATGCACGAGCACTGCCCGGACGTGTATATCGCCTGGCTGTTTTCCCAGGATGACCCGGATGCCCTTTATGTTGACAACAGAGGATACCGGCGCGTCTTTTTGGACGCGGACCTGCTGCCCGCCCTGTATGATTCCGACGGCCTTCCGTTTGACGGCGCGGCGGTGGAAAAGCTCGGCGAGGCGACCATGCTTTCCATCCCCGCCGACCGCGACTACTATTTGACGCTGACCGCGAACGACGACGACCTCGCGCTGATCTACCTCAACGAATACCAGGCCGGCAGCCTGAAAGGACGCACGCTGGTTTACGACCCGCCGTTCCTGGAAAACGGAGAAAGCGCCGTTATCGCGCTGCCGTCGTCCCTGAACGCCCCGCCGGAGCAAAACGCCTTGACCGACGCCTCCGGCGAGAAGCTGCCGCTGCTTTATGATTCCATGACAAGCGCGGATGAATCTCAATCCGTTGATTTTGACGTGGCGATGAGCGGTTGGCCGGCCAGGCATTTGATAGAGATCGCGCTGGCGGCGCTGGCGCTCCTGCTGGCGGGCGCCGCAGCCGGCGCGGTGGCGGCGGGCGTGAAGGCGTTCCGCGCGCGGCGCGCCAGGCGCGGCGGAGGCAGCGGTCCGTCCACGCCCGCCTGAACCCGGAGCAAAATAGAACGGCGCGCCCAAGGCGCGCCGTTCTATTTTGCAGATTGCTTTGTGCGTTTATGCCTGAGCGGGAGCGCCAACGGGGCAAACGCCTGCGCATGCGCCGCACTCAATGCACTTGTCGGGATCGATGACGAACTTGCCGTCGCCTTCGGAAATCGCGTCCACGGGGCATTCAGGCTGGCAGGCGCCGCAACTGATGCATTCGTCGGAAATCTGGTATGCCATAGATTTTCACCTCCCGGTATCTCAATGGCAGCGCGCAACGCGCCGCTCGTTGACATCATAGCACGAAAGGCATGCGATTGCAAGTATTTGTTAGTCCATACCGACGTAGAAGCTACTCGATCTCGCGCGTGGCGTTGAGAGCGTCCTCAACCGCCTTGCGCCAGTCGCCGTCCTTTTCCACAGGCTCCATTTCCTCCTCCAGCGCCTCGAAGGGCGGTTCGTCGGGGATTTCTTCGTCCCTATCGTCCTCTCCGGCATGCGTCAAAGGCGACGGCGCGCGCCTATCCTCCCTGCCGGCGCGGCGGGCCTGGCCGCGCCCGCGCGGCTCGTCCGCCCGGGGCTCGCGCGCGCGGCCGTCCCCGGCGGGCGGCTTGGCCCACTTTACGTCCTCCACGGGGAAGGTCCGATACTCCGAGGAATCGCCCTTGCGAATGCGCGCGGTAAGCGTTTCCTTCAAAACGTTGATATCCACCACAACGCCCACGCCCTCCGGCGTCTCCACCTCCTTGCCCACCTTCGGCATGCGCTTGCGCGTGGCTTCGTAATGATCCTGCTCATATTTCAGGCAGCACATCAGCCTTCCGCACACGCCGGAAATCTTGGTGGGGTTTAAGGATAGGTTCTGCTCCTTGGCCATCTTGATGCTTACCGGCTGAAAGTCGCCCAGGAAGCTGCCGCAGCAGATAGGCCTGCCGCACGGGCCAAGCCCGCCCAGCATCTTCGCCTCGTCGCGCACGCCGATTTGCCTGAGCTCAATGCGCGTATGAAACACGGATGCAAGGTCCTTTACCAGCGAGCGGAAATCCACCCTCCCGTTTGCCGTAAAGTAAAAAAGGATTTTCGTGTTGTCAAAGGTCTGCTCCACGCCCACCAGCTTCATATCCAGCTTATGCTCCTCGATCTTGTGCTGGCAGATGCGGTATGCCTCTTTTTCAAAGCGCTCGTTTTCCTCCGCGTGCCGGGCATCCTCGTCGCCCGCGATGCGTAGGACCGGCTTTAACGGGGAGGCGATCATTTCGTCATCCACCTCCCGCACGCCCGTAATCACCTGGCCGTATTCCAGGCCGCGCGCCGTTTCTACGATTACGAAGCATCCGGCGGGCGGCCAGAGCCGGCCCGGGTCAAAGTAATATAGCTTTCCAGCGTTTTTAAATCTCACGCCAACGACTGCTGCCATTTGGTTTGCTCCTCCAATAATTTCATCATCAAATGGTCGATGTTAGACTGCCAGTTAACCTGCCCGGCTTTTCGCCTCCGGGCCTCAAAAACCTCCTGAAGCAAGGCGGCAAAATCCCCCGTGGGCGCGGCCTCCGCCGCTTTCCTCCAGATCGGCGGGTAATCCGCCAGCGCCGACGGCTCCAGCCTGCCCGCGCGCACCAGCAGCGCCTGGTACACGGCTTGCTCCAAAGCGTTCAGGTATCGGTCCGCGCCATCGCGGCTTTCCTTCAGGCGCGTGCTCAGCCCTACGGCCTGGGCGTCGCTCGTCGCTTTCAGCGCCTCCAGGGCCAGCGCGCGCGCCTCCCGGTCCGCGCCTTCCTCGTCCAGCATTTCCAGCGCGACGCCGATATTGCCGCCACAGCGCGGCAGCACGGCTTCCACCTTCTTCGGCTCGTGCCCAAGGCGCGTCAGCGTATCGCGCAGCGCCTCGTCCGGCCAGGGAGACAGCTTGACCCTCACGCAGCGCGATGCGATGGTGCCCAGGGTGGCCGTCAGCTCATGCGTCATCAGCAGGAACACCACGTTGGAGACGGGCTCCTCCAGGGATTTCAACAGGCAATTTTGCGCCTGCTGCGTCAGCTTTTCCACCGGCTCGATCATCACCACGCGCCGCCCGTTCCCAAAGGCGTGCTGTGAAACGGCCCTGATTACCTCCCGCACGCGGTCCACGCCGATCTGCTTGCCGTCGTCGGCAAAGAGGGTCAGCACATCCGGGTTGTTGCCGTCAAGAACGCGGCGGCATTCCACACACGCGCCGCAGGGCTTTTTTTCGGACGTACAAAACAGGACGCCTGCCAGTGCCTTGGCAAAAGTCCGCTTGCCTAGGCCGCGCGCGCCCGTCAACAAATACGCGTGTACCGTTTCGCGTTGGCAAAATTGTTTCCATACGGCGCCGCACGCCGCGTTCAGGCGCTCGGCACGCATGAACGCGGGCAGCGGCGCGCTTTGCTGCGTCTGCGTCAAGGCTGGTCCTTTCCGGCTGGGTTACATCTTCACAAACTGGTCCACCGTCAGCACGAAAACGGTCGCGCCGCCGACCACCACCTCAATCGGGTAGGGGGTATACGCGCCCGGCATGCCGACCATGGAAGCGGGAGATGGGGCGATCTGCTTGCGGCTTTTGCAAACCTTTTCAATCGTATCCATTGCCGACTGGAAGCGGTCGTCGTCCACGCCCACGAGCAGCGTCGTATTGCCCGCGCGCAGGAAGCCGCCCGTCGTGGCAAGCTTGGTAACGCCATAGCCGTCGTTCATTAATTGGCTGATTAAGCGGGAAGCATCCTCGTCTTGTACGATAGCGATGATTAGTTTCATGCTAAGCCCTCCCATGCTGGTCTATTCGGCCGCCTTTAGTATACAGCAAAACGCGGGCTTTAGCAAGTCGGGAAACGCCGCGGTCCGGCTCCAAGCCCCCATGAGCAACTGAATATGCCGCCGGAAAGCAAGCAAAGCTTTCTATGCGCGGGTTTGCATGGAGGGGCCGACGTGCCGGGCCTTTCAGCCGTCCGGCGTTCCCCGGGCTTCGCCGCCCCGGCGAGGCGGCCATGGCGCCGGGTCGGCCCTTTACGCATAGGGTTCCCGGTGGGTTGGCGCGATGCTTGCCCAGAGCCGACGCCGCCGGAGGCTTTGCAGGCCGGGGCCTGAAGCCTTTGTTCCCGCGCCGAGGGGCCTGGATTCATTTTTGGGCTGGTATGCGAAAACGCGACGGCATCAAACGGCCTGTTCGGCGTTTCAAGGGGGGACGCGGGCGAAGCCGCCGCTATCCCCTTTTGACAACAACATACACGAGATTCATCTATTGCCCCGCTCCAGCCTCCATGGCGCGGCGGTCTGCCATTGCATGCTCGTTATCGGCGGCAAGCCGGTCGGACCAGCAGCCGCCGCATTCCGGGCTATGGAGCGCGGCGAGGATTTCCTCCTCCGCGTCCGCCCAGGAAAGGCTCATCTCCTGCGGCAGAACGTCCAGCTCCCGCCACGTCCCCATGCCTGAGCAGCGGCAGCGGCTTGCCGCTGAAAAAGCCTTTGACCGCGCCAAAATAATGGCAGCTTTCCACGCTGACCACCGCGTCAAAATAGCCGTCGGCAAACGTCAGGTCGTTAAAGTCGGCATGGAGGGGAACGACGCCTCGCCCGCAGCCCTGCGCCGCAAAGCGCGCATCATTTTGCTCGCGCTTATCCACGGGTCGGCGGCAAACACCTCCGCCCCGTACTCCTTGTGCAGCATGAGAGAGGTAAGCGCCCCATGCCGCGGCCCAAGTCAAGCGCGCGCGCCGGGGGCGAGCGTCGCCTCTTCCATCAGCTCCTCCGGCATTTTGAGCGCGTTCGGGCCCAAGATACCCCGGCCGGGCAGCGATTGGTCGAAACGGTTTGTTCCGGGATAATTCACCGGTAAAGCACCCCCCTCCCCGGCGGCGGGACCCCCGCCGCCGCGATTGGTTATGAAACCGGAACGGCGTTCAGGATCGCCTGGCCCTGCTCGTCCTGAAACTGCCCGGTGTACAGGTCATAGTAATAGCCCTTCCTGACGATGAGCTGGTCGTGCGTGCCCTCCTCAATGATCTTTCCGTCGGAAATCACCAAAATGCGGTCTGCCTGGCGCACGGTTGAAAGCCGGTGCGCGATCATGAAGCTGGTACGCCCCTTCAAAATACCCGTGATGGCTTGCTGGATGAGCGCTTCGCTCTGCGTATCCACGGAGGATGTCGCCTCGTCCAGCACAAACAGCGCCGGATCCACCAAAATGGCGCGCGCGAAGGACACCAACTGCTTTTCCCCGGAGCTCAGCAGGCTTCCGCCCTCCCCCACGAAGGTATCGTAGCCCTTGGGCAGGTTGGAGATGAATGTGTGCGCATTGGCGAGCTTCGCCGCCCTCACGACCTCCTCCTCCCCCGCGTCCGGCCGTCCGTAGCGGATGTTGTCGCGGATCGTCCCGCTGAACATGTGCGGCTGCTGGAGCACATAGCCAAGGTTGGACTGCAGCCAAAGAAGGCTGCGGCTGCGGTAGTCCTCTCCGTCAATCAGGATGCGCCCCTCCGTCGGCTCGTAAAAACGGCACAGCAGGTTGACGATGGTGCTTTTGCCGCTGCCCGTCTCGCCCACCAGGGCGATGCTTTCCCCGGCCCTTACGCGGAGGTTGAAATGGCTGAGGACCTTTTCGCCGTCCTTATACTGAAAGCTTACGTCCTCAAAGGCGATATCGCCGTGAAGCGGCGGCCAGTTCTCCCTTTTGGGATGGAAGTTATCGCCGTAAACCTCCGCGACCTCCGGGCTGTCCTGGATATCCGGCTCGGTCGCCAGCAGCGAAAGCACGCGCTCCGCCGCCGCCTGAGAGCTTTGCAGCTCCGCAAAGATACGCGCGATATCCCGCACCGGCTGGAAAAACTGGAGCGAATAGTTAATAAACACCTGGAGCGTGCCGAGCGTAAGCGTGGCGGGCAGCGCCATCACCTCCATACCGCCCTGGTACAGCGCGTAGGCGGTAGCCAGCGAGCCCAGCGACACCACGATGGGCAGGAACAGCGCGCTGAGCGTGGCGGCGCGCACGGAGGAATGCTTCATGCGCGAGGTCAGCTCGGTGAACTCCTCCATGTTCTTGTCCTCGCGCACAAGGGTTTTGGTGGTTTTTGCGCCCATAATGCCCTCGTTAAACGCGCCGGTAATTTTGGAGTTCGTCTTGCGCACGTCCCGGTACGCCGTCAGGATGCGCTTTTGAAAATATACGCTGATGAGCGCCAGAGGCGGGATGACCAGCACGATTACCGCCGCGAGCCTCCAATGCAGAATAAACATCTGTATGGAGCACATGATGAGGAAGATGAAGCCCCACACCAGGTCCAGCAGCGACCACCCGATGGTGTCCGCCAGGCGCTGGGTGTCGGTGGTCATGCGGCTGAGCAGATAGCCCACGGGCATGCGGTCGTAATAGGAAAACGGCAGCTCCTGAAGCTTGCGGAAGCCCTGCCTGCGGATCAGGTAGCATACGCCGACCTCGATCTTGCCCGAGAGGTACAGGAACGCATAGATGCAGACAACCTGGACCACCAGCACGGCAAGGTAAACGCCGATGAAGCCTCCCAGCCCCTCGGTCGTGTGGTTGGCGATAAAATGGTCGATGGCATAGCCTGTGAGCTGGGGAAAAATCACGTCGCATACGGCGCACAGCCCCATGGCGAGCACCACCAGCCAGAGGTGGGGGTGAAAGGGCTTTGCAATGTGTAGCAGCCGCTTCCAAAGCGACAGGTCAAGCTTTTGGGAATAGTCTATTTCTTCATGTCCCTGCATGCGGACTCCTCCTTTGCGACCGCCTCGCGGCTCTTTTGCAGATCGTCCTCCAGGGCGGACTGGATGGAGAAGATTTGCCGGTAAAGCCCCTCGCGGCGCGTCAGCTCCTCGTGCGTGCCCTCGTCGGAAAGCCTCCCGTTTTCCAGCACAAAAATCCGGTCCGCCTCACAGAGGGTATTGACGCGGTGGCTGATGATGATGGTGGTCACTCCCCCGCGCGATTGACGCAGCTCCTCGCGGATGGCGCGATCCGTCTGCATATCCACCGCGGAAAGGCTGTCGTCGAAGATCAGGATTTGGTTGTCCTTGAGCAGCGTGCGCGCAATGGCCACGCGCTGGCGCTGGCCGCCGGAAAGCGTCACGCCCCGCTCGCCAATCATGGTTTCGTAGCCGTTTTCAAACTCCCGGATGAAGCCGTCCGCGTGAGCGATGCGGCTCATCTCCATCACGCGGCTTTCCGGCGCGTCCGGCACGGCGATGGACAGGTTGCCCATCACTGTGCGGCCATAGAGAAACGGCTCCTGAAGCATCAGCCCTACATGGGCGCGCAGGTATTTGCGGTCAATGCGCTGAATATCCACGCCGCCGATGGTGATCTTACCGGCTGTGGGCGCGATCAGCCTTTGGAGCAGATGTACCACGGTGCTCTTGCCGCTGCCGGTATTACCCAGGAGCGCGACGGTTTTACCCGCGGGAATGGTCAGGCACAGGTCGCGCAGCACTTCGTTGCCCTCCTCATAGCCGAACGAAACGTGATCGAACACGATATCCCCGTTCAGCGGCGGGCAAAGCGCGCCCTCCTCCGCCTCCTCGGCTTCCCGGTCCAAAATGTCCCGGATACGCCCAAGCGCGACCACACTCTTGCCGCCGTCGCTCAAGATACGCCCGAGCTGCCGGATGGGGTAGAGCAGCATGGAGATATAGCTGGTGAACACCACGAGCGTGCCCACGGTAATCTCGCCCGCAATCGCCTTCAGCACGCACACCAGCAGCGTAATCATAATTTGGAGCATGGTCACGCAGTCCATGCTGCCCCAATATACCGCGAGGTAGGTGTAAAGCTTGAACGTCTTTTTGCGGAAATCCCGGCTGGCGCCGTCAAACTTCTCCACCTCGCGCTGCTGCATGCCAAAGGCGCGCACCACGCGCACGCCGGTCAGGTTTTCCTGCAGGACGGCGCTCATCCTGCCCTCGCTCTCGTCGCTTAGCTGGAAGCTTCGCGTAATTTTTTGAAAAAAGATATAGGAGGCAATGAACATAAGCGGCACCAGAATGAGGCTGTAAAGCGCGATTTCCACATTGCGGCCAAACAGGATGAAAAACGCGATCACGGTCATCAGCACCGCGCGGACCGCTTCCACAAGCTGGACGGACAGGAAGCGCCGCACCGTTTCCACGTCGCTGGTACAGCGCTGGATCAGGTCGCCGGTTTCGGCATGCGTGTGATAGCTGAACGACATATAGCTCAACTGCCGGTACAGCCGCTCCCGCAGGCTTTTGGCAATGTTTTCGCCCGCTACGGCAGTATTGCGCTCCTTATAGTACGAAAAGACGCCGTTGACTACGTTGAGCGCCACCAGAAGCAGCGCGACCAGCCAGAAATGCGACCGAAGAAACACGCGCCCGCCCATGGCGGAAACGGGCGCGCGCAGCCAGGCGGGCAAAAAGCTTTGCCCGTCCGCGAGGATTACGTCAATGGTTTCGGAAAAGACCAGCGGCGTCAGAAAGCCGATGACCACCGTAACCAGCGTGCAGAAAACAGCGCTCACATACAGCGCGCGGTTTTCCCTCACGAGCGCCCATAGCGCCCGCAGATTCTGTTTCATATGCAAATGTCCTCCATCCTCAAAAGGGGGTCGTTTGTATGGTTCGCCGCTTCGGGCGTCCGACCGGTTACGTCAATACGAAGCGCTTTATCGCCGCCGCCACGCCGTCTTCATCGTTGGTAAGGGTCACGTGCCTGGCCGCGCGCCTGACGCGCCCGGGCGCGTTCCCCATGGCAACGCCCAGGCCCGAACGGGCGATCATCGGCACGTCGTTGTCATAGTCGCCCAGGGCCATGACGGAGGAAGCCTCCAATCCCAGGCGCTTCGCAAGCCCCAGCACGGCGGTTCCCTTGTCCACGCCCTCCGGCATCAGCTCCAGGTTCAGCGCCCAGGAGCTGGTTACGGCGATTCCCTTCACGGCCTCCAGCCGCTTTCGCAAGCAGGCGAGCCGTTTCTCGCTTTCGCCCAGGCAGACGAGCTTGTTGACGCCGTCGCCGCGCACGCGGTTCAGCGCGTCCATGCCATACAGGTATTCCGGCGCTCCCTCGCCCCGCATATGGCCGCCCCACCGGTCCCCCTCCCGCCCCGCGGCGTGAAAGGTCACCTGTCGGTTCTGCGCGAAGCAGCCGAACGCCACGCCCTCGGCGGACAGCAGCGCGACGCATTCAGTAAGCGCACGGTCCGGCAGCGTGTGGTTTTCGTATGCTTCCCCCATCGGGCGCTCCTGGCAATACGCGCCGTTAAGGGAAAGGATCGCGCAGTCCGCAAGCCCTGCGGAAACGGCAAACAGCCCCGCGTCTCCGGGCAGGCGACCGCTGCAGAAGGCCATCCTCACCCCCCGCGCGCGCGCTTCCCGCAGGGCGGACAGGTTTTCCGGGCTGATTTGCTGCTCGGAATTCAGCAGCGTACCGTCCATATCCATGGCAATCAGCCTGATTTCATTCGTATTCATTTGCCTCTCCTATTAAAACTCCGGTCGGTATGTAAATTCCTTTTCATTCAAATATTCCAGCTCTCCCCGCAGGGAGAAGGAAAGCCCCGTGGCGGACAGCAGGAGCCTGGAGGCTCTGTGCAGCCTGTTGAAGGCGCGGTCGCCATAAAGGTCGTCCCCCAGCAGGGGATGCCCGATGGACGCCAGATGCGCGCGAATCTGATGCGTGCGCCCCGTATGCAGCGCAATTTGAAGGCGGGCGCACTCCCCCTTCTCCAGCACCGTATATTCGGTCACCACAGGCAGCGCGCCGCGTTCCTCACGCGGAAGGATAAACACGCGCGCATGCTTTGCGTCCTTACGCAAAAAGGCGTGCAGCACCCGATGAGCCGGCTCGGGAGTCCCCTTCACCACGCAAATATAGGTCTTGTGCACCAATCTTTCACGAAACGCGCGTTCCAGCGCGGCTTGCGCCTTTTCATGCCTGGCCAGCAGCAGCAGCCCGTCCGTCTGGTTGTCCAGCCGATGACACAGCAAAGGCTCCCGCGCGTCCGGCTGAAGGGCCAGCAGCGCGTCGCGCGCAAGCTCCGTCACCGTTTTACCGCCCTTTGGGTCCCGCTCGCAGCTAACGCCGGCCGGCTTGACGACCGCCAGCACGTTTTCGTCGGCATAGGCGATGCGAAGCGGCGAACGGACCGGGACCTCCCGCGCGTACAGCGCGACCTCCGCCCCGGGTTCCACGCGGGCGTCGCGTCCGACGCGCCTCCCGTTCACCTTGACATCCCGCTTGTCAAACGCCTCCCGCACCGCGTATTCCGGCAGCTCGGGAAGCATTCGCCCGGCGTAGGGCATCAGCCTTCCATCCAAAGCGTCCTGGGGAATGGTAAAGGTATAAAGCTTCATCAATGCACCAGAGCGGCCCTAAGCCCCATCCAGTGCGGCGTACACTGATAAATCCGCTCCAGCGCGCTGTGCATGGCCTGGGTCGGCATCACCGCCAGCATGGAAGCCATCACGCTTTCAAGCTCCTGAAGGCCGACGCCCTGCTTGGCCAGCATGCGCAAATCCTCCGCGGCCTCGGCCACGTCGTAGTCAGGCCGGAGCGCGCCATGCAGCGCGCCGCACATCGCCTCATGCAGCGGCTCCTCCTCGGGAAAGATGCCGTTCATCCCGCCCGCGATCATCTCTTGCGTAAGCTCGAGCGTAAAAATGCCGTCCGCGGATCTATGGCTTACCAGCCGGTAGGGATCGGCCAAGCCGGGGTGCAGCAGGATCAAGTCCCCGTTGGCGTCCGTGACATACTCGAACGACGCCTGCAAATACCTGCGGGCGATTTCCATCGCAAGCGAATCCTCGCGCCGCATTACGTCATGCATAAAAAAGCCGATGGGCTGGCCGGAATGCAGAAGCCCGGCGATGTACAGCAGCCCGTGAATGGTAGCGTCGTAGCGGAACAGGCGCTCGCGCATCGCCGCGGCCTCGTTTGCGTTGAGCGCCGTAAGCAACGGCTCCTGGAGCGCGCCGGGCAGCTCGAGCATCCACGCGTCCCCCTCGGCGCGGAAGCTGCACCACAGCCGGCTGACGAGCGCTTCCGCCGCGCCGATGTCGTCCCAGTCGCCCAAAAGCAGGCTGCCCTCGTTTATCAGCAGCTTTTCAAGAAGCTGCACCTCTCCGCCGCTCAGGCACAGCGCTTCCACAGGCAGGCGGTTCAGCACCGTTTCCCTCAATTGCTCCAGCGTCGTCAGCGTTCTCTGGCTCGCGCCCCGCACATCGTCAAACGAACCCGCCAGCAGCGCTTGCGCGTCCGCCTCCGTCGCCTCCTCAGAAAACAGGCAAACCCCCGGATGGGCGAAAAGCCGTCGCTCGCAAGCCTCAAATTGTTTTTCACGCATCATGCTCATGGTCATTTCGCACCAATCCGCATGTACGGCCACCTCTCTCAGCACACGGCGACCTCCTTTCGCTATTAATGAAGCGCCTCTTACTTCACCTTGACGATCCACCCCATGGGATCGTCAAGCTTGCCAAATTGAATCCCCGTCAGGGTATCGTACAGCCGCATCGTCACCTTGCCGATGCCGCCGTCTCCAATGCCGATTTCCTCGCCCTTGAAGCAGATCTTGTTGACCGGGGAAACGACCGCCGCGGTACCCGTACCGAACGCCTCGGTAATCCGGCCCGCCTTGATTTCCGCGATCACGTCATGAATCTCCATGCGCGTCTCCTCGGTTTCATAGCCAAGCTCGCGGCCAAGCCTCAGCACGCTGTCACGCGTGATACCGGGCAGAATGCTGCCGTTGAGCGCGGGCGTGACGATTTTCTGACCGGCGTAGACAAACATCATATTCATCGCGCCGACTTCTTCAATGTAGCGCTGCTCCACGCCGTCCAGCCAAAGGACCTGCGCATAGCCGTTCAGCTTGGCGTTTACGCCGGCCAGAATGCTCGCGGCATAGTTGCCGCCGGTCTTGGCAAAGCCCACGCCGCCGCGCACGGCGCGCACCAGCGCATCCTCCACGTAGATGCCCACGGGCGCGAGGCCCGAAGCATAATACGCGCCCGAGGGCGAAAGGATGATATAAAACAAGTAGGTTTTGGAGGCCGATACGCCCAGGTGCGCGTCCAGCGCAATCATCGTGGGACGGATATAGAGCGAGGCGCCCTCCCGGCGCGGCGTCCATTCCTTATCCACGGAAAGCAGCGCCATCAGCCCGTCCATCGCGTCCTCTACGGGTAGCTTCGCCATGCCCATGCGCTCCGCCGAGCGGTTCATCCGCTCGAAGTTTGCCTGAGGCCGAAACAGGTTGAACGCCCCCTCGGGCGTCCGATAGCATTTCAGGCCCTCGAAAATCTCCTGGCCGTAATGAAGCACCTGGCAGGCAGGGTCCAGCGACAGGTTGCCGTAGGGAACCACGCGCGCGTCGTGCCAGCCCTGCCCCTCGGTATAGTCGATCATCAGCATGTGGTCGGTAAAAACATGTCCAAATCCAAGCTTGCTTTCATCGGTGGGCTTTGCTTTGAGGTTTTGGGATAAATTCATTTGTATTTTCATTTTCGTCCTCCTCATTCTCCTGCATCCGCATGAAAGCAAGATTCTCAGCGCTTGGCGCTATCCCCTATTATAAACCCAAAGAGGAGGCTGTCAAGGCTTTCTCAACAGCAATTCGTGGCATTTACGGATGAAAGGCCCTCCCCGCGGCGCCCTCGGGAGGCGCCGCGGGAGCGGCCAGAGCCTCCAGCGCGTCGTAAATCGCCTGGGGTTCCACCGGCTTGGAGAGATGAGCGTCCATACCCGCCTCGCGGGTTTGCAGCCTATCATTGGCAAAGGCGTCCGCCGTCATGGCGATAATCGGCACGCGGGCGGCGTCCGGCCTGTCAAGGGCGCGAATGGCCCGCGCGGCCTCCAGGCCGTCCATGACGGGCATGCGCACATCCATCAGGATGGCGGAAACCGCGCCGCGCTCCTGCGCTTGAAACGCCTCGACCGCCTCGCGGCCGTCCCGCGCGCCGATAACCTCCACGCCCACGCGCTCCAGGATCAGCCGCGTAATTTTTGCGTTCGTTTCGTTATCCTCCGCCACCAGCACGCGCATGCCCTTCAGCCGCCGAAGAGAAGGCCCGTCCTCTTTCGCCCCGCGCTCCGTCTCCGGCGGAGGGCAGACCTCCAGTTCAAACGCCACCACAAACTCGCTTCCCGCGCCCGGTTGGCTGGACACGGAGATGCTGCCCCCCAGCTTGTCCACGATGCTTTTGACGATGCTCAGGCCCAGGCCGGTCCCCGCCCGCCCGTCGCTGAAGCGGCTGTATTCCTGCTCGAAGGGTTGAAAAAGCCTTTGCTGAAACGCCTCGCTCATGCCCACGCCATGGTCGCGCACCCGGCACTCCATGCGCGCGCGAGCCGCGTCCACAGGCGTTTCCGAAACCGTCCATTCCACCCGCCCGCCCGGCTCGGAAAACTTAATGGCGTTGTTCAGCAGGTTGACCTGAATCTGCTCAAACCGCAGCCGGTCCATGACCACCCACTCGGTATAGGTTCGGGTAAAGTCCGCCGCAAGGGTGATATTCTTTTCCCTGGCGGGAACGGAGACCATTTCCAGGACGGATTGGAGCACCTCCGGGCGGCGCTCGCGGCTTGCGTGCAGCTCCAGCTTGCCGCTCTCGATGCGGCTCATATCCAGGATATCGTTGATAATGCCGAGCAGAAATTCTCCCGACGCATGAATTTTAGCAAAGTACAGCGCCGCCTGCTCAACATCCGCCGCGTCCCGGCCCAAAAAGGAAAGGCCCAGGATCGCGTTGAGCGGCGTGCGGATCTCATGGCTCATGCGGCTTAGAAAATCCGACTTGGCGGCGCTGGCCTGCTTTGCCGCCTCTAGCGCGGAGGCAAGCTCCTCCTTCTGCCGCTGCTGCGTGCGCACGGCGTCCGTTACGTCCGTGCGGCATACGCACACGGTTTGAAGGTCCCTGTCCACATAATATGCCTGGATTTTGGCCACATGCGCCGTTCCCCGCGCATCCTTGTGGCTGAAGCTGAAGGAGAGCAGCTCCTCTTTTTCCAGATGCTCCCGAATATGCTGAATTTGGAGCATGGCATGGTTTTTATCGCGGTCGGAGCGGTCCACAATGCTGTCCGTCACACGGCGGCAGCATTCGCTGTACCGGCCCGAGGGCGGAATCAGGTGCTCGAGCGCGTTATTGGCTCCTACCATTCGGTAGGTATCGTCCGCCAGATCCACCAGGGCGACAAAGTCAAAATTCTGGTAGGCCGCCTTGGCCAGCAGCTCGTTGTTAAGCTGCTGCTCCGTCACGTCCAGGCCGGAGCCAAAGGCCATGACGTCGCCCGTGGACGGGTTGCTGACCAAAACAAGCCGGTAGCTGATCCAGCGCGGCCTGCCGCGCCGGGGGTCCGTCACCTTGAGCAAAAGCGCCTGCTCCGTCTTTCCATCCCGGTAAAGCTCCAGCAGCCGATCCCTGCGGCAGAGGGCCCGATGCCTCTCCCGGCTTTCCTCGCCGACCAGAAAGTCTTCCGTCCGCAGAAAAAACGCGTCGACGCCGCCGTCCGTCAGCCCGGAAATCTCTTGCCCGTTCTCATCCCGTACCAGGGCGCACCTGTCCCGCGTCAGGTTCAGCAGGAAGTTCTGCGAACCCTGGTCACGCTCCCGGAGGGCGAGCAGATCCGCGTATTGCTTCTCCAGCTTTTTTTGACCGGTTACGTCGCGGGAGACCGCCATGGCGATGCGCGCCCCGCTCTGGATGGGCATGGCGCTGTACTGAATATGATAATACCGGACGCCGCCGTCCGGGTCCCTGCAGCAGATCACGTCCTCGGCAAAGGACGCGCCCGCCCGCAGCTTCTGATGCAGCTCTCGGTAGGCCCCGCGCGATTCCGGCTCCACCGCGCCGGAGCTCAGCAGCTTCTCCACGCTAACAGTCCCGCCGGTCATGACGCCTGGAAGCAGGCGCTTGGCCCGCTCTAAAAACGAGGGGCTGAAAATGAGCAGATCCTGGTCGATATCGTATTCCCAGCGGTCGCTGGAGGATGTTTCCCAGGCGTATTCATAGCGCTTCTGCGCGAGTGAAAGCTTTGCCTGAAGCTCCATAAACGCGTCGATGTTGGCATAGGAGGCAAAGATGGTCTTGCCTCCGCCCTCCCGGGGCAGCATCCGCATGGTGCTGTTGACCCAAAAGTATTGGCCGGCGGCGTTTTTGAGCCGATAGTCCGCCGTTCCCCGACCGCATTCCAGCATTCTTTGCTCCGCCGCGCGCACCTTTTCCCTGTCGTCGGGATGGACGCCCGCGTAGGCGTCCCGCCCATAGAGCGCCAGCATTTCCCCGCGCGTGGCGTGCATCATATCCGCCAGCCCTTGGTTGATATACTCCACCTCTACGGAACCGTCAGGATGCTGCCGCATGATCGCAAGCCCGCCCGCCATGGTTTCCAGGGCTTCCTTGAGGCGTTCAACGCCGCGGCGGCGCTCCAGGTCCTCGGGCGTTTCGATGGGAACGGCGCATGCATACAGGCGCAACGCGCCGTCACCCTCCGGCCGCACGGACACGGCGAGCTTATACCTCCGCGTCAGCCCGTACCGCCGGCCCAGGCGGCAATCCAGCGAAAAGGATTCGCGGCGCGCGAGGGCAGCCTTGGCCTCGCGCACGGCATCCTCCCGATCGTTTTCATCGATCAGAAACTCCGGGCCGTCTTCATATGCCCGCGCCAGCTCCTCGGGCCGGAAGGCGGCGCGCATGGCGGGGTTTACGTACAGGATATCCGCTTTTCCATTCCACGCGCGGCAGACCGCCACGCCGGCATCCAGCAGATCATAGCAGCCATAGGGATTTGATAAAGGTTGCATAGCTGTTTCTCCATGCGCGCTTGGTGATTAAGAGCACAGGACGCGGCGGCAGGGCCGGGTCCTCATTCTGCCTCCGCGGCAGGCAGCACCGCAACGACGCGCTTTTGGGCCTCGTCCAATTCAAAGCGGATGCCAAGCAACGCTTCCGCGCTTTCAGCGGGCAGGTAGAGCGTCCCGTCCACCCTGTACAGCTCCGTGGCGGGCAGGGCCTGGGGCGACCCGTTCAGATCGGCGCTGAGGCCGACCGGCTCGCCGGCCTGGTTTTCGGAATGGGCGATGCGATACACCTTGTCCCCCAGCGCAAACGCATACTCGTCCATTTCCAGGGAGGATGTCGAGATGATGTTGACGCCCGCCTCCTCCAGCACGCGAAGAAGGGGCACGTACAAATCCTCCCCACAGGCGTAGGGCGCAAGGAAACCGCCCTCCTCCCCGCCGTCTTCCCGATCGGCCGCAATCGGCCCCGCACCGCCGGACAGCCAGACCGTATATCCCTCCATCCGGGCAAAGGCCGGTTCGGGCGTTGCGCCGGGCGCGGCGGTTCCGGCTCCTTGGGTCGCGGACGCGGAGGACGCCGGCGTCTGTGACGGCCGGACGGTTTCGCCGCCTGCCGCCGAAGAAGCCGGCTCTGTGGGAGCGAACGTCGGCGAGGGGGTAGCCGTAGCCGGCGCCCCGGTGGAGGCGGCGGGCCGGAGGCCCGTGGACGCGGCGGGCGAAGGGGCGGGCGTGGCCTCGGAAGACGCCGGGCGGATTTCATCACTTTCGTACAGCACGGTCAGCGTGCGCTTGCCGGCGATACCGTCCGCGCTCAGGCCGTGCCGGTACTGGAACCGCTCTACCGCGCGGCGCGTCTGATTGCCGAAACGCCCGTCGATCTCTCCCTCATAGTAGCCAAATTCCGCCAGCTTCTGCTGCAAATCGCGCACGGCGTCGCCGTTGTCCCCGGACTGTATGGTTTTATACTCGGGGTTCGGCGTGATATCGATGGTCGGCACGGGGGTGGGCTTGGGGGTGGATGAGGGGGCGGGCGTAGCGGTCGACTCCACGTAAGGCGTATCCGTCGGCGCGTTGAGCTCCGGCAGGGTCGAGGGGTCCGGCGCGTTTTGCACCGAGGAAACATACACCATAGCCAAATAAATCAGGATGGTCCGCAGCAAATCCATCGTTTGCTTCCTCCTTTATTGTCAGGGCCAGACTAACAGCCTTTCAGCCCTTTTGCCAAATCGCCGTCCGGGCCGCCGTGCGGCCGTCCGCGCCACGACGGCACGCGGACAAGCACGATCCCCAGCAGCCGCCTTGCCAGGCGCGACATCTCTCCTGACGCGAGCGCCAGCTCCTGGGCGTCATACCGCCCGTCCTCCGCCAGCAGAAGCACCGCGTCTGTCACCGCGCCAAGCATCGCGGCGTCTATAAACGGCAGCGCGGGCGGAGCGGACACGAGCATAAAATCGTGGTTTTGCGAAGCGCTGCGCAGGAAGCGCGCGAACTGATCCGACGCGGCCTCGCTGACAACCGTATCCGGCCCATGGGTGAGGCCGATGAACGAAAGCCCCTGAACCGGCGTGTCCAGGATGATTTCACGCAGCGAGACAGCCTCGTTGAGATAGTCGTATATGTCGGCGCGCGCGGTTACGCCCAGCAGCTCGCCCAGGCGCGGCGAATGGCCGTCCAGCTCCGCCACCAGCACGCGGAAGCCCTGCTGCGCCAGCTCGCTGGCCAGGAGCACGGTAAAGGAGTCCTTTCCCTCGTCCGCGCGAAGGGACGTCACAGTCAGCGAGCGCACGGGAAAGCGCGCGTCCTCCGTGCGGAGCGCCAGAGCCAGCGCGCGGATATCCTCCTTCACCAAACGATTGACGTACCGGGAAAGCGTCCCCGCCTGCCCCGGCTTTTTTCTTTTCAGAAGAAAACGGCGCAAGTCCGCCCGGTAATCGCTCACAAGGCCGTACAACGGCAACGGCGTATCGATCCCGCGTCCGGCGCGAACCGGCTGCCGCGCGGACCCGAAGGCGCACCCCAGCAGCGAGCATGCCGCGAACGATCCCAGCAGCATCCAAAGGATCTTGCGCGTCCGCACGGGCGCAAACGAAGCCTCCGGCAGAGACGCGGGCTCAAGCTCCGCGGCCTCCGCGGCATGCAGCTCGCTCCGGACGCGCCCAAGCAGCTCCCTTCCCGCCGTGTTGGCAAGCCGCCAAACCATTTCAGGTTCGTAGCCCACGGCCTCAACCTCCAGAACATGCGCGCCCTCCACGCCCCGCACGTTCAAGCGGCACCGTCCGTCGGTTTCACAACGCGCCTGTACCGCGGCGCGAAAGCCCTCCGTGGCGGCCATGGCCTGGCAGTCGCGCGCCAGCATGCGCGAAAGCTCCAGGGCGGAGCTGTCGCCATAGGTTTGCGCCGGAAGCGCAAAAAAGGAATAGGTAGCGCGGTAGCGATCCTGTTCATAGCAGCAGGTATAGACCGCCATGGCCGCCGTCAGGATCAGGCAACACAACAAGGCCCATGGCAGCGAATTTTTCCATTTCCGGGCCATTCGCCTCATGCCGCGCTCACCTCTTTTGTATCTTTCCTGGCTTTTAGCATATCACAAGCGGCAAGGAAAGACAAGACGCTTCTCCTGAAGGCGCGGCTCCGCACCGAGGGGAATTGAAAACGCCGGCTGGAAAACGGGCAGAAAATCCCATCGGGGTTTGCGAGCAGATGTCCGCCGCGCAAGGCTTTTTTGCCGGCGGGCCTCCCCGCGTGGGGCTGAGCGGCATAGCCGGTCAAGCGGCGGCAGCCTCCCAAGCGCCGTTGTATTGACAACCGGGCAAAAAGCGATAAGATGAAACCATATGCCGGACAGCAAGGGGGTGCCGCACGCATGATTTTGGAAAATGCGGACATATCGGTTCAGCCAAAGCATGAAAGCCCAGACGCCAGCAGCGTTTTTCTATGCTTTCGCGGCGAGGAGGTCCTGCTGGACGCCGCGGACGGAACGCCCGTCCTGCCCGCCTATTCGCAGGTTAAGCCCCTGCTGCCGAAGGGAACCCGCCCCTTTGAGCTGGCGCACGCCAACGGTTCCCCTTTGTTTACGCTTCCGCCGTTTGGGGCTGGGGAGGCGCGCGAGCGCGGAAGGCTCCGCTATTACCCTATCGGCGTGTTCCACGGGATGGACGAGGTTTCCGGAGGCGTGCTGACGGCCGCGTTCCACCTATGGAGCTGGTACGGCCGCAACCGTTTTTGCGGGCGCTGCGGCCAGCCCATGCTTCCCGACGGGGAGGAGCGCGCCCTTCGCTGCGGCGCATGCGGACAGACGCTCTATCCGTCCATTGCCCCTGCCGTCATTGTCGCCGTAACATGCGGCGAGCGCATCCTCCTGGCGAAAAACGCGCGCGGGCTTTTTGCGCATTACGGGCTTGTGGCGGGCTATGTGGAGGTGGGCGAAACGCTGGAGCACGCCGTGCGGCGCGAGGTGCGCGAGGAGGTGGGCCTGACGCTCGGGTCGCTGAGCTACATCGCGGACCAGCCTTGGGGAATCAGCGGTTCGCTGATGTTTGCCTTCCGCGCCGAGGCGGAGGAGGGCCAGCCGATTGTGCTTCAGCGCAGCGAGCTGGCCGACGCCCGGTGGTTTTCGCGCGCCGAGCTGGAGCCGCGCTCCCGTTCAGCCAGCATTGCCTTTGAACTAATCGAGCGGTTCCGGACGGGAACGCTTTGAGCGCGCGGGCTATTCCTATTTTGCCTGATTACGTGTATAATGGTCATAACCTTTTCCCTGGCGCGCGAAATGGGGAAGGCGTCATGGAAAGGCTTATCTAAGCCCAGACGAGGAGAGGGACTTCATGTATGAAAGCAATCTGTCCAACCTGCTTGACGCGCTGACAGAAACCAGCGTCTATGTCATCGAGGAAGCGACGCACCGGCTGCTATATTTTAACAAGCGTTGCCGGGATACCGGGCGCGGAAAGGCGGCCCTGGGGATAAAATGCGACGAGGTATGGCCGGAGCTATGCGCCAACTGCCCGCTGGACGCGCTCGGGGAGGGGCGGTCCAGCCATATCGTTTGCTATGATCCCCTGCTGAAAGCGACGGTCGACATAATCGCCAGCCGCATTCTCTGGGACGGACGCGTCCCCGCCGTCGTTGTAACCGCGACACCGCACCGCCTGAACTTTGAGGAGGAGCAAGGGCTTCAAAATATCGAGCGGATGTATGCGCAGAGCCTTGTAACGGTGTTTGACGAATGCATTATCGCCAACCTGACGGCGGATTATTACGTGAATTGTCAAAAGGACGAGGTGTGGACCAATATCCCGGAGCGGGGCAATTTTGGGACTGAAAACCTGAAATACGCCCAAAAGGCGCTTCATCCGGACGATGTGAAGGCCTTTACCGACGCGTTCTCCCGCGAAGCGATGCTGCGCCTGTTTGGAGAGGGAAAAAAGCAGATTTCCAGGCGGCTTAGGCGGCTGACGGGCAGCGGCGTCTACCATATGGTAGAGTTTACCGCCGCCAGAATCGAGCAGCTTGGTCAGGAGGAGTGCTGGTGTGTGCTGGTGTTCCGCGACGTACACGAGGAATACCTGCAGGAGCAGCGGCGAAACGTGGAAATCAGCCAGCTTGCGATTGCCGCGCGCTCTGCCTACCAGATGCTCATATCGGTAAACCTATCCCAGAACACCTACCATATGCTGGAATACGAGCGTTTCCCCGTCAAAAAGCCGGGCGACAGCGGGCGTTTTGACGAGCTCATCGAGCGCGAGCTTGCCACGGTGCATCCCGACTACCGGGAAGCGTTTTGGGGAAAGTTTTCACGCCGCTCCCTGACGGACGCCTTTACCCATGGGGAGCGCATCGTAACGATGAAGGTGCCCCACCTGGGCGAGGACGGCGTGTACCACTGGAACTTCACCCAGGTGGTATGCGTGGACAGTCCCTATACCGACGACCTGATTGAGATCACCTTATCCCGAAACATTGACGACGAGCGCCGCATGGAGGAAGAAGCCCTGGAAAAGGAGCGCCGCGCCAAGCTGCTGCTGGAGGAAGCCCTGGAAAAGGCCGAGCGGGCCAGCCAGGCCAAGAGCGATTTTCTCTCCAGGATGAGCCACGATATCCGAACCCCAATGAACGCGATTGTCGGCATGACGGAGCTTGCGAGGCTGCACATTGGGGATCTGGAAAAGATGCGCGACTATCTTCAGAAAATTGCCGGTTCCGGCGCGCATTTGCTTGGCCTGATTAACGATGTGCTGGATGTCAGCAAAATTGAAAGCGGTGCGGTGGAGCTGGAGGAGGCGGAGTTTGACCTGCGGGACCTTGTGCGGGACGCTGTGGAGCTGGTTCGGCTCTCCATGGAAGCCAAAGAGCAGGCGTTGACGGTTCGGCTTGACGCCGGACTTCACACGCAGGTGCTCGGGGATGAAAGGCGTCTGAAGCAGGTGCTGGTCAACATCCTGGAAAACGCCTCCAAGTATACGGGGCCCGGAGGAAAAATCGTCCTGTCGATCGAGGACGACAAAAAAGAGGAACGCGTCGCCGGCGCTTACCGGTTTACAATAGCCGATACGGGAATCGGCATGAAGCCGGAGTACCTTACCCACATTTTCGAGCCGTTCAGCCGCGTCGACGACAGCCGCACCAGCAAGATCGCCGGCACAGGGCTGGGCATGACCATTGTGAAAAACCTTGTCGCCATGATGAACGGGGATATTCAGGTGGAGAGCGAGTATGGGAAGGGCTCGCGCTTTACCGTGACCCTCTGCCTGGCCAGACAGGACGTCGCGGCGCCCCTTGCGGAGGAGGAAAGTCCGCAAGCGGACGCTTCCTTTTCAGAGCTGCGCGTTTTGCTGGTAGAGGATAACGAGCTGAACCGACAAATCGCCACCGAAATGCTGGAGCTGCTGGGCGCCCGGGTAGAGGCCGTCGAGGATGGGCGGCAGGCGGTGGAAGCCGTGTGCGGGCGTCCCCCGTTTTTCTACGATTTGGTTTTTATGGACGTGCAAATGCCCGTTCTCAACGGTTACGACGCCACCAGGGAAATCCGTTCCTGTGGGATGGAGCGGATCGACGAGCTGCCCATTATCGCCATGACCGCCGACGCCTTTGCCGAGGACGCGCGTCGGGCGAGGCTGGCCGGTATGAACGGGCACCTTGCCAAGCCGATTTCCATGGAGCAGTTGAAAAAAGCGCTGACCGGATGCCTGGCATGGAAGCGGCGCATGCGAAAGGACGAGAAGACGGAGGAGGGCGACCTTCCGTAATCGGATTTTCCTTACAGGCGCTGGATGGGAGCGGGAGCGCTTAGGAATGCTGGGCGGCTCCGCCCCCCAAGGGCGTTGCCCATAGGAACCTCTTTTTCTTGGATGCGGAACGAAACCCTCTGCCGTCTTTCGCTCTTAGCGCCGCAGTCCGCGCCCCATCCGCCAAAGGCGCGCCCATTCCGGTTTACCGCTATCGAGCCGCCTGGCTAACCGCCAAAATATGATCCATTTTTCGGAAATATCGCGGCGCATCCACATGCTTCTCCCGGGCCGTCCGGCAAACGCATTCGCACCCGTACAATATGTCCCGAACGTCGCTGTGCAACGTCATAATACGGCTGGTCAATTCATTGCTTGCAAACATCCTTTTCATCATCGCGCCGGCAAGGCGCGCAGGAATCCGATAAGGAAGGATTTCATTCCGATATCGATGTAAATCCACGCCTCTGGCGGAAACCACCTTGACCGTCTCTCGAATCGTGCGAACGGCTTCCGCAAGGGCATAGGCGTCAGCCATCAAATTCAGCGCAAGCCGGCGGGGATCGCTGAGATCGCCGTCTTTAGCGGCGGTAGAGGTTACGCCGGCGTTGATCGCCATATGAAGCCATATCCATTCCGCCATATCATATGGAATTTCCGCTTTCAAATCCGCGGACTCCAACAACGCCAACAAATCGCCATAGTTGGGAATAATGGCTTTTTCCCGGCTCTCCAGCATGATATGGTCAAACAGAGCGCCGTGTAGCCTCTGATTTTCCAGATGCCCGCCCGCCGTGGGAAACCCTATGATATACGGACGGGCGCCCATGATGAAATCAATTTCAGCACGGGTATTCCAAAAATTACAGAACAGGAGAATCGTTCCGCCCAGCCGGTTTTCCGATATCGTATCCATAGCGCCTTGAAGCGCGCCGCTTGCTACGCTGACGACGATCAAATCATAGTTTGTATCCGGACGCGCATACGCGACCTCATAGGTATCGTCTTTTTCCTCGCCCCTTTGGTTGTATCTTCCGTCCAGCAGGTGAACGGACAATTGCGCGGGCAAGGAATCCGTTTTCTGATTCCGAACCAAATGCTCCACATTATGGCCGGATTGTTGAAAAATGAAGCCATACGTCGTTCCGATAACGCCTAATCCTAAGATGCCGATATTCATTCTGCCATCTCCCTGCAAATTTGAGCCGGGATTCCGTTTCGTCCGGCAATTCCGTCTTACCCGCCCGGCTGATCTTTTTCTGCCGGCTGCCCGGTCGTCGGCCGTTTCATGTATAGAAGCGGATAGGGGTTTCCCTGCTCGTCGTGATCCGTTCTTCGATAGACCTGAAAGCCCATGTGCTCATAAAAGCCTTTTGCAAGCGGATTCTGTTCATTGACTGCCAATTCATGGATGGAATAGGTTTCCATTCCGTATTGAATCAACGTTTTCCCCAAACCCTTCCCTCTTTCCGCGTCCGAAACAAACAGCATTTCAAGTTTTTGCCCGTCAATCCCCATAAAAGCAATCGGAAATTGGGCTTTCAAAACAATCAAATGAGGGATCTCCTGCAACGCCTGCGGAACATATTTCTGGATGCTCTCTATTTCGTTGTCTGATAAAAACAGATGCGTTGATTTCACAGACGTTTTCCATATTTCTACCAGTTGCCGTATCAACAACGGGGTTCTTTCTGTTACCTCCACGATTTTCATGTTTTCCTCCACAGCTTTCTGTTCATTGTTCCTTTCCCCGTATTCTACCACAATTTCGGGAGCGTGGAAACAGTTCGCTGATCCTCGGAATTTCCGGCCTTACCGGCTTGCGGGAGGGGTAAACGGCGAACAACCGCCGGGAGAGCTGCCGCCGGCTGGAGAAGGACCGCCATGACGCCCCCGCCAGGATAGAAGCCGCCGCGGATCGGCTCAGCCCGTTGCAAAGCGGCGCGGCTATTGGCATGCGCAAAAGAGGGAGCGCGGCAGAATCTGCTTGACCGCGTTCCCTCTTCCCAGCAAAAGCGTTCCGCGTATTGCGCGGCGCTTTGGGTCGTGACTCTCAAGGTCTGGCCGTCGGGCCAAACCGCGCCCATGCGGCGTTACCGAAACATTCGCTCCAGCTCCTCGTATTTTTCATGGGTAATCAGGGCGTCATGCTTGGTACCCTCCAGGCGCACCACGTAGGTCCAGCGGCCATAAGGCGTAATATCCTTAATTTCGTTCAAATTGATGATATAGCTTTTGTGGCAGCGGAAGAAGGCGTCGCTGTTCAGCCGCTCCTCCATTTCGCCGAGCGAATCCCCGGTCACATAGCGACCGTCGCCCACCGTATAGAGCACCGTCGCGCGATCCTCCCGCTGAACCAGCAAAATATCCTTCAGGTCGATAAAGCTGACGCCTTCCCGGTGCCGCAGCATCAGCCGCCCATCCACCGCTTTTCTGACCGCTCCCTTCACGGGCGTTTCCAAGGGCTTGACATCCCGAAGCAGAAGCCGGTCGCGGGCGCGCTCCAGCGTCTTCACAACGCGGTCCACCTTAAAGGGCTTCACCAGGTAATCAAAGGCGTATACCTCGAACGCATCGCCCATATACGCGTCGTGCGCCGTGGCAAAGATAATGATGATGGACGGGTCCATGTCCTGGATGGCATGGGCGCATTCCACGCCCGTCATCTCCGGCATTTCCACGTCCAGAAAAACCACGTGGGGCTTAATCGCCTCCACCAGCCGGAGGGCGGTTTTCCCGTCCGCCGCCTCCGCCGCCAGCTCGTAGCCATCAACCCTACCGATCATCTTTCGCATTACGCTCCGCATGCCGGCGTCGTCGTCCGCGATGAGCACGCGCAGTTTTTCCATCCTCAGCGTCTCCCCCATTTTCTCTGCGACGGCCGCGTGAGAATTTCACTCATCACGATGCCTTGCATCATTGCGCGGGCGTGAAGATCCACCAAGGGCGCGTCGTCAGGCCCGCCCTCATGGACGCCGCCAGAGGCGGGCCCGACGGAACGGCCGTGCTCCAGCGATGGGTCGCACAAATCCATGCCTTCCTCAGAGGCTACGCCCAGGCTGCCGATATACTCGCTTCGGCCTCCGGTTTCCTCCATACGGTGCGTCAAGGGCTTATACCCGGCAAGCCCGTCGTGTAGACTTCCCAGCGTTCCCGTTCCCTCCAGGGAACCGCCTCCCTCCCGGGAGCGGCCCTGCCGGATCGGCCCTTGGGGAGCCTCCCGCCGCACGGGGCGAGCAACAGCGGGCTTTTCCGGCTGCCTTTGAGAACCGGCGGCAGCGCCGGACGCCTCGCCTTGCTTTTGCTTATCCGCGGCCTTTTTGACCATTTGAAACACCCACACCAGAATGAACAGGATGATAATTCCTTCCAAGCGATCACCTCCCGGGTGCGGAAGCCGGAGCCGCCGCCTGGCGGCTCCGGGAGCGATTACTTCTTGATATCACCAGGGGTGCTCGCGGGGGCGCTCGCCTTGGCGATGCCGTCGCGCATATTGGTATCCGCCACCACGTTTTGCATCTGGTAGTAGTCCATCACGCCAAGCTTTCCCTCGCGCAGCGCGGCGGCCATGGCCTTGGGCACCTCGGCCTCGGCCTCCACAACGCGGGCGCGCATCTCCTGCACCGCCGCCTTCATCTCCTGCTCGTGGGCGACGGCCATCGCGCGGCGTTCCTCCGCCCGCGCCTGGGCGATGCGGCGGTCCGCCTCCGCCTGGTCCATCTGAAGCTGAGCGCCGACGTTGCGCCCAACATCCACATCCGCAATGTCGATGGAGAGAATTTCATACGCGGTACCGGCGTCCAGGCCCTTATTCAGCACCGTCTGGCTGATGAGGTCCGGGTTCTCCAGCACCTGCTTATGCGTTTCGCTGGAGCCGACGGTGGTAACGATACCCTCGCCGACGCGCGCGATGATGGTTTCCTCTCCCGCGCCGCCGACCAGGCGCTCGATGTTGGTGCGAACGGTCACGCGCGCCTTGGCGCGAAGCTCGATGCCGTCCTTGGCGATGGCGGCCACCACCGGCGTCTCGATCACCTTAGGGGTAACGCTCATCTGAACGGCCTGAAGCACGTCGCGGCCGGCCAGGTCGATAGCCGACGCCTTCTCGAAGGGCATTTCAATATTGGAGCGCTGCGCGGCGATCAGCGCGTTGATGACGCGGTCCACATTGCCGCCCGCCAGGTAGTGCGTCTCCAGCTTGGAAAGGGTTACGTCAAGGCCGGCCTTTCGCGCCTTAATCAGCGGTTCCACCAGGCGCTTGGGCTGGATGCGGCGCAGCCGCATGCCGACCAGCGAGCCGATGCTGATATGGACGCCCGCGGCCAGCGAGGTAATCCACAGGCCCACCGGAACAAAGCGCAGCAGGATGATAACCAGGATCAGCGCCACCACAATCGCCACTACAATCCAAAGGATGCTGGAATAGTTGGGCTCGGCGGACATCTGGTTAAACCCCAAAGAGGACAGGAGCATGAACAGGTTCGACATCGAATGATTCCTCCTATTTCATCAAACTTGCGACGGGGTTTTATCCGCCGTGCGCAGCTTTTTAACGACAACGCGCGCGCCCTCCACATGGTCTACCCGGACGTGGACATCCTTGGGGATATACTCGCCGTCGGCGACCACGTTCAGCTTTACGCCGTCAAACTCCGCCATTCCGGACGGGCGGAGCACCGTGGTGGTGACGCCCTCCCTGCCCAGGAACACCTCCATGTCCTGCGTGGCGTTGTAGCCGCCGGAAGCGGTTTCCGAGCTGTTGAGGATAATCGGCGATTTGGAGAGCTTGCCCTTATTGACCGAGCGAAGGGCAAGCGAAATCACAATGGCGACGACGGCCAGAATGATGAGCGTGACGCCCAGCGCCGCCAGCCCGCCGTGCCACAGGTACGTCAGCACAATGGCGGCCACCTCCAGGATAATGCCGGAGATGCCCGGCAGCCCGAAGCCCGGCATAAACACCTCCACGATCAGAAGCCCCATGCCCAGCAGAAAGCATAATAAAATTGGTAAGTTTGCCACAATCAATTCCCACATGCACATAACCTCCCATAAGCCCGGCCCGGTATCCCGCCGGCGCCTGTAAGGGTATCATAGCACACGCGCCGCGTTTTGTCATGCGCCGCGCGCCCCATCATGCATATTTCGCATTCAACTGTCATCCGCGGCGCTCGTCTTCACGCTGAGCGAACGCCGCAGCTCCTCCAGGTCGCGGCGGTAGACGGCCTGAAGAGATGGGTTGTAGATGACCGCCGCCGGATGATACAGCGAAAACAGCGGCAAGGTAAAGGCCGCGCCGTTGGGCGGGGCGACGACGGCGCGCTTCCAGCAGCCGTGCGCGCCGCCAACCGAATCGTTGCCAAACGCGCGCAAGGCGACGTTTCCCAGCGTAACCAGGGCCTGCGGCCGCACAAGGGCGATCTCCCGCATCAGCCATGGCGTAAACAGCGCCTTCTCCTCCCGCGAGGGGGGACGGTTCACCACGCGGCCCGCCGCGCTTAGCTTTGTAGGCCGCGTTTTCACAACGTTTGTCACGTAAATATCGCCGCGCCGGAGCCCGAGCGCTTGCAGGAACTCGTCCAGGTTTTTTCCGGCCTTGCCCACAAAGGGCTTGCCCTGCAGCGCCTCCTGCTCGCCCGGCGCCTCGCCGATCAGCATGAGCACGGGGTCGCTGGCCGGGCCGTCCCCAAATACAATCGGCTTTTGATTGCCCGCGCTGAGGGCGTCGAAAAAGGCGGTGCATTCCTGGCGAAAGCGCACGATGGGTTCCATCAGTCATCCTCCTTGAGCAGATCGGGGTACAGCCCCAGCCCTGCCAGCCTTTGCCTGACCAGCTTGAGATCCCGCCAGGCGTCCCGCTTCTTGCTCTCGTCCCGAAGAAGGGCGGAAGGATGGTACGTGGCGGTAATCTCGCAGCCCGCGCGGCTCACCCACTGCCCATGGCAGCGTGTGACGCGGTACTCGGGCCCCAGCACCGCGGCCACCGCCGTCGCGCCCAGCAGCAGGATGACGCGCGGCCGCACAAGGGCCGTCTGCGCCCTTAAATGCGGCAGGCACGCCGCCATCTCCTCCGGCTCGGGCCGGCGGTTTCGCGGCGGACGGCATTTCACGACGTTGCAGATAAACACGCGCTCGCGGGGAAGCTGAATGGCGGCCAGCATCCTGGTTAACAACTGCCCGGCCGGCCCCACGAAGGCAAGGCCGGTTTGGTCCTCCTGTTCGCCGGGCCCTTCGCCGATGAGCATGAGCGGCGCGCGCGGGTCGCCCTGGCCGGGCACCTTTCGCGTGCATCCGCTTGCCAGCCCGCAAGCCTGGCAGTCCTGTATATCTTGCGCCAGTCGCTCCCATGAAATACGCATGCGCGCCGCCTCCCGTGATTATTGCAAGCCGCTTTGCAGAAGCACCATCGAATGCAGGATATCCGCCCGGAGCCAATTGAACAGGCTGACCAGCATAGCCACGAGAACCAGCACCACCAGCACGCCGATCAAAATGCTGATCGTGTCAAAAACGCCCATGGCGACCTGAAAGCGGCTCGATATATCCATCGCCTCATGCTCGTCCGAGTAATCGTCATATTCATCGTAAAGGCCGTCGTCAGGCGCTTCCCCGTAGCCGCCGTCCGCTTCCCCGGCGTCAAAGGGCTCCAGAACGTCGTTGAGCTCCATGGGCTCGTCCCCGTCCCGCGAAGGGCGCTGATAATATTGGGTATCCTGGTCCATTCCGCCCACATCCTTTCTACGCTTAGCTAACGTCCCTTTATACGCAATCCATCCACGGGGCGCTCTCGTCCGCGCGGCCCGTCAGGGCGCCGTGGGAAAGCAAGCCCGGAAAGCCCTGGCTGCGCAGCGCCTCGTACAGCACGATTGCGACGGAATTGCTCAGGTTCAGGCTTCTCGCCCCCGGAACCATGGGGATGCGAAGGCAGCGATCATAAACCCTGGAAAGCAGGCTTTCCGGCAGCCCGCGCGTTTCGCGCCCAAAGACCAAAAAATCATCCGGCCCATAGGCCGCCTCCGTATAGCCGCGCGGCGCTTTGGTGGAAAGAAAGTGCATGCGCGCGCCCGGATATGCCTCCAGCAGCTCCTCGAAGCGCTCGTGCACATGGCATTCCACCAGCTTCCAGTAATCGAGTCCGGCGCGCTTCAAGTACCGGTCCTCCAGCGAAAAGCCAAGCGGCTTGACCAGATGCAGAACGCTGCCGGTCGCCGCGCAGGTACGGGCGATGTTGCCGGTGTTCTGCGGAATTTCCGGCTCGTAGAGCACGATGTGCATGAATGCGACCATCCTTTCTGAAAGCATAGGATAAATGAAAGAATTTCGGATAGCACAGCCGATAATCAAAATTGCTTGCCGCGCAGTGGCTACCGGCACATCCTCTTGGCTGAAAACGACCCAGAACGAGCCCTGTTTCACAAGGATTCTGACGCTCTCCAGCATAACGCCGGTTTTTGGCATGCCAAAAGGTTCCTCATAAACCCACGCCCTGCTATTGTAGCGCTTTGCGCATTATTTTTCAATGGGAGGGGGTTCCGGGGTGTCCAAGAGCGCAGTTAAAGGAATTGAAAATAAGGAGAACGGGATGGAAGCGGAAGGATGAAGCAAGCGATATATGTTGAGCACGCCTCCTGTTTTGGCTTACGAATGGGGTTTTTTGATCCAATTCACTACGTTTCATTTGTTCATGTTCCATATTTCCCCGACAACGCGGCCGCTTACGCCTCCGTAGTCCATTTTGATCGCCATTTCTCTGGTTTCCTCCGGGTATTCATGCCGCTTGGGATTAACGGAGACAAAAAAGGAAACCCTTCTTTTCAATCTTTAAAAGGGTTCCCGCTTCCACTGTTTAGAAGGCCATGATCCTCCTCAAACGTATCTGGTTAGACTCTTTTCCCGAATCCGTTTGTTGATTTGTAATACGTATTTGGATCAGTAAGATAAGTACCGCAATTACTGCAGTATTTGATTCCATAAAGCTTATGCTTTGTACAGATATGCGTAGATGGATCACCAATATGCTCTATCCTCTGGATTAACCATTTGGGTGATTGCTTTTCGCAGCATATGAACCCAAAGGGCTGCACCGCTTCTTCAGCGTTGATGATGAAAGAAACGTTCTCCGACTTCAATATTACTTCATTTGCTTCGCCTTTTGCAAAAGAATATATGGGAAGCTGCAAAATAAGAATAAAACAAAGAAACCATCTTAATCAGGCCGTCGAAAAAGCCCGCCTTTCGGCGATCTTTTCCGACGAGAACTGTCGGATTGTTTGCGCCGGAGGCGCAAACTC
>DBGEOK010000106.1:0-32508 GCA_048370855.1 Candidatus Limiplasma sp. | reverse complement strand
GCGGTGCTGCGCTGCACCTCCCGCGTCGCGCCCAATTTCAGCCCCAGCGCCGCGCGCACGCTGGCCGCGTTGTCGCTCCCGATCTCGTCCTGCTTTAACGCCAGCGCGTCGGATAGCGCCTTGCCCTGCCGCGCGTCCAGCACCTTCCCCGCCGCCGCGGTCGTCAGGTTGTCGGCGATGTCCTCCGCCCGCAGGATCTCCGCCAGCCACTCGTCAAGTGTCCCCGTATACCCCTGCGCCACGGCCAGCTCGTAGGCGCTCGCACCGTCCGTCACGGTCGCGGTTGTCGTGCCGTCCGCGTCGGTGATGGTGATGGTCGCCGCGCGGCCCTCCTTGCTCACGCCGGCCTGTGGCGATACGCCGTCCCGCCCAGGCTGGCCCTGTACCTGCCCCTGGTCCTCCCAGGCGTCCCCCGTCCAGCGGTACACGTGGTACGGCGGCGCGGCTCCCACGTTGTACTGGTCGCCCTCGGCGGGCGACGGCACCGCCGCCTCCAGCTCGCCCGCCGTGGCGTAGGCCCGCCCCTTGACGGTGTAGCCCGGTCCCTGCGGACCCGTCGCGCCCGCCGGGATGCCCAGCTCCACATGCTTGTGGCCGTCCACCTCGCTGACGGCTGCCGTCGGCGCGCCTCCCGGCGCGACGGGCGTCGCGTCAACGGTCATGTTGTCGAGCTTGGCGGCGGACACATCCGCGCCGGCTGCCGCCGCCAATGCCGTCCGGCCCGCCTCCGCCGCGCCGGAGGCCGACGCGGTGGCCTCGCCGACCGCCTCCAGCGCCGCGCCCTTCGCCTGCTCCATGTCCGATATCAGCCCGCGCAGGGTCGCGTCGTAACCGTCCACGGCCTGGAAAGCCGTCATCAGCGCGCCGAAGCTGTCCGAGCTTTCGATGTCGCCGTCCGGCAGCGCCGGGGCCTCGACGTATACGTCAAAGCTGGGCGAATACAGCGCCTGTCCGTTTGCTTGGTCAAACACATACAGCTCGCACCGCATCACGCCCGCCGCCGTAAACGCCTGTGTGCCAAAGTACGCGCGGATTTCTCCGTCCTCTACCAGGGCCTTGTCGCAAAGCATCCTTCCGTCCGGCTTCCTTGCCCGCAATACCGCCGTCCAGTCCCCCGGCATGCTGATGGGCACGCTTTGCTCGCACAGGCTCACGCGCACGTCGTACACCCGCGCGTCTCCCTGCCTGGCGTACAGCGCGAGCTGGCTGCCGGGTTTGGACACGTCCAGTTGTATCCGTCGTGTAATCATTGTTTCTTCCCACCTCCTGCAAGGGCGCACGTGCCGCCTTCGGCGGTCCGCGCTTGATTACCCTCCTGCTTGTGTGCCGCTCCCTTGCGCCAAGGGGCCCTGCCCTTGCCCCGGTCGCTGCCGCTAAGTTGGCTTGCCCTTTCATATCAAAAGCGCCCTGCTACACTGTCAGCATAGCAGGGCGCGGCGGCCATTTCTCCCCGGTTTTTTGTCGCTCCTTCGTTACTCCTTTTCCCATTCCCTGAACGTATCGTCCGTATACAGCGGCTTTCCGCTCTTTCCCTTCAGGCCCAGTCCTTTGAGCATAGTCTTTATCTGGCCGGCGGCTCTGGTATTGCCGCGTTTCATTGCGTCCAGATACTTTTCCTTAAACCCGCCCAAGCTGCTCTTGATGCCCGAATCGTCGCGCCCGTCCTTTCGGCAGCGGTCTACTGCATTCTTTGCCGCCGCGGCGTTGCCTGCTTCCACCGCGCCGCGCAGGTCCTCGCTGTGCTTCTCCTTTACCCAGTCCGTCAGGGTATCGTTCGTCGTGCCCAGTACCTCGCGCATCACGCCGGCAAGGGCCTGCATGCCGCGCGTGTCGCCTTTGGCCTCCATGGCAAGGTAATCGTCTTTCAGCGCGCTCTGTACCTCGCTGCGCACGCTCTTTTCCGGGTTTTTCGCCTCGCTGTCCGCCACCAGCTCGGAATAGATGGCCCGCACATCGGCCATGCCGCTTTCCCCTTTGGTCATCCCGACCGCCGAACGTATCGCTTCCACCATATCCCCGGTTTTATACAGCTTCACGTTCAGCTGCTTTTCCATATCCTTCGCCTTTTTCTCCTCCTGCCCTGAGCCATACAGGCTGATAGCCTTGTCCACCATTTCTCCTGTAAAGCCCTCCCCGACAAGCTCCGCTTTGTAACGGTTCACCTCCGCCGCGCGTCCGGCCGCCCGGGCCTCCCACGCCTGCGGAATGCGCTCGTCGTTCTCCGTCAGCTGCTTGGCGATTGCCGCGTCGATCTCGCTTGGATTTTTCGGGCTCTTGCCCGCGGCCAGTCTCTCCCGCAGCCTTGCCGCCTTTTCCATGTCGCCGCGGACGATGGCCGCATACAGGTTCCTTCCCGCCGTTTCCATGCTGGCCGTCTCGCTCATGGTCGGGGTCATGCGCCCTGTCACGGTCTGGTAAATCGCGTTCGCGTCCCGTATCAGGCTGCCCACGGGAAGTCCCAGCAGGCCTCCAACCGCGTTCCCCACCTGGTACGCCGTCTTGTACGTGCTCCACTTGCTTTCGCCTGTCGCTATCTTCTCGATTTGACCCGCGACGTCCGTGATTCGCTGAATGCTCTGCATATCCAGCCGTGACGGATCGTAGCCCTGAATCAGGTTGAAAATCTCCTTCACGTAGGGGATCAGCCCCAGCGGATTCAGGTTATCGCTCAGATCGCTGCCCAGCGCGGCCGTGATGATATCGCCCGCATCCTCCGCCTTGCTGTAATCCCCCGCGAGCGCCGCAATGTACTTTTCCCACCAGTCCTTGTCCTCGTCGCTGGACCGCATCGCATCCACAACCGCCGCCGCGGCGCTGGTCAGCACGCCTGAGAGCAGGTAGGCGCCCAGCGCCCGCGCCAGCTTCGCGCGCCTCACCGGGTTTTTTCTGTCCTGTGCGTAGTCCGCGATGGCGCCGCGCAGCATGTTGTAGGTTTTCATGGGCTCGCTCATAAAGGCTGTGTACATCTGTTCCATGGGGTTTTTGCTTCGCATCTGTTCCGTCCGGTGGAATACGCTGTCCACTACCTGCGTCCTGTCCACAATTTCACTCAGCCGCTTGCCCGCCAGCACGTAGAGGGCTTCGCTCTTTGGCGCAAGCTCGGGATGCATCGCCTGCTGTTCCGCCAGGCAGGCTTTAAACAGGCAGCCCCACGTCACCTCGTCCGCCTTGCCGGCCAGCCAGGTCCCCGCCTCCCGCGCTTTTTCCATTACGGTCGCGTCGCCCACAATCATCTGCCGCATGCTCCGCCCGGTATTCACATCGAAGAAGCCCCAGCTTTTCCACAGCGCGATAGGGCAGTATTGCTTTGCCTCGCTGATCATCGGCTTGCCCACCAGTCCTGCGGCCAGAAATTTCGGGCTCATTTCCGCCGCCGCGCGCGCGTAAGCCGTCGGCTGCTGCACAACCACGCGCAGGTTCGCGCCCACAGCCGCCACCTTAGCGTTTCGGCTCGTTTTTTCCCAGATTCCGCTGGAATAATCCCGAACGGTCGCGCCGTTGATGTCCTTCACAAACTGCTCGATATACCGCTTGCCCTTGATGCCGAATACGCGCTCGACGCTCCGCTTCACGCTCGCGCCGTATTCGCCGCTCCGGTAGTTGTACCAGCGCATCATGTCCGTTATCGGTACCAGATAGGCGGCATACCGGCTCATCTGATCCGCGTGCCGCGTGAAGGTGTCGAAAATGTCTCCGACTATCAGGGGATTGCTCGCGCCCTTCTGCACAGCCTTGGTCATGCCCATGTTTTTAATGGCGTAAAAGCCGCCGTTCTCATTCTGGCCCGTTGGGTTGTCGTTGCGGGTGTCCACGGTATTTTTATCCACGCGGATGGGCCAGTAATCCTTTTCCCCAAACAGGCGCACACCGTACATTTCCATGCTGGCCTCGTTGCCCCACGCCCCGCAGTTTTTTGAGAGGAAGCGCTGCATTCTGTCCGCCAGCCTCCGCTCCTCCGGGGTCAATGCTTCCGCGATGGCCGCCACGTCTCTTTCCGTCACACGCACGGGATCAGCGCCGTCGGTTTCCGTCAATATGCCGTTTGCGTACAAATGCTCCTTTGCCTGTCCGCGCCTGCTCAGCACATATAATTCCATCATCTGCGCGCGGGTCAGGGTCAGCTCTCCTCCGGCTGCGTCAAACGTCTGCGTTTTGGCGCGCCTGCCGCTCAGCTTGGAAATATCCATGTCTCCCTTGGCGTCCTCCATGAATTGTCCGGCCTCGCCGATCAGGCGTATCTGTTTGTCAAATCCATCCCGAAGCGCCTGATAGCGCTCCTGCGCCGCGCGCCCAAGCCGTTCGAAGAAATGCCCCGCGTCCACCATGCCCGCGTTTAGCAGGTCGTCCGCCAGCCGGAGCACGCCCTTCCTCTGCGCGGCCGCTTTGCGTTCGCCCAGCTCATGAATGGTCCCTTCGCCCGCCTGGGCGACGGTTGCCGCCCGCTTCTGGTCGTGCAGCTCGTTCGCCGTCGAAATGGCGTGCCGCACCGCCGCCGTCCATTTGCTTAGCTCCCGCAGGTCGTTTTCGCCCATCTCCGCGATGCCGCCAAGCCCTTCGGCCTTGCGCGCCAGCTCGGCCAAGCCTTCCGTCAGTCCCGGCGGAAGCTCATAGCTTGCGCCGCCCTCGTTATACTCTCCCGCGTCCATCCTGCGCATAACCTCGGCCAGGTCGCCGATCCTGCGCTTCAGGTCGGCTTGTTCTTTTGTCCCCTTGCTAAAATCCAGCGCCGTCACAAAGCGCTTCACCGCATCCGCGATGTCCGCGTGAACGCGCCGCTTGTCCGTCGGGCTTTCCAGCAGCCTGAGCATTGCCCGCGCGTCCGTCTCAATGCCGTGGGTATAGCGGTTTCGGGTTTCCCGCTCCCTGCGCTTGACCGTGTCCCGCTCGCGCCATTTGCGGTACTTCTCCCGCAGGGCGGCCTCTCTTGCCTGCCGCTCGGTCAGGGCCTTGCGCTTGCGCGCCCCCTCGATGCCGCGCAGCGCCGCCTCAAATTCCGTGCGGCTGCTTTCGGCAAACGCGGTATGCGCCCTGCGGTATTCGGCGGCGGTCATCCCCAGCTTCGCCTGTTCCTTTGCCGCCGCCTTGACGCCCGGCAGGCCCAGGTAGGCGCCGTTTAATTCGCCGGCCATGTACTGCGCCGCTTCCTCCTCGCCAAAGCCCTGGGCCGTCTGGTATACGGGCTTCATGGCGTCCACAGCCTCCGCCAGCAGCCGGGGCATGTCGCCCTCCGCCGCGTCCGCCGGGAACCATTGCGGGGCCATGTCGCTCAGCTCCGTCCATAAGCTGTCCAGCCGTGTGCCGTTTGCCTGGTTCAGGCGCACGCGGCCAAGCAGCATGCGCCGGAACGCGCCCAGGCTGCCCGTCAGGCGCGCGGCCTCCGCCTGCATGCCGTCCGTCAGGCTAATAGCCGTCGTGCGCAGCTTTTCCCGCACGGGTTTGGCGGCCTCCTCATGCTCCGTGTCCAGCATTGCGCTCTTTTCCATCACACGGGCCATGAGGGCGGTCTGCTCGTCGTCGATCTGTTCCATGGAGGGTGCGTCTGCGCGCTCGGCATAGTCGTATATCCGCGCGATCTCCTTTGCCAGCGTTTCACGGTCATAGGCGCTGTTGGTTTTTTGAAGGATGCTTCCGGCCAGCTTATCCGCCTCCGCCGCCGTGATCCGATGGCCCCGGGTCATGGCAAAGGCTTTTCCCAGCGTCTCCAGCTCCTCATGCACGGTCTCGTCCGTTTCGCGCAGGCTGTAACGAATATCAGGATTCTTCGTGTCAAACAGCCCCACATTGTCCGTCGCGCTCTTGATCTGCGCAGGGTCAAATACCACATAGAAGGTAGCCGCCGCATATTCGCTGTCCGTGTCGTTTGAAAGGATCAGTCCGTCATAGCCTTCCTCTTTTGCCTTTTGTATGAAGGGCCGCTCATAGATCGGATCCGTAAACTGTCCCGGCGGAAGCTTTGCTGTATACGGTCTTTCCATTTTCAAATAGGCTTGGATTATTCGGCTGCCCTTGCGTACCTCCGCCATGCTTTCCGCATAGTCCTCATTCTCGCTGAACCAGAAGGCGCCATCTTGGCTTTTAAAAACGTTGAAATCGCTGTTGGTGCCATGGTAAACCACCCTCGGGCTGCCGTTCTCGTTGACCACCTTGCTTTTTCCGAACCAACGCTTAAACTGCCTCGTTTCCGTCTGCTCCATGAATTTCCTGTTGACAGAAGAACCTGAGTCGAATATACTGTGAATGAGGCCGTCCTGTAAAGCTGGACCGGGGAATTGCACCCCGGAGCGCGCGTACAGGCTACGAGCCTCTGACTTTTTCCAGTAGTATACGCCGACTTGTCCGGCGTTTTCTTTTTGGACCGCATCTGCCAGCAGTTTCGTGACGGCGTTCTTTCTGCCCTGCGTACTGCTGACAAAGTTAATATCAAACGGTTCTCCATTCATACGACCAGCCCCGTCAACCTCGACTGCCGCCATCATTTGATGTCCATTCACAGCACCCTGCACAATTACCACAACGCTGTCATGAGGCCTTGTCGCGGATCCGATAATCGCGATGGGGTCTTTCAGCATTTCCGGCAACTGCTTTAACATCTCCGCCCCCATGTGATGGTCGGCATTCTTCGTCCCGTTTACAGCGTAGTCCACATGGGTCTGGTCGATAGTCATAGGCAGATTGCTTAGACCAACCTTCTGGAATACATCTGGCGTTTTGCATACCAAAAGCGTATCGTTTTTTGGAATCTTCCCGTCAATCCAGTCGTCTATCTGCTGCGTAAAAGGCTTGCTGTAATCGTAGTGACTTTCTTCCATCGCGCTCAGCTTCACGTCCCGCGCATCCACTTCATGAAGGCTGAATTTGGCATTGGCATCCGTATCAGCAACTGGTATAATGTCCTCAGAAGCCGTACTTGTGGCACCGGCAAGAGAGCTGGAAACAGTCACTGCCCGGTGCGGTTCTCGTACTGCTTCTTGTTTTACATTCCCAAGCAAATCAGCGTACATAACGCCCTGCATCTTGACAAATCCGTTCGGATAGGATATACTACCTATGGAACCATAGTCGGTTGTATCTGAGGGCAATTGGAGCCCAAGGCCCTGCAACCAACTGTTGGTTCTTTTTTTGTTTGCATCCAGATACAGGATTTCGCTTTTCTTCACCTGCACATCCAGTCTGCTGTCCTTGCCATAGGCATTCTTGATAAGCTGCATATCCAGAATCTGCCCGCCCTTCAAACGTTCCCGCAGTTCCAATACGGCGATAACTGGCGCGCCGTTGTTATCGACCACATTCCCATACATCACCACACGCGATGCTTCGTGCTGGTTTTTATCACCAAGCTGACTGGATTTCATCACGATAATCGGATTCTCCATCATCTGAGGAATCTGCTTCATGATCTCATCCGTCATGCCGTCATGACGCAAGGCATGGTTGATATCCGCGCTATGCATGATAACGGTTTGGTCTTTGGCGCCCAAAGCGACCAGCACCTGCGAGGTCGTTCCAACACGAATGGTTTTTTCCTGCTTCTTGTCCTTTGCCCAGGCATCATATTCCGCCTCAAAGGATTCGCTCACGCTCAGCTTCACACCCTGCCGCTCCTGTCCGCCGGCGTCCGCTGATGTTCTCTCCTGTCCATTCCCTTCCGCCAGCGCAGCCGTCAGGCTCTCGTAAATCTTCTGCAGGCTCGCATGGTCGTCCCTGAGCGCCCGCATCTGCTTCCAGCTCTCCAGACCGCTCAGGTCATCCCCAAGGCGCTGAATGGCCCGCGTCAGGTTATCCAGAAATTCGCGCAGAAAATCCGCCACGCGCTGCATGGTCGTGCGGTCCCTGCTCACCAGGTCGCGCAGCACGGCCTCGTCCTGCAAAATGCTTGCCGCGCCGTTGCAGATGACCTCCTCCAGCGCTGCCTCGGCATTCAGGGTCTTGCCCTGCCTGTGGTACAGCTCTGTTACGCGGGCCATCGCCTCGTCCACATCCACGCCATTTGTAAGCAGCGCGTCCTTCACCAGCGTCTGAAAGCCGCTCCACGCTTCCGCGTGTTCCGCCTTCAGCTTGTGCGCCATCTCATGCACGGCCGCATATACATACGCGCCCTTATCCGCCTTGCTGGAGATCACAATCTCGCGCGTTTCCGGGTCATAATACCCGTTTGCGCCAATGTCCGCGTCCGTCAGGCGAATTTTCCCGCCCGTAACCCGGTTCAGCCCATCCAGCACCGCCTTTTGGAACTTCGCCGTTGCCCCGGTCTGCACGCCGCGCGCCACGTTGTACGCCGCATAGCCGGCCTCATAGGCCGCCTGCCGCGCCTCCGGGGTCAAATACGCCTGCGCGGCAAGGCTTCCGTCCGCGGCCTGTCGGTAATCCATGCCAACCTTCGCCCGGCTGTAAATCCCGGCAAATTCCTTCGCGTACTGGCCCGCGTCTGCCATGGCGGGGTTGTATCCGTTCAGCATTGCGTCCACGCCGCGGGCGTCCATCCTGTCCGCCACGCCGCTAAACAGCAGCTCGGTCGTTTCCGCGTCGGTAAAGTTAACGTCCATATCGCTCATGATACCCGTGGTACCGTCGGCGTTTTGCACGTCAAAATACACGTGGCCGTTTTCCACGCTGCTTACGCCCGTGACCGTTACCGGCCCCAATGCTTCGCCGTCCCCGTCCACGGCTACCGCAGCCCGTCCCTCCGCCGGAGGCGCGGGCTGCACTTCCGCATGCGCCTGCGGATTTTCTTTTTCCCAGGCTTTTTTCGCCGCCTCCATCATCAGGTCGTTTGTATTCCGCTCGGGTTGGGCCGGAGCGTCCCGGAACGCCTGAGCGTTTTGTTCCGGTGAGCTGGGTACGGAAGTCATGCCCTGTGCCTGCTCTAAAGCGGCTTTTCCCTCCGGCGATTGCGTGTCGCGGGCCGTTTCAACAATCAGCTCGGCCAGCGTCTCGCCATTGGTTTCCACCTCTCCGTCCATCAGCATCTGGTACAGGCGCGTGCTGTTAAAATAGCTCGGCAGGCTCGCCGCGTTAAAAAGCGCGCCGCACAGATATCCTCCTATAAACTCCTGCTTTGCCTCGTCGCTCCACTGATTCCATTTTTCAATATCGAAGAAGCTGCCCGCCCACATATCCTCGTTTAGCTTGAGCGTCAGGCTCTCCGCCACCTCCTGCAGGCCTTCGGCCGCGCTTTGATGCAGCAGCGTATCCGAAAGCCAGGCATAGGCCTTTCGGCTCAGGCTCATGCTTTTTACAGCCGCCGTCCGTGCCATCATTTCAGCGCTCGTGTTCACTCCGATTCCTACGCGCTGCATGTAGTCCTCGTATGTCTGGCTGTTCGTCGCGTAGCTCATCAGGGCCGCAAAAATGGCGCTTGCGCTTGCCTGCACCCCATTAAGCCCCTGTTCCTCCGCGGCGTCGTATGCCTCCGTCGCGCTTTGCAGGGCAAAGGGCGCCATCTGCGCCGCATTCCCGATTCGGCCAATTCGGTTAAAGCTCAACGTCGGGTTAACCGCAAATATTCCGCCGCCCGCCGCGTTCGTCGCCGCGATGTTCAATCCCTGGCCCATCGTCATCATAGCGGCGCTGTTGATCGCGCCCGCGCCCGTGTTCATCAAAAGGTTTTGGTCCCACGTGCCGTTTTCCAGTACGGGCGCAATCCCTCTGTACATCGTTTCGGCGTTTTTTTCCCGTAAGGAGGTCAGGGGGTTCCATTTCTCGTTGGTTTTCAGCCCCAGCAGGCCCGCGATATCCTTGCCCCACTCGACCGCGTTTTCTCCGATACCAAGCATTGTGTCATTGAACTGTCCGCCGGCCTGAAAAGCCAACGCGCGCAGTAGCGTCCCTGCGTCCACGCCCTCCGCGCCGTTTCGCCTGTCCTGCTCGACAGCCTCGTCCACGGTCTGTCCCGTTACCATACCCAGGGTAGCGTCGTAAGCGGCCTTTGCATAGGTCCCCAATTCATTTTTCAACCATCCGCCAAAAGTAGCCCTTTCATCCTCCTTTGCGAACTGGCCCGCCAGAAAATCCGCTTCATCCTGCGTCAGCGCGCGCCCGTCCAGAACAGCCTGCTCCACCCACGTCGGCGTTTCGCCGCGAAGGTATTTCTCCGTCGCGCTTTTCTGGTATTGTTCCATGCGCTCCTGGCCAAAAACATCCCCGATGGATACCGTCTGCTGCCCGCCGCGCTCATCAGGCGGCAGGCCGCCGTCCTGGGCCTTGCGCGCCGCCTCTCTCATTGCGGCTTTGGTTTCCTCGTCGTACTCAATAACCTTGCTGCCGGATCTCTGCGCCCCCATGCCCCCTGAATCTGCACGAACCCACGTTTCTTCCTTCTCAACGGGCTGTGCGGCTTTTGCCTGTGCGTCCTGTTTCCATTGAGCATGTAGCTTTCTGGCTGTGCCTTCGTCAACCTTCAGCTTTGCGGCCATGTTTTTGATGAACGCGTCCTCGTCGTCCGGCGTCCCGCCGGAGTTCTTTCCCGTTCCGACCGTTTGAGCCGCGGGCTTCCGCTCCGGCTGATTCTGCGCGCGCAAATACTCGCCCCAATTGCTTTTCGCATAGGACTGTGTGCTGGCCGGGCGTATTCTGCTTTCCTGTCGCCTTTCAATCGCATAGTCGCGGATGGAGGCCGCGCCCCGCCCTTTCAGTTTGGCAATGGCGGCGTCCATGGCCCGCGCGCTCTGTTCCTGTTCCTGCCGGTCGCGATAGCGATCGTCCATCTCCAGAATCTTCCGTGCGGCTTGTTGATACAATCTGCGCCGTTCTTCGTCGTGCCGATTCAGACTTTTACCATACGCGGCCATGTGGTATCCTCCTGTTTACTTCTTGCGTAAATATCGATCCGCTATGCTGTATTTGTTCGCCTTTCCAGCTAGTGAATTACTGAACGCGGGTTTCTGCCTCAATTTTCCGGCCGCATCCTTCACGGCCTGCGGGTTTACCACACTTGAATTTGCGAGCACCAGACCGGGCAATCCCTGCCAAGGCGATGCCTTTGGCGTCTCCCCGCCGTCCTCCTGTCCGGACGTCTTCTTCCCCCCGCTCCCGCTCCCGCGCCGGCTGGCCGCCGCCTGCTGAAGCGCCAGGTTAAACTCCGCCTGCCAGTTCTGCTGCGCCTGCTGGTCCTGCTGGCGCTGGTACCAGTAGGCCCGGTCGGCTTCCCACGCCGCCGCGTCGTTCTGGTAGCGGTTGTACTCCTGCTGACTCATGTCGCTAAACTTGCCATAGAAATAATTCAGCTCGTTCTGGTAGTCGCTCACGCTGTCGCGGTACTTTCCGTAGTCCGCCGCGTCCTGCGTTTGCAGCATCTGCAGGTTCTGCCGCATGGCGTCCCCCTCGTTCAGGTACGCCTGGTACGCCGCGTCCCGAAGCCCGGGGATCACGTCGTTCAGGTTCTCAAGATATCCCTGATACGCCTGCTGTCCCACGGTCTGGGCGTAGCTGTTGCCGTACCCGCCCGTCAGCGCCGCGGCCTGGCCCATGCTGTCCCGCATGGCGCGCTTGCCCTGCTGCTGGTACTGCTCCGCGTATTGCCGGTACAGGGGATCGGCGGCAAAGTCATATTGAAATTTGTCCCGGTTCAGCATCTGGTCGATCATCGCCTGAATCTGGTCGCCGTACTGGCTCTGGTACGCCCCCGGCTTGTTCTGCTCGTGCTGCGCAAGCTGGTTTGCCGCGTCCTGAACCGCCTGGCTCTGCTCGTACACGGGCCGCCCGGCTTCGTAATTGCTTGCGTTTACGGGCGTGGTGTAATAGCTCTGGGTGATGGCGCCGGGGTCCGCGTAGGCTTTGGGCGCGGGGGGCGTCGCGGCCCGCGCCGGCCCAGGAGCGGGCTTCTCCCCGCCCCCCTTGAGCAGCTCCTCCAGCTCCTTGAGGTCTGCGGCCCGATAGTCCGCCACGGCTGTTCCCCTCCTATCTGTCGTCCATCCATACGGTCAGGGCCTGGCGCGCGCCGTCGTAGCCGACCGCCTTCATACGCCCATAGCCCGCGTATGCCGTTTCGATCCCCTTGCCGTTGACGGAGACGATCACCGCCGCCTTGTCCCGGCTGCCAAGCAGCGCCGTCAGCTCCGCCATGCGGGGGATGTCCGCCCCCGCGATCTCGATCACCAGCGCGCCGTCGAAGGAGTTGGGCGCGCACAGGGTTACGTTGTCAATCTCCGTCCCGTCCGCCAGCCGAATCGTCATCGTTCGTTTGCTCCTCTCTGATGATCTGGTCCAGGGCCTGCATCATGCCAAGCTTCAGGTTGGTTTCGCCGTAGGTTCGCACCGGGATTTCCTCCAGCCCCTGGCGGACGCCAACCAGCAGGGCCATGCTCTCTTTTTTCATCACGACATGCTCCTTCCCCGTTTACCACCATACCACCACTTTCTGGCTGCGGCCGCTTCCATCCGTCATCGTCGTAAAGCCGAGCGTCCTTCCGCTCACCGTCAGCCCTTCCGAGACATTCGCGGTCTCCGCGGAAAAGGCGGAGCATGAAAGCCTCGTGATGCTCGCGCTGCCGGAAAGCATGCGCCCATACGTGGCCACGTTGGCTTTCAGCGTCTGGTAGGCCTGTTCCATCTCATCCTGCGTCAGCGTATTGGGCGCTACGCTCGTATGGTAGATGGAATGGATCGTAATCCCGCCGCCGTTGAACGTCCCCGCGTCCCTGCCGCTCTCGTCCACGCTGTACTTGATCTTCCCGGCCTCCACGCTGCCGCGGAAGTACCCGTTCTCCGCGTACAGGCTGCCGTCGCCAGTCACGCCGTAGTTGGCGGCGATTTTCACCCGCCAGTCCTTGCGCGCCGCGCTTCCGGCAATGGCGGTGGCTTTCAGCAGGTTTTCCGTGCCCAGGTACAGCGCCGGCGCGATCGCGGCGGTGTTTTGCCCCGTGTACAGCGCGCCCCGCCCAATCGTCCACCCGGCGATCTTCCCGCCCGTGGCCTCCATGGCGCCGTCCTCATTGACCCTGAAATACCCGTTGACCGTCACCAGCCCCTCCAGGCTGATCTTGGGGGCGCTGATCCTGATCTCCTCCGGGCTCATGTTGACGGAGGCAATCACCTCGTCCTTCTGTACGCGCGCCGCCAGCTCCCGCGCGGTCTGCTTCACGTAAGAACTAAATTCCTCGTCCCGCACCGTATGCTCGATCTCGGCGGCCGCCGCCTTCATCTCCGTGACGGTCCGCGCCATCTCTGTGCTCAGATTGTCCTCGTCCAGGTTTTGCAGCACGAATTGCAGCTTCTTGTTCAGTTGCATCATGTACTCCAGCACCTGCTGCAGCTTCTGATCGTTGGACAGCGCGCTTTTGTCCACGCTGGGCAGCCGGATATCACTTAACTGCATCGTCGGCCCGCCCCCCTTCGGGTCGCGGGCTTCGGCCCTGCGGTACGGCTGTGTCCTCGGGCCTCGACGCGCCGTGCCAATAATGGCACAGCACGTCCTCCCTGTCGGCCCGCCCCCCTTCGGTCATCCTCCATAAATATCGCTCCCCGCTTCGGTTTTGCGCACGATGGAATACAGCCGGAACCCGCCCACGCCGTGCAGCCGCATGCGCAGCGTCCGGCAGCGCCTGGGGATAATCGGAATCGTCAGGCTGCGCCGCCGCGCCGGGGCCGAGCGGAACGCCTCCGTCCACGCCCCGCAGCCGTCGTATTGCAGCTCCACACACACCGTCGCGCCCAGGTCACATTCCGCATAGAGCTGGATACCGCTCACATACTGGTTGCAGGCGGCGTCCAACCCCATGTCCCCGGTTTCCAGGGACCACTCCACTGGGCCCTCCGGCGCGGCAAACGCGCTATCCCCGTATGCCTCCATCCCTGCGCCCCCGACGCTCCACAGCACCCCGTCCGCGTCCAGGAAATACAGCTCGTTGCCCAGCGCGGCGAACCACTTGACGTTCGCGCCGTCCTCCCGGCACCAAACGCCCGTGGCGGTATCATAAACGCATAGCACATGCGCAGGGCTTTGCACGTCCGGCGAAGCCGTCCGCGCCCCGGTCTCCCCCGTATTGTGCTCCGCTTCGCTTGCAGGCGGGGCCCCTGCCCCACCTGCGCTTGCTTCGGCCTCCATGCAGATAAAATACCGGCTCCCCAGCGCGCCGCCCACAGCGTTGCGGTACGTCTCCATCCCCAGCGCCGACGATATCGACGACGGCAGCGCCGCGCCATACGCGCATACGTCGCGGACGCTCCGGTAAAACAATGTCTCGTTGACCACGCAAAGGCTCCGCTCGCTGCCCTTGGCCACGCCCCGGCATCCCGTGTCGGCGAGTTGAAAATTCGCGGGCTTGGAACCCATGAGCTGGTGAATGCAGTTCTCCTTGAAGAACAAAATCGCGCCCAGGTGCGTACACGCTCCGGTAAAGTCCCCCGCGCTGCCGACCGTCATGGCGTAGCTGTCGGTGCTTAGGCCCATAAACTGGTGCCAGTTCTTCGGGTCCCCCAGCGCGCAGGCGTAGATCTCATGCTTCGCGCTCGAGCAGCCCCAGATGCGGTTGTCGCACTCCGTCAGGTAATCCAGCTCTGGCACCTTCCGTTCGATGGTCACAGCCTCCGTCTGCGTAAACGCCGCCTGAATTAGCGCGGTCACGATCACGTAATCCTCCCCGCGCCCGATCAGGCAGAAGTCCCCGTTGAGGCCGGCGTCTGTGAGGCCCGAAACCGTCACGCCGTCATACTCCGCAAAGTCCGCGCCGATGCCCGTGCAGGAGATCATCGTATACACCGTGGGGATGCTCGTCCACATGGCGCTGGACGCGCTGTACTGGCGCAGCACGTTGGGCGTTGCGCCCGTGTCCATCCACAACGCGCCGTTTTCAGGCTTCTCCGGCGCGTCGGCGCTGACCGTATACGTTTCGTAAGCCGTGCCGTCCGCCTTGCACAGCGTACAGCTCACCGTGCCGGCGGTCACGGCTTTCGCGTACAAACTCCCAAATTCGCCCGTATGGGTGTTGTAATATACCCGATCCGGCCAGATCAGCACATACGCGCCCATGCGCGCCATCGTTTTTTCGCTGTCCTCCACCTGCCCGACAATATTGCCGTTATAGTAAAAATCCGTGCCGTCCACCCAGCACAGCCTGTCATGCGCATACAGCCCGTTGGGCTTCGTCAGCTTCCGCAGCCCCGCCCGGCGTCCGCGCGAGGCGATTACCGGCAGATACTCGCCGGTGATATTTCGCATGTCGTAAAATTCGTTGTCTCGGATGCGCAGGTTGTGGTTGTACCCCGCGAACGCCGTCACCCCGTCCGTTTTCCGCTTGATCTGGCCCAGCGCGGGCAGTTGCAGGCCCATAACCTGAACACCTCCTTCCCGGCCCGCGCCCAAAGGTCGCGGGCTTCGCAATTCATTCGCCTGCGGTTCTTAAATTTTGATATACGCGTCCTGCCGGGACATATGCTCCCGGTTCCAGGCGTCCGCAAACGCCTGCCACCCCGCGTTGAACATCACCATGCCGTTGTTGTAGCGCTCAAACTCCGCGTTGTGGTAGTCGATCTGCGCGCCCAGCCATTTCAGGTAAAGATCATCATGTGGGAAGGGCGCAAGCAGCGTCCTCCCCATGTCGGTATCCACGTGATAGGGCAGGGCGGGCCGGGCGGCTTCGCCGTACCGGCACAGCACGTCCTCCCTGTCGGCCCGCCTCCCTTCGGGTCGCGGGCTTCGGCCCTGCGGTACGGTCGTGTCCTCGGGCCTCGACGCGCCGTGCCAATACCGGCACAGCACGTCCTCCCAGATGCGCCCGTCCAGCTCGCTCATCCACCTCACAAGCGTTTCGTCGTCATATTGGCTGGGCTTGATGCCCTTGATCGCCGTCAACGCCTCCCGTATTGTCATGCCCCGTCCCTCCGGCCTCTTAACTCAAAAATCGCTTATTTTCTTCAAATTGCGCTTCGAACATGCTGACGAGCTGCGCGGTATTCTCGTCCTGTGCGTTCATTTCCTCGATGTGCTTTGCCACGAAGTATGGAACCGTCACAGGCACGCCGCGCGGAATAACGAAATTCGCATCGTTCACGTTGACATAAAGCGCCTCTGAATACCGCTGCCCATCCTTAAACAGCTTGATTGTTACCGGCCTGCGCGGGTCTTTTTCAGGACAAGCGGGTTCTGGCGCGCTGTCCATCGTCCCCTCCGCCTCCTTCACGGCCCGCAGGGCCTCCAGTTCGGCCTTTACACTTTCAAGCTCGCTGTTTTTTTCCTCCAGCTCCGTTTGCAGCTCCAATTTTGTCATTTCAGCCATGAATAACACTCCTTCAATTGTGGGGCGCGCATCTGGCGCTGCCCGGATGCGCTTAATCACCCACGCCCCTATTTCAGTTAGATACCGCGCTCTTGCCGAACGTGCGGCTGGAATGCTCGATGCGCAGCATGTACTCCTCCACCAGCCGCTCGGCGGTCTTGGTCGCCTTCCAGCCCGTGGTGCTCCGCTGGTTCAGCGGGTCGGCGGTCCCGGCGCTGCCCAGCTGCTTAATGATGTGCTGAAGGCCCATTCCCTCAATCTCGGTGACGCCGTAGGCGTTCGCGCCTACAAGCAGCGTGCAGTAGATAGCGCTACCGTCCCGACCCGCGCCGTAGCCGCAGATCGTCGCGCCGGCCGCCACATCCTTCACAGGGGCGGAAACGGTGAACTTGCCCGTGCCGCTCGCGCCCGCGGTCACGCTGGCAACGGTGGCCTCCTTGCCGCCCACGTACATCCTGACGGTTTCCCCGCCGGCGATGCGCGCGCTCAGCTCCGACGCCTGCGCGACCGTGATGCCCTCCTCGGGTACAATGTCGGTGCTGCCGGCGCCGTCCAGCGCGGTTTTCAGGCGCATGCGGCACACGCCGCCTTCCTCCGCGCTGCCAAACAGCCAGCCCGGACCGATGATCTTGGCCTCGGTGGTCTCCACGAAGCGCACGCCGCCATACTTACCCACCTCGCCGGAATAAATATTCCCGGGATTGGCGTACTTGTGGATCTCGATCCAGTTTTCACGGTCGCGCTTAATGTCCGTAGTCGTGTCAGGGTGGACGATGGCCACAAAATCCAAGTCCACGGGCTCGGCATTCATGCGTTTGAGCTTGCCAACGCCCACCTGAATGGCGTCCAGCGTAAGCTCGCAGGCGTCCGCCTCGACGTCTTCGCGCAACAGTACCTCCGTTGTGCTGCCGTCCGCATTCTTTTTGGGCACAAACATTTTGCTGGTGCCGCCGGCCAGCACCTCGCGGGTAATGGTGTCCAGCGTGCGGCCGGCCTGTCCGCCCAGCAGCTTGGTCGCCTGCTCCACGTTGCGGTCGATGGCGGTCGTCTCCAGCATGTCGGAAAGCTCCACATAATCGCCGTACTGCTTGATCTCGCTGAGCAGGTTGGTCACCTTCAGCTTGCGTCCCTTTGGCGTCACGCCCTCCTGAAGCGCGATGGTCGCCTTGGGCAGCGGGCTGTACTTGCGAAATTCCACGCTCTTGCCCTTGTTGCGGGGGATCGGGACCTTCTGCCCAAACTGGTCGTGTACCAGCTTGGGCTCGGTATAATCGAGCAGCCGGTCGTGATAATAGGTTTTCATTTCCACAGACAATTCGCTGTCCGTGGTGACGTTGGTTTGCGCGTCAAACAGGTGCAAATCAAGCGCCGGCAGGCGCTCGTCTAGCGTAGCGTACATGGTTTGTCCTCCGTTCCGGGCCCATGGCCCCTATAACTCGATTCTTTCGCCTCTGGCGACACGGCGCGCGATCTCCGCGCGGTCCGCCTTTGTCCACTTGCCGGGGTCACTCTTGACGATGGACGCCGCAGCGCTGCCGCTAGCCCCGTTTTCAGCCGGCCGCATGCCCCGCGCGCGGATGTTGTTGATGGTGCGCTGCTGCGCGGTCTTGACCGCGTAGCCGATGGCTCCGGAAAGCAGCTCGTCCTTGTGGATCACCTCGTAAGCGGTCTTGACGTCCACACCGCTGCCCAGCAGGGCTAAAAAGCGCTCCCCGGTTTCGGGAGACCGGCATTCCGCTTCAAAATCAAATCCCTGGTAAAGCTGCGCGACCTGCCCGCTCTCCTGCTGCCAGCGCGCGGCGATCATTTCCTGACCGCGCCGCTCCTCCTGCTCCTTCTGGGCTTGCCTGAAGGCGGCATTTTCCCTCTCCAGCCTTTTCATGGCTTTCAACTGCTCCACGCTCATGCCCTTCTCGGCGGCTTCCTGCTCGTAGTAGCTGTCGTCCTCCTCGATGGCCTTGGCAAGCGTCTGGATGTCCTTTGTCCCATACTTCTGCCTGAGCATGTCCAGGATGGGAGCGGCCGCGCCCAGCTGTTCCTCCAGCGCCTGCGTTTGCCGGAATCGCCTGTCAAGGTGCTGCTGTACCCGCGCGTCGTACAAGTCCTTGTACTCATCCTTGATCAGCTTTTCAAAGGCCGCGCGGCGTTGCGCTTCCGTATCCGCTTCAACGGACGTTTCGGTCTCAGGGCTTCCCATTTTCGAGCCTTCGCCCGTCTCCTCCGCAGCGGATTGTTTTCCGTATACCACACCCGCAAGCGGATTGTTCCTTCCCCGCCTGCCGCTTGTGGCGGACGGTATTGCCGCGTCGTTTTGGGCGCCCCCAGCGCCCTCCGCCGCGCCGGCTCCAGCGGCCGCGCCTCCGCCGCCCTCTCCGTCAAACAGGTGCAGGTCAAGCCTCGTTTCCATCGCATCCATCGTGTGCATCGTCATTCCTCCTGCGGTCTCTCCCGCGCGTCTGTTTTTTCTGCGGTCTCTCCCGCGCGTCTGCTTTGCCATTCTGCGGTCTTTTCCGCGCGTCAGGTTTCTACCGCTATCAGCATAGCAGGCCGGTTTTTGTTTTTCTCCCCGGTTTTTCCCGTCAAAAAAAGAGCGCCGAAGCGCCCGTTTGACTTTTCCGCCAGTTTGTGCTATTCTTAACGCGGCGAAGGGTCGGTACATTACCTTTGCTCTTGCTTAGCGGTCACGATCTTGTCCATCGTGGCCGTTTTGATTTGCCAACAGGAAGAGCATGAAAATCGCCGTATAGACGACGGTTATCGCGGTCTCCCATATCACAAACAGCATCATTAGCACAGGCCTCACCTCCTCTCCTGGCTTTCGCCTTTGATTTGGTGTGACCCTACGCCGCGGCGGCAGGCGCAAGGCCCACCGCGCTATTATTTTACCATGCTTTGGTCGGCATCGTCAATCAAACGCACATGCTCCGGGTACGCCCCCTCCAGCAGCCGAAACGCCATATGCGCCATGTCAAACATGTCGTCCCGCCTTTCCACGCGCTGACTGGCCGCACTGCACACCAGCCAGAAGCGCCCCGCATCCATGCCGTAGCTCGCACTTATGCCGGGTTCTTCCCCCCAGGGGTCGCACGAACCGCCTTTGGCGGCCCGCGCTTCTAAACCCACATGCGTTTTTGCCGCGCCGCTTTGGGCGGGGCCCTCCCCACCCTTCGCGCCGCTGTCGCCAAGCTGGCTTTCCTCCTTTGTCAGGTCGCACGAACCGCCTTTGGCGGCCCGCGCCCCCGGTCGTTCGGTCGTCGCCTGCCTCCCTACCGGTCGGCATGCTCGCCTCACTCCCATTCTCCGGGTCGCTTTGTCCCTTCGGGACAAGGGCCCGCAGGGCCCCCGCTTCCTTCCGAATCCCACCGGGCGCACGCTCAACTCCGCGCCCCGCGTCGCGTCGCTGCCGTCCACCAGTCTTGCCTCCAGTGCGGCGGCTAGCGCCTGCACGATGATCGAGCACGCCGCGCATACAATATCCCGCCCGGATTGGTCGAACCCGGCATGCCCGGTTACCTCCAGGCAGCGGCAGCCCTCCCGCTCCCAAAACCTTGCCTTAGTCACAGCCTATCGCCTCATTTGGGTGTGGATTTGCTGGCCGCGTCGTTTCTCGCCGCCGCCGCCGTCTGCGCCCTCGACTTGTTGAAGGTATCCCCCAGTGCGTTCACCCCCACGTCGCCGCTCGCTCCGCTGTGCTTCCTGGGCGCGGCGCTCAGGCCCTCCACGGTCTGCCCGGTTAGTTGCGCCACCTGCGGCAGGTACTGGCTGCCCGTCATCGCGTCCAACTGCTGGGCCATGGCCGTCATGATACCGCCCATCTGCCGCACCTTCTCAAACAGCGTACCATTCTCCGCAATCTTCTGCCGCACCTTATCGATATCGTCAAACTGCATGATGGTCAGCGCCGCCAGCGCCTGATCGGCAAGGTCGGGCCGGAAGAAGCCCATGCCATACAGTTCCTTGGCGCGCTCGTTTTGGGCGACGGTTGCAAACGGGCTGGACTTCTGCGCGCTTACCTTGATGTCAAACACGGGCAAGCGCACGCCCATATCCACGCCAAACGCGTCGCCCTGCGGTTTCTCTCCGATCTGCCGTCCGCTGAAGCTCACATATTCGCTGCGCCCGGTCTCGCCCACAATGCGGAACATGCGTTCCTCGGCGTAAAACTGCCTCATTAGGTCGATGCACAGATAGCCGATTTGTGCATGCGCGCGGTAGCTGGATTTAATCATATCCCGGCTTAATTTGCTGCCCGCTTCCTGCAGGGCGCTGATGGCGCTGGCCGCCGTTATCCCGCCGGATGTGCCTCCCTGCTGGAAATCACGGTTTCCGCTGGTCTCCTTCAGCTCGTCAATTTTCAGCGTGCGCATGGTCACGGCGTACTCGTTGAGCAGCGGCACCTGGATGGGCGTCATGCTTTCCCTGGGGTTTCCGCTGCCTGTATAATGCACAAAATCCTTGCTGGCGTCGGCATACTCCTGCTCGTTCACGCAGCCGTCCTGGCGTACCCAAAAGCGCGGGCGCGCGCCCAGCACCGTATTTTTCAGCAGCGCCTGATCCAGCTTATCAATAAAAATCTGCGGGCTTTTGCACACATCCACATAACCGAAGCCCACGGGCGTTCCCGCCTCGGGAAACAGCGTATCCAGCACCACGGGGTACTTGCCGTGGTCATAATAGCCGCCGTCGCGGTATTCGGGGTCGTTCTCGCTGGCATACAGGACCTCGCCGCCGCAGAACTTGCAGAAATGGAGCACCGTTCGCCCGCCTGGGTCGCGCCTCTTGTAGTACCAGTCCACCACGGCCACCTTATCCGCGGTATCCACGGTATCGTCATAAACGTATTGGGTGGTGTCAATCGTCGCGCCGGAGAGCTTGCCCTTCAGACGCGGATATTCCGCCTCCACCACCTCGCGGTCGAACAGATCCACGTGAAACAGATTCCGGCTTTTCTGGATATCCTTTATCCCCGGCTCCCAAAACAGGTTGAGCAGGTCCAGCTCGCGGATGTCGATATCACCCAGTCCGTTCTGTTTGTTCGGGTTCCAAAACACTCCGTAAGCGCCTGTGCCGGTCTTCAGCTTATACCACCACACGTCGCTGTAGGTCTGCTCAAACTCGCATGCCTCCAGAATAGCAGGCAGTACGGAGCTCAAAAGCTTCGCGTCGGCCTCGTCGCTCTGCTCGCGCGGCAGCACGTTGGGCGCGGGGTAATTGTCCATAGCGTCGGCGTGCTTGTTGGCAATGCAGTTGAGCAGCCACGCGCTGGCCGGCTCCGGATCGCCGGGGTTTTTACTGTGGCCGATCTGCTCCCAGTGCCGCAGCCTGTACCATTGCTCGTTGTCCACGATGCGCCTTTCCAGGCTGGCCTTGCCGTCCTTGTACTTTTGCAGGATGATTTCGGCCTTGGCCACCTCCTCCCGACCGATGGGGCCTGGCTCGATCTCCCCGCGCGCCTCCGCCGTGGGAACCCCCGTTTCTTCCGCCGCCAGCTGCTCCTCCCGCCTTACCCGGGTTCCGGCCGCGTCTGATGCGCCTCCCATTGTCATGCCGCCCCGACTGCTTCCCCTGAACAATTTTTGCATGCCCTATCCTCCCTAAATCCTGTAAAATTCATAGCTATCCCGCCCGCTCAGCGGCTTTCTGTCCAGCGGGTCGTACTCGCTTGGCTTCTCTGTCGTCATTCTGGGCGAGCGTAGCGGATTGAGCATGCAGAAATACCGCGTCTCGTCCGCCACATGGTCCTCGCCGTCCGTATCAATATCCTCGGGAATGTGATCGTCATAGCACAATAGCGGAATGGTGCGGATAAACGCCTTGCACGTGTCAAATACGTACAGCATGGGGTAGCCTTCCTCGTCGAATCGCATGCGGTAATGCATCTGCATCCAGCCTGGGATGCGGTCGTTGATGCCGCGCTCAAAATACACGCCCTGCCTCGCCGCCATATCCGCGGTCGATACGCCGCCCTTGCCGTCGCCCCATATCGCCGGGTCGGCCACGCCATGCACTTCCAGCCCCCGCAGGTATGGGTGCTCCCGCTCAATGCGGGCGATCTCGGCAAACTGGCGGTCGGTCGTCCACTTCACGCCTTCGTTGGGGGTTTCGGCGCATCCGTACAGCTCCAGAATGCGATAATAGCGCCCCTCGTGGTCCACCGCCCACCAGCCGCAGGAAAAGGGCTTGCCATAGCCCCAGTCATAGCTACGATACCTCTTCCAGCTTTTGGGCGGGTCAAACGGCTCGATCACATGGGTATACGTCCGCTCCGGGTTGGGGTTGTTTGCGAACTCCTCAAAATACTGGCCCTCGAAGATATCCCATCGCCCGTACAGCCAGGCGTCGCGCAGCTTTGGCGGGAGGGCCCTCAGCTGATTAATATAATCCGGCTGAGCTTTCATCAGGGCTTTGTTGTCTGTAAGCTTGCTCTGAATAAACGCGTGCTCCTCCGCCTTTTCCGTGGGCTTGTATACCCGGTCTACAAACAGTCGCTTCACCCACCCGTGGCCACGCCCGCCGGGGTTGCACGTCAGGCGCATCAGTTTGGGAAAGTTGTTTACGCCGCGCAGGCACGCCTTGAACATATCGTAAACGGATTCCTCCAGCTGGGTTGCCTCGTCCAGAAAAATCGCGTCCACCTCTGTACCCTGATAGCGCGGCATATCCTTCTCTCCCTCGCAGTAGCGGAACAGTATCAGGCTGCCGTTACAAAACGCCATCTCCTTCTTGCTGTCGTTATACCGTGCCACCGCAACAGGCACCATGGCCTGAAGCGGAAGGATATGGTTGGCCCTCAGCTCCGCGTAGGTTCGCCGCACAATCATGATCTTGATGCCCGCGTATTTCAGCGCCAACAGGATGGCCATAACCCGCACGCACCAGCTTTTTCCGCCGCCGCGTGCTCCGCCAAACACCAAATACTTGTGCTCGTCCGCTAAAAATGCCTGCTGGGTGGGGCTGGGCGCTGGGATTCGCAGCGTTGTGCTACCGGTTCTGGGCTTGTACACCCTCCGCCCCTCCCTCCTGCGCGTCCGCGGGCTCCTCCGCCTCGAATACTACGCGAACTTCCTTCGCGCCCGTCTGCGTTTCCAGCTTTGCGCGCTCCCGCAGGTTAGGGAGATCGTACACATCGCGCAGAACGTCCAGCACGTCGCGCAGGGCGCTGGTCAGGTTTTTAATGGCCTTGGTATCCGCCTTTTTGCTGCGCCCCACCCGGATGCTTTTGGCCTCTCCGCTCACGGCGGCAATCAGCGTGGCCAGGTTATCGCCCGCCTTGCGGATATCATTCAGCTGGTCGGCTATTACCCCGGCATTTCGCTCCAACAGCTTTTGCTCCGCCTTTTCTGCGACCCTGCCCCGGTGATTTTTGCGCTTTTCAACCCAGCCTTCTTTAGAGGCGCGCGCCGCGAGCTGGGAAGCGGACACGCCATGCTTTTTGGCGAGCTCGCGCTGGCTCATGCTTCCTGCCACATACTCCGCGCGGATTTTACTCCAGTTGTACCTCGCCAAAAATTCACCTCCCCGCGCGACAAGGAAGAAACCCGTTTGGACGGGCAGTCTTCCGCCCGCTTTATCGTACCCTTTTGAGCGCCTTGATTTCTCCCCGGTTTTGCGCGCGGCACCGTATCGCGCTTCTCTTTCGCGGACGTCAGTCCACCCTATACCATTCGTCCAGCGCCGCCGCATGGCAGCAACGCCGCCCATACTCGTAGGTGCAGCAGGCAAGCTTTTGATAGCGTTGCCTGTCCTCCTCGGTAGCAAACCTAATCAACACGCGCGTATCCGGCACCAGGCTTTCGCATGCAATGCTTTTTTCGCTGTGGGCCTGATAGTACGGGCATATGCAATTGACGTTTCTATTGTCGTTGGGCATTGTTCCGCCTCCATGTATCGCTGTATTTCCTCCTTCAGCGCGTCCATCAGCGCGTTCTGCACGCCTCGTTGCCACAGTGCTTCATGGGGTTTCCTCCTCCCCGTCCATCTTCGCGCCGCAGTTGGGGCATCTGGGCGTTTCAACGCGGATTTCTACGCCGTCGGTTTGGCGTATCGTTACTGCCGGTACCGTGCACAGAGAGCAGCGCCCGTTCACCCATAGCCCTGTTCGGCGTTGAGGCTGTCCCACAGTCGGTTCAGTCCAGCGCCCGTTATCGTCAATCCCAAATTCCGGGGCAAGAATCTCATCTTTTGACGGCTGCGGCTTCACTACCCTCCGCGTCATGGTCTTGCGGCCTTCAAGTATCGCCTGCACCATCGGGGTGCTGAATAAGATCGGTTTAATTGCCATCCTTCGTTCCTCCATTTTCAGTGCGAAGCGGGCGCCACTTAGGGCTTGTTTTAACTGTCGGATTATTAGCAAAAGCCGAAGCTAGCTCTGTTGGACGGCCTATTAGGCTAAATGCATAGGCAGATTGATCCCCCTTGTTTCTACTGTTTCAAGCATGGTTCGTCGGGTCGCAACACGCAAAGCCTTTATATGCCGTAAGCTTTCCATCTGTTGTTGCGACTGTTGCGACTGTTGCGACTGTTTTTCACGCTGCAGTTTTTATTGCGTATATCATTCCATTTTCAGAGGCTGTGTGTGTATCCCTATAGGGAGATGTTGTTTTTGGTCGCAACAGTCGCAACAAATTGCTAAGCCTGCATCTGCCTAAACTGCTCCAAAACCTCCGAATCCATTGACACGTCTGTGTTTGCGTCACGATCCGCAAGCTCATCCTCCTGTGGTAACGCCAAGCACACGCACCTCGCGTTGGTCGCAACTCCTTTCAACCGTTTCATGCGCGTGCGGTTCCTGCCTTGCCGCTCGATCCGTCCGGCCTTGTCTGCCCAGCTCAGAAAGCTCGCCGGGCTGAAGCCCGCATCCGTCATGGACCGGTCAAACACGCTCTTGATGATATATGCCCGGTCGCCCTCCACGCAGCCCCAGCACTCGCCCGCGTACTCGCCGTAGGCGTTGATCGAAAACTTCGCCGGATTGCTTGCCACCCAGTCGCACAGCCAGTCATAGGCGCGCCGGTTGGTGTCGGCGGCGGCCTGAGTGGTCAGGTAGGGAACGACGTCCTCTACCGTTAAGCACCGGCCATCATTAAACAACGTCAGCTCCGCCATGGCGTCCCCGGTCAGGATCAGGCTGGCCGTTAGCGCCTGCTTGTCCGTCGCCCGGCCCGAGAGCCGTTCATAAAAGTCATTTTGCAGCTCGTGCATTACTTCCTCCGCGTCCAGGCTGGCCGAAAGCGCCTCCACGAACCTCCGTCCCGCATGCCCGTAATTGCGCACCAGTATTTGATAGGCGGCGCGCGGATCGTCGAAAAGCTTGTCCGTGCATTCCACCTCGATCACGCGGTTCACCGCGCCGGCCTTGCTGTTGGACGTGGTGACGGGCTGCTCTCCGGTGGTGATAATGGCGTTACGCCATCGCTGCACCCGCTGCACTCCTCCGGCTTTGGCGCCGCGCGTCTTGCTCACGCCCTCGCAGAGGGTGTAGATCAGCTCGTCAAATTCTTTTTTGCCTTGGATCATCTGCAGCTCGTCCATGCACAGGGGCAGATTCCCGCAGAAGGCGGCCATCTGCTCGTAACCGACGCTGGTTGACTTGGTCGTTTTGACGTAACTGCCGATTTCCGGGTATGCCCACACGCTGGCCGCCAGTATCAGCGCCACGCTTTTGCCTATGCCCGATACGCTGCCCCACAGATGCAGCAGGAAGGGCAGCGCGCCCGTCTTTGACACCAGCACGCTCGCAAAGCTGGCGGCCAGCGCAATGCGGCAGGGCACACTGTTTCCCGCCCGCACTCGCATGGCCAGCTCACGCCACGCCTCCCAGTCGCCCCGCGAATGCACGGCCGCGAACGCGTCGCCGTACAGCCCGCCGCCATCGTACATCAGGCCGTCCACATAGGGCGAGAAGCCGTAACCCTCCACCCAACCCAAGCGGCCGACGGTCTTAACCTCCGGAAGGTCGTCATAGTTGACGTCCTCCAGATAGGCCAGATACCTCACCAGGTCTTTCGCGCTTTCGCTGGTTACGCTCACGCCGCAGGCGGAAAGGGCCGTGACGCTGCGGGCGTTGCTTAACGTGGCCTTGTCAAATACCGCGTGCCGCCAGCCTCCTCCGCGCCGGTAAGCGATCTCGGTTTTGCATTCGCCGGTGTCGATATTCACCAGCCGCTTGACCGGCATGATGGGGTGCGGGCAGACGACGGTCACGCCGCCGAGGCTGTTTGCGATATGCACGCCGTCGTCATAGCAATCGTAATCCCCGCAGCGCAGCTCGAGGGGTTGCCCGCTGAAGGCCGTCACGTTCTGCGCAATGTCGCGGCCTTTTCCTCCCATCTGCAGGTTGCAGTATTCCTTCCACAGGATACCCGCGTTTCCAACCTTTTTCAGCCGCGCGTCCTCAAGCATCATCCCGCGCAGCCGCTCGAGGGTGAACGCGTTGTCCCGGAAGCCGTACAGCCATTCATAGGGGGCTACGCTCTGGTAGTCCTCCTTGGTCCATCTGGGAATTTGCTCCTCAGGACGCTGCGCCTGCCGGCTCTCCGCCTCCATCCCTGCCACCCCATTTCTCCCGTAAATTCAGCCGGGCGTCTAGTGATCGCTCGTACTCGTCCCGCGTCTCCGGCAGCAGCCGCAGCGCGGCCGCGTAGCGCACGTCCAGCTCGTCCCCCGGCCCGCGGGGGCGGTAATCGTCCGTCATGCGGGTAAGCGCCTGCATGCGGCCGTAGGCGGCCCAGTAAGCCGCTTCCGCGTCCGCCAGCCGCCGCTGTTCCCGCTCGCGCTCCATGGCCCTTTCCCGGGCCTCCCGCGCCAGCCTGGAGGCTTCCCCCGGGCCGGGTCTGCCCGTCAGCGGCAGGCCCAGCCCAAACATCATGTCCAGGCGCACAACCGCCTGCCGAAAGGTGACGCCGTACCAGCGCATGCACAGGTCGATCACGTCCCCGCCCGCCCCGCAGCCAAAGCAGTGCCAGCCGCGCGCGGGGTCGTCGTAGACCTTCAGGCTCGGGGTGCGCCGGTCGCCGTGGAAGGGGCACAGGGCGCTGCCGCGGCTGTCCAGCGCTAGGCCTATCTGCTCACAAAGCGCCCGGGTTTCCACTCGCTCGCGCACGACCCGCGCGTGTTCCCGCCATTTTCCGCTTCCGCCATAACCGGCACATTCAACAGCTCGCATACTTTTCTCCCCGTGTCTGCGCGGTCGCAAAATGCCCATTGCACAGCATACCGTTCCGCCATCGTCAGCATTTGTTTTGAGAGCGCGGCCCCGTTTATGGGAGGCCTGTCCGGGATTCTTAGGTTTAATTTCCGTCCAAGGCTATGCTCCCGGTCTATGCGATCCCAGCCGGCGCGGCGTGGATTGATCCACGCCGCTACGCTCTGGGGCGTGTCAAAGCCAGGCTCCTGCACCAGGATCACCAGGCGGATTCCACTGTCCATTGCCTTTTGACATTCCGTGCGAAAACGGCTGTGCTGATGTATCAGATTGCTTTCCACTTCCGCAAGCCCCTGCTTGAGGTCGACGCATGTACGCTGATCGTGCAAAAGCGTTATATCGCCTACGTACATTTTGCTTCGCACGAGCTTATGCCCCTGCGCCTCCAGCCAGCTTTCCACGTTCTCGTGCTTGCCCGGCTTATCCCGCGTATCGTGTACAAATATCATGCTTCACCTCAGAATGGCAAGTCATCGTCGTCAATTTCCTCGTAACCGGCTCCCCGCCGCTGCTCGTCAATCGCCTGCACAGCCTGTCCGGCCTTTGTTTGCGCCGCATAGAGTATGCAGTCGCGTTCCACGCTGTCGTTCCCTTTACACGGCTTCATATGCAATAGGCAGCATCTGCCCGTCAGGTCTTCCAGATCAAACGCTTCTCCCTTGGGGATGCCAAGCGCGTTGGCCAGCTTGCCGATCTTTTCAAATGGCCACGCTCCGGCCTCGTCGTTTTCCTGGTAAAAATTCTTGAAAATATGCTTGCGCCGATACTTCTGTTCCACGTCGCCGCGCACCTGGAAGTCAAATGCAATCACCGGTTTCCCGGTTGTCTTTGTCGTGGTTTCGCAAGCCTTGAGACAGATCACCTCATAGTCTCCCTCGGCCATCAGTCCGCCGTCGTTTTCATAAGCTTTAAATGGCATGTTATGCGACCTCCCAGTGCTTTTGATAGATATCCATCAGCCCGGCGTCGTCCAAATACCGCAGGAACGTCTGGACGCCGGTCTCAATTGGTTCATAGTCTCCGCGCCTGTACGTCTCCCGATGGCAATACGTCCCGTCAAAAATCAGATAATCAAAGCGTATCGTCTCCGGGAACAGCGCCATGTACATCGGGTGCTGGGCGCTGAATTGGTACTTGCCATACTCGTAACGCTGCACCCGCTTGATATCGTACAGGATTCCAGCCTTCAGGGCGTCGGCTACGCCTACCAGCAACAGGTCGCGCCCGGCAAGGGTCACAGGTTTTTCCTCGCGCACCTGAAGCCGCGCGCCTCTGAGACGGTTCCCAAACCGCGCCACGGCTTTTACCGCCTCCCCGTTGTCAACGCCCGCCGCAACCGATAGCGGTTCGTCGCGCACATAAGCGTTGATCGCGGCTTCAAAGTCGATTCCCGCCTGCATGGCGCGGCTCCCGGGCTGCCTCCGTCCCTCCAGCGCGGCGAGGAAGCGCTCAAACGCTCCCTCGTCCGCCTCCGGGCCGGTGGCGTACAGCCAACTGTTTAACAGACTACAAGTCAGTTTAAGCCGCGACATACGCGTCGGCCTCCTTGCTCCATTTGACGGCCATCTCCCGGGCCTTTTCCTTCAGCAGCGCGTTCAGCTCCGCGCCGCTGGTCAAGGCATGCGTCATTTGAAGGAATTGCTTCCGCGCCGCGGTCAAGTCGCCGGCATTTTCCACGGCGGCCAGCGCCGCCCGGCCTTCCTCCATCGCCCTTTCATAGGCCTCGCGCTGAGGCTTGTACATTTCCATTTCGGCCGCGATGGCTGCCCTGGCGGTATCAAACAGCCTGGTCAGACAGTCGTTTTTCTGCCCGGGCTTCAGCTCCGGAACCTCTTTAAGCCCCTTGATGCCGTAGCAGCTTTTGGCAAAATACTCCTCGGTGGGAGTAAAGCCCAACATGCGCTTGCCGCCCATCACGTACATATAGCACCCAAGGTCGGCGGGCGTCCATACGATATCCTTTGCGCTGCCCTCGCAGCTCAGGCGTTGGGTGATCACGTCGCCCTTTGAAACCTCCGTGGTATGGAAGAGGATGACGCAGTTCTTTTTGGCTTCCCGGATTTCATGGGTCAGGCGGTCAAACTCCCGCTTGATTACGCCGAACATCGCGCGTCCGTCCCTGGCGGCTTTGGGGTCCTGCTTCTTTGCCCATGGCTGCATGAGCTGGATCAGGCTTCCGCCCGTGTCCAGGATCACGCTCTTGGCGGCCTTGTATTCCGCGCTTTCCATATCCGCAATCAGATCCTCGTAGGTGTCGGCCTCGCTGGTCAATCCCCGGTGTTCCGCACGAATACGGCTCACGCCGCGATCCAGGTCGAAAAGGATAGGATCGGGCGCGCTCATCGCCAGCGTGGTCTTTCCGATCCCCGGGCTTCCCGCGATAATCATGGTAAAGGTCTTTTCGCTGAAATCCATCTGTTCCGGTCGCTTGATTGCCATTGTTATGCTCCTTCCCGCAGCCACTCGGCATACAATTCCTGTTGGGGGCTGTATTGCAGGTAATCCTCCGTCCAGGTTGCAACATCCCATGGACGGCTGTCGCTGAACATCCGGTATACCTCGCGCAGCTCGTCCCGGAGGCACTCGACCGCGCGCCATTCAACCTGGAGGCCGAAGCCGGCCGCCTCGTGCTCCTTGCCGTGCGTTTCCACCCAGCGGCGGCGGTTCTCCGGCGTGTCCCGGGCGGGTCGCGGCGTCTCGTAATAGTCGCCGCGGGCCATGGGGTTATCCAGCTCACAGTCACGCATGGCTTGTCTTATCTCCTTTGCGGTTATATAAGCTGAGCGCGTGCACCGCGTAGATCGCGCTCACATTTCCGCGCGTCCCTTGCTTGCATATGGCGCACAGCTCGCCATTATGGCGGAATGGATGGCTAGCGACGCGCAGCGGGCGCATGGGGGCCTTGCGGTAGCAGACAACGGTTCCGAGCGGGAAGGCGTCGTCCGGTGTAAGGCCGTTTGCGCAGTCGCAGCGTTCGCCGGGGTCCAGGGCCGCCCCGCAGTCGGGGCAGATGCGGTATTGCATTGCGCGGCTCCTTTCGGTCTGATGGTCTAAGTCGGGTCTTGATCATCCGTGCTCAAATCTGGTATCATGGTGTTGATCTCATTGGCGTGGCCTTGCCTGTGGGATTTTCGGGGGCCGGCGTGGGAGCGTCGGCCTCCACCGGTTGCAAATACTCCATGCACACCCACGCGGGGCGGGGGTCGTCCAGCGGCTCCAGCACTGTCCAGGTCACCAGCGCCCAGTCGCCGCTCGTCTCATGCACGGTAACCGTATTGCCGGGGCCGAGCTGGTACAGGATTTCCGCTTCGGTGCTTGGCCCGGCCCGGAAGTTGAGCGCGCTGCCCGGCTCTACGTTAATCGTGTACCGCGCGGGCTTGTCCGCGCCGGATTCCGCGTAGGCGGGAGCGATAACGGCCGCCGCGAACAGCAGGCCCGCCAGCAGCACGCACAGCAGCGCCGCGCGCCAGGTATGCCGGGGCAGGATGAGGCTGGCGCTTGCGCGGATGCGGGCCAGGCAGTCGCGGATTGCCCAGATCAGCGCGGTCATGCTGGCACATCCTCCCATCCAACGCCAATATAAGTCAGTACTTCGCCCCATCCCTGATCGTACATCAGATAATGCCAGTACTTGGGGTTATCCTGTCTCAGACGGTCGTACCTGTGCGGACGTTTCTCTATGTGAATACCAAAGCCGCACATAGCACAGCCTGTCCGCTGGGCGCGCGTCGTGCGTAAGGTTCCATCCAAATCTCTGACGATTTGGCCATAGACTTCAGGCACGGGCACATGCAAGTCAAGCGCAAGCTGCAAAAGGTCTTGCCGGGAGAAAATCGCAAAGGGGCAGCTTCTTGTCACGCTCTTTCCATAGTAGTTGCACCCGTTCTGCATTAATCTCAATCTACGCTGCCCGCCCTCGGATGCCATTAAGCCCAGATATGGGCTGCTACCTGTTGATTTTGCATAGTCATCGCACGGCTTTTCCTTCAGCCAGTAACAGCATTGATCGGATACCTTAAACGGAGCTATTTGCATCTCAAGGTCTGGCCGATGCCCTTGATATAACCCCCCGAATTTCTTTAGCCACTTGTCGGGAAGCTTGATCCTATCAGAATGCTTATACCCGCCCTGGGCGCCCATATCGCCTGTGCAGAGCGCGTGGATGAACGTCTGCTTCGAATTGTTTTCCACCTGTAAGGTGCTGATTTTTCGCGCCTTCTCCTTGCTGATAATGGGGTAGCCATATTCCTCGATCACTTGCCGCTGTGTCTTAATCGGTTTAAGCGGCTGTACTCCCAGTAGCCGATGAATCTTCTGTATCGACGGGTTCTCCAGGCTGGAAACCGATACGGCCGGCGCGTCAATGCCGATGTGCCGAAGAAATAGCAAAAGCGTGATGCTATCCAGGCCACCGACTGAGATGTAGCAATTCCCATTCAGCCGATTATAGAACTCCCACGCCTTATTTTCTGCGTGGGCTACCTTGGCCGCATATGGGAGTTGCTGGCGTTGAACAAATTCTTGCGGCGTCATGTGTATCACCTCAATTCATTGTTTGAGCGGTACAGGGTTACGGTCTTTGGTGCTGCCATGGGCTTGTCCTCCTTTTCCCGGGCGGTGCGCCTGACCGTGTCTTAACGACCGCCGGTCATACGCCCGCCGCCTTGCACGCCTCCTGATACCTGCGCATACGGTCGGCCAACAGCTTGCCAATATCCTCTACAAGATTGGCTTCCGCCGCCCTGGCGCTGTCGTCCGCCTCGATGTACAGCGGCACGGCGGGCAGATATCCGCCCGTTTTGGGGTCACGCAAGGCGGTATAGCCGATCTGGATGTATTCAGGCTTTTCCATTGCTGTCGCCTTCTTTCTTACGCGGGCTTTTGCTGGGTGGGCGGTTTCTCTGGTTTAGACGCTGGCTTGAGCATTTCAAAAGCCGAGATAAAGCTGTACATTGCGATTTTCCCATAGGTGGGCTCAGATTCAATGGCTTTTGCCAGCTTCCGCTGCTCTGCTTCATGCATGATTATCGACATTTTTAGCACCTCCTTTGTAACTGTGGTTTCATTATACTTGGACAAAATGAAACTGTCAAT
>DBGEOK010000105.1:0-102985 GCA_048370855.1 Candidatus Limiplasma sp. | reverse complement strand
ACCGTGGGGAAGAACAAGGAGAAAATAGCAGAGTATATCAAGCACCAATTAGACGAAGATAAGCTAGGAGAACAAATGACGATGATGGGAAAGTATGAAGACCCCTTTAGGGGTGGCAAGTAACAGCTTATACAAGCAGGTATAGCCCGTTCACGGGCTGTAGGTATACTACTTACGCATGAGGCAGACCGTATATGCGCCTGTTAGGGCGCGGCTAGTATTCTAGGGCTGTGCCCGTATATGAAAAGCCCCCGGCTGCGCCGGGGGATGTTTACTTTGTACCCGGCAGGACGAACAAGCCCTCGACGGCTCCTAATCCTTTGCACGGCTTTCTTTTTTTCTTCGGCTTTTCCGCGAAACGGCGAGCCGGGCCATGCCGGCCACGGCAAGAACGCCCAGACAGATCAGCGTCCCGACGGCCGTTGAATCGCCTGTTTGAGGCGGCGCCGCGTCCGTTTGGCAAAAGTAGGCTTCAATGGCGCAAGGCGCGGTCACGTTATAGAAGGCGTACCGGTTATCCGGCGAAAGTACGGCAAGGCTTCCGTTCATCAGCACCTTTTGGACGCGCCAGCCGGCGTATGGAGTAACGGTAAAGGAGGCGTCGCCGTGCCGCGCGACCTGGACCGTGCCGGACGGCGTAATGGCTCCCCCTTCGTGAGCGGCGGCGGTTATGGTAAAAAATTCGTCGGTTTTGGGAACCGTAATGGCATAGGTGGAAAACTTCATCGCAAAGATGTGCGCAAAGGCTCCGGAAACATAAAAGCTTTCTGCCGACGGGACGGAACCGGGCTCGATTTCCGGCAGAACATCGACGCCGCCGCCGTGATAGCGGAGCGCCTGGTAGGCGTCCTTTCCTTGAAGGGCGGGCGGCAGCGGCAGCGCAATTTCCACGAGCGCGCCCGCCTCGGTGATCGGAAGCGTCCGGCTCAAGGCGTCCCTGGGGGTGATAATCATGTCCATCGTCAGGTTGACAAGCAGGCCCACGGTTTGCTTGCCGGCCTCCGCATGGTCCGCGATGGCGTCCACGGGGATTTTGTCGGCTCCCAGATCGTCCGGGCTGGCGGCGGTCAGCCGGATTTCGACGCTGCCGCCTTCGTCCACGGCGTCCGTCGCTTCGGCGTTTGCGGTATAAATCGGTTCCCGGAACAGCTCGCCAAGCCTGTCGGCGGCTACGGGCGGCGCGCCGGACGCTACCTTGACCGTGCTTTCCTGCTGGCCGACATACACCACGTTTAGCTGCGCGGTGCCGCCGTTTTTGACTTCAACCATGACGGTGACGGTGTAAACGCCGTTGCTGGCCACCAGGTTGTAAAAGCCGTCGGGCAGGTTGGTAAAGCTGAACCGGTCGTTGGCGTGGAAACCGCCTTTTTCCGCGATGACGGTGTTGCCCCGCTCCACCCGCACGGCGATGGTCCCGCTTCCGTCCACGGTACCTTCGATTCCGCCCGTGTTGACGGACCCGGCGGATGGCGTGCGGAAACGAAGCACGGCCTCCGCGGCTATCGAGGGGGAACGATGGTCGTTCGCCCGGAGCACAAGCTCGTATTCCGTGTCCGCCTCCAGCGCCGCAAAGGCTTGCGTGTACGGGGCGTCCCATTGCCAGCTTGCCGGCGCGATCTCGGCAAGGGCCGCTTCGCCCGCCTTGCGCAGGCCCAAATAACGGGTGGCGCCGTCAAGGGTATAGGGCGCTTCCGATCCGTCGGTATAGCTGGGAACGAACGTAAAGCCGACGGCTTGGGTATAATCCCGCGCGGTTAGCGCCACCGAAAGCGGGCGCACAACCTTTACGGCGATAGGCTGGTTCAGGGCCATGTGGCTGGCGGTTTCGGCCGCTGTGGCATTCACGATGGCGACGCCGGTTTTCAGCGGAATGATCGCGTTCCCCTCCAGCCTGACGACGCCGCCATCTGGGTCGGCAAGCGCAAAGGAGAGCAGGGGATCAGGCGCGGTGTCGCCCGGGCCGAAAACGGTGCTGTTGACCATCTCCAGCGGTACGCGGTCGTCCTCGCCCGCCACAATCACATAGATATAGCCCGCCCCCTCGGCGTGCGAGGGGTCCGAAACGGTCTGCGCCGCCCTGGCATCCTCAAATTCCGCGTAAAGCACAATGTCGTCCGGGATGCTTAGCGTCCACTTGTCCTCTCCGGGAACCTGCGCCAGTGCGGACGTTAAATCGGCATTGGTATTATAGCTGGTCACCTTGATGGTGCCGCTTCGGTAGCGGTACCCGGATTTGGGCCTGGCGGCGACGGTTACCCGGCTTCCCAGCGGCCAGCCGCTGTGACCCGCCGGCCTGGCGGAGACGGCGAAGCTTCCCTTGTTCGTGTCCAGCGCGCCGGAGAGGTAAATCTTCCCGTCGCGGTTTACATAGGCCTGGCCGCTTCCGTTCTTGTCCACAAAGCGGGTGGAGTCGTTGACAAGATGGATTTTTGAAGGTCGGCATCCGACAGCGCGTACCCGCCGGTTCCCTCCGCCAGGACGTTGCCGGTTGAAAAAGCGGAGAGCAATATGGAGTTGTTGAAGTATCGGTGCATCCGAAAGGCCATGTCGTGCTGAAGCGCGGAGGTGAAGAAAACCCGGTCGTTGTCCGTCTTGGCGGCGGAAAACCCGACGGTTCCGACGGTCGCCCCGCCGTCCAGACGGACGACGCCCCCGGACCCCACCAGGATATCCAGCGCGTTGCCGGCATCGTCATACAGGCGGTTCCCGGTTATGACGGAACCGGCGTTCACGTTCAGCGTTCCATTAACGGTAATTCCTCCGGCGGAGGCCGTGCCGCCTCCGCTCTTGGTGCCGCTTGCGTTGTTGATAACCTGCGTGCGGTCGAGCGTCACGGTGGTGGAGCCATAGATATCCAGGGCGGCGCCGTAGGAGCAGTTTTGATGGTTCTGAAGGACGCAGTCCTTCAGCGTCAGAACCCCGTTGTCAACATAGACCATGGAGTAGGTATAGGCGCCCGCCGCGTAGCTCGATCCGTCAAAGGTCATGTTGGCGACGGTAAACGCTTCGTCAGCCTGAAACATCAGCAGGCTCTTTGCCAGCCAGCGGCCGCTGTCGGCCCCGTGGTACGGCTTTAACGTCATCCGCTTTTGAGCGGACTGCTCGGACAGGGCTTGGACGTCGGCTGAGGTTTTGATACGCACGGAATCATCCATAATGTAAATCGTGCCGCCGTCCTTGACCCACTTAAGCGCCATTTGCCACGAGGTGGAATCGCCCTCGGTTCCGTTTCCCAATACAGTTGGCGCCACGTATACCTCGTCCAGGCTGTCGGCGGCGGGGCTTGCCGCCAGCGCGCGGCAAGGCGGCAGCCAGCAAACCAGGCAGGCCAACAGGCAGACGGTCAGCAATCCTACGCAGCTTCTTTTCATCTTCGGTATCCTCCTTGCATTTTTCCCTCGGCGTCGAGGACGAAGAACGCTATCGTTCAACCCTTATCCGAAAACGGCCATGGCGCATAGCCCGCCGTCCTCTGCTTTGAAACGCGCGCCATGTGCGCGATCAGAAGACGCCTGGCTTCCGCCTCGTTCGGAATATCGTGGCCGCGCGTGCCGGTCAGGTATTCAACCGCGTCCCGCCAATCCGATAATGGGTGGCTTCCCGCGGGCGTTTCATAAAAGCAGGCGGAAAAGGGCCTGGTTCCCAGCAGCGCCGGCAGGTCCGACAGGAAACGGCAGCCCAGCTTTCGGGCCCATTCATCCAGCAGGGAGGATCTTTTGCTCATGTCTCAACGCCGTTCCCTTCCTCCGCGCCTCCGCGGTACAGGGCGAAGCCGCCCCGGCCGCGCGCTTTCGTCTCATACAGCGCGGCGTCGGCATGCTGGTAAAGGGCGGAAAAGCCGGTTCCATCCCGCGGGGCGAGCGCTATGCCGATGCTGGCGGATACCTGCCATACCTTTCCGCCCCAGGCATGGGAACGGTTTAACGCGTCGCTTAATGCACGCGCCTTTTTTTCCGCCCAGGCCTCGTCTTCAATGCGCAGAAACGCCACAAATTCGTCTCCGCCAATCCTTCCGAGCACATCTTCGCGGCGGAAGTTGGCGCGCATGGTATGGGCAAAGGCTTGGATGACCGAATCCCCGAAGGCGTGCCCATGCAGGTCGTTCGCCTGTTTAAAGTGGTCGATGTCGAAGATAAAGAAGGCGAAGCGCGCGCCGGGGTTGGCCTCCAGCGTTTGGCTGATGAGGCGGCTGGTCGCCGTTTTGGTCAGCAGGCCCGTCATCTCGTCCATTTGCGCAAGCTGCTGCATTTTTTGCTCCTGCCGCTTTTCCGCGTCGATGTTTTGGCGGTAGACCAGCATATGAACGGTCTGGTCCGATTCCCATTTGACGATCCGGGCGATAATCCGCATCCAGTAATAATGCGCGCCGTCCTTTGAAATCATAAATTCATAGCGCAGGCTTTCGATCCCCTGTTCATAAGCGCGTTTAACGTTTTGCGGCAAAAACGTGTCGAGGTAGCCCTGCCTGAATTCTTCCTTGATCTGTTTTTCCGCGATGACCCGAAGCGCCTTATCAAAGCTGGTCCCGGCGGGCACGCCCAGGCTTTCGAAATATTCCTCCGTCACCCGGTTGGCCGGACGGTTGTTGGTGATATCCAGCTCGTAGATATTTTCAAAAAGCTGCTCGGTTGCCATTTTAAACACGCTCTGCCGCTCCTGCTCTATTTTCTGGGTCAGGCGGACGATCTGCGTGTTAAAGTGCCGGATGACATGGGTGATGAGCGCCAGGATAAGGGTGAGGATTATGGCGATGATGCCGATGGTGATGGCGAACTGGCGGTTCAGGCTGCCCATCAGCGCGCTGGTATCGCGCTCCACCACCAGATGCCATTGGATTTCCGGCAGGTAGCGCGCGACCACGTAGTTCTGCGTCTGCGCTATCGGGTCCGTATCCCAAAAGCTGAGTGCGGAGCCCTCCTCCATCCAGTCCAGAATCTGTCTGCGGGCGCTGTCGCCGTGGTCGTTTACCTCAAACAGATTGACCTTTTCATACCCCGTATGCTGGGTGGAGATTTCAATCATTCCCGCGTTGTCGATCAGGTAGGCGGCCATGCCAAACTCTTCCTGGTAATTCTGGAGCGTCTGCTGAAGGTAGTCGATGCGGACCCCTACGCCCACAACGCCGAGCAGCGAGCCGTCGTCGTCCTTGATTTTGCAATTGACAAACACGGTAATGGCGTTTTCCGCCCCGGCGACCTCGTCGTTATCCACGTTCATGCTGTACTCCTCTTCGGAGTGGAGCAGCCCGTCGTAATACCAGACGTTTTCGGGATCGTCCGGCGCCAATACCCGGTCGAGGCCGTTAAAATTATAATACCGGCCCGTATCGGCGGATACCAGGAAGACCGAGTCATATTCATATTTGAGCTGATAGGCTTTCAGGTACTCGCGCAGCGTATCCACATAGCCCGGGTCCTCCAGATGCTCGCCCTCCATGGCCAGAAAGCTTTTAAGCAGGCTGTCGTTAGCCATGGTCAGGGAGATGTTGACGGGCTTTGTAAACGTCGTGCTTATCTGGTAATAAATGCCTTCCGAGGTTAAGGCCGATACCTGCTCGATGTTTTCAATGGAGGCGCTGTAATTGGCCTGATAGCTGAGCATCGCCGTCAGCAGGAATCCCACGACAATCACCAGGCAAACCAATAGGTTCGTCTTTAACAGAATCCGGTCTTTCATCACGCGTCTCCCCAGCCCTCAGGGCTTGCTGAAATGGCGGCGCGGACCGCCCGCCGCCTCGCCTTATAGTATATTGCGCAGTAGACATACCGGTGACATATTCAAAGGGCGTTCGTTCATTTTTGGGGAACGGGAAAAATGAATGATTACATGCGGAAGGTCAAAAGGCCGGTCGTAAATTCCGCCCAGCTATAGTTGGACATGTATTCGCCTAAATAGCTGTTGACGGCGACGATATCGCCTTTCAGATAGTCGAAATAATCGCAGGTCACCTTCGTGGCGTCCAGGGCATAGACGCCCCTGCGCAAAATAACGATCTCCGCCGCGCCCGCGTCCCGAAGGGATGATTGCATATCCGAAATCAGCTTGTACAAATGAGACTGGAGGCTGCGGGTATATGGCTCGTTTTCCCACAGAACCGAGGCCAGCTCCTTTTTGCTTACGCTGGCCCCCTTCCGGTCCACCAGGTAGGCCAGGGCCTCCTTCGCCTTGGGGCGGTGAAACACGACGGGCCGGTTATCCACGAAGACCTCAAAGCTGCCAAAGCACTGGATGCGGACCCCGGTGACCGCCGGCGGCCTGACGGCTGGCGGAGGTTTTCCAGCTCCTCCCTGACCCGCGCGTCGTCGATGGGCTTGAGCACATACCCGGAGGCGTGCATATCAAAGGCGCTCGCCCTATAGCGGCTGTACCCGGAGACGAAAATGATATTGGTCGCGCTTCGGATATCCTTGAGCAGCTTGGCGCAGAGCAGTCCGTTCATCTCGCTCATATGAATATCCAAAAACGCCGCGTCGATCGGATGGCTTTGGGCGTAGGCCAGCGCCTCTTTGACGGAGGAGAACGAGGCGAGCTCCGCTTGCTGCGCCGCGCCCCGAATGGCGCGCTCCAGGGCCCACAGGGCGGCCGGCTCGTCGTCTACCGCGATGATCGTCATGCTATCCGTCCCTCCCGGATTTCAAAAAAAGCGGCCGGGGCTACCAACCGCCCTATTTTATAGCATGATGATATCATCCGGATGACATACCGGAGACATACCAAAAGAAGCGCTCTTTGATTTTTCAGAATACAAATCAAAGCCGGATTCGGTTGGAAAGGAAGCTATCGCTTAAAACAATGCCTTATGCCACTTGGCGGCAGGCCCCGCCTGCTCCGCCGGCTGATCGGGATACAGCTTAGCGGCCGAAAAATTCAAACCGACGGCGGGACGACCGCCGGGAGCGCCGCTGTTTCCAATCGGCTTTTCATAACCGCTCGCCTCTTACGCCCCTGTTTCGCTCTTTTTGGCGAGATGGCAACACGCTTCCCTCTATTTCACAAACGCGTCCGGTTCGCGTCTTCACGCGCGCAAATTGGAAAAATACCGTCATGGATGACAAGCTTGCCACATACCCTTTGAATGCAATCGACTGCTGAGGAGAGGATACAATGAAAATCAAACGAGCCGATATCGAACGCATACTCATTTTGTGCGCGGCGGCGCTGGTGGTGGTGCTTGCCCTGCGGGGGAACGATCAAACCACTTCCCAGGTCCTGGTGGAGCAGACGAACATCCCAATCGAGCAAACGCTGTCGGAGGCTCAGGGGGAGACGGTTTCCACCGTGGTGTTCTATGAGGATGGAGACGGATACCTTGTGCCTGTTACCAGGCAGGTGGCCAAAACCGACGGTATCGCCAAGGCGACCCTCTCCCTGATGGTCAAGGATAGCCAGAACGATATGCAGGCCGCGCGCCTGGGGCTGCGCACGGTGATCCCGGAGGGCACAACATTTGACATTAATATCCAGGACGGCAAGGCCAACGTCAACGTCAGCAAGGAAGCGCTGGACTGCGCGTCCGCCGAGCAGGAAGCCCTCATGGTGGACGCGATCACCAACGCGATGACCTGCTTTGCCACCGTCGACGAGGTGACGCTGGAGTTTGACGGGCAGAAGCGCAGCAAGCTGACCTATGGCACGGATGTCAGCGGGGTGTTCGCGGGCGGAAACCTGAACCTGGAAAGCGTATCCACCTTCAATGAGGATTCCAACCTTGTTCAGCTCTATTTCCCGTCGCAGACGGGCAGGCTGCTGGTTCCCGTGACCCGCGCGGTGTTCAGCGACGCGGACCCGAGCACCGCCATGCTCGAGCTGGCTAAGGGACCGCAGGGCGACAGCGGCCTTGAGCGCGCGCTGCCCGAGAAATGCGGCGTTAAAACGGTCACCATGAAGGACGGCGTGGTAACGGTCAATTTCTCCAAGGAGTTTAAACAAACGCTGGAGGAGACGGACGGCGGCAAGCAGGCCGTTCGCGCAATCCTGTTTACCTGCTCGCAGTTCCCGGGCGTCAAAAAGGTGGAAGTGCTGGTGGAGGGCGAAAAGCTCGAGACCCAGCCGGACGCGGCGTCAACCTTCATCAATGTGGAGGAAGAGGTTATCGCGCAATACCCGGGCGTGGTGGAAATGGACTGACGGCTGAAAAGCTTCGCATCGGCGGGGCAGGAAACCGAAGGACGGGAGTCAAGCGCGAAAAGCGCGGCGCGCCGGTCGATTGAACGAACGGGCGCCGGAGAGGTTAACCCCCCTCCGGCGCCCGCTTTATATCGGCCGGCCGGGCCGGTTGATGGGGAGCCTCTTGCATGCGGGAAACGCTTGCACAGCGGCGGCCCGCGTTTTGCCTGGAAGCTGAAAGACGCGGCGCATGAATGCCTCGGAAGCAAATTTTTTTTGAGCGCTTGACTTGGAGCGGGCTTCAGGGTGTATGCTGTACGCGACGGATATACGCGGGCCGCGCCGCTTCGGTTGGGCGCGGGGGAAACGGGAACTTCGCGCGCCGCGGGATGCGACGTTCACGGAGGCGGTTTCGCGCCGGCGACATACAGAAGAGGCGGAGGCGGGTTGCATGACGATTGCGGAGGTCGGCAAAAAATATGGGCTGTCTCCCGATACGCTGCGCTATTATGAGCGTGTCGGGCTGCTGCCGGGCATCGGGCGAACCTCGGGCGGCATTCGGAATTATTCCGAGCAGGACTGCCGCTGGGTGGAATACATCAAATGCATGCGCGCGGCGGGCGTATCCGTGGAAACGCTGGTGGAATACGTCGCGCTGTTCCGCCAGGGGGAGGAAACGATACCCGCCCGCAAGGCGCTGCTGATGGAGCAGCGCAAGCAGATTGCGGCGCGCATAGAGGATTTGCAGTCGGTGCTGGCCAAGCTGGATTGGAAGCTGGACGGCTACGAGGAGCGCATGCGCAAGTGCGAGGAGCGGCTGAAGTAGGGGAGGGCATGGGGATGCGTTACCGTCCTTTAGGAAAAACCGGGTTATCGGTCGGTGAAATCTCAATAGGCTGCGAGGGCATGCTGGAAGACGGCTGCGCCATGGCGGCCCGTCTGCTGGATACGGCGGAGCGGAACGGCGTCAATTTTTTTGACCTGTACAGCTCCAACCCGGAGCTTCACCGCGCCTTGGGAAAGGCGCTGGCGGGCCGGCGCGACCGGTTTGTTTTGCAGGCGCACCTTTGCTCGGCCTGGATCGACGGTCAGTATCAGCGCACGCGCAAGCCTGGGGAGGTCAAGGCGGCCTTTGAGGCGATGCTTTCCGGCTTGCGGACGGATGCTGTGGACGTGGGGATGATTCATTACGTGGACTCCGTCGACGATTGGGAGACAGTCGTTAACGGGGGCGTGCTGGACTATGCGCGGGCCCTCCGGTCCGAAGGGCGCATCCGCCATTTGGGCCTCAGCAGCCACAATCCCGCCGCGGCGCTGAAGGCGGTGGAAAGCGGCCTGATCGAAGTGCTGATGTTCTCCGTCAACCCCTGCTACGATCTGCTGCCGGCCAGCGAGGACTGCGAGGACCTGTGGAAGCCGGAAAGCTACGGAAGCGCTCTTTTCAACATGGACCCCGACCGGGAACGCCTGTACGAGGCGTGCCAGCGCCTTGGCGTCGGCATTACGGTGATGAAGGCGTTCGGCGGGGGCGACCTGCTTCGGGCGGACCTTTCCCCGGCGGGCGTTGCGCTGACGGTGAACCAATGCATCCACTATGCGTTGACGCGCCCGGCCGTTGCGACGGTGCTGGCGGGCGCGCGCAGCGTGGAGCAGCTCGAGGAGTGCCTTGGCTATGAAACGGCGTCCGAAGAGGAAAGGGATTACGCCGCGGCTTTCTCCGCCATGCCTAAAATTTCCTGGCGCGGGCATTGCATGTATTGCGGCCATTGCGCCCCATGCCCGAAGGAAATCGGCGTGGCGGACGTTACAAAGTTTCTAAACCTGTGCAAGGCGCAAAACGGGGTTCCCGAAACGGTACGGGAGCATTATGCAGCGCTTGAGCATCACGCGGGCGAGTGCGTCGGCTGCGGCGCTTGCGAAACGCGCTGTCCCTTTGGAGTGGCTATTCGGGAAAACATGAGGGAAGCGGCCCGGCTATTCGGCCAATGACCCATTTACTGGAAGGAAAGATCGCCGTTCGGGCCTGACGCAAATGAAACGCTTTTCTCCGCCCCAGGCTGGTAACGCGTATTTTGGGCGCATATAGTGGGGTGAGATCAACGGAAGGGGGAAGCGGTATGAGCGGTAGAATCGTCATTACCCAGGCAAAGGGCGACCTGACAGGGGATGGAATTCCGGAGGTTGCGGCGCTAACAGGCTTTCAGGAGGAAGGCTCCAGCGCATGGCAGGGCATTCGGCTTGAAATACAGGACGGGGCAAGCTGCCTTGTCACGCGGTTGGCGCTTCAGCAGGACGCCGGATATGACCCGAGGCTGTTGATCGGAAGCCTGACAGGCGCCGGCAGGCAGGATGTCCTGGTATCCATCGACTCCGGCGGAAGCGGAGGGCTGGGGTACTATACCGTGTACGCATACCGGGACGGCGCGTACCGGCGGATATTTGATACGGAGGACTACCAGGCGGCGTATTCATATGAGATCGATTACTTGGACCAATACGCGGTGAGAGCGGTAAGCCATCACAACGGCCAGGCCTATTTGATCGACCTTTCCGCCAGGGAACCGGCCTATCTGAGTGAAATTTATCTGCCGGATGGGATGCTGAGAGAGGCCCGAAAGGGATTTGTCGATCCCCCGGGCCTCCTGTATCCCGCCGATATCAACGGGGACGGCGTGCTGGAGCTGGTTGTGTATCAGAGAATCAGCGGGCTGTATCACGCGGACGGTTTGGGGGATTTTATCAATATGCTCGCCTGGGACGGCCGGCAGTTCGCTTTGGCCGGCCAAACGGTGGGCGTTTTCGGCGTTGAGGCGCGATAGGGGAGGGGGTTCGGCTACAGGCCGTTGCCCCGCGGGCCAAAGCGTGCTATACTGGGCCGGAAGGATTTTTGGATAGAAAAGGAATGCCTGCCATGCCCAGATTCAGCGGCCCGATGGGCCCAAGGGGAATCTTAACCGAGGAAGAAAAGGCCCATATGCCTGTGGTCACCCGCGCGCTGCTCTTGCGGATATTTTCCTATCTGTCGCCGTATTGGCTCAGGTTCGGGTTGGTATTCATGACCATTTTGCTCTCCGCTGGGTTGGGGCTCCTGCCGTCGGTGATTACGGGGCGAATTGTTGACGAGGCGCTGGTCGGCGGCAACATGAGGCTGCTGATATGGCTGCTGCTGGCCGCGCTTGTTACGCTGGTCGCGTCCCAGGGCGTCAGCGTGCTGTCGGCGTACCTGAACGCATGGATATCCCAGCATATCATCTTCGACATGAAAAACCAAATGTACCATCATCTTCAGCGCATGTCCCACGCCTTTTTTACCACGGAGCGGCAGGGCGATATCATTACGCGCATGAATACCGACATCAGCGGCGTAGCGTCCGTCATCACGGACACTCTCGGCAGCTTGCTGAGCAGCGCGGCCACGGTGGCGACCACGATGGCCGCGCTGTTTTCAATGAATTGGAAAATGGCGATCGTTGGCGTGCTGGTCATTCCGCTGCTTGTGCTGCCCACCCGTTCCGCCGGGCGGACGCGGTGGAAGCTGCTAAGCAGGAGCCAGGCAAAAAACGATGAAATGAACCAGCTTATCAACGAAACCCTGAGCGTCAGCGGTTCGCTGCTGACCAAGCTGTTTACCCGCGAGGAGGAGGAGTACGAACGCTTTGTTCGGGTAAACGGCGAGGTGACGAGGCTTTCGCTGCGGGAACAGCTAAGCGGCAGATGGTTTCGCCTGCTGATGGGGATTTTTACTCAGATTGGGCCGCTGCTCATTTACTTTGCCGGCGGCTATCTGATGGTCGGCCAAAGCGACCCGACGCTGACCGTCGGCGCGGTAACCGCCATGGTCTCCCTGGTAAACCGCCTGTACCGGCCGGTGGAATCCCTGCTGAATATTCAGGTGGATTTTACGCGCAGCCTCGCGCTGTTTTCGCGTATTTTTGAAACCTTCGACCGCAAGGCGGACGTCGTGTCGCCCCCAAACGGAAGCAGGCCGAAGATCGACGGCGGCAGCCTTGCCTTTCATCACGTGCGCTTTGGTTATACGCCGGAGACGGAGATTTTGCATGATGTGGATTTTTCGGTCAAAAGCGGCGGGATGCTCGCCGTCGTCGGCCCGTCCGGCAGCGGAAAGAGCACGCTGATTAACCTGATCCCGCGCCTGTATGACGTTTGCGGCGGCTCCGTGACGATCGCGGGTACGGATGTGCGCGATTTTGACCTGGCCTATCTGCGCCGGCAGATCGGCATGGTGTCGCAGGATACCTATCTTTTTCATGGTACCATACGAGACAACCTGCTGTATGCCAAGGCGGACGCCGACGACGGCGAACTGCACGCCGCCTGCCGGGCCGCGAGCATCGACGCGTTTATCGCCGCGCAGCCGGAGGGCTATCAAACCGTGGTCGGCAATCGGGGGCTGAAGCTCTCCGGAGGAGAAAAGCAACGCATTTCGATCGCGCGGGTGATCCTGAAGGACCCGAAAATCCTCATTTTGGACGAGGCGACCTCGGCGCTGGATTCCATTTCCGAAAGCGCTATCCAGGACGCTTTGGAAAGGCTGATGCACGGACGTACCAGCATTGTCATCGCGCACCGGCTCTCCACCGTGCTGGCGGCGGACCAAATCCTGGTTCTGAAGGACGGCGTAATCGTTCAGCGCGGTCGCCACGAGGAGCTGCTCGCGGAGGGCGGCGTGTACCGGCAACTGTACGAGACGCAGTTTAAGCGCCTGCTCACCGGGAAAACCGATGCGCAGGGATGAGCCGGGGGAGGCGGGCGGCGCTGCGAAAGCGACCGGCTCTATGCGGGCCAGAGAGGCCATGGACGCGGGCCCGGGCTGGGACAAGCCGAGCAGAAAACAAAACCTTATGCCAAAATTCGGCATTTCACGTTTGACAGAAATAAAATATCAATGGTATACTGATACAAACCTTGTTAGATTCGGTCGAAAGCCGGCGGACTGCGCTTTTTACGCTGGACAGGCTCTCGGCCCCTCCTCCCGCTCCGCGCCTAAAAACGGTCGGAGCTATCGGTTTGAGGAAGAAGGAGCAGCCAATGGTAAAACGCAGGCTTCGGCAAAGCGATCTTTACATTGTCCTTTTCATGGCGATTCTGGCGCTGCGGCTCTTTTTCTGGTTTTCGCCAAGCCATGCCGATAAAATGAGCATGACCTATCTGTGGCCGCTGGCGCTGTCGATGATCGTATTCGCGCTTTGTCTGAAGCCAAGCGAACGCGGACGCGGCGCGATCGCCGCCGTGCTCCTCTCCGTCTGGTTCTGGCTGACCTGCGTGCTCAACGGCGACGCGTACCTGGAGGTAAACGGCCGGTTTTTATTGGGGGTTACGCTGACGTTCGGCGTATCGTACCCGGTGTTTTTAGTGACGGGAAAATCCACGCGCGACGGATGGTTTCGCGTGCTTTCGGCGTTTTATGTGGTACTGATGACCGGGATGGCGCTGCTGGGCCTGTATGCCACCGCCGCGGCGACGTCGATCCGCACGCCGTTTTCCGACCTGGCCATCGGCGTGCGGGACAGCCGGCTGTACTATTTCCAATATCATCCCAACGAGGCCGCCAGCGCGCTTTCCATCGCGCTGTTTCTCGCGCTGTACCTTGCGATGGGCGCCAAGCGCGCCGTAAGCCGCGTCGCGGCGTGGCTGGCGGCGGCGGCGTTGTATGCGGCGGTTTCGCTTACGGTTTCCCGCACGGTGATGATTACGGTTTCGCTTGCGCTGGGCGCGTGGGCCTTTTTAACGGCGATGCGGGCGCTCGGCCTGAAAAAACGGGCGGTTCGGGCCGCTGTCAGCCTTGCGCTGGCGGCGCTTGTGGCGGTTGCGGCGTTCCTGGGGTTTTCCCCGGTTATGCGGGGCGTGGCGAATTGGCCCGGAGGGCTTGCTGAGAACGCCTCCGCGGAAGCGACGGCCCCTGTGCAGCCTGCCCCCGCCAAGGGTCAGGCGCCAAGGGAACGGGATATTACGCGTGACTTTTCCACGTTTACAGGCCGAACCGAAATCTGGAAGGCAGGGTTTCGGTATATCGCGGAGCGTCCCGTTACGCTGCTGACCGGGGAGCTGGACAGCGAGGTTGCGCGCATCCCGGTTCGGCTCTTGGGCCGTGACGTTTATCATCTGCATAACGCGTGGCTGGAGCTGCTTGTGCTGACGGGGTTGCCGGGGCTGCTGCTCTACCTGTGCCTGGCGCTTGGCATCCTGTGCGGGTCGCTGTGGCTGCTGGCCGCTCCCGGCGTGCCGCTATGCCGGCGGTTTCTCGCGTTGGTGCCGCCGCTCCTGATGGTGAACGGCCTGATGGAGATCTATCCCTGCCTGTCCGGAAATGTAATGGACATGATGTTCATGGCGGTTTCCGGCGCGGTCGTGGGATTTGCCGGGGAGATAGCCGGGGGGAAACCCTCTTTGCGCAGGCTGATTCAGCTTTCAAAGGTGCGGCGCGGCTGAAGACGCCTCCGCGGAAAGGGGAAAGGCTATGCTTCGGAAGAACCAGCGGATCTTAAACTTCCTGAACGCGCTGTCGGACGGCGTCATCGTCCTATGCGCTTACCTGTTTTCAACCTGGCTTTGGCTGGACGTGATTTCCGATACCTATCATTCCAATATGGCGGCCGTGCGCTCGCTTAGGGAAGGCATGGGCCTCGCGGCGGCCTTTTATGCGCTGGCCATGGTGCTGATGCTCGCAATTTTTCGGATGTACAACCCCTCGCGCATCCGCCGCCTCCGGGTGGAGCTGGTCAGGGTGTGGGAGGCCAACGCGCTGGGAATCCTGGGCGTGGCGGCGCTGCTCTTTTTGTTTCGGCTTCAGGAGTTTTCACGCGGCGTCCTGGGCATATTCTTCCTGACCAGCTCCATGCTGCTTTGCGTGAAGCGCGTGTGCCTTCGGAGCTGCCTGTCCGAGATGCGGCGCAGGGGGTATAACCAAAAGCATGTGATTGTGGTTGGAACGGGCGTCCTTGCGGCGCAATATGCTCATGATGTGGAGAAGGAACGCTATTTTGGGTTCCATATTAAAGGCTTTGTGGGCGAAAAGAGGGACGGGCTCCCATGGCTGGGCGGCTTTGAGGACCTGGAGGGGCGGCTGCAGGGCTCCGACGTGGACGAGGTGATCGTCGCCCTGGAGCCCGAGGATACGGAGTGGATACGCCCAATTATTTCCACATGTGAAAAATGCGGCACCAAGGTTTCCGTTGTACCGTTTTATAACAACATTATCCCCGCGAATCCGACGATTGAAATTATCGGCGGCACTAAGCTGATTAACCTTCGGAGCAACCCGCTGGACAACCTTGGCTACGCGGCCATCAAGCGCGCTTTCGATATTTTGGTAAGCGCGGTTTTACTGATCGTTCTTTCCCCGCTCTTGCTATGCGTGGCAGCGGGCATCAAGCTGAGCAGCCCGGGCCCCGTTCTTTTTAAGCAGCAGCGCGTCGGCCGCAATAAGAGGCGCTTTACGATGCTCAAGTTCCGCAGCATGCGCGTGAACGTGGCCCAGGACACGGCCTGGACGACGGACAACGACCCGCGCAAGACGCGGTTCGGCAGTTTTCTGCGCAAGCTGAGCATTGACGAGCTTCCGCAACTGATGAACGTCTTTCGCGGGGACATGAGCCTCATCGGCCCAAGGCCGGAAATACCGTTTTATGTGGAACGCTTCAAGGAAAGCGTGCCGTTGTATATGGTCAAGCACCAGGTTCGCCCCGGCATGACGGGATGGGCGCAGGTGAACGGCTATCGAGGCGATACAAGCATTGTCAAGCGGATTGAATACGATATCTGGTATATCGAGCATTGGTCTATCGGGCTGGATTTGAAGATTTTGCTGATGACGGCGTTCGGCGGATGGATGAACCGGGAACGCCTTGCCGACGCGCGCCGGGAGGCCCGTGCCGGGGAGAGCGAGGAGCATACCGCATGAGTATGACGGTGATCATCGCCGCGCATAAGCCCTACTGGATGCCCGACGATCCGCTTTACCTGCCCGTCCAGGTCGGTTCGGCCGGCAAGCGGGAGCTGGGCTGGCAGCGCGACGACGAGGGCGATAATATCAGCGCGAAAAATCAGACGTTTTGCGAGCTGACGGGGCATTACTGGCTGTGGAAGCACGTTGACGCGGAAATCTACGGCTTGTGCCATTACCGGCGTTATTTTGCGGCGGGGCGTCCCCTCCGCGCCAAAAAGAAGCGGGTGCTGAGGACGGAGCAGGCGCAAAAGCTGATGGAGCACGCGGAGGTTGTTGTTCCGCATAAGCGTCACTATTGGATTGAAACCAATTACTCGCAATATGCGCATGCGCATCATGAGGCGGACCTGACGCTGACACGGGCGATTATCGCCGAGCGCTGCCCGGCTTACCTGCCGGCGTGGGAGCGCGTGATGGCGCGCCGGAGCGGGCACCGCTTCAATATGTTTCTGATGCGCAAGCCGCAGTTTATGGCGTACAGCGCGTGGCTGTTTGACATCCTGTTCGAGCTGGAGCGCCGGCTCGATATTTCGGCGTACTCCAATCAGGACCGGCGCGTATTCGGGTATGTGGGCGAGCGGCTGATGGACGTGTGGCTGGAGGTACGCCGTCCCGTGATCCGCGAGTGCCGGGTGGTCAATTTGGAAAGACAGCATTGGGCGCGCAAGATCGCGTCGTTCCTCAAGCGCAAAGCGAAGGGGTAGGGCGGCGCGTTGCGCGGCTTTATCCCTTACGGCCGCGCGCCTTGCGCGCAAATGGAACCCGCGGAGACGCTCCCGCGGGTTCCTTCGCATGGCGGTTTTTTTAAACGCGATCAAACGTTAGGCCCCTGCCCTAGCGAGCGTATTCCAGGTAGCTGACGGAGCATCCCGTAAATTGAATCAGGTCGTTTCCGGCGGCCTCGCCGACTGCCTTCAGCTCTGCCTCGAAATTCTCCTTTGACATGTCGCCGCTTTTCAGCGCTTCCCGCAAGATCGCGTCCGCGCCGTCTTTTATGACGGAAAGAAAACGATCGCGCTCGCGTACCGTGAGTTGACGCGCGTCCAGCAGGCGGTAGCTAAACGTATAATCCGCGTCAATGCTGCCGACGATCACGCTGTCTCCATAGACGTCTTCCTCCTGATATGCCTGCGCCCATTCGCTTCGGGAGACGTCCGACGGTTTTCCCGTATACGCTTCCCGCACGCGGGAGGCATATTCCTCCAGAGCCATTGGTACCGCCGTCTTTAGAAAAACGGCGGCCGGGTCGCTGTCCGGCAGGTTTGCGACCACGATTTCATACGCTTCATTCAAGCCGTCCCGCTCGCTGTCATCCTCCATGAAGGCGGCATGCACCATGCGGTCGAACGACGCTACCGACATATCCTCATAGCCTTGGGGCATCAGGCTGGAAAGCACCTGATCATACTGCGCCTGCGTGTAGGTATCCGGCCAGGCCACGCCGGAGTCCGCGTCCACCTCGGTAAAGGCATAGGGTTCTTCAAAATAGTAGCCAAGATCCAGCTTGCCGGCCCAACGCAATTCGCCCGAAAGGCCCTCCAGCAGGCTTTCGAGCTCCGCCTTCAGCGTTCGTTCCATCGCGTCATGGTCCCGCAGCGCTTCCTTTGCCTGCCCATTCAAAAACGCTTCCATGCCGGCCTCCACCTCTTTCAAAACCGCGTCCCGGCGACCGACCGTTAACGCCGCCTCGTCTAACACGCTGTAATTGAAGCGGTAATCGGCATACGCGCCGTAAAGAAGCACGTCGTCTCCAAATACGTCTCCGTATAATTCCACGCGGGCATTTTCACCATGCCATGGATCTGCCGCGCGCCCGCACGCGTTATAGTGCTTTACCTGACAGGCGTCCCAGGCGTTTTTCAGCGTCCCCAGAAGAAAGCCCGCGTTGGGGTCGTCTTCCTTCAGCGCTTGCAAAACGCGCGTGAAAGCTTTCTCGTTCCTGTGGTATGCTTCCTCATCCTCCCAGTCGAATACGAGCCGGTCGAATACAGCGACGGGCATGTCCTCATATCCCTCTGTACGGAAGGAAAGCGCCAGGTCGTAATCCGCCTGCGTATAGGATGCCGCTTCTCTTTCGCATAGGCTTCCGGCTGCCAAAACCCCGCCAGGCAAAACGAGGATGAGCAGCAGCGCGAAAACCGCCGGAATAATCCTTTTGTTCATAGAGACAACCTCCCCTTAATCATTTTCGATCCCCAAAACGGTGCAGCCGGTGAAGGCGATTTTTTCACTGGAAGCGTCGCCGCCAACCTCTTCCAGCGCCTTTTGAAATTCCGCTTCCTCCAGCGGTTGGCCGACGTGCTTTTCACAGTAGTCCTGGGCGCCGCGCATGACCTGTTGCAAAAAGGCGTCCCGCTGTGCTACGGTGAGCGCGTCTTGATCGAGAATCCGATATGAAAAGCTGTAATCCACATAGCATATCCCGGCGATGATTCTTTCGCCAAAGACGTCCGCCTCCCGGAGAGCCTCCGCATAGGCGCTGAACACGGGATCAGTCCGTTGGCCAGAATACACTTCGCTTAAACGGGCGTTGTACTCCTCAAGCGACGCCTGAACCGTGTTGCGTAAAAACGCCTCATTGGGGTCGTTATCCGCCGGCACGCCGCTGAGCGCCTGGTCGTAAATCTGGAAAAGCCCGTCTTCATTCCCGTTTTCCTCGTACAACGCATGGTAAACGGTGCGGTTAAACTCGGCAATCGACATGCGCTCGTAACCGTCCGGCTTGATCGCGCCGATGAGCCGATCATACTGCGCTTGCGTGTAGCCGACGCCTTCCGCGTCCCGGCGATCGTTCCGGCCATCGTCGCCGCGTACCTCGGGCTCCGGGTCGCGGGAGGGTAAGACGGGGGCCGGCGGGCTTTCCTCACCCGCCGGCAGGGGTGCGCCGCTTGCCGCAAGCGGCTCCTGACCGGCGGGAGCGGAGGTCACAAAGGCCATCGTAAGCGCGCATACCAGCATCAAAGAGATCAGAACGCGCAGGAGCGTCGGCGGTTTCATCTTCATAATGGCGGTAATCCTTTCTTTCAACGTGTTCCGGCTGAAGCCGCTTTCCAGGGGCGCAAATCGAGTACGTTCCTCTTCCAGTTCCACAAGGGCCAACGCATAGGCGGACCGCGCCCCGAAGCCATGGCTGCGGATGACCGCTTCGTCACAGGATAGCTCAATATCCCGGCTTGCAAGCAAATACATGGCGATAACGAGCGGATTGAACCAGTGTACGCAGAGTACGGCGGCGAGGAGCCATTTGAAAAGGACGTCAAACCTTTGAATATGGCAAAGCTCGTGGGTGAGGATGAACGCGAGCCGTTCGCCGTCCATACGTTCAAAGCCCTTGGGCAGCAGGATGACCGGGTAGAGAACGCCATAGGTGAGCGGAGATTCGATTTGATCCGAATAGCGCGCCTGTACCGGCCGGCGCAGCCGATGCCGTTCCAAAAAGGCTTTAATCAGACGATCCTCTACCGGCAGAGAGGCGCGGTACCTTTTTCGACGCCTCAGATGGGAGAGAATAAAATAAAGCGCCAGCAGTACCGCCCCTGCCAGCCAGGCGGCGCAGAGCGGGGTTATGTGCGGCGCGGGAAGCGCCATAGCCTGTCCCCCAGCCGCGGGTTGAACGGGCGACAGCACGCCGCGGCGCGCGGCCGAGCCCAGCGTCCGCGCCGCCGAATAGACGCTGACCGGCGAAGAAATTTGAAACGGCGCCATTAAGCGAAGGGAGGCCGCAGCCCAGAGCGCGAGAAAGGCGCGCTTTGGCAGCTTATTCACGCTTGCCGCCCGGACGAGAAGGATCGCGGCGATGAAAACGCCGCCGGCCGCGCTCATCTCCAGCAGTTTTGCCATCATCACTCCAGCTCCTTGATGAGCGCCTTCATCCGCTCGATTTCCTCCCGCGACAGCCCCTTGCGGCCCAGCAGGGACGCGACCAGCAGGTCTGCCGATCCGTCATAGTTTCGCTGAAGAAACTCGTCCGTTTCATGGCGCAGCACTTCCTCGCGGCTTAGAAGCGCCCGGCAGCGGAAACCTGGCTCCGTTCGGGCAATCGCTCCTTTTTCCACACATTTGCCAATGACGGTGTAGGTGGTGGTCTTGCTCCAGCCAACCTGGTCCCGCAGGCGCTGGGCCAGCTCCTTTGCAGACAGTTCGCCTTCCCGCCACAGGCATTCCATCACCCGTCGCTCCGAGTCAAACAGTTTGATTCCCATTGCGATAGCTTCCTTTCTATTCCAATAGAACGCATTGAAATTCTACTACAATAGAACGGTGGTGTCAACCCTCCAATCAAAAAAGACACAGCGTCGATAGCGCGGCGGGCGCCGGAGGCTTTCGCGCGGCTCAGGGACGGTTCGCGGCTCGCTCGGCAGGTTTTCGGAATAGGCGCGCATATTGGCGACGGGCGCGTGCGCGGGAGAAGCGTTCAAGGAGAAACGCTTTTTCAGATGGAAAAAACGGAAAACAAATTTGCAAACGTTTGGTTGAGCGTGTCCGCCCATTCTCCACCCTTGGCGCGGGGCGGCTGGGAAGGGTTCGCGTCCGTCATCCTGGGATTCGGCAGATCACAGGCTTGCGGTGGGGAAAACGGCAAACAGGCTGTGCGCGGGCTTTTCTCCTTGCGCTTACAGCCGCGGCATTATCCAACAAGATGAAATGATGTTTTCGGCGAAAGCCGATTCTTTTGGCAGCGAAAAACTGGAGAAACAAAGCTTGTTTCGTGGCAGAGCGGGCCTTCGCTTTTGATATCGAGTTTCAAGACGACGCGAATCACAATCTTTTGTTACCTTGGACACCTCTAACGCAGTACCGCTTTCGCGTGACGGCCTTTTCCGGTAACTTGACCCGCCAAACCGTTTCGATCAGTCGTTAACCTACTGAACACACCCGTCATCCTTCCCTATTTGTAAAATAGAGCGTGCTGGTATAGACGGCTTAATTTAAGTTACTATTAAAGTGGTTTACTCAGTATACATACTATACCTCTCGCTATTTGAGCTTTCTTCAACATAGATTGCATCTCCGGTTTGTGCATTGATTGAAACATTCGCACCCCATGGAATCTGTTGATCCCAATACAGTTCAACATTTTGCGCATCCACAACGTACTTAAAATACCATATTGCCTGTTCATCAGATGAGGATGCGTCTGATGCCCTGCGGAGGGATACAAAGGGTTTATAACGCATGAGGAGTTCTTTGCTCCATCCTAACACAGAACAGATTTGTTTTTCGGCGTTTGCCTGAGCGGTTTCCTGGCTGATAACTTTTTCATCTGGCATCATATAGTTGATCGTACTCAAGTATAGGTAATAATCCCAAACTTTTTCGCCATTTTCCGCTGCTTTCCTGATTGTTGCGGACCATTGCTGATGGAAAAGAGCTTTGTCCACCGGCGTTGAAAACCGTTCTATTGCTTTATCAAACACTTCATTGATGTCCTGCTCCATTCCAAAGGGACGAGAGGAGTAAAGGAACGTTCCATCGGCAGCAAGAAGTATAAAGTACGGATGCACATTGCTGAACGGTGTATAAAACGATACTTGATAAACATTCTCTGTCATGCAGTCGATTGAAGAGTCATCGGTAAATTGCATAAAGTCAACCGCGGTTCGAAAGCTTGCCACATCAGATTCCGACAAGCTATATTGTTCAGAAAGCATATTGCTAGCCAGCAAAATAGCTTGCTCCTGCGTAATGACTGATGGATCGGGCATAATATGGACTTCTTCAGGCGCAGCGGCGCCTTCCTGCTGCTCGCTGACCCATGCCTTTTCTTCAAGAGACCACGTCGCCATCTCTCCCATGTCTTTTTCCATCATGTTCACCACAGAGAGCAAGCCATCATGCCCAACACCATAATAGCCGGTTACGATATTATCAGCTATTGCTTCCTTCTCTGCCGCGGACAAATTATCCTCATGCAAACGACCTGCTGAACTCACATCGATTTCAAGGTTTGCTTCTATCATCCTATCTACTAATTCAATTTTATCCATTAACGGCCATTCTTGAAAATAGCCTGCTTTATTCTGTGTCTCGAACGCTTTTTGATAATATGCCTGTAATGCAACAGCCGCAAAAGCAATCGTTGCCGCCAGCACAAGTATAAGAACTAAAGCAAGACCAACCGACAGCTTCTTTTTTACTTTTTTGTCTCCTTTCGCGTTCGCCATCACCTTCTGCGCCAGCCATGGGTCGCCCTGCAATCCTGAAAGACGGGTTTCCGCCGCGCGATGCAGCCGTTCCCTCAACCTTTGTTCATCCATGATAGGGCCTCCCTTCCAGCGCGACGCGCAGCTTCTTTTTGGCGCGGTCGAGGCGAGCGGAGACGGCAGACGACGATAACCCGAGCGATTCCGCGATCTCCTTGACGCTCATGTCCTGATAGAAATAAAGCAATATGGTTTCTCTGAGTTTTGCGGGCAGCGCCATCACGGCCATGAGCAGCTCTTCGTCCTTTTTCTCAAAGGAGACGACGGCCAATGGCAGCATATCGGGCGTTACCCGGCGGTCTGTATGACGGAACCACGCGGAACGCCGCATGTCCCGGCAGGTGTTCATGGCGATTCGCATGAGCCATGTCTTTTCCCCGCACTCTCCGCGAAAGCCGTCCATGGCGCGGTACGCTTTCAAATAGGTTTCCTGAACCGCGTCCTTGGCAAGCTCGACATCGTGAAGGTACAGATAGCACATGCGGAGCAAATCCGTTTGATATTGCTCCGCCAGACGGTTCAGCGTCTGTGCATGGATGAAGTCCGGGCCCGTAACCACCTCCATCAACCGTTCACCTCCTACAAATGATTAGACGAAATAGCTTTCTCAAAATCCATATGTTGTGAAAATTTCTTCGTATGGTTTTCGAAGATTCTTCCTGGCGGGATTTTCCAAACATCATTGTAACGCTGCAACAATTCCATTTTGCGATATTTTGCCCAAACAGCCAATGCTGGTGAGAGCGCGTTGAAAGCTTCGCGGATTCTTCGTGAACTCTTCAATTTTCAAATGGGGAAATCTGTTGTACACTTTACTCAAGCCAGAGGGAACAAGAAAAGGCGCATACAACTGAATACCTGTCAATTATCCTGGCGCGCATATGGGGTTTCACCCCTCACGTTTTTCAATCTTCGTGCTCAAGCCAAGCCTTTTGCCGGTAGCCGCGCAAACGAGGGGCGTCGTCCCGCATCCAAACGGAGCCGCTCATTTTTTGTAGCATTTTTGGAGAAAATGTCGTATACTAAACAGGAACGGCCTGTCCGTGCATAGCATGATTGGAGGAGGATGGGAACGATGCAGATGCCAACGCAGGATACCAGGCGCCCCGATACGCCCAGACCGCAGGCGGCCTCGTGCCGGCCCGGGGCTGAGGAACATTCCTCCGCGCGCCCGCAGAGGCGGCACGGCCGTTTTGCGCGCTTTATGCGCGGTTACTTGATGCTTGTCGGCTCGCTGACGACCATCTATGTACTGATTAAGCTGCTGGTGCTCCTGTTTGTGGAGATCGGCAAATGGCTGCCGTCTCAGCCGCTTTTCTGAGGCGCGGCGTCGGGAAGGGGGAAAGCCTGTCGCAATGAAGAAGGTAATCAAACGGATTTTTTGGATTTTGCTGTTGGTCGCGCTGGTATTTGTCGCGGTTCGGTTCGGCCCCGGCCTTTACGAGCGTCTTTTCGGCGCGGGCAACGCTCAATGGATCAGCGAGCGATTCAGCGAAACGCTGAAGGAAAAAAACCAGCTCGTCGTCTACGAAGTGGAAACCACAGGCCAGGAAACAGTATCGCAGGACGCGTGGCTGATCGGCACGGTGCAGAAGGTGGAAATGCCCTATACCTTCTCGCTGACCTTTACCGTTGATTTAAGCCTGGCTAAGGTTTCCGCGGCCGGCAACAGCATCGAGGTGCGCGTGCCCGGGCCGGTGGCGGACTATCATAAGCTCACGGTGGACGAGGCCAAGATGAAGAAGTTCGATTGGCTGTATCCGCTTACGCCGGAACGCTATTCCGCTATCAAGGACCAGGTGGAGGAGCGGCTGGTGGAGGAGTACGCCAATAGCGACGAATGCCTGGAGAACGCCTGGGGCATAACGGTCAAAAATTTAGAGAACCTGTTTCAATCTGTGACGGAGCGCGGCGATGGCGGCACGGCGTATGAAATCCGCGTGCTGAGGGACGATTCGCTGGCCGAGCCGGCGGCGCGGGACGGCGAACCGGACGCTTCCGCGAGGCCTGCCGTGTAAAGGACAGAGCTGACGCCTGACACGCCGAACTGAAGAAAGCCGGAGAGCGCGCACGCTTTCCGGCTTTTTTGCGATAGATAACGCCTCCGGCCTTGAGGACATCACAAGTGCAGCGGTCTGTGGCAGGAGCATATGAGTAGGAGCGTGGCCGCTTCCTGCCCGTTTGGGGCGCATGCCCCGGCGCTCGGGCGCGCATCCCGATGGAACGCCGGGGAAAGGGCATGCGGGCAAGGGCCGTCCGGTTAAGGAGCCCGACCGATTCATTCCTGCTTCGCGTCCCTATCCCCACTCCCGGCCATCCGCTTCGATGGTTTGTCTGGAGGCGGAGCGATGTCCGCAAACAGGATCGAAAGCATTTTTGCGTGCGGTTTCGCCACGGCGCAAATCTTCCCAAGCGCCGCAAGCGCTGTGGCGTCCGGCTCGCGGGCGCGCTCTATCAGGCATTGCCGCACGGCCTCGCGTTCGGCCCCGCCCAGCGGCGAAAGCCAGGCGTCGATAGCCTCCGCGCGCGCCCGCGCCAGGGTCAGGTACAGCCGCATGTCGGCATCCTCCTCCCGCTCCAGCCATCCGGCGGCCAGCCGCGCCGCCTCCCGGTACGCGCCGTACCTTCCCAGGGCCTCCGTTACCAACCGTTTCATGAACCCGCGCCTCCTTTTTTGCGTTGGGGGCCGCCACTTTGCGCCGTCAGCCTTGGCCCCAATCTTGGGCTGCAAACGCGCCCCAAGCAAAGGGCTTCCAAAGGGCAATCCCCTTATGCTGCGGGTATGGGAGGCGGCGCCTCCCAAGATCCCTTTCCGCCGCGGCCCCCTTCTACATAGAAATAGTGTCTGAAGGGATGCAATCGGGCCTATCGAGGCGCAAAAAATTTTCTTTTTCGGAAATTGTCGTCTCATTTCGAGCCAATACTTGCTAAATTTCGGCCAATGGTATAAAATGCATATATCAGGGGGAGGGTGGCGCCGGATGAGCGAGGAGGCGGCACGTCGAACCGAACGGCTGTACGGGGCGTACTACGACCGGGTGAGGAAATACGCGCGGCGTTTTGTGTGCTGGAACCGCGCGTGGCTGCCGCTTGCGGATGATTGCGTGCAGGAGACGTTTGAGAAGGCCATGCGGCAGCACGAAAAGCTGGCGGGCCACCCAAACCCATACGGATGGCTGCTGCGCACGTGCCGGAACCTGCTGCTGGACAGGCTGAGGCGGGAGCGGGGGAGAAGCGCGGCGGCGGGCGGAGCCAAGGCCCCGCAGGCTGCCGTTACGCTGGAGGACTTTCAGCGCTGGGTATCAAGGCTGGAGACGCTGGACGGCCTGAAGGCGCTGCTGGAACGGCTGACGGAGCGGGAGCGCGAGGTGTACCACGCGTATTTTGCGATGGGGCGGTCGGCGGAGGAAACCGCGCGGGAGCGTGGAATCAGCGGGGGCGCGGTGCGCGCGGCGGTGAGGCGGATTCGGAAAAAGGCGCGGGGACTGAGGGAAGCGGGGCTGATGGGGATCATCCTGCTTGCGGGAAAGATTATTGTGTTCATACGCCACATGTAGCGAAGGAAAAGATAAAGTGGAAAGGCGAGCAGAAAGGGCCGTCGAAACGGAGGCTTCCGGGGAGGACGGCCCGGCGGACGCGTCAGGCCTGCGGGTAACGGTAGATTTTGCCAAGGTTGTGCCGTTCGGTGGCCGCGCCCCTGGCTGGAATCGCCGCGCCACTCGTGCGGAGCTGGAGCGCGGAGAGATGCTTTGCCGTCCCGGATACAGATCACAGTCAGCATTTCTCGCTTTCTGTAACGCTTTTTTAACTCCCAATAGAATGGATGAAGTCAAGCTTTGCTGCAAACATTTCAATCGTAATATAGAAACGCGCGTGTGATTTTTACGGGCGCTGAAAAGCGGAATGCGGATATTCGCCTGATACCCGGCGTAAGGGTACGATGCATGTTGTACAAGCAAGGAAAAGGAATGAAGAATGCGATCTTCTCCCGGCCTTGTTGGCGCGCGGCAACTCGACCTCTCCGGCTCCTCCCGGCCCTCTTCCTCTCTGTTTCGGGTGTCCCACAAATGCATTGCGGCGCGACACCCGGGCCGCAGAAAATGAAAAAATCCCCTTGACATCCCAATGCCGCTATGCTACTATATCACACGTGGTTTGAACAACCTCGGCCGTGTCAAGGGGTCTGGTAACCGATGATTGCGGTGACACCCCGGGTGTGACCCATTAGCTCAGTTGGCAGAGCACTTGACTTTTAATCAAGGTGTCCGGAGTTCGAGCCTCCGATGGGTCACCATTCCTTTTCTCCTTGGGAGAAATGACATGTCCATGCGGGCGTGGCGGAATGGCAGACGCGCCAGACTTAGGATCTGGTGCCTTCGCGGCGTATGGGTTCAAGTCCCTTCGCCCGCACCAACTCTTTTGCTGGCGGATGGACGGAGCGTGCGGTAGTAGCTCAGTGGTAGAGTGCCACCTTGCCAAGGTGGATGTCGCGAGTTCGAATCTCGTCTACCGCTCCACTTCTGTCGGTATTTGGCGGCAAAAGGATATACCGCTTGCCGGGCGGGTGTAACTCAATGGTAGAGCCCCAGCCTTCCAAGCTGGTTACGTGGGTTCGATTCCCATCACCCGCTCCAAAAACGCAATCCCCGTTTGGTAGGCTTTCGCTTACAAAACGGGGATTTTTTATCCTTCAATCGCCTTCGGCGCGCCTTAGCGTCCGGTCAGGCGTTTGGACAAATAGAGGATCAGGTTATCGTCGTTGCGTACCGCCGTATATGGATCACAGGCGGTTTCGCCGTACCAAACCCCGCTTCCGTCGGGGATATAGCCGCGCTTGACATATAAACGCTGGGCGCTGCCATAGCCGCTGTGCAGGCCTACGCCCAGGTATACGGTATCGGAGTATTGGGCCGCGACGCTCTCGGCGGCATCCATCAACCGGCTGCCGACGCCGTGCCGCCTGAATTTTTCCAAAACCCCAAAATCGACAATTTCAGGATAGCCCATGCCGCCCAGCGCTCCCCTGGTGGAGTTTGGATAGACGTTGATATATCCCGCTATGCGCCCGCCGTATTCCGCGACCAGGGAGACGGCCTTGCCCTCGGTCTGGTCCCGAAGGCGCAGATCGTATTTCTCCCGCGTAGCGCGCCAGCCTTGCGCGGCTTCTTCGTCCGCTATTCGCTGCGCGTCGGCCTCCTGCATATTGCGAATTACAATTTCTTCGCCGCCGTTGCCGCTCATCCGCATTCCTTTCCGGCCAGTAGCCGCGCCGGCGCGCCTCGTGCTTGGCCTATGGATTTTCATGTAAAGCATAGCATATGCGAGCCTGTTTTTCTACTGTCGATTCGTTCGGGCATGAAGATTTATTTTACGCCTGTTTATGCGCCTTACAGCTTGCAGTCCCTTCTTGCGGCGCTCCATTGGCCCCTGCCGCTGTCTCGTTGGGAAAAACGGCGATTTTGGGGGGAAGGTTCAGAATCGCCATTCCGGCCGCCAGGAGGCAAAACCCCATCCAGATGAAGGCGGTCAGCGCCCATTGCCCGTCCGCCAGCAGCGCGCCCAGAAGCACGCCGGACAGCGCGGCTCCCAGGTAGTTGCCAAAGTCAAAAAGCCCAACCAAAGTGGAAACCATATTTTCCCCGGCATGGGCGAGGGGAATGTAGGAAATCAGGATGCACGAGCCCAGATAGCTGAGCGCGACCAATACAAACAGGGCGGCAAAGGCGGCGCCCGGCAGCGAAAGGCACAGCGACAGCGCTCCGCATGCCAGCGCCATCCCCAAAAAGGTGAACAGGAGCCCCCGGGCCGGCCTGGCCATCAGCGGCCCGGCAAGCAGGCGGCCTAACAGCAGCCCGAGCAGGTTGCCCGCCGGCAGCAGCGCTAGCTGCCACACGGAAAGGTCCGAAGCCTGCGAACCCATGAATCCGGCAAAGAGCGTCGGCATTAGAAGCGCAAGGTTTTCTTTGACCAGCCCCAGGCATACGCTGGTGAACGCGATGCCCCACAGGCGGTTTTTCCGTACATAGGCGAAGGTTTCCCGAAGCCCGCGGCGCTTGGAGGCCCATGCCGCTTCCGGGGCGGGAGCTGCCCGGCGAAAGGTGAGGACCCAGCATACGAGCAGGATGCCGGTCATGAGCAGCGGGGCGCCGAAGACGGCACGCCATCCAAGCCGCGGCATCCGCGGGGCAAGCACCAGCCAGGACAGGAAGTATCCGCCCACGGGCGCGGCCCCCATCAGCATGGCGAAGCTCGCGCGCCGCTCCTGTCCCAGCCGGAGGCAAATCAGCCGGAGCATGGGCCCCCACAGCATAGAAAGAAAAAACCCGTTCAGGCCCCAAAGCGCCACCAGCGCCCGGGCGTTGTCCAGCAACAGGGCAAGCGTGTAAACAGCGGCGGAGCCAAGCATAGAAACCAGCACGAAACGGTGCGGAGCCAAGTGGTCGCCCAGGTAGCCGTTGACAAGCTGGCCCAGAGCATAGCAAATAAAGAAAACGCTGCCAAGGGCGCCCAGGTAAGCCCCGTCCACGCCGAAATGGCCGGCGAGCTGCGCAAAGCCGGAGGAAACCGACGCGCGCGCCAAATAAGCGGCGGCGTATACCAGCCAGCACAACGGCAGCAGCCGAAGCGCCTGACGCCGGATGGATGCGGGGAGTCTGGAACGCCCTTCGTTCAAATTCATCATTCCTTTTGCAATTCATCAAAATTATGCGCTTTCCAAATGACGATAATGTTATTATCTATTATTACGAAGGAAATGTCAAGGCGAAGGCGGGAACGTCCCCAAAGCTTTATCGGGCGCGCAAGGCTTGACAAAAGGAGCAAATTTATCATAATATAATGCTCAACGGGGTTGCCCTGGCATCAAACGGGAGGCGGCGTTCTTATGGCTAAGATACAGGCTTACATGCGCGTTTACAATACCCTGAAGCGGCAGATTCTGGAGGGGGAATACGCAATCGGCTCGCTGCTGCCGACGGAGTCCGAGCTGGAAAAGCTTTTCAGCGTCAGCCGCACCACGGTCCGCAAGGCGGTAGAAATCCTGAGCCGGGAGGGATTTGTGCAAACCCAGCAGGGACGCGGCACCGAGGTGCTGGATTACAACACCAGCCAGAACCTCAACGTGGTGACTTCCACGTCTGAAACGCTGGAACGCAAGGGGTATCGGGTAACCACCAAAAACATGTATATCGACCGCGTGCGGGCCCAAGGCCGCCTGGCGCGCGAGCTAGGCGTGGACGAGGGCAGCGAGCTTGTGCGCGTTCAGCGCATTCAGCTCGCGGACGACGTACCGGTCGCCATTATGAAAAACTACTTAAAGCCGGGGCTGGTCCCCGGTATCGAGGCCCACAGCAACCGTTTTACGCGTCTGTACGACTTTTTGCAGGACTATTACGGCATTGCGATTGACGCGGCCCAGGATCGCATTACCGCGAAAAACGCAAGCTTTGAGGAGGCGCAGATGCTGGACGTGCCGGTGGGTACGGCGCTGGTCTACCTATCGCGCACCTGCTACCAGGACGGCGTGAGCGTGGACGTTGACCACGTCAGCATTGTGGGCGGCCGCTACGAGTTTGAAATTATGATGCGCGGGCGGTACAAGCGTCCCTTGAAGCCGTAACGCTCCTGCTTCGCACGGGCGTCCAGCCGCGGTAAAACGCAGGCGGGACGCCGTTATTGGATGTTTCGGAAATATTTTTGCCGAAATATCCAATTTTTTATTGACACAGAAAGATAATGATGTTATTATCTATACATGCAAGAGCGAAAGGAACGATCCATATGAACGACGAGCTTCTGGCGAAGATTCCGCGCATGGTGGATATCAGCGGCGTGCGCACGGACGTTACCGTAACGGAACTCAGGCAGATCGTTGCGGCGGCCCGCCATTACCGGTTTATCTGCGCGTTTGCCATGCCCTGCTTTACGCGCAGGCTGGTGGAAATGCTTGCCGACGAGCCGGATATTCTGGTGGGCGCGCCTGTCGGGTTTCCCTCTGGCGCGGATACGACGGCCGTGAAGGCCGCCACGGCGCGCGAAATGCTCCGGGCCGGGGCGGATGAGCTGGACATGGTGATCAACGTAGGCGCGCTCAAAAGCGGCATGTATGATTTTGTATCAGACGACATCCGCGCGGTGGTGGACGCCGCGGACGGAAAGCCGACTAAATGCATTCTGGAAATCGCCTATCTGACGGACGAGGAGATCCGCCGGGGCGCCGAGCTGGCGGTGAAGGCGGGCGTTACCTACGTCAAAACCGGCACGGGCTGGGCGTCGAAGCCCACCACGGTCGATACCATCCGGCTCATCAAAAGCACGGTGGGCGACGACGCGCTGATTAAAGCGGCCGGCGGCGTGCGCACGTTGGATACCATGCTGGGGATGATCGACGCGGGCTGCGCGCGCTTTGGCATCGGCTTGCGAAGCATCATCAGTATTATGAAAGAGGTCGACGCCCGGCTGGGGCGCAACGACGACTTTACCCTGGAAGCCGCGCTGACCGATCAAGATTGAGGCGTTTCCGGCTGCCGAGAATGAAACTAAAGCGCCTGTGCAGAGCGCTTTAGAAATATATGAAAAGAGGGATTTTTCATGAAAAAACTAACGGCTATCCTCCTCACGGCGATGCTGCTTGTAAGCATGCTGGCCATCAGCGCCACGGCGTTTGCCGAGGACGATTTCTACGCGGTATCGCTCGGCTGGGCTGAAAACGCCTCCGGCCAGCGGCAAAAGACCGGCTTCACCGAATCGTTTGAGAAGTATGGCATCACCAACTTCTCCATCGTGGACGCCAACTACGACCCCGTTACCCAAACCGAGCAGATCCGCGCCTTCATCGCCAAAAACCCGAGGGCCCTGTTCATCACCCCGTCCGATCCCACGGGCATTGCCGAAGCCGTCAAGGAAGCCTGCGACGCGGGTATCCCGGTTTATCTCTCCGACGGCTTTGTTTCCGGCGCGGACGCCGTAAGCACGGTGCTGTTTGACAACTACGCCTGCGGCAAGACCACCATGACCACCCTTTGCGACAAGCTTCAGGAACAGTACGGCACGACGGACGCCATCAAAATCGGCATGATTATGCTGCCCTCCAACGAGAGCTGGCATCAGAGGGATTTGGGCGCGCTGGACGTGCTGGCGCAGGAAAAGTACCAGAACATCGAGGTCGCCTATGACTGGGCGTGGGATTCCACCGGCGCCGTGACCCCTTCCGCTACGATCAGCACGTGGCTGGCGGCCGATACCAACAAGGAACTGCGCGCGATCTGGTGCGCTTGGGACGGCGCGGCCTTTGAGGGCCTGGTGCTGACCGGCGAATCCCGCCCCGAAATCCTTTACACCGGCTGCGACGGCGGCGAGGAATGCTGGAACTATATGATTAACTATCCCCAATCCTTCCTGATGAGCGCGGGCGAGAATATTTACTCCATGCCCCGTTCCCTGGTTCAGTACGCCATCAGCTACAATGAAGGCAACACCGCGCCGCGCCTTGTGCTGGTGGAGGGCTATGCCGTAACCAGCGAAATGATTAACGAGGTAAACTCCATCCGCGATTACAAGGTGGGGGATAAGACCGCGTGGGAGCTGCTGCTCAACTATGACCTGCCCGGCAATGTGGACCTGCTCAACCAGGCGCTGACGGAGAACGGCCTGACGGAAAACCTGTGGGTACCTTCCATTTGACGCTGTAAATTGAACGGGGGACAAGGGCCGCCTTGTCCCCCATAGTTTTTCCTGGAGGCGGTAGGATGAGCTACGTATTGGAAATGAAGGGCATCGACAAGAACTTTGCCGGTCTGCAGGCGCTGAGCGACGCTCATCTTGCGGTGGAAGCGGGCGAGGCGCACGCGTTGCTGGGCATCAACGGGGCCGGCAAATCTACGATGATTAAAATCCTTTCAGGCGTGTACGCCCGCGACGCGGGTGAAATTTGGATTGACGGGGAACTGTGCGATATCCATTCTCCGAAGGACGCGATTGCTCACGGCATCTCCGCCGTGTACCAGGACCCGCAGATGATCGAGTCCTATACCGGCTATGAAAACATCTACCTGGGGCACGAGGGGTCCGCGAGCGCGATGCTTTCCCCCGTAAACAGGCGGCGGCTGCTCAACGACGCATTGGAGCTGGTGGCCCGCTATCCCTTTGAAATCGACGTTAAAAAACCCGTTTACCTGATGAGCTCGGTAGAGCGGGAAATCATTGCCATTCTGCGGGCCTTGTCCAAGGAATGCAGAATTTTGGTGCTGGATGAGCCCACATCCATTTTAACTGAAAAAGAAAAATATACGCTGTTTGAGTTTGTCCATACGCTGAAGCAAAACGGCGTTTCCATTATCTATATCACGCACCACCTGGACGAGGTGGCCCAGATCTGCGACAGCTTTTCTGTGTTCCGTAACGGCAAAAACGTATGCAGCGAACGGATAGAGGGCGGACGGGTCGATTCCGGCCATATCGCGGAGCTGATGCTGGGCGAGCGGCTGGAGCAGCTATATCCGCCTAAGAACGGCGCGGCCGCGGCGGAGGCGTGCCTGGAAGCAAAGGATTTGTCGCTGGAGGGCCGGTTTTCCGGGATCAGCTTCGAGGCCAGGAAGGGCGAGATATTCGGTATTTTCGGCCTTGTTGGTTCCGGTATCGACGAAATTTCCAAGGTGCTTTTCGGCGCGGTAGCCGAAACCGGTGGCGCGCTTTTCAAGGACGGGCGGGAGCTGCGCCTGAAAAGCCCGCGCCATGCGCTGGTGAACGGCATTTATCTTGTGCCCGGCAGCCGCAAAACCGAGGGCTACCTCAACAACCTTTCCATCGCTTTTAACATGACCATCGCAAAGCTGGAAAAAACGGTGAAACGCCTGTGGATGGTCGATCGCAAAACGGAGGCGGCCCAGGCCAAAGCGCTGGTGAAAAAGCTTTCCATCGCTACGCCCTCCATCCATAAGAAGGTCAACGAGCTTTCCGGCGGCAACCAGCAGAAGGTGGTTATCGCCAAGGGGCTGTACGCGGACGCGGACGTGTATATCTTCTGCGAACCGACCGTCGGCGTGGATGTCGGCGCCAAATCAGGCATCTATGAAATGATGCGTGAGCTGGCGCAAACAGCCGCCGTCGTCATCATCTCCTCGGAACCCGAGGAGGTGCTGGGCAACGCCGACCGCGTGATGGTGATTTACAAGGGCAAAGCATCCATGCATAAGGACGCCGCCGATACCACGCTCAAGGAGATGCTGGTGCACGCGATTTCCAATGAGGAGGTGAGCGAGTAATGGAAAAGACGGCTCGCAGGCTTACCACAGACCAGCTTCCCGTCATCCTGTTCGCTCTGCTGTTTCTGGCTGTGCTGGTGACCTTCCAAATCCTCCAGCCGCAGTTCCTTTCCGCGGACAACCTGATTAACATGGCGCAGTCGGTATCCACCACGGTGATCGCCGCCATTGGCCTTACCTTTGTGATTGCGATTGGGCGTTCCGATATCTCGTTTTACATGACGTGCTGCTTCTGCGGCGTTTTGATGGCTTGGCTGGTCAGCGTCGGCTGGCACCCGGTTCCGGCCATCCTGGCTGGCGCGGGCGCGGGCGCGGTTTGGGGTACGGTAGCGGGCTTCGCCGTGGGCCGGATGAAGCTGCCGGATATTATCACCACCATCGCCATCGGCTCCATTGCCTTTGGGCTTGGGTATGTTTTTTCCGACGGCGCGTTCATCATGACCAACTTTATTGAATCCAAAACCCATTACCTGTCTCAGTATACGGTGCTGGGCATTCCGCTTCCGGTCTACATTATGGCGGTCGTCATGCTGCTGAGCTACTATCTGCTGGAGCGCTCCAAATTTGGCCGCAGCTTCTACGCCATCGGCTCCACGGAAAAAGCGGCCTACCTGAGCGGCGTCAACGTCAACCGCACCATCATCCTGGCCTATGTGATCTGCGGGACCCTCGCGGCCGTTGCCGCGCTGATTATGACGGCGCGCCAGGGCTATGGAAACGTCAAGATCGGCATGAACATCCTGATGCCCTGCTTTACGGCGGTGTATATCGGCATGTCGGTATTCAAGCGCCCCTGCGTGATCGGGACCTTCCTGGGAGCGCTGCTGGTGATCGCCATTTCCACCGGCTTTACCTCCATCAATATTCCCTATTACTGGTCCAACCTCGTAACGGGTTTCGTGCTGATTTTTGCCATCCTGCTGTCCAAGGCGGTCGTTAGGGAGAAGGCCGTCAGGCCTGTACAGGCTCAGGAAGGGGGGCGGGGCAAGTGACGGGAAAGAAAGGTTTTTTCAGAAAGCTGTTCAGCATGGAGTTCGCGCTGCTGGGGGTGCTGATCGTGGTGCTTGTCACCTTCAGCCTGCTGATTGGCGAGGCCTTCTATCAGCCCTATACCCTGATGAGCATTTTCAAGTCGGCCGGTTCCATCGCTATCCTGGTGCTGGGCCTCACGTGGGTGATCGGCGCCAACGAGATGGACTGCTCCTTTCCCGAGGTCGCAAGCTGCGCGAGCATGATCTTCGCCGTGCTGCTCAACGCGCGGTGCAACCTTTGGGTAGCGTTTGGCGCAAGCCTGCTGGCGGGAGTGGGGTTTGGGCTGCTGACAAGCCTGCTGGTGGTTCGCTTCAAATTTCATTCGCTCATTACCACCATCGCCGTGTCCACCATCGCGGGCGCGATCGCCAACATTATTTATAACGGCTCCGTGCTTTCCATCAAGGGGCTGAACTCCACGGTGCTGTATAAGTTTTTCAGCAAGAGCTTTTTGGGCGTGCCGGTCGTGTTTGTCATCGCTCTCGCGCTGTACGCCCTCGCGCTCCTGGTTCAGGAAAAAACGAAGTTTGGGCATTACATCTACGCGCTGTCGGAAAACCCGCAGGCCGTCAAGGAATCGGGCGTCAAGTCCGGCCGGGTGCTGACGCTGGTGTTTGTGCTGTCGTCGCTGTTTGCCGCGTTCGGCGGGATCATCTACGTATTGACGGTTTACAAAAGCGGACAACCGAGCATGGGTTCCTCGTTTTTTCTCAACGGCTTTACGATTGTGTTCCTGGGCGCCATGGCGCTTCGGCTGGGCAAAGCGAACGCGGTGGGAACCTTCATCGGCGCGCTTGTGCTAAGCTCCCTTACCAGCGGGCTGACGATGCTGGGCTCCGGCTACGCGGTGGGGCAGGTCATCAAGGGGCTGCTGCTGATTGTAGGGGTGATGGTCGTAACGATCTACCGTAGGAAAATCGTACCGAAAGGAAGCAAGATGAAGTATGAATAGCTTTGAATTTCACAACCCCGTGAAGGTTATTTTCGGCGTGGGCGAAACGCGCCGGGTTGGCGGCGAGGCAAAGCTGCTTGGCGGCAGGGCGCTGCTGGTTTCCTACGCCGACGTAAGCTTTTACGGCGGCCTGCCGGAGCAAATCCACCAAAGCCTGAGCGACAGCGGCGTTTCCTGCGTGGACGCGTTTCTCGCCACGGCCAACCCAACCATGGACGAGGTGCGGCGGGGCGTGGAGCTGGGGCGAAAGGAAAAGGTGGATTTGGTCATCGGCCTGGGCGGCGGAAGCGCCATGGATTTGGCCAAGGTGATTGCGGCGGGCATCCTGTACCCGCACGACTTAATGCGGATGATCCTGTTTACGCACAGCGAGGCGGCATACCAAATCCCGCCCAAGGAGGCGCTGCCCCTCCTGATGATCCCAACGCTTCCCGCCACCTCCAGCGAAATGAACCCAACCGCCGTCATTACCGATGAAAAGACGCGGCGCAAGAGCTACGTTTGGGAGCCCGGCTGCCTGTATCCCAAAACGTCCATCCTGGACCCCGCGCTGACCGTTACGCTGCCCCCTTACCAGACGGCGTGCGGCGCGCTGGACGCCATCAGCCATGCGGCGGAGCCCTTCCTGTTCAGCGACGAGGGCACCTTTGGCAACCTTGCGCTGCATGACCATATGCAAATTGGCGTCATTCGCGCGATCTATGAGAACCTTGAAACGGTGCTGGAGCATCCGGATGACCTCCAGCTTCGCGGGCTGATGCAGTGGAGCGCCACCGTTGGGCTCAACGGCTGGCTTACCTGCGGCGTGCAGGGCTGGACGCCGATGCACCAGATGGGACACGTGCTCAGCTCCCATTTCCGCGCCACGCACGGAGCCACGCTTGCCTGTATGATGATTGCCTGGATGCGCTTTTTTGCCCCGCGAAAGGATAACGCCCGGTTTGTGAAATTTGCCCGCCTGCTTTACGGCACGGACGACCTGCGCGCCGCCGCGGACAAGCTGGAGGCGTTTGTGCGCAAGGTAGGGGTGGAAAGCCGCATCAGCCGGTTCGGATGCACGGCGGACGATCTGGACGCCTTGACGGACGGGCTGGTGAGCGTGTCCTTCGGGCCGGATGGGAAGCTGGCGAGCATTCCCAAAATCAACAGGGAAGAGGCCAAAACAATCTACGAGCTGGCGTTGTGAGGCTGCTATGAAAATTGAACGAACAAGCTTCGGCGGCCTGGAGGGCCTTTTGATTGAGACGGACGCCCTTCGTATGGTGGCTGTGACGGAAATAGGCCCGCGCATCGCGTGGTTTTCCAAGCGCGGCGGGGAGAACCTGCTGTATTGGGACCCGGACGGCATGAAGCGCAACGGCTGGCGGCTGTATGGCGGGCACAGGGTTTGGATGACCCGGCCCCTGGGGGATGAGTCGGAGGATACCTATGCGCCGGATAACGACCCATGCCGGGCGACGGCGCTCGAGGACGGCGTGGATCTGCGCGCGCCCGCGTCCGGCCCGCATTCCCTGGCGCGCGGAATGGAAATTCGAGTGCTGTCCGAAACGAGCGTCCAGGTCCGCAACTACCTGCAAAACGAGGGCAGCCTGATCTGCTCTGGCGGGTGCTGGTCGCCCACCTGCGTGGCGGCGGACAAGCCGATCGAAATTCCCCTGGGCAGCGCGGACCCGGCCTGTACGTGGGATATCGTACACATCGCCGCTCCCCTAGTATTTGCCGGCAATACATCCGTCCTGGAGGACGACCAGGTGACGGTGCGCGGCAATACCCTGGTGCTTACGCCGCGCGGCAGGGTTTGCAAGCGTGCCGCCCGCGCCGAGCAGGGCGTGGTTCGCCTTCGCTGCGAGGGGTATGCGTTTGAGAAGCGCGTCGCCTTCAACCCGCTGGCGCGTTATCCGCTTGGCGGGTGCAATGTGGCCGCGTTTATCGGGAAGGACAACTTCATGGCCGAGATGGAAACCTTCGGCGGCGAACAGCCGATAGCGCCGGGGCAGACCATCGAGAACACGGAGGTCTGGACGATTGTATAAGGTTGCCGAGTGGCAGGGCGCGCCGGAGAGGATAGAGCCTGCGGACGCCTTTTCCGCTCGGCGTCGAGCGCCCTTTAAACTACGCGGCTTTTAACCGCTGGGCCTCGATTTACACGCTCCGCGCCGCTTGCCATGAGCCTCGGAACCTTGATGAACCCACCATTTATTCGCGCATAAGCGCGGCCGGGAAACCGGCCGCGCTTCGTCCGTTTCGGGCCGCCAGAGCCGGTCCGCCGCCTGGGCCGGCTAGGGCCCCTTCAGCTTCTGTTCCACAATTCCCGCTGAAAGCTAGAATCCTCCTCGAAACGCATCATGGATCATCAAAGCGACCGGCGGGGTCATCCGCCGGGATTCTTTTTCGGTTTCGCTCCTTCGCTTTCTCAATTAAAGAAATTTCCTCACTATTTTGTTATATGTGTTAAATTATCTTTCAAAAGTTGACAAAAAGAAATGATTGACGATAATAATAAGATAAGGAAATGATTGGTTGGACTCGAGCATTTGTATAAGGGCCTGCACAGGCAATTGACGCGGGAACCGAACAGAACTGAAAGGATGGGGAACAGAATGAAATACGCTAAGCGATTTGCTGGATTGTATTCAAAATGGCTGTGGGCCGCTGTGCTGACGCTCTGCATCCTTGCGTCCGTCGCGCTTGCGGGGGACGCGCCCGCCGGCTGAACGGTCGCGTTTGCGCCGGACGCCGCGGAGATAACGGGCGAAGCGAAGGTCCTACAAGCGGCTGTGATAGCCGCGCCGCAGTCGGGGACCGGAGACGAGCTTCAGGTTGACAAGGGCGCGATTGACGGGGTGGAGCCCGGTATGACGGTCATAACCGCCGACGGCCTGGCGGGGTATGTCACGGAAGTGAAGGAGGAAACGGCCCTGATCTGCGGCCTCGCCAATTCCGCGCTTCGGACAGACATATCGGTCACCGTGCTCCCCTCCAGGGAGACGGGCACGCTTGTGGTAGGCGGACAGGATGGGGACGGGCTCACGCTGGTTTATCTTCACGAGAATACGGAGGTAGCCGGCGGGGACGAGGTTTTCACAAACGGGCTGCCGGTTGACAGCTATCCTTGCGGCGTCAGGGTCGGTTACGTGGCCGACAGGCTGGAAGGCGGGGAGAACGGATCGGCCTTTCAGGTCCAAGGCGCCGTTGATTTTTCAAAGCTGGAGTCGGTTCTGATTTTGCTGAATCTGCCGAATGCGCATGTGGAACCGTGATTGGGAGGCTCCGCCTCCCAATCCCACCGCCTAAGGGCTTCGCCCTTGGGAATCCCGTTTTTGGGCCGCGTTCGCGGCCCAAGGATGGGTCAGGTAGGCGGAGGAGGGGAAGCGTCAGCCCGGCGGCGCTGGAAATGAGCGTCAGCCCCCGGCGTACTGATGCGCGCAGCGCAAGGTATCCGTAAGCGCGAAACGAGAACACCGGGCAACGCGCGGCGTTTCAACCTGCGCAAAGGCCCTTATCCGGGCTTTTGGGGGGCGCCCCGATCGTCTATCGGCCTTCGCGCCGTTGCCCTGTTGCAAGAAAGGAGCGGACAATGAAAAAGCTAACGGCGTATCTGCTTTCATTTGCCATCGTAACGTCATTCGTCGGCGCTTCGGCTGAAACGCTTGTTACCTATCGCGGCACGTTCTCAGAAACCAATGAGGGACTGCGTCAATTCCTCGCGGAAAACCCCGATACGTCCCTGTCCTGGTCCGATAACAATTACTACCCCGCCTCCGCCTTTGTGGCGGCGCTGCTTACGCGGGAGTTTTCATGCGATCTATTCACACAGGGCACGGATGAGGCGGATTGGCGCACCTTGATGGCGAAGGGCTATTGCCTCGACCTGTCTGGAAGCGACACGCTGACCGCGGCCGTCCGGCGCATGCATCCAAGCATCGCGGCCCAGGCGATGTATGACGGGCATCTTTATGCCATCCCCACCGGGATTATCTTTAATAACTATTATCAGATCTGCAAGGATACATGGCTGAACGCCGGGTACACCCTTGATGAAGTCCCACAATCCTTCCCTGAATTTCTGGATTTCCTGTCCGCGTGGTGCGACCGCATCGAGGCGGAACCGGAGCCGGACATCGCCGTCCTGGGCGGCTGGGACGAGGAGATTTTTTCCTCGGCGTCCTACACCGCGTGGCTTGCGGAGCTGCTGGTGAACGAAGCGACCATGCAGAAGCAATTCGCGGGGGAACAACCGGCCTTCAGCCAGCCCGAAACGGTTGAGCTGCTGGATCGGTGCGCCGCAATCGGAGCACGGATTTACCAGCTTGAGTCCCGAAGCTGTACCGCTACCGCCACGCTGTTTGAAGTGGGGTATGGCGGCACGTGGCCTGACCGTTCATCCATCGTTTTCATGCGCCTGAATGACGGCCAGCCGAAGCTGATGAGATCGGTTGTCTCTATGTGGGCTGTTAACGCGGATTCCGCCAACGCGGCGAAATGTGTCGAGCTGCTTGAAAAGGCCGCGACCGTGCCAGACGGTCTTGAATCCAGCGATGATCTTTTTATCTTTCAGGATGCGCAGCCCCGCATCTCCCCAGACTACGAAACCGACCTTGCCTACTGGACACTGAAAAAGGATTATACGGCGTTCCGGCTTGAGGAAGAAGGGATCGACCCGGACACGAGGGAAACCTTGGAACGCGACCTGCAAAAGTATACCGGCGCAGTCGAACGCACAGAGGCAAACAAGTGGCTTGTGACGCCCGACCGGCTGCGTGACTACCAAAGCTCGGTAGACCTGCTCTATTTCCCCCCGCCCGATGTATTCAAGAAATCGGCGAAAGGGTTTGACACGCTGCAAAGCCTGTACAATCAGTTTGGTCACCAAAGGATAACCGCGGAGCAAATGCTGCAAAAGCTGGATAAGGTTGCGGAAATGATGCGGTTGGAGGATTAGCCGAAGAACGTATCAATCTTGGCGATGTGATTTTCTGCCAAGCATGCCGTCCGAGCATGACCCGCCAAAATGCTTTTGCGGCAGCGCGCCCTTGCCGCCATGTGGGGAATAGGGCGGGCGATGGCAAAAACCTGTCGCGGCCCACGGGCCTTGACGGGTATGCCGCGCGGCAAATAAAAGGGGCCCCAGCGAGAAGGAACATTGGGAAACGCGGCCTCCCAAGCCCTTGCCGGGGGCGCGGAGGGAAGCCCCCTTGGGTTTTTCGATGTTAGCGCTGCGGCCCCGCCTCCGCCGAGGCGTTTGAACTAGCCGCTTTTCATTCTTTGACATCTTTCGCGTGTTGCTTTATAATAGGATATGGATGGATTTGTCTTTTCGCTCAACGATGCAAGCAGAATAGGGGGTGTGCCAATGGCCGGAGATCGGAACTTTGTTCTATCCGGGCATATTGTCCACACGCCTTCCAAAGACGCGTTTTCCATTACCGAAAACGGTTATCTGGTCTGCGAAAACGGACGGGTGGCGGGCGTGTTTGCCGTACTGCCGGAAAGGTATTCGGCGCTTCCCGTGCGCCGCTTTGAGGATTGCCTGATTATCCCCGGCCTGTGCGATACGCACGTACACGCGCCGCAGTACGCCTTCCGCGGCTTGGGGATGGACCTGGAGCTGATCGAGTGGCTGAACGCGCAGGCTTTTCCCGAGGAGCTTCGCTACGGCGATCTAGCGTATGCAAATGCGGCATACGGCCAGTTTGCCGAGGCGCTTCGTACAAGCGCGACCACCCGCGCGGCGGTTTTTGCCACGACGCATGTGCCGGCTACGCTCGCCTTAATGTCCCTGCTGGAAAAAACGGGCCTTCGCTGCCTCGTGGGCAAGGTCAGCATGGATCGCAACGCGCCGGACGGGCTGCTGGACTCGGAGCCTCACGAGGCGCTGCTGCAAACGGAGAAATGGGTGGAGGAAGCCCTTTTGGCATTTGAAAGGACAAGGCCCATCCTGACGCCGCGCTTTGTGCCCGCCTGCTCGGACGAGCTGCTGGACGCCCTCGGCGCGCTTCGGCGGAGGCGCGGCCTGCCCGTGCAGAGCCATTTGTCCGAAAACCCGAGCGAGGTGGAATGGGTGCGCGAGCTGTGCCCTTCGGCGAGCTGTTACGCGGACGTCTACGCGCGCCACGGACTGCTTGGTTCGGACGCGCCCACGGTGATGGCGCACTGCGTCCATCCTGCCGAGGTTGAGTTTGCGATGCTCGCGGCCGGGGGCGTGCTGGTCGCGCACTGTCCGTCCTCCAACGCAAATTTATGCTCCGGCGTCGCGCCTGTGCGGCGCTACCTGGACGCGGGCATCCGCGTGGGGCTGGGGACGGATATTGCGGGCGGCTTCGATTTGTCCATCTTCCGCGCCATGACGGACGCGATCCAGTTTTCCAAGCTGCGCGCGCGCTTTACCGGCATGGCGGAAAAGCCCGTCACGCTCCCGGAGGCGTTTTATATGGCGACCAAGGGCGGCGGCGCGCTCTTTGGCAAGGTCGGCAGCTTTGAGCCGGGCTTCGAGTTTGACGCCTTGGTGCTGGACGACCGCGCGCTGAAGCCTCCCCGTGAACTGAACGTGCGCGGACGGGTCGAGCGCGCCGCGTATTTGGAAAAGGACGTGCGTATCCTGCAAAAATATGTCGGGGGCCTATCGATTATGGGAGGTGGATTCCAATGAGCGTCGGAGAGAGCATTCAGCGCGTGGACGCGGTCCAAAAGGTAACGGGCCAGGCCAGGTACACGGCCGACCTCTGCCCAGCGGGCGCGCTTTACGCAAAAATCGTTCACGCGACGATCGCCCATGGCCGCGTGCTTTCCATCGACGGCGGCGAGGCCGAAAAGGTTGAGGGCTTCGTCAAGCTGCTGACCTGCTTTGACGCGCCGGATACGCTTTTTCCCACGCCCGGCCATCCCTGGTCGGTCGAGCCGGCGCACCAGGACGTCAGCGACAGACGCCTGCTGGACGATCACGTGCGCCTGTACGGGGACAATATCGCCGTCGTGATCGCGGAAACCGCGCTGGCCGCGGATAAGGCCGCGCGGCTGGTAAGGGCTTCATATGAGGAATATGAGCCGCTGATGTCGCCCCAGGAGGCCATGGCGCATACGGCGCATCCGCTGCACGCGGAGCATCCGGACAACGTGCTTGCGCACAGCCGCTTCGCGGTGGGCGAGGGAACCTATGACGAAGCCCGCGCATCGGAGCCGGACTGCCTGGAGCTGGTCAGGACCTACGCCACGCAAACCGTTCAGCACTGCCATCTGGAGCTTGCCCAATCCTACGCGTATATGGAGGACGATCGCGTTGTGGTCGTCAGCTCCACGCAGATTCCGCATATCATCCGCCGCATTATCGGGCAGGCGCTGTCGCTTCCGCTTGGGCGGGTGCGCGTCATCAAGCCGTATATCGGCGGCGGCTTTGGCAACAAGCAGGACGCGCTGACCGAGCCGCTCAACGCGTGGCTGACCACGCAGGTTGGCGGGCGCTGCGTGCGCCTGGAGCTGACGCGCGAGGAAACCTTTACCGCCACGCGCGTGCGGCACGCCATCTCCTTTGACGTGCGCGCGCTCGTCCGGCGGGACGGTACGCTGGTGGCGCGCAAGCTGACGGCTTATTCCAACCAGGGCGGCTACGCCTCGCATGGGCACTCCATCGTGGCCAACTCCGCCACGGCCTTTAAGCAGCTTTACCACGACGAGCGCGTGGTGGAGGCGGACGCCTATACGGTCTACACCACCATGCCCGCCGCGGGCGCGATGCGGGGCTACGGCATCCCGCAGTCCACCTTCGCCGCCGAATGCATGAGCGACGACCTGGCGCTGATGCTCGGCATGGACCCTGTCGACTACCGCTTGAAAAACTGCGTCCGCGAGGGCTACCGGGACCCCCAGACGGGCATTGCCTTCCACAGCTACGGCATGCGCGAGTGCATTGAGCGGGGACGCAAAGCCTTTCAGTGGGACCAAAAGCGCCGCGCCTACCAAAACCAGTCGGGCGATATCCGGCGCGGCGTAGGGATGGCGATCTTCGTGTACAAGACGGGCGTGCATCCCATTTCGCTGGAAACCGCGGGCGCGAGGCTGACGCTCAACCAGGACGGCTCGGTGATGCTCCAGATGGGCGCCGCGGAAATCGGCCAGGGAGCGGATACGGTGTTTTCGCAAATGGCCGCCGAGACGCTAGGTATCAGCGCGGGCATGGTGCATGTCGTTTCCACCCAGGACACCGACTACTCTCCCTATGATTCCGGCGCGTATGCCTCCCGGCAGACGTATGTGAGCGGCATGGCGGTCAAAAAGGCGGCGGAGCTGCTGAAGGCCCGTATCCTGGATTACGCCGCCGAGGTTCTGGGCCTCGAGGCCGCCTCCCTGGATATCTCGGGGGACGCCGTGATCGACAGGAAAACGGGCGGGGCGCTTCGCCCGCTGGGCGAGCTGGCGCTGGAGGCGCAGTACAGCCTGAGACACGCCGTCCACCTGAGCGCGGAATACAGCCATCATTGCACCGATAACACCATTTCCTCCGGCGCGTGCTTTGCCGAGGTCGAGGTGGACATCCCCATGTGCAAGGTCAAGATCCTTCGCTTTTTGGCCGTGCATGACAGCGGCAAGCTCATCAATCCACGGCTTGCCGCCGCGCAGGTGCATGGCGGCGTCAGCATGGGCATTGGCTATGGGCTGTATGAGGAGATGCTTTTTGGCAAGGACGGCAGGCCGCTGAACGACAACCTGCTGGATTATAAGCTGCCGACCGCCATGGACAGCCCGGACGTTGAAACGGACTTTGTGGAGCTTCAGGACCCGACCGGTCCCTACGGCAACAAGGCGCTGGGCGAACCGCCGGCCATCGCGCCCGCGCCCGCAATCCGCAACGCCGTGCTTCACGCCACCGGCGTCGCGGTGGATTCGCTGCCACTTTCCCCGCAAAAGCTGTATGAACGCTTTGTGCAAGCGGGGCTGATCGAGGAGGCGACACGGAATGTATGACGTGCAATCGTTCTACCGGGCGTCGGACGTCCCCGACGCGATCCGCGCCCTTTGCGAGGACGAGCGGGCCACGCTGATTGCCGGGGGTACGGACGTACTGGTTAACAACCGCGAGGGCAAGCGCGCGGGGGTTCCGCTGGTAAGCATTCAAGGCATGCCCGAACTGACGGGCGTCCGTATGGAGGAGGACGGGACGCTGGTAATCGGCGCGGCGACCTGCTTTACCGATATCACCGGCGACCCGCTGGTTCAAAGGCACGCGCCCATGCTGGGCCTGGCGGCGGATGAGGTGGGAAGCCCGCAGATTCGCAACGTGGCCACGATCGGCGGCAACCTTTGCAACGGCGTGACCAGCGCGGACAGCGCGCCCTCCCTGCTGGCGCTGGACGCGGTTTTGCGCCTGCGCGGGGCCGCGGGAACGCGGGACGTGCCCATCCGCGAGTTCTATGCGGGCGCGGGAAGAACCGTGCGCGCGCATGACGAGGTGCTTTGCGAAATCCGTATTGCCAGGGAGTGCTATGAGGGGGTGGGCGGCTGCTATCTGAAGTACGGCAAGCGGCGCGCTATGGAGATATCCACCCTCGGCTGCGCCGTGACCGTTCGGCTGTCGCCGGACAGGAAAGAGATCGAACGCGTCCGCATCGCCTATGGCGTGGCCGCGCCCACGCCAATCCGTTGTGAGGAAGCGGAGCGGGGGGCGCTTCATATGCCGCCGGACAGGCGTACCATCGAGGAGACGGCCCGGGCCGCCGTGGCAGGCATCACGCCCCGCACAAGCTGGCGGGCATCCAAAGAATTTCGCCTGCATTTGGCGCAGGAGCTGCTAAGGCGCGCCATGGCGCAGGCCATCGAGCAAGCGGGAGGGAACGCCGATGTATAAAACGCTTCGGATGACGGTCAACGGCAAGCCCGTAACCGTGCCTGTGGAGGAGGGGGAGGCCCTTCTGGATACCCTGAGGGATCGCCTGGGATTGACCGGCGTGAAGCGGGGCTGCGAGGTGGGCGAATGCGGCGCCTGCACCGTGCTGATCGACGGCAGGGCCGTGGATAGCTGCCTTTACCTGAGCCTGTGGGCGGAGGGAAGGCATATCCTGACCGTGGAGGGGCTCCGGACCGACACCGGCGAGCTTTCACCCATCCAGCAGGCGTTTGTGGACGAGGCGGCGGTGCAGTGCGGCTTTTGTACGCCGGGCATCATCATGTCGGCTGTGGAAATTGCGCAAAGCGGCAGAAAATACAGCCGTGACGAGCTGCGCAAGCTGATTTCCGGCCATTTGTGCCGCTGTACCGGGTATGAAAACATCCTCAACGCTCTGGAGCGGATTGTCGGCAAGGACCCATAAGCGGGTTCGGGTTCGCGGGGCGGCGCGGCCAAAGTCCCGCGGCGAAGCGGCGTCATCGGGTTTCATTTGCCAATCGAAAGCGCTGAAAGAGGTTCCATAACCAAAAGGCGAAAGCGCTGTGCCGACAACCGCTTTCAACGCCGCGCAGGTACAAAGCCGTTTCATGACGCCGCCCTGCGACCCGCGGCGGCCATGCTTGAAACGGCTTCGGATTTATGCTATGATGCAAGCAATCCCGCGGCTGTCGCTTACCATTCTTTTGAAAGGCGGGGGTTCTCTCAGCGATGAAGTGCATTGATACCCGAAACGCGGTCGGCCACGTCCTCTGCCACGACCTGACCCGCATCGTGCCGGGAGAGTGGAAGGGCCCGCAGTTTCAAAAGGGGCATGTGGTGACCGAGGAAGACGTCCCCATGCTGCTGAGCATGGGCAAGGATCGGCTGTTTGTGTGGGAGCTGGAGGCGGGGATGCTCCACGAAAACGACGCGGCGGACCGGCTGGCCGCGCTGTGCGAGGGGCCGCACATGCGCCGCGGACCGGTCAGCGAGGGCAAGCTGGAGCTGTTTGCGGAGTGCGCCGGCCTCTTTCTGGTCGATACAAAGCGCCTTCTGTCCATCAACCTCCTGGAAGACGTCATGATCGCCACTCGCCATACCGGCGTAGCCGTCCGCCCGGGGGACAAGCTCTGCGGCACGCGCGTGATTCCCCTGGTGATTCAGGAAGACCGCTTAAAGGAAGCGGAGCGTCTCTCCGGCGGCGCGCCTCTCCTGTCGCTTACGCCCTTCCGCCCCCTGAAGGCCGGGGTGATTACCACGGGCAACGAGGTTTTTCATGGCCGCATCCAGGATCGGTTCACCCCTGTCGTGGTGGAAAAGCTGGCGGCTTTTGGCATAGAAACGACCGATCGGCGCGTGACGGACGACGCGGTGGAGCATATCGCAGCCGCTATCGCGCAGATGCGGGCGCGCGGGCCCGGGCTGATCCTGTTAACCGGCGGCATGAGCGTAGACCCGGACGATCGCACGCCGGCGGCCATCCGTCAAAGCGGCGCGGAGATCGTGACCTACGGCGCTCCGGTGCTGCCGGGGGCCATGCTCATGCTTGGATACTTCGCGGACGGTACGCCCATCCTCGGGCTGCCGGGCTGCGTCATGTACGCGAAGGCTACGGTGTTTGACCTGTTGCTTCCCTACCTCGCGTCGGGCGTGCGCGTCGGCAGGGAGGATATCGCGCGGCTTGGGTGCGGGGGGCTGTGCCTCGGGTGCGAATCCTGCGCCTATCCGGCGTGCGGTTTTGGGAGGCGGTCGTTTTAGCCCGGAAGCCGCCGGCTCGGGGGCGGGCGTTCATCCTGTTTCGACGTTTTCCCCAAAGAGATAAGAGGTGTTTGCATGAGAAGAGCTCTGTCCCTGTGCCTTACGCTTGCCCTGTGTCTGGCTGCCGTTCCCGCCTTGGCCGAGACGGAGCTGGTTGTGTTCGCGGCGGCGTCGATGACCGAATCGCTTACCGGGATCGCGGAGATGTACAAGTCTATCGCGCCCGAGGTGACATTGATTTTCAACTTTGATTCCAGCGGAACGTTGAAAACGCAGCTTGCCGAGGGGGCGGAGGCCGACGTCTTCATTTCCGCGGGGCAAAAGCAGATGGATGAAATTGACCGGGCCGCTTCCGCCAATTCCGACGGGCTGGATTTGGTGGCGGAGGGCAGCCGTTTCGACTTGCTCTCAAACACCGTGGCGCTGGTTGTGCCCAAGGGCTCCGACCGGGGCATTGCTTCCTTTGAGGATACGGCGGGCCAAAAGGTCGATCTGATAGCGCTTGGCAACAGCGACGTGCCTGTGGGCCAGTACGCGCAGGAGGTCTTTACCAGCATGGGGCTGTGGGAGCGGCTCAACGCCGAGGGCAAGATTACCTTCGCTTCCAACGTTAAGGAGGTGCTGGCGCAGGTGGAATCCGCCGCGGTGGATTGCGGCGTGGTTTATATCTCCGACGCCGTGACCAGCGACGGCGTTGAGGTGGCGGCCGTCGCCCCGGCGGGAAGCCATCAGCCGGTGCGCTATCCCGCCGCCGCGCTGAAAAACGCTGCGCACCCCGACGAGGCCGCGTCGTTTTTAAAATATCTGAAGGGCGACGACTGCAAAGCCGTGTTTGAGCGCCTCGGCTTCGGCGTGCCGGAGCGGTGAGGGCATGGAGCTGTTTCCGCTTTGGAACTCCCTGCGGGTGGCCCTGATATCCACAGTCTGCACATTTTTCCTGGGCATGTGGGCGGCCTATGCCGTTTCCCGTATGTCGTCCAGGGCCGCGAAGGGCGCGCTGGATTGCTTATTCACGCTTCCCCTGGTGCTGCCGCCGACGGTGGTGGGCTTTTTTCTGCTCAAGACCATTGGGCCCAATGCGCCGGTAGGCGCTTTGCTGCTGCGGTGGTTTGACCTGAAGGTGACCATGACATGGTATTCAGCCGTCTTTGCAACCGTCATCGTCACCCTTCCGCTGATGTACCGCACAGCCCGGGGCGCGTTTGAGGCTTTTGACCCGCGCCTTGCCAGCTCCGCGCAAACCCTGGGGTTGAGCAATTCGTTTATCTTTTGGCGCGTTCGCGTGCCCAACGTCAAGGCGGGGCTGACGGCGGGCGCGGTGCTCGCTTTCGCGCGGGCGCTGGGCGAGTATGGCGCGACCTCGATGGTTACTGGCTATATTCCGGGCCGCACGGCCACCATTTCCACAACGGTGTATCAGCTTTGGCGAGAGGGCAACGACGCGGAGGCGTACCGGTGGGTGTTCATCAACCTGGGCATTTCGCTGCTGATGCTCCTTGCGCTGAATCTTTTGGAGCGGCGGCCGCCCGGCGGCCGTCGGGGAAAGGCGGCTTTATGAGCCTGGAGGTTCGGATTGTAAAGCGTTATCCCGGTTTTCAACTGGAGGCGGACTTTGATTGCGGGTTGGAGACGATGGCGCTGCTGGGTGCGAGCGGCAGCGGAAAAACCATGACGCTCAACTGTATCGCAGGCGTTGTCAAACCGGACGAGGGCCGGATTGCGTTGGACGGGCGCGTGCTGTTCGATTCCTCGGCAAGGATCAACCTGACGCCCCAGCAGAGGGGCGTAGGGCTGCTATTTCAAAGCTATGCGCTGTTTCCCAACATGACGGCGGAGCAAAATATCCTTTGCGGGCTGACGCGCGTGCGCGGCCGCGGGGAAAAGGCCCGCAGGCTATGCGAGCTAACGGAGCGGCTTCGCTTGCAAGGCCTGGAAAAACGCTATCCGGCCCAGCTTTCGGGCGGGCAGCAGCAGCGGGTGGCGCTGGCGCGGCTGCTAGCCAGCGATCCCGGGCTTTTGATGCTGGACGAGCCGTTCGCAGCGCTGGATGAGGCGCTGAAGTGGGAGCTGGAGCAGGAGCTTATGGAAATGCTGGAGAGGGTGCAAAAGCCGGCGCTTTATATCACGCACGATATGCGGGAAGTGCGGCGGCTTTGCGCGCGCGTCTGCGTGCTGGATGCGGGAAGAACGCAGCGGCCTGTGACGACGGACGAGCTTCTGGAACGCCCGCGAACCGTGGCGGCGGCGCGCCTGAGCGGCTGTGAAAACGTCGCTTTCGCCCGGCAAGAGGACCGGCAGAGCGTCTATGTGGGGGAGTGGGACGCCGTTTTGCACCTGGCCGGGCCTCCTGCGGGTTCCCTGCGCGCGGTTGCGGTGCGCGCGGACCGGATCAAAACCGGAAATCAGCAAAACGCCTTGCTGTGCGATGTGCTGCGCGTGATGGAGGATGCGGGGCAGGCGGTGGCCGTGTGCCGGCCCGTAGGCGCGCGCGGCAGCCTTCGCATGGCCTGGAGGCACGGGGCCGAGGCTCCGTGCTCGGCCGGGCGGCGGGTTTCGCTGTCTATTGCGCCGGAATACGTGCAGCCGCTTGTATAGCGTGGCTCAAATAGAACGAAGGGAGGAAGGCGTCATGTTTACCGCCGTGGTCGTCACCGTCAGCGACCGCCGCTATCAGGGCGAACGCGCGGACGAGTCGGGGCCTGAGGCGGAGCGCATGCTTCGCCAGGCGGGCTACGCGCTGCTGCCTTCTCGGCTTGTGCCGGACGAGCGGAAAAGGATTGAAGACGAGCTCATCAGCCTCGCGGATAGGCAGGGCGCGGCCCTTGTGGTTACCACGGGAGGGACGGGCTTCGCTCCGCGCGACGTGACGCCCGAAGCCACCGCCGCCGTATGCGAGCGGATGGCGCCGGGGCTGTCCGAAGCCATGAGGCAAAAAAGCCTCCTGATGACGCCGCACGCGATGCTGTCCCGCGGCGTCGCGGGCATCCGGGGGCGCACGCTGATCCTGAACCTGCCCGGCAGCCCAAGGGCGGTAGAGGAAAACCTGGAAGCCGTGCTTCCGTCGCTGCGGCACGGTCTCCGTTTGCTGTGGGGAGAGCAAGCCGATGGCTGAACGAACAACGTCGGCGCTTCGGGACGCCTATGGCCGCGTGGTGGATACGCTGCGCCTGTCCGTGACCGATCAATGCAACGAGCGATGCGTTTATTGCATGCCGGAGGCGGACGTTGAAAAGCAAGCGCGCGCCGATAGGCTCACCCTGGAGGAAGCGGTGGAAATCGCGGGGGCGGCGGTCGCGTGCGGCATCACAAAAATCCGCTTAACCGGCGGCGAACCGCTGGTACGGCACGGAATTTTGGAGTTGTGCCAACGGTTAGGCGCGCTTCAGGGCCTGGAAGAGCTGTGCCTGACCTCCAACGGCGTGCTGCTGCCCCCGATGGCGCGGGCTCTGCGGGAGGCGGGCGTTTCGCGCGTCAACCTTTCGCTGGACAGCCTTCGTCCCGGCCGCTATGCTTCCATCACGCGCGTCGGCACGCTGGAAAAGGCTCTGGCGGGGCTTGCGACCGCCTTGTCGGCAGGCTTCCGGCAGGTCAAGGTAAACATGGTGCTGATGGGCGGCGTGAATGATGATGAAATCGGGGACTTTATCGAAATGACCAGGGAGCAACCCCTGGAGGTCCGCTTTTTGGAGCTGATGCCCATGGGCGAATGCGCCGGCTGGCCAAGGGAGCGCTTTCTCCGCGCGGACGAGGTGCTGCGGCGCTATCCCATGCTGGAGCCGCTGCCGAGCGGCGGCGTGGCCGAACGGTACCGCATGCCGGGGTACGCGGGCGCGGTCGGCCTCATCCGGCCTGTCAGCGGGTGCTTTTGCGGCGAATGCCGGCGGATTCGCCTGACGTCAGACGGCATGCTGAAGCCATGCCTGCACGCGGATACGGAAATCCCGCTGAGGGGCTTGCACGGTGAAAAGCTGCTGGACGCCATTCGCCTGGGCGTGGCGCTCAAGCCCGCGCGGCATGCCTTGACGGAGGCGGGAAGCCGCGCCGGAAGGCGTATGCATGAAATTGGAGGATAACGGTCATGGCTGAGCTGACGCATTTTAACCCGCAGGGACGCGCCCGGATGGTGGACGTAAGCGAAAAAGCGCCGACCTTGCGCGAGGCGGTCGCGGAGGGCTTTGTGCGCATGAAGCCGGAAACGCTGTCGCTGGTGCGCGAGGGCCGCGCTCAAAAAGGGGACGTGCTGGCGGTGGCGCAGGTAGCTGGCATTATGGCCGCGAAACGCGCGCACGAGCTGATCCCGTTGTGCCATCCACTCGCACTGACCGGGGTTGACATCGCCTTCACCTTGGAGAACGACCAGCCGTGCGGCGTGCGCGTGCGCGCCACGGCGAGGTGCAAGGGGGAAACCGGCGTGGAGATGGAGGCCCTCACGGCGGCGTCCGTCGCGGCGCTGACAATATACGATATGCTAAAGGCCGTTCAGCGCGATATGGTCATTGAGAATATCCGGCTCTTGCAAAAGAGCGGCGGCAAGAGCGGCGAATTTAACGCGGAGGAGAGAGCGGATGGCGAGCGTGGTCTGCGTATGCCTGAGCGAACAGAAGGGCACCGTTAAGCATCCCGTGGACGAGGCTCTGCTGATCGCGGGCCATGGCGTCGCGGGAGACGCGCATGCCGGGGACTGGCACAGGCAGGTAAGCCTCCTGGCCGGGGAAAGCGTGGAGAGGATGCGCGTGCAATGCGGCGCTGTCGAGCTGCCCAACGGTATTTTTGCTGAAAATATCAGAACCACGGGAATTGATTTAAAGAGCCTTCCCATAGGCGCGAGGCTCCGCGTTGGGATGTGCGTGCTTGAAATCACCCAGATTGGGAAGGAATGCCATAGCGACTGCGAGATCAAGCGGCTGGTGGGGAAGTGCGTCATGCCGACCGAGGGCGTTTTTGCCACGGTGCTGGCGGGCGGGACGGTGCGGGCTGGCGACGAAATCACCCGCCTGAACGCGGCTCAATGAACACGAAGGCCATGAAACGCCGTGACAGTGGGATCGCGGTCCTTGCCGGCGGAGAAACGCTCCCGGCAGGCGCGCAATCGGCGCTCGGTCGGACGATCGCCGCGCAGCATGAGGCCGGAGGCAGCCTAAGCGCCATTGTAAACAAATGGCCAGGACGGCTTTTTCGTCCCGCCGCGGGGCTGGATGAAGAAAATCGTTCAAAGCGCGTTCATCATCATGCGAAGGCCGCGCTCTTTGGCGATTTTTCCCGTTCTGCAAAGGCGGCCCCTAAAAGGGTTGACGCGGCCATGCAACCGTAGCAAGGCGGTTTTCCCGCGAAAGAACAAAGGGCGCGACGCCTTATCCGCGAAGCCCCAGGAGGGCGCGCACGGCCTGCATCGCTTCGTCCACGTCGCGGGCTACGGTGGCCCATCCGATTGAAAAGCGCACCGTTCCGGCGGGGAAGGTGCCCAGCGTCCGATGGGCGGACGGCGCGCAGTGCAGCCCGCACCGCGTGAGGACGCCATATTCGCGTTCAAGCCGTACCGCCATTTCCGCGTTATCCAGCGTTGCAAAATCAATGGATATGACGCCCACGCGGCCTTCGCCGCCTCGCGGGCCGGGAATCCGTAGCAGGGGGCCGCCCGCTTTGGCCTCCGCCTCCTCCGCCGCTTCCCGCAGTCCGTTCAGCATTCGCCGGCACAACGCCGCTTCCCGCTCGCGGATTTCCGTAAAGCGCGGCTCCCAAAAATCCAGCGCGGCCAGGAAGCCGTACATTCCCGGCAAATTCGGCGTGCCCGCCTCCAGCTTGTCAGGCAAAAAGGCGGGCTGCGCCTCTTGGTCGGAACGGCTGCCCGTCCCTCCCGTCACGAAGGGAGAGAGCTTTTCGGCAAACGCCCGTGTGAGCAGCGCCGCGCCAATGCCCTGCGGACCGAGCAGCCCCTTGTGCGCCGAAAAAACCAGCGCGTCAATTTGCATGGCTTCGCAATCAAGCGGGACATGCCCGGCGGTTTGGGAGGCGTCTACCACAAAGTCAACGCCGTGCCGGCGGCAAACCGCTCCCAACGCCGCGACGGGCAGGAGCGTGCCGCAAACGTTGGAGGCGTGCGTCACGCATGCCAGCCGGGTATTGGGCCTGATCCGGCTTTCCAGCTCCGCCGGGTCGAGCGTTCCGTCCGCCCGGCAGGGCGCCTGCTCCACGGTAACGCCCTGCGCCGCGAGCTGGCTCAGCGGCCGCATGACGGCGTTGTGCTCCACGGAGCTGACCAGCACGTGGTCGCCGGGCTTCAGGCAGCCCTTGAGCGCCATATTCAAGCCGAGGGTCGCTCCCGGCGTAAGGATGCACGCCTCCGGGCAGCGCGAGCCAAAGGCGGCGCAAAGCCGTTCACGGAGCGTAAGCGAAGCGTCTTCCACTTCCAGCGCCGAGGCATATCCGCCGCGGCGCACATTGACGCCAAGCCGCTCCACATACCGCGCCATGGCCGCGCCGACGCCCGGCGCCTTGGGATACGAAGTGGATGCGTTGTCCATGTAAATCATTTGCAAACCCGCGCTCCTCATGGTATGATCGGGATACCAATATACGCGCTTATTATAGCATAAAAGGATGTGGCCGGATGCGGAAAAATCTTTTGGTGATCCTGACGGGCGTCGCGGCGGGCGTGGCCGCCCTGCTGCTGGTTCGGCTGGGCAATCCGGACAATATGGGCTTCTGCCTCGCGTGTTTTTTGCGCGACGGCGCGGGGGCTGTCGGGCTGCATAACGCCGAAGCGGTACAGTATTTCCGGCCGGAAATTGTCGGCCTGGCGCTGGGCTCGTTTGTCATGTCGCTTGTCATGCGGGAGTTCCGTCCCCGCGGCGGCTCCTCGCCCGTGACGCGGATGGCGGTCGGGTTTTTCATCATGGTGGGCGCGCTCATGTTTTTGGGCTGCCCGCTTCGCATGCTCATCCGCCTTGGAGGCGGAGACCTGAACGCGATGATTGGCTTGGCTGGCTTTGCGGCGGGCGTCGGCGCGGGCGTTTTGGCGCTGAACAAGGGCTTTACGCTGCGCAGGGCCTATCCCCAGGCTAGGGCGGAGGGCTTCGCGTTTCCGATTGGTATAGCCGTGCTGTTCGTGCTTTTTCTACTGTTTCCTTTCTTGTTTTCGTTTTCTAATAGCGGTCCCGGGGCCATGCATGCCCCGGTACTGGCGTCGCTCGCGGGCGGCTTGCTGGTGGGCGCGCTGGCGCAAAGAAGCCGTTTTTGCATGGCGGGCGGCCTGCGGGACCTGATGCTTTTCCGCGACCTGCATCTGCTGTGGGGGAGCGTCGCTTTGCTTGGAACGGTGCTGATCGGTAATCTGCTGCTGGGTACGTTTCGCCTTGGCTTCGCCAATCAGCCCGTGGCCCACGCGGACGGCCTGTGGAATTTTTTGGGGATGGCGCTCGTGGGCTGGGGAAGCGTGCTGCTGGGCGGCTGCCCTCTCAGGCAGCTTGTGCTTGCGGGCGAAGGCGACGGGGATTCCGCCATGGCCGTCGTGGGCATGGTGCTGGGCGCGGCCTTCTGCCATCACTTTGGCCTGGCGTCGTCCGCCGCGGGCCCCACGCTGAACGGCCAGGTCGCGGTCGCGGCCGGCCTGGTTCTGATGGGCGTTCTCAGTTGGGTTCATTTGGCCAAGGAGGGAAGATAACATGCGGAAGGTTGACGCAAGAGGGCGTTCCTGCCCGGAACCCGTCATGATGGCGCGCGCGGCGCTGATGAAGGAGGACGAAGGCGCGGAAATCCTTGTGGATAACATCTGCGCGGTGGAAAACATCACGCGCTTTGCCGCCCATCAAGGCTATGAGGCGAGGCGGGAGGAACGGGACGGCGAATATACGCTGACCCTGACCAAAAAATGACGGATTATGTGGCGACGTTTTGGACGCATCTGGCTGCGATGCGAACGCTCCATTCGCTCCTGGAAGCGGGGATCGACGCGGTGGCGGAGCCTGTGCCGCGATGCCTGAGCGCAAGCTGCGGCGCCTGCGTGCGGTATCGCGCCCAAACGCCTATGGAGGCCTTAATGCATCGAGACTACGAGCGTGTGTATGCCGTTACGGCAGGCCGGTACGAGGCGGTGCTTGGCAATGACGCGCCTGTGTGACGCCCTGGGGATTCCTTTGGGCATGACCGCCGTAGTGGGCGGCGGCGGCAAGACCTCGCTGATTGCCCGCCTGGCGCGCGAGCTAAGCGGGAATGCGCGCGTGCTGTGCCTGACGACCACGCATATTTTGCCGCCGGACGGCGTGGTTTTGCGTTCGCCTTCGCCCGCCGGGCTTCGAGCGGCCTTTCAGCGGAGCGCGGTGGTGACGGCAGGCGAACCGCTGCCGGACGGCAGGCTTGGGCCGCCCGTCGGGCGGCTTGGGGCGCTGGCGTCCGAGGCGGATTTTACGTTGATTGAGGCCGACGGCTCCCGCGGGCTGCCCGTCAAGGCTCCCGCGGAATGTGAGCCGGCGCTGCCCGGCGGCGAGGCCCTTGTGATTGCCGTAGCGGGAATGACCGCCGTATCCGGGAAGATTGCGGAAGTGGCGCACCGCTCAGAGCGTTATGCCGCCCTGCTGGGCAAGTCGGTGAACGACCCGGTGACGCCCGGCGATATCGCGCGCGTCCTGCTAAGCGGGGAGGGACAGCGCAAAAATGTCCGCTGCCGCTTTGCGGCTGTGCTGAACCAATGCGATACGCCGGCGCTTCTGGCCGCCGGAAGGGCATGCGCGGCGCTGCTGCCGGACATCCCTTGCGTGCTGGCGGCGCTTCAAACAAGGCCGGAAAAATGCGAAGTCTGGAGGGATGGAGCATGCTTGTGCTGATGAAGGGAGCGGGGGATCTTGCCAGCGGGGTGGCGGTACGCCTGTACCGGGCCGGCTTTCGGATCGTCATGACGGATTTGCCCAAGCCTACGGCAATCCGCCGTTCGGTAAGCTTCTGCCGCGCCATCCCGGAGGGCGAGGCCGTCGTGGAGGGGGTTCGCGCCCGCTTCGCGCCCGACGCGCAAGCGGCGTCCGCCATTACGGAGGAAGGCGACATAGCCGTTCTGGCCGACCCGCGGGCAAAGTGCGTCGCCGCGTTGCGTCCTGACGTGCTGGTAGACGCTGTTTTGGCCAAACGGAATTTGGGCACCAGCCTTGCGGACGCGCCCGTGGTCATCGCGCTTGGGCCCGGCTTTTGCGCGGGCAGGGATTGCCATGCGGTGGTGGAAACCATGCGCGGCCATCATCTGGGACGGGTGTATGATTCCGGGCCTGCCGCTGAGAATACCGGAATCCCCGGAGAGATCGGCGGATATGCCGCGGAAAGGCTTCTCCGCGCGCCATGCGGCGGCGTTTTCGAGCCGACCGTTCGCATTGGGAGCATGGTTCGCGCCGGGGAGACGGTTGCCGCGGTGAACGGCATGCCGGTCGTGGCCGCCGTTGACGGGGTCGTTCGGGGGCTTCTGCCCTCCGGAACGCCCGTGACGGCGGGAATGAAAAGCGGCGACGTGGACCCGCGCGGGGTTGTGGATAATTGCTATACGGTATCCGACAAGGCGCGCGCCGTCGGCGGCGGCGTGCTGGAGGCGATACTGACGCTGACGGGAGTGATAGCGCATGGATGAGGGCGTTCGGCTGACAAGGCTGGCCAAATGCGCGGGCTGCGGGGCGAAGGTCGGCGCGGGCGTGCTTCAGAGGCTGTTGGACGGGCTGCCCGTCCGTCGGGACCCCAATCTGCTCGTTGGCTTTGATACGTCGGACGACGCCTCTGTGTACCGCGTGTCGGACGAGCTGGCCATCGTGCAGACCATCGACTTCTTTCCCCCTGTGGTGGATGATCCGAGGGTCTTCGGCCGCATCGCGGCGGCAAACGCGCTTTCCGATATTTACGCTATGGGCGGGGAGCCGGCGACGGCGCAAAACGTCCTCGTCATCCCTGAGGATATGCCGGACGCCGCCGTGCGCGATATTCTGCGCGGGGGATACGACAAGGTTTTTGAAGCCGGAGCGACCATTTCCGGAGGGCACAGCATTCACGGAACAGAGCCGGTTTACGGCCTTGCCGTCACGGGCTTTGCGCATCCTGACCGAATCCTCGCCAACAGCGGCGCGCGCGTGGGCGACGCCCTTGTATTAACCAAGCCTCTTGGCATCGGCGTCTACCTGACCGCGCGAAAGGCCGGCCTTCTGAGCGCGGAGCAGGAATCGCTGGCGGTGGCGCAGATGGAACGGCTCAACAAAGCCGCGAAGGATGCGATGGTGAACGCCGGCGCGCATGCCTGCACCGATGTGACGGGCTTTTCGCTCGTTGGGCATGCCGTTGAAATGGCGGAAGCCAGCGGCGTGAGCATTGAACTGTCTCTTGAGTCGATTCCGCTGCTGCCGGAGGCGATGGAATGGGCCGCGATGGGGCTTTTACCGGAGGGGATGTACCGCAACCGGACGCATGCCGAGCCCAAGACGGAGCTGACCGGCGCTCCGCTTGCGCTGGTAGATCTTCTGTTTGACCCGCAGACCTCCGGCGGCCTGTTGATTTCCGTCGCGCCGGAGGCGGCGGATGGGCTTGTCGCGGCGCTGCTGAAGCAAGCGCCGGACGCGCGAAGGATTGGCCGCGTGATCGCCAGGCGGGAAAAGGCGGTCTTGCTGCGATAAAGCGATTGATTGGACGGCGGCGCGGCGACCTTGCGACATGCCGATAAAATTTCAATCCGAAACGCGTTCGGGGGTTGCTTTCCCCGGCGCTATCGGGCAAGACCGGCTGTGGATTGACGGTCAAGCCCAACATGCGACCGGGCGTAGGCTGGCGAAGAAAATCATATCCGGTTGAGAAAAACTTTTGACGTTCGCTTCTGCGCGGGCGCATAGCGCCATTGACCGGTCGTTTCGGCTTTCTTCCGTTGAGGCGGCCCTGACCTTTGGGTCCGGGTTCATGAAATCCCCAAGGACGCTTTAATGTAACGCTCAATCATACAAAGGCAACCGTCGGTTGACAAGGTGCCGGGCGCGGCTGGTGGCTTCGCAACCGCGCGTCCGGCTATGATGAGCCTATCAAATCAAAGGGGGAACGGTCATGAACATTGCCGACAGAATCCAAGCCCTCAGAAAAGCGAAGGGGCTTACCCAGGAGGAGCTGGCTGATCGGCTCGGCGTATCCCGCCAAGCCGTATCCAAATGGGAAAGCGAACAAAGCGTACCCGACCTGGAAAGAGTGATTGCCATGAGCGGGATTTTTGAGGTGACGACAGACTATTTATTAAAAGGGATCGACCCCGTCGGCGGCGCGGACGCCGGGCAGGCCAACGCCAATACCTTTGTAATCCCCGCGACGGTGCTAAACTTGATCGGCTTGGCCGTCGCGTGCGCAATCTGGTATGAAAAACAGGTCGCGTCGGCGTTTGTCGTCGGTCTGGTCTTTATGGCTCTTGGCTGCATGGTATTTTACGTGGGCTTTCTCCATTCCGCCGCGGCCACGCGCGACGGGGCGCGACGCCTGTTTTGGTCGGTGAATATTTGGCTGCTGGCATTTATTCCGCTGTCCTTTTTCTATAACCTTCTGCTTGGCGGTACTCCCGCGCCGTATCCCCTGCTGGTGCAGCCGATTTTCGCTTTCCCGCTGTTTTGGCTGGCGTATGCGGCTGCCTGTACAGCCGTGCTTCTTTGGGCGCGGAGAAAAAATCGGACCCAATAGGCGCGTCCAAGGGCCCGGCGCTTTGCCGAATGCGCTTGCGCATTTGGCGTATAGGCCAGGCCGTGCGGGAGGAAGGCCGCGCCGGACGCTCCCCATGGAAAGATGCGGCGTTGCGGCTCGGCCAATAAAGCGGGGGCCGCACGGCGGACCGGGCATACGGGAGTCAGGCCGAAGCGTCCCAACGTCACGCGGCTTACCCGGCTTGGCCGCTCCTGTGCAAAATCATTTCCGCCGCGATGCTGACCGCGATTTCTGCGGGCGTCTCCGCGTGAATCGGAAGCCCGACGGGCGTATGAACGCGCGCAAAATCCGTTTCAGAAAAACCCGCCTTAAAAAGCTGGCCTTTTGTATGCGCGATTTTGCTCCGGCTGCCGATCAGCCCGATATAGCACGCCGGCGTGCGAAGCGCCTGCGTCAGCAGCGTAAGGTCGTAACGGTGTCCGCGCGTCATGATGACGGCGTAATCCGCCGCGCAAAGGCGGATTTTAAGCGAAATATCGCAAAAATCGCCCAGGACGACGCGGTCGGCTTGGGGAAAAAGCGCGTCGGATGCGAATGCTTCCCGGTCGTCAAACACGACGGGGGAGAAGTCCAGCCGGGCGAGAAGGGGAACCAGCTCCCGCGCGATGTGACCGCCGCCAAACACATAGGCGTGGCTCTCGCGGAGGATAGGTTCGGCAAACAGCCTGGAAGCGCCTTTTGCCAGCGCCGGGCGGCGGCCCAGCAGCAAAACCGCTTCCGAGGCGGAAATGGCGCTCGCCAGCGACAGGCCGCCGTTCGCATAGACGCCCGCGTCCGTTACGGTTCCATCCTCTTGGATCTGCCGGACGAGCCATGCGTCGGTCCCGCTCCGCGCAAGGTCTCCGAGCAGCCGGAAAAGGGCCAAGGCATGGGCGTCGTCGGGCTTCAGCACCCAGCAGCAGACCTCCACCTCGCCGCCGCACACCATGCCGATATCCTCCGCGCCGTTCGGGGCGAGCCGGTAACGAAACAGGTCTGAGCGGCCAAGGGCGATGCACTTTAGCGCCCGCTCGTGAACGCGGCGCTCTACCTCGCCGCCCCCGACGGTCCCTTCGGTCTGTCCGTCAGAGCGGACCAGCATGCAAGCGCCCGCGCCCCGGGGCGCGGACCCGTTTCTCTCAAGCACGGTAGCGAGCGCGGCGGTCTGCCCGGCCTCCAGCAAGCGCAGGCAGGAAAAAAGAAGCGCCTTCATCACATCGATCCTCTCAGGGCGCGTGGCGCGCCGGATGTAAGTCCATTATAACCGCCAAAGGGGGCTTGTCAACGGAACGGCCCGAAAAGCAACGGAAACCCGGCTTGGTTGTCAATAGGGGACGCATCCAAAAACCGCCGATTTTCTCCCTGATATGGAGCGTCATAAATTGAACGGCGCATATGCATGGACAAAGCTGATTTCCGCGTCCCAAAACCAGGGACGGCGTCATCCTAAGTCCAAATATCGCCGTTCCGCCCACAAAACAGGGGTTGCCGCCGGCTGTTAAAGCTGCTATGCTCATGACGGTCCGTACTTTAAAAACGTCGCGGCGGGGAAGCGTCCATGCCGCGCGGGGAGGAGGAGCCATGCTTACGATTGGGCCGCACCTTTCCATTGCGCAAGGCTTGGACAAAACCGCGCTGGCAGCGGCGGAGATGGGGGCCAGCACCTTCCAAATTTTCAGCCGGAACCCAAGAGGCTCCAGTTTTCGCACGCCGGCCCCAGGGGAAACGGAGGCGTTCCAGCGCATTCGCCGTGAGCAAGGCTTTGGCCCGCTTTTGGCGCACGCGCCCTACACCATGAACCTCGCCAGCCCGCAGGAAAAGGTCTTTCGCTTTGGCTGCACGGTGCTCCGGGAGGATGTGGCCCGTATGGACGCGCTGGGTATCGAGGCGCTGGTTTTTCATCCCGGGTCCCATACGGGCGTCGGAGAAAAGGAAGCCATCCGAAATGTGATTTCCGGCATCAACCAGGCCGTCACGGGGAAGGAGCGCATCACCGTCCTGCTGGAAACAATGAGCGGCAAGGGAACCGAGATTGGGGATCACTTTGAGCAGCTCAGGGAAATTCGGGACGGGTTGGCGCATCCGGAACGCGTCGCCGTTTGCCTGGACACCTGCCACGTGTTTGCGGCGGGGTACGATATCGCAAACGGCCTGGAGGATGTGCTGGAGGCGTTTGACCGCGTGCTTGGCCTCGAACTTCTGCGCGCCGTTCATTTCAACGACAGCCTGACGGCCCTTGGCTCGCGTAAGGACAGGCACGCGGAAATAGGAAAAGGAGCAATCGGCCTGGAAGCGCTTTTGCGGGTTCTGACCCATCCGGCGCTGCGCGGCCTGCCTTTTTACCTGGAAACGCCTCTGGACGACCGGGGACACCGGGAGGAAATTGCCAAAATACGGGAATGCGTCGGGGAAAACGGACGGTAGAACGAGCCCCGCCCTTCCAGCCGCGCTACGGGAGATCCCGCGCGCACGCGGCGGCATACAGCGCGAAGCCGTAGCCGGTCGGGTAGGCGGCCGCCTCGCCCAATAGGAAGCGGAACTGCTCCTTTGCGTCCTCCTGCCGGCGCGCGACCCCGGTCCAGGCGGCCAGGCGCGCGAGGGCAAACGCCGCGCAGGCGTTGCCGGAGGGCATAGCGGCGTCCCATGTCTCCTTGGGCCGCGTAATCAACGCCTCGCTCTTCGAGGAATAGAGGTAATAGCCGCCGGATTGCGGGTCGCGGAAAAGCTCGGCCATTCTGTCGGCGCTAAGCCCCGCCCGGTCCAGGTAAGCCCGATCCCCGGAAGCCCGGTAGAGCTCGGTCAAGGCCATGGCATAGCAGGCGTAATCCGCGAGCACGCCCGCCCCCTTCGCCTCGCCGTCCCGGTAGCGCAGCAGCAGCCCGCCGCTTTCATCCGTCAGGTTTTTACGCACAAACGCCTCCGCCCTTTTGGCGGCGTCCAGGTAGCGCGGCTCGCCCAGCGCCCTCGCCGCCGCGGCGAGCGCCGTAATCATCAGCGCGTTCCACGAGGTCAGCGCCTTGTCATCAAGCCCCAACGGCATCCTGTCACGGCGGTATTCATAGAGCTTTTGGCACAGCGGAAGGAAAGCCGCGAGCGCGTCATCCGTTTTGCCAATCAAATTGGGAATGCTTTTTCCTTCAAAATTTCCGCGATCCGTAATGTCGTATTGAAGGCAAAAGCGCGCTCCGTCCGCCTGACCAAGCGCCTTGCGGACCTCCTCGGGGGTGAACAGGTAAAAGGCGCCCTCGCTTCCTTGGCTGTCCGCGTCCTGCGAGCAGAAAAACCCGCCCTCAGCGCCCGTCATTTCTCTGAGCACATATCCAGCCGTTCGCTCTGCGACGGCGCGGTATAGGGGCTTTTTCGTCACGCGCCAGGCTTCGGCATATGCCCATAGAAGCAGCGCGTTATCATAGAGCATCTTCTCAAAATGCGGCGTCAGCCATTTTTCATCTACGCTGTACCGGCAAAAGCCGCCGCCCAGATGGTCGAATATGCCGCCGCGAAACATATGCTCCAGCGTGCCTTCCGCCATAGCAAGCGCGTCGGGCTCGCCCGTGCGCTCATACAGCTTGAGTAAAAAAAGCAGGTTATGCGCGGATGGAAATTTGGGCGCGCCTCCAAATCCGCCCCAGCGTTTGTCATAGGTCGCCGCATAGGCCCGTAAAGCGCGCTTAAAAAGATCCGCCGCGGATTGAACGGCGGCTTCAGGCTTTGCGTCCGCCATGTTCCGCATGCGCCTGGTCAAATCGCGCGCCGTTTCCAGCGCGGCCTTCCGGTCGCTTTTCCACAGCCGGGCAGCGGACGTAAGCAGGTCTTTCAGGCCCAGCGTGCCGTTTCGGGATTCCTTTGGCAGATAAGTGGCGGCAAAAAACGGCTCTCCATCCGGCGTCATCAGCACGGTCATCGGCCACCCGCCGGAGCCTGTCGAGAGCTGAACGGCATCCATGTAGACCGCGTCTACATCCGGGCGCTCCTCCTTGTCCACCTTGACGCAAATAAAGCGTTCGTTCAGCAGGGAGGCGATCTCCTCATCCTCAAAGGATTCGCGCGCAATCACATGGCACCAGTGGCACGAGGAATAGCCGACGCTCAAAAAAATGGGCTTGTCCTGATCGCGGGCGGCGCTGAACGCCTCCTCGCACCATGGATACCAATCGACGGGATTCCCGGCGTGCATGGCTAAATAAGGTGATTTTTCATTCTGAAGGCGATTCATCCACGCCCCTCCTGTTCTCCATATTCGCCATAAACGGCTGTGGAGCTAGGCTTCGCTGTTTTCGGGTTTCTATACCATCAGGCGAAGCCGCGCGGCTCACATGAACGGCGTTTGATCCGTTGTACCGCACAACCCGATTGTGCCCATTTCTCTTGGCTTGGTCGCGGACGGCCCGGCTGACAAAGGCGGACGGTTTCGTTTGGCCCCGGAGCCCTGAACGCATACCCCAGGCCGAGACCGGCCTGTCGCGGGCCCGATGCTAAGTGGCGGCTTTTTCATACGATGCGGCGCTTGATATGACGAACGGTCCTCACGCTGGACGCATAAATTTCCGATGATCGCTTGAAACCCGTTAACGGGCATGATATCATAAACATGTATGCACTTTACCAAAGGAGGACCTATGACCGATCGTCTTGACGCGCTCCTTTCCCGCGTGGAAAAGCCCGCGCGCTATACCGGCAGCGAAATGAACGCGGCGCTGAAGCCCTTTGAATCCGCCGAAATTACGTTTGCCTTCTGCTTTCCGGACACCTACGAGGTGGCAATGAGCCATCTGGGCATGAAAATTTTGTATGAAATTCTAAACAACCTCCCTTATGCCGTTTGCGAGCGCGTGTGCATGCCGTGGGTGGATATGCTCGCGGAGATGAAGCACAACGGCGTCGCGCTGTTTTCACTGGAAAGCCGGAAACCCCTCTGCCGTTTCGATATTGTGGGCTTTACCCTGCAATATGAAATGAGCTATACCAACATTCTGGAAATGCTCAGCCTGGGCGGCGTTTCCGTCAAAAACGCCGACCGTTCGGAGGAGGACCCCATCGTGGTGGCGGGCGGCCCGTGCGCCTTTAACCCGGAGCCGCTTTCCCTGTTCATCGACGCCTTTATGATCGGCGACGGGGAAGAGGTCATCATCGAGCTGACCGATTTAATTCGGGAATGCAAAAAAAACAAGGTTTCACGCGCGGAAACCCTTCGCCGGCTTGCCGGGCTGGAGGGCGTATACGTTCCGTCCCTTTACCGGGACGAGTATAACCCAGACGGCACGCTCAAAAGCCTGCGGCCGGTTGACGGTTCCGCGCCGGAGCGCGTGCGCAAGCGTATCCTTCCCGATATGGACGCCGCCTACGCGCCCACCCATCCGCCCGTGCCCTACGTCCAGGCGGTGTTTGACCGCATTATGCTGGAAATCATGCGCGGCTGTACGCGCGGCTGCCGGTTTTGCCAGGCGGGCATGCTCTATCGCCCGGTACGCGAACGAAGCGTGGACAAGCTGGTGGAGCTGGCAAAGGAGTCCGTGCGAAACACGGGATACGAGGAAATTTCCCTCTCCTCCCTCTCCTCGAGCGACTATTCCCGCATCGCGGAGCTTTCCGCGCGCTTGACGGAGGAACTGGCGGACAAGCGGGTATCGCTTTCGCTGCCCAGCCTGCGGGTGGACAAGTTTGTGCAGGACACCCTGGCGCAGACGCAGCAGGTCAAAAAGAGCAGCCTGACCTTCGCCCCTGAGGCGGGCACGCAGCGGCTAAGGGATGTGATTAACAAAAACGTGACCGAACAGGACCTAATCAATACCCTGACCAACGCCTTTTCCAACGGCTGGAACGCCGTGAAGCTCTATTTTATGACGGGCCTGCCCACCGAAACCGACGAGGACCTCAAGGGCATCGCGCGGCTGGCGCAAACCGCGGCTTCCGCGTATTACGGCGTACCCAGGGAAAAGCGCGTAAAGGGGTTGCGCATTACCTGCAGCGCGTCCGTGTTTGTTCCCAAGCCCTTTACGCCCTTCCAGTGGTGCGCTCAGGACGAGCCGGAAACCGTAAGGCGCAAGCAGCGGCTGGTGAAGGACCTGTTTCTGCCGCTTCGCGCGGCCAGCTTCCATTATCACGATTCCGCCGTCAGCCAAATCGAGGCGTGCTTCGCGGTAGGCGACCGGCGGTTGGCGAACGTCCTATACCGGGCGTGGGAGCTGGGCTGTCTGCTGGACGGCTGGACCGAGCGCTTCCGCTACGATCTTTGGCGGCAGGCGTTCGACGATTGCGGCCTGAGCGTTTCGTTTTACGCGCACCGCAAGCGCGCGGCGGATGAAACGCTGCCGTGGGACCATATCGACGCGGGCGTCAGCAAGGCGTTTCTCCGCAGGGAATACGAAAAGGCCGTCCGGGCTGAGACCACGCGGGACTGCCGCGAGGGATGCAACGGCTGCGGATTGCAGACCCTGAAGGGGGCGTGCAAGGCATGCGGATGATGGTTGTGTTTGAAAAAGGAAGGGACCTTCGCTTTATCGGCCATCTGGATCTGATGCGCGCTATGCAGCGGGCGCTCAGGCGCAGCGGATTGCCCATCCGCTATTCCAACGGCTTTAATCCCCATATCCGGCTTAGCTTCGCCGCCCCGCTGAGCGTGGGCGTGGCGGGCCTCCGGGAGCTTATGGAGGTGCCCGTGGAGGATGGCGTGACGGAGCGGGCCTTTACGGACGCCATGAACGCTTCGCTGCCCGCCTGCCTCCAGGTCCGGGAATGCCGGGCGGTGGAGGACGGTTTTCCTACGCTGATGTCCCTGGTGGCGGGCTCGCGCTATGTTTCGCGCTTTGCCAAAACGCCGGAGGCGAAGAAGGCGGTCGGCAGACTGGAAGATTTTATGCGCCTTGAGGAATATATCGCCGTCCGCAGGACCAAGAGCGGGGAAAAGCCTTGCGATATCCGCCCGTTTGTAGCAAACGCGCGCATCGAGGAAGAGGAAAAAAACGGCGGGGAATTTTGTCTGACCCTGGAAACCCTACAGACCGGCGCGGGCGCGCTCAAGCCCTCGCTTTGGCTTCGTTGCCTATGCGAGTTTGCGGACGCCGAGCCCTTTGACTTTGAAACGACCCGCACCGCGATTTTGGGCCGCAATCCAAAGGGAGCTCTCGTGCCGTTGGAGGAGCTGGCCGATGGATAAGCCGATGCGTCTGATTTTGCGCTCTTTGCCGCGGGCGTCGCAAATCGCTTTGCTCTCGGGCTCGGAGCTGTTGGAGTTTTACCGGGAGGAGGACGGCGCGGACAGCCTGGTAGGCGCGATCTTCCTGGGCCGCGTGGAAAGGGTGCTGCCCGATGTCGGCGCGGCGTTTGTGCGGCTTGGGCTTGCGCAAAACGGTTTTCTACCCCTTCGGGAAGCCGAGAGCTTTCATAGCAGGCAAGGCGCGGCGGCGCTCAGAAGCGGGCAGGAGGTGCTTGTTCAGGTCCGCAAGGACCCCAAGGGGGACAAGGGCGCTTTCCTTACGCGGGATATCGCTCTGCCGGGACAATATGCGCTGGTGATGCCGAACAACCTGTTTGTGGGCTTGAGCAAGCGTATTCAGGACGACGCCGACCGGAGGCGCGTCAAAGAACTCGGCCAAGCCGTTGGCGGCGGCCGGTTCGGCCTCATTCTTCGTCACGCGGCGCTGACCGCCTCCATGGAGGACGTTCGCGCCGAGGCCGAGGAGCTTTGGTCCCTGTGGCAGGAAATACGGCGGTCGGCGGAGTGCCGGAAGGCCCCGGCCCTCATGCGCCGCGAGCCTTCTATGGTTTCGGTGCTCGCCCGTGATTACGCGGCCCGGCATCCCCTGGAAATCTGCGCGGGACTGGACCGTCCCGAGGGGTTCCCTTTGGATATCCCGTGGACCAGGCTTACTGACGCGGCGCTGGACGCGCTTTGGCGAAGCAGCCGGATAGACGCGCAGCTCGCTCAGGCGCTGAACCGCCGGGTGGAGCTGGACGGGGGCAGCCTGGTCATCGACGAGCGCGAGGCGCTTCATACAATCGACTTAAACAGCGGCGCCAACGTGCTGGATGACAGCGGGAACGGCCTGGCGCTTCAGCAAAACCTTGCCGCGACGCCGGAGATCGCGCGTCAGATCAGGCTTCGCAATTTAAGCGGCATCATCCTGGTCGACTTTATCGACATGCGCACGGACGAGGAGCGGGCGCGGGTGCTGTCCGCTATGGAAGAAGCCGTCCGGGATGACCGTATCAAAACGGTGATTCATGGATTTACAAGGCTGGGCCTGTTGGAAATGACGCGCAAGCGCACGCGCGACACCCTGCGGGACGCCTTGACCGAGCCTTGCGGGGCTTGCCGCCAAAGCGGCCGCGTCGTTAGGGCAACGCCTGCCGGCTGACGAACGAACCTTTGTTCATCCGTTCTGCCGCTTTAGGAAAGGAAACAGCGCTCGTGCAACATAAACCTGTCTACGTAACTAAAGAAGAACAAAGGGAACAGGAGCGGGCCGCCGCCGCCGTCCTCGCCCTGCCGGAGCGTCCGCAAACCTTTCATATCGTCACCTACGGCTGCCAAATGAACGCGCACGACAGCGAAAAGCTGGCGGGGCTGCTGTTGAGCATGGGGATGACGGAAGCCGAGGACCGGCGAAGCGCCGATTTTGTGCTTTTTAATACCTGCTGCGTGCGCGACAACGCCGAGCGGCGCGCTCTGGGCAACGTCACCTGGCTGAAAGAATTGAAGAAGGAAAAGCCGGGTCTGCTGATCGGCGTATGCGGCTGCATGGTGCAGCAGCCTCAAATGGCGGAACGGATTTTAAAGCAATACCGCTTTATCGATCTCGCCTTTGGAACGCATAACCTCCACCGCCTTCCGCAGCTCATGCTGTCCTTGCTGACGCGGAAATCGCGCGTTGTAAGCCTTAGCGATCAGGAAAGCCTGATTGCCGAGGGCCTGCCGGTCAAGCGCCTTACCCCCTGGCACGCCTATATTACCATCATGTACGGGTGCGACAACTTTTGCTCGTATTGCATCGTGCCTTATGTGCGCGGGCGCGAGCGTTCGCGCAAGGCGGCGGATATCCTGCGGGAGGCGGAGCGGCTGGCCGAAGCCGGCGTGCAAGAAATCATGCTCCTTGGGCAAAATGTGAACAGCTACGGCGCCGGCCTGCCGGAGGGGGAAAGCTTTCCCGCGCTGCTTAGGGCGCTTGACGGCGTGGGGATACCGCGCATCCGCTTTATGACCTCGCACCCAAAGGACCTGAGCGACGACCTGATCGACGTCATGGCCAGCAGCAGGCATATCTGCAACCATCTTCATCTGCCCGCGCAAAGCGGCAGCGACGAAATCCTTCGGCAGATGAACCGGCGCTATACGCGGGAGGAATATTTACGCAAGGTGGAAAAGCTCCGTTCGGCAGTCCCGGACATCGGCCTGACCACGGACCTGATCGTCAGCTTTCCGGGCGAGACGGAAAGCCAGTTTGAAGACACATGCTCGCTGGTACGGGAGGTCGGCTTCGACGCGGCGTTCACCTTTATCTATTCGCCGCGCGTCGGCACGCGCGCCGCGTCCATGCCAGGGCGCGTCCCGGAGGAGGAATCCACGCGCCGCATCGAAAAGCTGATCGCGGAGGTGGAGGCCTCCGCTTCCCGCGTCCATCACGGCATGGTTGGCAAACGGGAGCTCGTTTTGGTGGAAGGGCTCTCCAAGCGCGATAAAGCCAAGGTTTCCGGCAAGGGGACGCGCAACGTCACCGTCACGTTTGACGGCTCCTCAGAGGATATCGGGAAAATCATTCCCGTAACCATCACCTCCGCCGCGGCGAACACGCTTCGGGGCGAGAGAACAGAAAGGTGACAGCATATGGAAAAGGTATTGAACCAGGCGGAGCTCCTGGCGGAAGCGATTCTGGAGAGCGAGGAGTACATCGCCATGCGCCTGGCCGAGCAGGCGGCTTTGAAGGACGAAAAAGCGACGCGGCTGATCGCGGCTTATACCGAGCGGCGGGAGAAGGTGGAGTCCGTTCTGGCCGACGCCAATATGGACCACGGCGCGCTGGCGGAGGCCGGAGAGGCGCTGGAAAATGTGGAGCACGCGATCGATGAAAACGAAGTGATCGGCAAAATGCGCAAGACCCGCGAGGCGTTTTCCGAAATGATGAAAAAGGTAAACGCCATTATCAAGTTCGTCGTAACCGGGGAAAGCGAGGAAGAGGGCTGCTCCGGCTCGTGCGATAGCTGCGGCGGGTGCGACCGCCGGCACTGACGATTTGAAATACGCAAGAGGAAAGGATGCGAGCTTTTTGGCAGGCGTGACCCCCATGATGCAGCAATACCTGGAAATCAAGGAAAAGCATAAAGACTGCATTCTCTTTTTCCGCCTCGGGGACTTCTACGAGATGTTCTATGAGGACGCCACGCTTGTTTCCAAGGAACTGGAGCTGACCTTGACGGGAAAGGACTGCGGGCTGAGCGAGCGTGCGCCCATGTGCGGGGTGCCCTATCACGCGGCAGCCACCTATATCGCAAAGCTGATCGACAAGGGATACAAGGTGGCCGTCTGCGAGCAGATGACCGACCCGGCGCTGAGCAAGGGGCTGGTGGAGCGGCAGGTCATCCGCATCATTACGCCCGGCACGGTGGCAGACCCCTCCATGCTTGACGAAAAGAGCTCCAGCTATGTGCTGTGCGTCGCGTTTTTTGGCAAAGGCGCTTCGCTCGCCTATGCCGACGTAAGCACCGGCGAGCTGACGACCCATTTGCTGCCGGACGCGGAACACACCCTGCGCGACGAGCTGACGCGAATCCATCCCCATGAGATCGTTACCAACAGCATTGAACGGCTCACGCCCTGCCTGACGGACAGCGTGAGCTGCACGGCCCTGCCCGAGAGCGCTTTTCAAAAGAAAAATGCCGAACGGGCCATTTTTGAGCATTTCCGGGTGCAAACGCTCGCTTCGCTCGGCTTGGAGGACAAGGACAGGCGGGCCGTGGCCGCCGGCGCGCTGCTTCGGTATTTGAGCGATACCCAGAAAAACGCGCTCAGCCATATCACGCAGTTGAGCGTTTATCAAGGCGCGGATACGATGTTCCTGGACCGGATGACGCGCCGCAACCTGGAGCTGACCGAAAGCCTTCGCAACGGGGAGCGCAAGGGCTCTCTCCTTTGGCTTTTGGATCAAACGCACACCGCCATGGGCGCGCGCCTTCTGCGCGCCTGGGTGGAAAGCCCGATGGTAAACCGCGGCCGCATTCAGGCAAGGCTGGACGCCGTGGAAGCGTTCAAGGATGACTTTATGGCCGCCGAGGAGCTTGGCCAGGCCCTTGCGAATGTGGCGGATATGGAGCGCCTGCTTGGCAAAATCAGCTATAACAGCCTCACCGCGCGGGATTGCCTGGCTCTGCTGAGATCGCTGCGCAGCGTCGCGCCGGTCAAGCGGGCCTTGTCCGGCTTTTCCACCGCGCCGATTCAAGCGCTGGCGCACACGCTCACCCCGCTGGATTCCCTGTGCGAGCTGCTGGAACGGGCCATTAACCCGGACGCGCCGCTGACCATGGGCGAGGGCGGCGTCATCCGCGAGGGCTACCACGCCGAGCTGGACGAGTACCGTGAGGCGGCGGTCAACGGCAAGCAATGGATTTTGGATATGGAGGCCGCCGAGCGGGAAGCGACGGGCATTAAAAACCTGAAGATCCAATTCAACCGCGTTTTCGGGTTTTATATCGAGATATCCAAAAGCAACCTGGGCCTGGCGCCGCTGCGCTATACCCGGCGGCAGACCTTGGCCAACTGCGAGCGCTTTGTAACTCCCGAGCTGCAGGAGATCGAGCGAAAGATCACCAACGCCCAGCAGATGGCCCTGGCGCTGGAAACCTCCCTTTTTGCGGAAATCCGTGAAAGCATCGGGAGGGAAATTGCCGCCATTCAGCAAAACGCCCTGGCCCTCAAAACGGCGGACGCGCTGCTCTCCTTGGCCCAGGTGGCGCGCGAGAACGGCTACGTCAAGCCTGCCATCAACGAACACGGCGAGCTGTTCATCGAGGAGGGACGCCACCCCATCGTGGAACGCACCCTGACCGACGCCCCCTTCGTACCCAACGACGTAACCCTCGATACCGATGAAAACCGAATGCTGATTATCACCGGTCCCAACATGGCGGGAAAGAGCACCTATATGCGCCAGGTCGCGCTTATCACGCTCATGGCCCATATCGGCAGCTTCGTGCCGGCGGCACGGGCAAATATCTGCCTTTGCGACCGCATCTTCACGCGCATCGGCGCGTCGGACGACCTTGCGGGCGGTCAGAGCACCTTTATGGTGGAGATGAGCGAGACGGCCGGCATCCTTCGCGCCGCCACCAGCAAATCCCTGATTATTCTGGATGAGATTGGGCGGGGAACCAGCACGTTCGACGGCCTTGCCATCGCCTGGGCCGTGGTGGAGTACCTGCTGGATCAGAAGCGGGTGGGGGCCAAGACGCTTTTCGCTACGCATTACCACGAATTGAGCGAGTTGGAGGGGCGCTTCCAGGGCGTCAAAAATTACTGTATTTCCGTGATGGAGCATGGCGAGGACGTTATTTTTCTGCGAAAGATCATGCCCGGCGGCGCGGATAAGAGCTATGGCGTGCATGTGGCCAGGCTGGCCGGCATTCCCGCGCCCGTGGTCGCCCGCGCGCATGAGATTCAGGCTCGTTTGGAAGTCAGCGATATCAATCAGGAAACCATCTCCTCCAACATTTTGGAAAAGCGAAAGAAGCAGGACAAGCAAACCGACCTGTTCCATCTGCCGCAGGACGACTTGATCGAGGAGCTGAAAAATCTGGAGGTGCTGTCCATCACGCCGATGGACGCGCTGAACACCTTGTTCAGACTGCGTGAAAAGGCCCGCAGGCTTTAGGCGAAAGGAGGCGCGCGCATGCCCGGTATCAAGAAGCTGTCCGCCGATCTCATCGGCCTGATTGCCGCGGGCGAGGTGGTGGAACGCCCCGCCTCCGCGGTCAAGGAACTGGTGGAAAACAGCATTGACGCGGGGGCCGCCAGCATAACCGTGGAGCTCCGCGAGGGCGGCGTCCGGTATCTGAGGGTATCGGACAACGGGCGGGGGATTCCCGCGGAGCAAATCCGCCTCGCGTTTGAACGCCATGCCACCAGCAAGCTTGTCAAGGCGGAGGACCTGTATGACATTCATACCCTGGGCTTCCGCGGCGAGGCTTTGGCGTCCATCGCGGCGGTGGCGAAGGTAACGTGCACCACCCGTACCGAGGACGCCGCCTTTGGCACGCGCGCCACGGTGGAAGCGGGAGAGTTTACGGATATCCGGCAGGCCGCCTCTCCCGTCGGCACCACGATTGTGGTCGAGAATCTTTTTGAAAACGCGCCGGTTCGCCTGAAATTTCTCAAGAAGCCGTCGTTGGAGGCTGCCCTGGTTTCGGATTATATGCTCCGCTTAATCCTTTCCAGGCCGGATATCTCCTTCCGCTTTGTCAGCCAGGGTAAAACGGTATACCGCAGCATGGGGGACGGAAGCGTGGAGTCCGCGTTATACTGCCTGTATGGCGGGGAAGCGTTAAAGCAAATGCGGAAGGTGCACGGGCATCTGTACGGCGTTTTGGTGGACGGCTTTGTGGGCGTAGGGGAGCTGTCGCGGGGAAACCGGCAGCAGCAATCCTTTTTCGTCAACGGCCGTTATTTCCGAAGCCCGCTGATGAGCAAGGCGCTTGAAAACGGCTGCGAGGGCCGCGTGATGATCGGGCGCTTTCCCATGTGCGCGTTATTCCTGAAGCTGCCGGGCCGTCAGGTGGATGTAAACGTGCACCCCAACAAGCTCGAGGTTCGTTTTCAAAACGAGCTGAACGTGGCCGAAGCGGTGGAAACCCTTGTCCGCGAGGCTATGCAAAGCGAGAGCCTGGGCGCGCGGCTAAGCGCCGCGGCGCAGGACGGGCCGGAGGCGCGCGCCGTTTCGACGGAAACGGGTTTTACCGTCGTGCCGGTGGGAGAACCGACCGACGGGCAAGACGCCGCCGCTCCTGCAGAGCGCGAGAGCGTTCCCAAACAGCCGATCCAGGCAGAGCGCCAGCCGGTTGCTTCGCCCTTGTCAGACCAAGCCTCTGTGGAAACCCGGAAGGAGCCGCAGAGCGATCGAACCGGGATGCCCGCTTCCGTTTCCGTTCCCGCCATGCGCCTGGAGGGCATGGCGCTGAGCGAGACGGTCATGCCGCGGCCCAACGCGGAGCTGCTGCGCGAGCGATACCGGGAGGAAGCCGGAAACGCTTCTGCCGGCGGGCTTTTCAAGGAGCCCTCGACGGAGCGGCCCGCGCTTTTGGAGGCTGCCGGCGAGCATGGCCCCGTTCTGCGCATGGTGGGCATCGTATTTGATACCTACTGGGTTTTTGAGGCGGCGGACAGGCTGCTGCTGGTAGACCAGCACGCGGCCCATGAGCGCATTCTGTATGATCGGATGATGGCCCGTTTTGAGGGCGAACATATTTCCCAGCGCCTGCTTTCCCCGCAGCTTGTGCGGCTGACGGCGCGGGATATGGCCCTGGCCGCCGAGCTGACGCCCGTGCTGCGGGACGCCGGGTTTGAAATTGAACCCTTCGACGATACCTGCGTGGCCGTGCATGCCGTGCCGACGCTCTTTGGACGGAACGATTCGCCGCGCGAGCTGCTTTTAGAGGCTTTGGACGAATGCCAGGACGGGCGCGGCCAGGCCACGCGGGAGCGCATGCGCCGCCAAGTGGCTCAAATGGCATGCAAGCGCGCCATCAAGGGCGGCGATAAGCTGAGCGAGCCGGAAATTGAAGGGTTTTTGCGAAATATGCTGGAGAGCGGATCGATGCCGACCTGCCCTCATGGACGCCCGATTGTGACGGAGATTACGCGCTATGCGCTGGAAAAGCGTTTTAAGCGAATCCAATAGGAGGTTCAAGCGTGGGGAAAATCCGGGTCCTTGCTGTTGTCGGACCTACGGCAAGCGGTAAAAGCGAGCTTGCGATGGCCCTGGCCGAGCGCCTGAACGGCGAGATTGTCTGCATGGATTCCATGCAGGTCTACCGGCGTATGGACATTGGCACCGCCAAGCCGACGGCGCAGGAGCGCTCGCGCGTCAGGCACCATCTGCTGGACGTTGCCGAACCCACGGAAGCCTTCGCCGTGGCGGATTATGCCGGGCTGGCCGGAAAGGCGATCGAGGATATCGCGTCGCGCGGGCGGCTGCCGGTGCTGGCGGGAGGCACGGGTCTGTACCTGAGCGCGTTGGCGCGCGGGCTTATGCTGGGCGGCGTAAAGGGCGACGAGGAGCTGCGCGCCCGGTACGCGGCCATCGCGGAGGAGCCGGGGGGCCGGCAACGGCTGCACGACCTTCTTGCGCAGGCGGACCCCGACACGGCGGCCCGGCTGCACCCCAACGATCTGCGGCGCGTCGTCCGAGCGCTCGAGGTTTGCGAACTGACGGGAAAGCCTATGAGCGCCCAGCGCGGCGCAGAAACGCCGGGACCTTATGCGGTTTTAGCGCTTGGGCTTCGCATGCCCCGCGAGCTGCTGTTTCAGCGCGTCGAGCGGCGCGTTCGCCGGATGATGGAGCTGGGGCTGTTGGATGAGGTGCGGTCGCTGCTGAAAAGCGGCGTTCCGCCCACCGCCCAGTCGATGCAGGGCATCGGCTATAAGGAGCTTGTACCCGCCGCCCTCGGCGGGGGGCAGACCTCCGACGCCGTCAGGCGGATCATCCTCAACACGCGGCACTACGCCAAGCGGCAGGAGACGTGGTTCAGGGCCGAACCGGCGGTTCGCTGGCTGGACGCCCAAAGCCCCGTCCTGCCGCAAACGGCGGAGAAAACCGCTGTGAAATTTTTTTCTATGGCTGCAAAGGAGGCAGAATGATGAGCGACATGAGAGCATTGCTGGAGGCCGCCGAAGGCCGTTGCGCGGCGGCCTTTTCGCGTATTGACCGCATCGCGCTGGCAAACACGGAAAAGGTTTTGGACGCCATGCAAGCCCATCAGGTGGCGGCGCGCCATTTTGCGCCCACCACAGGCTACGGCTATGACGACGTGGGGCGGGACACGCTGGAACGCCTGTTTGCGGAGCTGTTTGACGCGGAGGCGGCCATCGTGCGCCCGCAGATCGCTTCCGGCACGCACGCGCTTTCGCTCTGCCTGTTTGGCGTGCTTCGGCCGGGAGACGAGCTGATGTACGCCTCCGGCGCGCCCTATGATACGCTGGAGGATGTGATCGGCGTGCGCGGCTGCCCGGCGGGCTCGCTGAGGGAAATGGGGGTTACCTATTGCGAGATCCCGCTGGATGAGAAGGGCAGGCCGGACCTGCCGGCCATCCGCGCGGCCATGAAGCCCGCCACCCGGGTGGTGGCGGTTCAGCGCAGCCGTGGGTATTCCTCGCGCCCCAGCCTGATGCCCGAGGATATCAAGCCGCTTTCCGACATGCTTCGCGCCGATTTTCCCAACGCCGTTCTCATGGTGGATAATTGCTACGGCGAGTTTGTGTGCCAGAAGGAACCGACCCAGTACGGTGCGGACCTGTGCGTCGGCAGCCTGATTAAAAACCCAGGCGGCGGGCTCGCGCCCACGGGCGGGTATATCGCCGGCCGCGGGGACTTGGTGGAACGCGTCGCCTTTCGCTTAACCGCGCCGGGTATCGGCCAGGAGGTCGGCAGCTATGCGGGAAGCTATCAGCCGTTTTATCAGGGCCTTTTTCTGGCCCCGCATGTGGTGGCCCAGGCCATGAAAACAGCCGTGCTGGCTGCGGCCATGTTTGAAAGCCTGGGCATGAACGCCACGCCTAAGCCGGACGAGCCGCGCTCGGATATTATTCAGGCGCTGGAGCTGGGCACGCCGGAACGGCTGATCGCCTTCTGCCAGGGGATTCAAATGGCCTCGCCCATCGACAGCATGGCGCTCCCGGAACCTTGGGATATGCCGGGCTATCAGCATAAGGTCATTATGGCGGCGGGTACGTTTGTCTCGGGGGCGTCCATCGAGCTCAGCGCGGACGCGCCCATGCGCGAGCCCTATACGGCCTTTTTGCAGGGCGGGCTGACATACAGCCACGGCAAGCTGGCGCTGAGCCGAACGCTGGAGTATATGCGCCGGAAGGGCTGCCTGTAAGCGGAGCGGGAACGGGGAGCCGTCAGACTTGCGTTTTGGATTGTATTCAAACGAAAACTTCCAAGGGTATCGTGACGGCGCCCGTCTGATATGCTGTCATTTTATTGAGATTGAAGCATTTTACTGTTTTTCCGTCTATATAACCAGAAATACAAATCGGAATTTGTAAGGAAGGCCATATGATCAAAAAGGCAGGATACAGTGATTTAGAAATACTGGCAAAACTAGCTGTGATGATATGGCAGAATCATTCTGTCAACGAACTCACCAATGAATTTTCTGAAATGATGAAGAATGGAAAAAACGCAATTTTTTTGAAATATGAACATGATGTGCCTGTCGGTTTTGCACAATCTTCGTTGCGATATGATTATGTGGAAGGTACAAAAACAAGTCCGGTTGGATATTTAGAGGGAATTTTTGTGAAGAAAAGCTATCGTAATAAAGGATATGCCAAAGAATTATTAGCCGAATGTGAAGCATGGGCGAAAGAAAACGGATGCCATGAGTTTGCCAGTGATTGCGAAATCAATAATATTGACAGCTTTCATTTTCATAAAGCTATGAATTTTTCAGAAGCAAATAGAATCATCTGTTTTACCAAAGCTTTGTAAATTCCGATTTGCCCTTACGATAAGCTTTGCGGAGTTATGGGCTTGAGGCGCGTATAGACTTACTGTATTGTTAAGCCGGTATGCGCCTTTTTGTAGATCCGATTTTATCAAGCCCTATGCTTGGCTGGAGGGGGGAAAAAGCATGCCGTCATGATTGTCCCGGAAGGAGGCGGCGCATTGCATAGCCCAGGCAATCAGGAAAGCGTCCCATCCAAATCCATGCTCCAATCCTATTCCCGCTTCCCACGCCTTTCCTCCCGCTTCGCCGGTTCTTACGCTCCGGCTTCCCGCATAGGCTAGCGGTGGGAGGGATTGCCTTGAACCGTCAAACGCAGGTTAAGAATATGAAGGTGAAAAGCGAGCCGTCGCTCTTGAGCGACCGGGTGGAAACAGGCGCGACGCTCACCGAATACCCGAAGGAAGCCGGATGGGGCAAGCGGCTGCTGCAAACGGATAAGCTCATCCGCAATCTTGCGGTCGTGGGCGGGCTGCTTCTCACGCTGGTCGCCGTCAAAAACGCCGGCACGCCGCAGACGCAGAGCGTCTTTTCCGCGCTTCAGGACAGCGTCAATATGGAATGGGACGAAAGCCTGGGAAAGCTCAGCTTTGTCAACGGCTTTCTGCCCGAGGGCATTCAGGCCGTATGGAACGAGCAGGAGAACGTATCCGTGCTCGCGCCCGTGGTGGGGGAAACCGTGCACGCCTGGTCCCAGCAGGAGCCCTATATCGAGGTGCAGAGCGCCGTGGCGGACGTTCGCGCCGTGGCGGACGGCGAAATCATGAGTATCGCGCATGGCCTGGATGAAGAACGGATCATTCGGGTTCGCCATGACGACGACACCGAATCCATTTACGGCAACTTGCTCGTTTGCTATGCCGAGGAGGGCGACCGCGTGTACGCCGGCGATATCATCGCGCGCGTGCTGGACGGGAAGCCCCTCGCCTTTGAGCTGCGCAAGGACGGCCGTTCCATCAATCCGGAGGGATTGATGAAGCCGCAAAAGGAATGAGCGCGCGTGCAAAACGGATGCGGTTGAGCCTCCGCGTCCATCCGGCGGGCCTGCTGATGCTGGCCATGGCCTTTTTCTTTCTGCGGAGCGACTTGGTGCTCGCGGCCGTCCTGGCCCTGCTGTGCCATGAGGGCGCGCACCTCTTGGCCATGCTTTGCGCGGGCGTGCCGGCCTGCTCCGTGGAGCTGACCCCGTTCGGAGGCATGGCGGACGCCGCCTGCTACGAGCGCCTATCCGGCTGGAAGCAGCTATTGATTGCGCTCTCGGGCGTGGCGGTCAGCGCCGCCGCCGGATTGCTTTGCGTGCGCTTTGCGCCGCGCTTTCCGTTTTGGTATGCGTTTGCCAATATGAACCTTTCGCTGGCGCTGCTCAATTGCCTGCCCGTATGGCCGCTGGACGGCGCCCGGGCCGTCATGGCCATGGCGTCGCGTTTTGGCGCGGAAGCCGCCGCGAGGCGCTTGATGCTTTGGCTGGCCTATGTGCTCAGCGCCGCTATGGTGGGCCTGGGACTGTACGGGGCATGGTACGGGCATGTAAACCTGTCGTTGCTGCTGCTGGGTCCGTACCTTGCTTACGCGGCGCGTGAAAGCTCGGTTTCCAGCAGCGTCCGCCGCATGTCGCGGGCGCAGAGCCCCGCCGAAAAGCTCGCGCAAGGAAGGGTCGCGCCCGTGCGCGCCCTGGCCTGCGAGGGAGAACCTACCCCCCTGATGCTGACGCGCCTGATGGCCCGCATGCCGCCGCAGTGCTTTCATATGCTGCACGTTGTTGATCATACAACGGGAAAGCTTCTCAAAACAATTTCAGAACAGGAAATGGCAGGGATTCTTTTCGCTGATTCGTCCTCTTCCCCGAAGGAATGATTTGGTTGCCAAAATGAATAGACAAAGCGCGGAAGATATGATACAATGCCAAATAGTTACGAAAGTATTACGGAGGAAACAAAGGAGGCCGCTATACCATGCCAAAGCATTCCGGGAGGAACCTACAAAAGATAGCCGTCGCCTTTTTCATATTGTTCATCTTTTCTTTACAGATTGTTTCCGGGGCTTTTGCCAGCGCGCTGGATCATGTCGAGGTCATGTCCGCGCCGCTGACCGCCAAAAGCAGCGCGGCAAACGGCATGGTGCGCGTCTATCTGTCCTCGCTTGGCAACCCAAGCACGCTGAACCTGACGATCGTGGGCAATTACAGCGTTAACGGGGATACCAGTCAGTCCATTTCCAGCGGGTCAAGCGTTACGGTAGGGTTCAGCAGCTCCACCGGCGCCATCACGCTTACGCGCAACGGCGTTAAGACCAATATGGGAACCTATTTTGCCCTGCGCCGCCACAGCGCCTCCGGGACCAACGGCGTCAAAATCGCGCAGGCGCGGGAGAGCGGCAACCTGTACCCGGGAGATATTTCCTTCCGGGCCGTCGCCAGCGGCGGCGGCTACAAGCTTTATACCGTCGCCCATATTTATATTGAAAACTATCTTTACGGCGTGCTCCCCTACGAAATGGGCAACTCCACCAATATCGAGGCCCTGAAGGCGCAGGCCGTGGCCGCGCGTACCTATACCGTCAAGCAGATGCAGAGCCGCGCGTCCGGTTATTTTGACGTGTATGATACCACCAGCGACCAGGTTTACCGCGGCACGCCCTCCGGGAACCTCAACTGTGTGGCCGCCGTGGACGCTACCAAGGGCATTGTGCTGATGTACGGCTCCAATTACATCATTACGTATTATTCCGCCTCAAACGGCGGCCAGACGGAAGCCGTGCGGACGGGGGGCAGCTACCCTTACTTTACCGTCAAGGACGACCCCTTCGATTTTGCCAATCCCTCCTCCACGGTAAAATCAAAAACCGTTTACGCGGACCTTGCCGGCGGCTCCAACAACGCCTCGCTGGTAAACCTGTTAAAGAGCAAGGCCGTCACGAAGCTCAAAAGCGGAGGGTACAACGCCACCTCGGCCAATACCACGCTCAAAACCCTCAAGAGCGTCACGCCGCATACGCCCATGTACGCTTCGCCCAGCAGGCTGTATACCAAGATGGATTTTACCATGACCGCCTCCGTAGGCGGCTCGTCCACGACCGTGACCGTCACCTGCGACATTTTCAGCGAGCTGGAAAGCATGCTTTCCATGAGCATCCAGTCTACAAAAAACGAGCTGTGGAGCGTGACCAAAAGCGGCGGCAACTTCGTTTTGCAGGCGCGGCGCTTTGGCCACGGCATGGGCATGAGCCAGCGCGGCGCAATGTATATGGCCAAGCTTGGCTATACCTATGACGAAATCCTCGGGTTCTATTACGACGGCTGCAAGCGGGTGCAGCACCGCTTTACCAACACCATCCTAAGCGTGACGGGCGATACCCAGACCACCGTGGAGGACCCGGCCGACATAACGGGGGATGATCCCGCCGCGTGCAAGGGCACGGTCAAGCTGATCGGCTCCGGCGCGACCCTGGCGATCCGCACGGGCAAATCAACAAGCGCCAGCCTGATCGGCACGGCCGGAAACGGCGCGATTGTCAAGGTGCTTGCCAACGACGGGACTTGGTGCTTCATCCAGTACGGAAACCTAAAGGGCTACGTGCCGGCCAACGCGCTGTCCATCAGCGGCGTCCCCGCCGGCCATGAGGAGACGCCCACGGCCATCGCGGGCTTTGCGACCGTAACGGCCAGCGACTTTGTTAACCTGCGGCAGTCCGGCAGCATGAGCGCGGCCGTCGTTTCCACCGCCCCCAACGGCGGGGTGCTCACAGTGTTCAGCACGTCCGGCTCCTGGGCTTATGTGCAATACTGCGCCACCGTCGCTTATGTCAACACGGGCTACATTTCCGGCGTTACCACCACCTATCCCAGCGAGGTGGTTTCCTCCGGCAGCTCCACGGCGACCATTGCCACGGAGGACGGAACGGGCACGGTCAATCTGCGCGCGTCCGCCTCGACGGACGCACAGGTGCTCGCTCAGCTTCCGCACGGCGCGTCGGTTACGGTCACGGCTGACGACGGCTCCTGGTGCGCCGTGACTTATAGCGGACAAACCGGCTACGTTCTTTCGCGGTATGTTTCCTACAATGGGGACAGTCTGGAAAACAACAACGGAGGCTCCGGCGGGGAAGGCGGCGACACGCCGGGCGGCGAGCCTTCCGGCACGGCCGCGACGGTAAGCGCGGAAATCGGGTACCTGCGGGAGCAGCCCAGCGCGGATTCGTCCTCCAAGCTGCTGGTGGCACAAGGCGAGACCGTCACGGTAACCGAGCGCGGCGAGGAATGGTGCGCCGTCAGCTACGCGGGAGAAACAGGCTATATGCTTACCTCTTCGCTCTCCTTCTCCTCGGCCGGCGGAACGCAAACCGCCGTGAAGGCCGTGGTGACCACGCAGAGCGGCTCGCTCAACATGCGCGCCGAGGCAAAGGCGGGCAGCCGGATTTTGACAACCATCCCACGCGGCGCCGAGATCGACGTAACCTCCTCGGGCGGAACCTGGTGCGGCGTTACCTACAATGGATATGCCGGCTATGTGATGTCCAGCTTCCTGACCTTCATGCAAGGCGGCGGCGCGACCAACCCGCCGGCGGGAGGCGGCGGTACCGCCGTGGTGACCACGCAAAGCGGTTCGCTCAACCTCCGCGCCGAGCCTCGGAGCGGCAGCGCCATCCTGAGAACCATTCCTCAATATGCCACGATTACCGTCCATGAGCGCGGAGCCGAGTGGTGCCATGTCGCCTATCAGGGCAGCACGGGGTATGTGATGACCGTCTTCCTGACCTTCCCGGATGAGGAACCCGGCGACGATCCGGACGGCGGCGGAACCACCGGGCCTTCAGAGCCGGGCGGCGAGGAGCCTTCCGGGCCTGACGATCCAAACGGCGGAGGCGAGCCGGAGGTTCCTGACGGCGGCGATCACCCGGATGTGAACGACCCGGATGAACCCATCGTGCCCGATCCCGGCGACGAGAACACCCTTTATGCCGTGGTGACGACGGTTTCGGGCTCGCTCAACCTGCGCCGCGACCCGCTGCCCGGCAGCGATGTGCTGGCGCGCATTCCCAAGGGGACGACCATCGTGATTACCAAAAAGCTCTCCGCCTGGAGCCAGACTACCTTTGCGGGCCAGACGGGCTACGTAATGAACGCGTACCTGACCTTCCAGCAGGGACGCCCGGATGTATCCGGAGGAGAAACCGCCGTGGTGACGACGGTTTCCGGCTCCCTCAACCTGCGAATGGAACCCTCCAAGGGTTCGGGCGTCGTCATGCGCATTCCTCAATACGCGACCGTCAGCGTACAGCAGCGCGGCGCGAGCTGGTGCTACATCGGCTACAACGGGGCGTATGGCTATGTCATGACCGAGTTTTTAACCTTCTCCGGGAACGCTCCCAATCCCGACGCCGGAACGGGCGGAGACGCGGAGGGCCCGGGAGCGGACACCGGCGCGGGAACGGCTTATGTAACGACGGTGTCGGGCTCGCTGAACCTGCGGGCCGGCGCGTCCGGCGGCGCGCGGGTCATCCGCACCATTCCGCGCAACGCGGAGGTAACCGTTGACGTCTATGGCGATACGTGGTGCGGGGTTACCTATGGCGGCGTCTCCGGTTATGTGATGACGCAGTTCCTTCGCTTTATGCCAAAGTCGGCAGAGGCCGAAACGCCTTTGGAAGAAACGCCTCCGGAGAGCCAGCCGACCGGGGAGCCCGGAGAAGAGCCGGACGCGCAAAAAGAGGAAACGCCGGTTACGGCTTGGGTGCTGACGGCCTCCGGCTCGTTAAACCTGCGGGAAACCCCCTCCGGCGACGCGCGGCTGCTTACGGTCATCCCCAGGCTGGCCCCCGTTTCGGTCCTGAGGGACGACGGAGAATGGGCATACCTGCGCTATGGCGGCTATGACGGCTATGCCATGACAAAATATATCACCTATACCGATCCCGGCGCTCAGGCAGGCGGAGAAAACCCGTCCGGAGGAACGCAGGACAGCGGGACAGAAGCACCCGAAACTCAGCCGGAGCGGGAAGAAACGTCGTCCGGCGATGGAACGGACGCAAATCCTGAAACGGGCGCTCAGCCGGAGCAGCCGGGCGGCTCGTCCTCCGGCGGCATCATAACCGAGGGCGGCATGTCGCTGGACGTTACCCTTGAAGCGCCGGCCCGCGCGACCTACGCGCTGGTTGTTCCCGCCGTCGGGCAGGAAACCCTCGCGCTTCGGTCTCAGTGCCTGGATGCCAGCGAGAAGCTGGCCGACATGCCGGCGTCCGCCGAGGTGGAGGTCATTCTGCGCGGCGATACCTGGTGCTTGGTGCAATATGGGGAACGCCAAGGGTATTGCCTGACAAAATACCTCAGCATGCGGGAGCGGGAATGAGCGGGCTGGTCAAGGCGCATGAGCGGGTGGACGACCTTCAGCTAAACGGCCTTCGGATTATCCAAAATCCGTCGGCTTTCCGCTTCGGCATGGATGCGGTGCTGTTGGCGGATTTTGCGCGCGTTCGCCCCGGAGACAGAATCGCCGACATGGGCGCGGGCACCGGAATCCTCTCCCTTTTGCTGAGCCAGAAGGAGGCTTGTTCCAGCTTTGAGGCGTTTGAGCTTCAGCCGGACATGGCGGATATGGCAAGGCGCTCCGTTGCGTTAAACGGGCTGGAAAGTCGCGTTTGCGTTCACGCGGCGGACATGCGCGCCGCCGCCGGCATCCTCGGGCGGGAAAGCGTTCACGCGGTCGTCTGCAACCCGCCTTACGGAAAGCTGGGCGGGGTTTTGCCCAGCCAGACCGAAAGCATGCTTGTGGCCCGGCACGAAACCGAGCTCTCCATCCAGGGCGTTGCCGCCGCGTGCGCCGCGGTGCTTCGCAACCGCGGCAGGATAAGCGTCGTGTTTCCCGCCGCTCGCCTTTTGGAACTATGCGACGCGCTGCGTGCGTCCCGTTTGGAGCCCAAGCGCGCCCGTATGGTCTGTGCCAAGGTCGACCGGCCGCCTTATCTGGTTTTGCTGGAGGGCATGAAGAACGCCAGGCCCGGCTTAAAGTGGATGCCGCCGCTGGTCGTGTACCGCCCTGACGGCACGGAGACGGAGGAGCTCCGCCGCATCTATCACCGGGGCTGAGGCCGCAGCCGCTCCCGCCGCCATAATGCGAGCGTTCCCAAATTCCATAAAATGGTCAGGATTTGTCCGGTTGCCTGGGCGAGCACCACGCCCTGGAGCCGGAGGGCCGGGTCGCCGGTCAGCACATAGGTCATTACCAGCGTGAGGGCCGAGATCGCAAGCGCTCCGAACATGGAGCGCTTTTGCTGTCCAAGACCGGCGATGACGCCTCCGCTAAGATGGCTCACGGCAAACAGCGCGGTCAGCGGTGCGCAGAAGCGGAAAAGGTCCCCGAGCTCCGCCATGCGGTACACGGAGTTGGCCAGCAGCGGCGCGGCAAGGTAGACCGCCGCCGCGCACGCCGCCGCGATGGGCACGCACGCGCCAAAGCATTGCAAAAGCAGGCGCTTGAGCTCGCTCAGGCTGTCCTCCGCCTTGGCCAGCTTGGGCAGCGCCACCATGGATAGCGCGCTGGTAAAAATGCACGGCAGCATGAGGATGGGCATGACCATGCCGTTGAGCATGCCCAGCCTGGCCGTGGATTCGGCCGCGGAAAGGCCCGTCTGCTGAAGGCGGAGCGGAATCATCATGGCCGTCAGGGAGCGCAGCAGCGTTTGGATCAGACGGGAAAACGTCGTGGGGGCGGCCAGCCGCAGCACGGGCCCCCGCCATGCCCGCGCGCCGTCCGTGCGCAGGGAGGGCAGGCGGAGCGCCGCCAGCACAAACCCAAGTCCCACAACCTCCGCCACCATCGTCGCGGCCACGGGGACCGCCGCCATCCATGGCGCGGTCAGCTTGCTCAGCATCATCAGCATCGCCAGGGAAAATATCAGCCGGGCCACCTGCTCGATCAGCTCCGACAGCGCGGGAACGCGGCTCCATTCCATGCCGTAGCAATAGCCGTTAAAAGCCGCCGAGTATCCCAGGATCAGGATGCATGGGGCGGAAAACCAGAGGGACGGAAGAACGCGCGCGTCGCCCATGAGCCGGGCGATCAGGGGAGACAGCAGCAAAAGCGCCGGAATCAGCGCTACCGAAGCGATGCGCACCAGCGAGATACCCGCAAGCAGGGGCTTTTGCTTATCGGCCGGCTTCGCGCGCGCCGTCATGCGGCTGATGGCCATCGGCAGGCCCGAGGTCAGCGGCGTAATCGCCAGCATATGCACGCTCTGCGCCAGCTCCGCGATACCCATGATTTCCGCTCCCAGAAAGCGGGACAGCAGCACGCGCAGGACGAGCCCCAACGCGCGCACAACCGCATTGATGGCCGTCAAAAAAATCGTCTGCCGCTTCGCTCCCGCCGCTTTCATGCCCTCGCCTCCACAGAGCATCGTATGTGACGGCGGGGGGCGGCATGACGGCGCGTTGCCAAATCTTTTCGAGAAGGGTATAATGCAAACAACCGAAAGGGGATGGGTCAGGAATGGATAAATGGGATATCCGATTTATGAAGATGGCGTATCTGATCTCGGAATGGACGAGCTGTTATGTGGCGGGCCGAAGCATCGGGGCGGTAATCGTTCGGGATAAGCGGATCATGACAACAGGCTATAACGGCGCCCCGGCTGGGCTGAAAACCTGCAAGGAGAGAGGGGAGTGCATGCGCCGGCGCATGAATATCGAGTCCGGCACGCGGGCTGAGGTCTGCTACGCCATCCACGCGGAGCAGAACGCCATTTTGCAGGCGGCCAAGCTTGGCATTTCCATCGACGGGGCGACGCTGTACTGCACGCACCAGCCATGCTCGGTCTGCGCCAAAATGATCGTCAACGTCGGCATCAAGCGGGTCGTGTACCAGCAGGGGTATCCGGATAAATTTTCTTTAGATATTTTCAGCGAGGCCGGCGTAACGCTCGAGCAGTTTCAGGAGCCGCTGGACGGGGCGGGCGTATGAGCGCTAAACCGCTCCGGCCGGAGATTCGACGCCTTGGAGAGGAATACAGGGGCAGGCGGCTTGATTTCGTTTACCAAACCGGCGCCCGCTATGAGCTCGATATGCGGGAAAGCCCGGACGGCTGGTCGTTCCTATGGAAGCTTGCGCCGCTCGGACGGCAGGAATGCAAGCGCTTTTCCGACACGCTGCTTTCCGGCTGGCTGGAAAAGCCCTCCCTGTTCGGGGCCTTTGTGGATGGGCGCGAGGCCGGGTTTTTAGAACTCAGCCATGAAACGTGGAACAATCGCTTCCGAATCGCCAACATCTTGGTGCTGGAACCGTTCCGCCGGCGCGGGATCGGCGCCCTGCTGTTTTCCGAGGCCGAAAAGCAGGCCCGCGAGGCCGGCGCTAGGGCAATCGTGCTGGAAACACAATCCTGCAACGTACCGGCTATCCAATTTTACTTAAAAATGGGGATGACGCTCTGCGGCTTTGACCTGCTCGCGTATTCAAACGCCGATGTCGAGAAGGGGGAGGTTCGCCTGGAAATGACAAAGCGGCTGGACTAGCGCTTAGGACCCGGATGGGCGCGCGGCGTCTCCGCCCTCTGCCAGGCGGCCGCGCAGCCGGCTGATCGTGCGCTCCAGCGCGTTTTTGCTGTTGCCCCAAGGCTTGTCGTGGTTGCGGTAATCAAACTTGAGGGTAAACCACTCCAGATCCTTCTCGTCTCCGGCCAGGCTTCGGCTCAGCAGCGCCGTCACCGAGGCGGCGAACGCCTGTCCTCTGGCGGCGCTCAACTGTTTTTGCGCCTGCCGGACCAGCTCCGCCGCGTGCGGCACGCACACGCCCTCCGAGGCTTCCCACTTTTCCCGGAAGGCGGCGTCGCTTTTCCATAAATGCAGCAGCGTGTACCGATAGCGGGCCATATGGCGCTCCACCGCGTCGCAGATCACGCAGCCCGAGGCAAGGGCCTCCAGCCCGGCCGCAAGCGGCTCCAGATCCCGACCGCCGCCAAAAAGGCCGCGTTTAGACGCCGGCTTTCTCGCAAACCCGTCGTTGAGCTTTTCCAGCTTTTTGAGCTGCTCCTTGGCGTGGGAATCCGTCAGCAGCGCGTGGCCAAGCCGGTTTTGCATCAGAAAAAGCTGTTGGTGGTGCCTGAGGCAAAACCCCCGGTCGTTTACCTGAACGCGGACGTCCGGCTCCATCACGCTGCCGCCCAGGCTGCGCTCCGTTTCCTGCCTCTCGCATTTTTCCCTGAGCGCGCAAAGCGGGCAGCTCCCATCCGCTTCCATCGCTTCCCATACGGGAATGGTATCCAAATGATATTGCATATTTGCCCTCCGTCCAGTATAATAGGGACAACCTATGGTAGCAGAACGGAGCGCGAAGCGCAACCTTCTCATATCCGCCCCCGGGGCCGCATATCGTCTCTAGACAAGGTATGCGGGAGGAATAGGGCATGCAAGGAAACAAGCGTGTATACCCACGGGACGGCTTTCCGAGAAAATGGCTGAGCTACCTGCTTTTGTTCCTGTCGGCGGTCGTTCTGCTGTCCGGGTTGGTTTGGCGCGGGAACGGCGACGGCGTGTTAATCCAGGCGGCTCCCACCCCGACTCCGATCCCCACGGACGAGGCGTTCGATGAAACGCTTGAAAGCCGGGACGTTGCGCTGCCCTCCGCGACTTGGTACGCCCTGCAGCTTGGGGCGTTTGAAAGCGAAAAGTCCGCCGAGGAGCTCGCCAAAGCGTTTCGTCAGCGCGGAGCCGCGGGCTATGTCTGGCCGGACGACCGCTACCGTACCCTGGCGGCGATCTACCCCACGCGGGAGGACGCGCAGAACGTGCGCAAGCAGCTCAGCGAGCAGCACCAGATAGAGTCCTACCTTTACCAGATCGACCTGCCCAGCCTGGAGGTTCGCATGCGCGGCATGAAGGGCCAACTGGATATTCTGGAGGCGGCCTTTCTTCACGCAAACGACCTGGTGGCTCGCCTGCAGGAGATCAGCGTCATGATGGACAGGCAGGAAAAGACCGCTCCCGAGGCGCTGGAGCTGCTTTCCGCCCTTCGCTCCCAGACCGAAACGGTCTCTCTCCGGCTGAAACAGCGCTTCGCCGCGCCCAGGCACCAGACCGTGGAGGGCCTGATCGGCTGCTTCGACGCTTACGCGGAATTTTGCTCCGCGCTTAACGAGAGCGAAAGCGCCGTTTCCCTGGCCATGATGATTAAGCACCAGGCCATTTCTTCTCTTTATACGCTAAAGACGGTGTACGACGGGCTCGGCAATACATAGGAGGTTGATTTCTGTGACCATTCAGGATCTGATTCCCGTTTTGAACGCAAAGGTGCTCTGCTGCGGGGACAAGCTGGACCAGGAGGTGCGCAGCGCCTGCGGAAGCGACCTCATGAGCGACGTGCTCGCCTTTGTAAAGGATAAAACCGTGCTGATTACGGGCCTGACCAACGTGCATGTGATGCGCACGGCCGAAATGCTGGATATTCATTGCGTCATTTTTGCCAGGGGAAAAATTCCCTCCCAGGAAATTCTGGAGGAAGCCGGCGAGCTTGGCATCGTGGTGCTCGCCACCGAGCACACCACCTATACCACATGCGGCCTTCTGTACGAGGCCGGCATCAGGGGCACAAACGAGCGAAGCGGCGTTTAAACGCACAAAGGACGGTCATTATGCAAGGCAATCTTCTGGTTGACACCTATCAGGTTCGCGCGGGTGAATTTCAAACCGCCGGCGACGCGTCCGCGAGCATCAAGCGCAAGCTCAAGCAAATCGGGGTGGACAGCAACATTCTCCGCCGGATCGCCGTGGCGAGCTATGAGGCAGAGCTGAACCTCATTATTCACAGCATGGGCGGTAAGCTTACGCTGGAAATGACGCCGGAAAAAATCTCGCTGATTTCCGACGATGTGGGGCCGGGCATCGCGGACCTTGGCAAAGCGATGCTGGAGGGCTTCTCCACCGCAAGCGAGGAGGCGCGCGATCTCGGTTTCGGCGCGGGCATGGGCCTGCCAAATATGAAGCGTAACGCCGACGGCTTTGAAATCGCCAGCGAGCCAGGCAAAGGAACGCATATTCAGATGGAATTTCGGCTTCGCTAGGGGGAGACCGCGAAATTCCGTTCCTTCGGAGGACGAGTATCAATGAACGAGAGAAGATATCATTCCGTCCGGCTGGATAAGGACCGCTGCAAGGGCTGCACCAACTGCCTCAAGCGCTGTCCGACAGAGGCTATCCGCGTGCGGGGCGGGCGGGCGCATATTATTGACGTCCGCTGTATCGACTGCGGCGAATGCATCCGCGTCTGCGATTATCATGCCAAATACGCCCAGACCGACCCTCTGGCGAGCATCAACCGGTTTAAATACAAAATAGCGTTGCCGGCGCCCTCGCTCTACGGGCAATTCAAGCATCTGCTCAGCGCGTCCCAGGTGTTGGAGGGACTGCTGAAAATGGGCTTCGACGACGTTTTTGAGGTTGCCGAGGGCGCGGACATCGTCACCCGCGCAATCCGCGAGCGCATGCGCAGTATCCAGCGGGATCGCTACCCGGTGATCTCTTCGGCCTGCCCTGCGATTGTGCGCCTGATCCGCGTACGCTTTCCCGAGCTGATCTCCCATATCATCGACGTGCGGCAGCCGATGGAGGTGGCCGCGATGGTGGCCAAGCGGGAATTTTGCAAGCGCAACGACGTGCCCGAGGAGGACGTGGGCTGCTTCTTTATAACGCCATGCGCCGCCAAGATGACCGCCATCCGCAACCCGATCGGGCACGAGGCTTCGGCGGTGGACGGCGCGATTTCGATGCTGGAGATCTATGGGCTTCTGGCCAGCCATATCAAAAACTACACGGTGGAAACACACCGCGCGCGCGCCACCTCCTTTGGCGTGGGCTGGGCCAACAGCGGCGGCGAAGCCGCAGCGGTCTGCCCGGGGCACAGCATGGCGGTTGACGGCATTGAGAACGTGATCCGCGTGCTGGAGGAAATCGAAAACAATAAGCTCCAGGATCTTGTGTTTTTTGAGGGCGCGGCGTGTACCGGCGGATGTGTCGGCGGGCCTCTCACCTTTGAAAACAGCTATGTGGCGCGGGGCGCGGTCCGGGCCTTGATGAGCGGCTGCGACATTACGCATCCGGACGAGAAGGTGAACGCGTCCTACCTGACCAAGTATCATCTGCTGGCCGACAAGCCGATTTCGGCCAACAGCGTCATGCGCCTGGACGATGATATTGTCGAGGCCATGCGCAAGATGGAGCAAATGGAGGAGATCGTCAAAAGCCTGCCGGGATACGACTGCGGAAGCTGCGGCAGCCCAACCTGCCGCACGTTTGCGGAGGATATCGTGCGCGGCTACTGCAACAAGATGGATTGCATCCACATCCTCAAGGAACAGTTGAAAATCATGGCCCAAAAGATGGTGGAGCTGGCCAAAACAACCAGAGAATAGGGGATTGAAAATGAAGGTACACGAGCTGACGGCGCTTTTGGAGGCCGAAAACCTGGTAAAGGAGGCGGACCTTGAGGCCGACGTGACGTGCGGCTATTCGTGCGACCTGCTAAGCTGGGTGCTTGGTCACGGAAAGCAGGGGATGGCCTGGTGCACGGTGCAGACGCATGTAAACGTTATCGCGGTGGCGGTATTGATGGAGATGGCCTGCGTCATCCTGGTGGAGGGCGTGGAGCTTGAGGATGCGTCGCTGAAGAAGGCGACGGAGGAGGGACTTGCGGTGCTGCGGACAGGCAAAACCGCTTACGAGGTCTGCGGGATGATGAGCCGGGCCGGCGTGTTGCCGCCGGCAGAGTAGCATGCGCGTATTCTGCGACCTCCATCTTCATAGCTGCCTGTCTCCGTGCGCGAACGACGAGATGACGCCCTGGAACCTCGTGGGGATGGCGCGCGTCAACGGGCTGGAGGTCATCGCGCTGACGGACCACAACACGGCGCTCAACGCGCAGGATGCGCTGGCCGCGGGCGAGACCTATGGCGTGCAGGTCATTCCCGGCATGGAAATTACCACCCGGGAAGAGGTTCATATTCTCGGATACTTCGGCGCTCTGGAGGATGCGCTGGCCACCGGCGAGGAGGTTTATACGCGCCTTCCGAACATCAGGAACCGCCCGGAGCTTTTCGGCAACCAGCTTATCATGCGCGATGGGGATACGCCTTCCGGCACGCTGGATAAGCTGCTGATCGCGGCGACGGACCTGAACGTTCAGGAGGTATGCAAGCTGATCCTCTCGCACCGCGGGCTTCCGGCGCCCGCCCATATCAACCGGGGCAGCAACGGCATGATCGGCGCGCTGGGCCTGATGCCTTTCCTGCCCGAACACCCGGTGGTGGAGGTGTCACCTGCCGTGCCGTGCCCGCATGCCGCTGTGCAAGGGCGTTTTGTACTCCACTCCAGCGACGCGCATCGGTTAGAGGATGTTCAGCAGCGCGTGTTTTCCTTGGAGGCCGAAGCCCCGACAGCGGAAGCGCTGCTCGCGCGGCTCAGGGAGGAATACTTCCGCAGAGGCGGAACGCCGCTTTGAACGCCCGCTTGCGGATGTTAGAGGACGGGGGATTTGCCCCGCCCGCAAAACGGCAAGATAGAATTGATTGGCTTTTTTAGGCATGAAAACCATTCTCAGCGCCCTTCAACGGCAAATCAAATCCAAATGACGACGCTCCGGTTCAGGCCCGCGCCGATTGACGAACGCCTCTGTTTGAAGTATAATGCGACACGACAGATGAATAGCCGGTGTATCTGCGTGGAAACACGCGGCGGAGCGTCGCCTCCGCCATGGGAATCGGATGCAATTTCCGAACTGTCCCGGCAACCGTGAAGCGGACGAAAAAGCAGGGAAAGAGCTTGTCGGACGAGGACGCGCAATTTCCAGCCACTGCGCAATGCGGGAAGGCGCTTGAGTAGGATGAGGCCAAGTCGGAAGACCTGTTTACACCGTACGCCCCGGGGATGGGACATGCTATTGAAACCGAAGCTTTGCAGTAGGTTTTTTGGCCGTTCCCTCCGATTTGGAAGGAGCGGTTTTGCGTTTCCCCCGCGATTTCATTTGCAAATCAAACAGGAGGAAATCACCATGAAGAAAAGAGTCGTTTCCATTCTGAGCGCGCTGGCGCTGGCGGCGTTCTGCGCGCCCGCGCTGGCGGCGGACGCCGCGGCGAGCCTGACGGATATGGCCGGCCGGGAGATCAGCCTGGACGAGCCTGTCTCCCGCATCATCGCGCTGAATCCCGCGGACTGTGAAATCCTTTACGCGATTGGCGCGGAGGCGCTGCTGGCAGGCCGCGGCGAATACTGCAACTATCCGCAGGCTGTTACGGAAATTCCGTCGGTTGCCAGCGGCGCCGAAACCAACCTGGAGCAGATCCTCGCGCTGGAGCCCCAGGTGATCGTGATGAGCAAGATGGCGCAGACGCAGGAACAGGTAGAGGCGCTGGAGAAGGCCGGCATCCGCGTTCTTATTTCCGACGCGCAGGATATCGAGGGCGTGTATACGGCCATTGGAATGCTTGGACGTCTTACGGGCAGGCAGGAGGAGGCCGACACGCTGATTGCCGAGATGCGCGAGGGCTTCGCATCCGTTTCCGCGCAGGCTGGCGAGGGACGCGGGACCGTCTATTTTGAGGTTTCCCCGCTGGAATGGGGGCTTTGGACGGCCGGAAACGGAACCTTTATGGACGAGCTGGCCGCCATATGCGGCCTATCCAACGCCTTTTCGGATGTTTCCGGCTGGTCGGAGATTTCTCAGGAGCAGGTGATTGCCCGCGACCCGGACTACATCGTAACCATCTCCGGCTATGATGGCCAAGGCCCGACCCCTGTTGAGGAAATTATGTCCAGGACGGGCTGGGAGAGCCTGAAGTCCGTCAGCGGCGGCCGCGTATATCAGGCCGACAGCGACAGCATATCGCGCCCCGGCCCGCGCTTGCTGGACGCCGCCAGGGATTTGATGAAATTTATGAACGCCGGCGCGGCGCAGGAGCCGGCGGCATAAGACGGCGATGAAGAAAAAAGCCGACGCCTTCACCCTTGGCGAGTACGTTGTGTTTTCGGCTGTCACGGCGGCCACGCTTTTCCTGTGCGTATGCGCGGGCAGCGTGGCCGTCCCCATCGGGGAAACGCTGACGGCGATTTGGGACGCCCTAGCCGGCCGGCCCCCGGCGGATGCCGCCGGAGCCATCATTTTATCCGTCCGGCTGCCTCGCGTGTTATCCGTAGCGCTTGTCGGAGCGTCGCTGGCGCTAAGCGGCGCGGCCATGCAGGGGCTTTTGCGCAATCCTCTGGCGGACGGCTCCACGCTTGGCGTTAGCTCCGGCGCGTCGCTTGGAGCCGTTACCGCCATGCTGCTGGGTATTCAGTTTCCGGCTGTGCCGTTCGCGGGGTCCATGGTCATGGCGATGCTCTTCGCGTTTGGGTCTCTGATTTTGATTTTGTCTCTGTCCTATGCGGCGGACAGGTCCCTGAGCACGCAGACCATTATTTTGATGGGGGTGGTGTACGGGATGTTTGCCACCAGCTTATTGAGCTTGCTGACCTTTTTCTCCGGCGAAAGGCTGAAGTCCATTACCTTTTGGACCATGGGCTCGCTGGCGGGAAGCGGCTACGCAAACGTGCTGGCCTTGCTTGGCGCGCTCCTCCTGTGCGGCGGGACGCTGCTTTTCCATGCCAGGGAGCTTAACGCGTTTGCCCTGGGAGAAGATGCGGCGCGGCATGTTGGGGTTTCTGTCCGGCGCGCCAAGCTGACGATTATGATCTCCGTTTCGGCGTTGATAGGCGTATGCGTATCCGTCGGAGGAAGCATCGGCTTTGTCGGGCTGACGATTCCGCACATGGTCCGCTTTTGGTCCGGCGCGAGCCATAGGAGGCTGCTCCCGGCGTCCATGTTCATGGGCTCGGTTTTTTTAATGCTCGCGGACCTCTTTGCCCGCACGGTGATCAGCCCCGTCGAGCTGCCTATCGGCGTGGTTACGTCCCTGGTGGGAGCAGTCGTCTTTGTTATCCTGTTTTTTCGGAAAGGAAGAAGGGGCGGAGCATGCTCGAGGTGAAGGATCTGACCGTGCGGTATAGGGGTCGTCCGGCGGTTGACCATGTAAGCTTCCGTGTGGAAGCGGGGGAGTGGCTTATGCTTGTGGGCCCGAACGGCGCTGGAAAAACAACGCTGCTTTCCGCTCTTTCCCAGTGCGCGTCTTACAGCGGCATGGTTTTGCTGCACGGCAAAGATGCGCGCGCTTGGAAGGCCCGGGAGTATGCGCGGCATGTGGGCGTGCTGTCGCAGGCCCATCAGGTCGATTATGCCTTCACGGTTGAGGAGGTGGTGCGCCTTGGACGATATGCGTACCGCCGAGGCTTTTTCAGCGGAGAGGACGCGCAAGGCGACGCCTGCGTTGAGGAGGCGCTGATGCAGACCGGACTGCTGTCCCGCCGCGGCCAAAGCGTATTGGCCCTTTCGGGCGGCGAGCTGCAACGCGTGTTTCTTGCCCAGGTGCTTGCGCAGCAGCCGGAGCTTTTGCTGCTCGACGAGCCCGCCAACCATTTGGATCTTGCCTTTCAGCAACAGCTTTTTACGCTTATAGGAGAATGGCTGAGGCATGGACGCCGCGCGGTAATCTGCGTAGCGCACGACCTGAGCCTGGCCATGCGCTTTGGTACTCGGGCGCTTTTGTTGTGCGAGGGGCAGACGGCGGCCCTGGGAAAGCCCGAGACCGCGCTTACGCGGGAACGCCTCCGCGCTGTTTACGGAATGGATGTGTACGCATGGATGCGCGGCATGCTCGCCTGCTGGGCATAGCCCCGCGTAAGCAGCGTAGCCCGTCGGTTTGGGATAAAATAACAGATGCGTTCGGGATCGGCTGTTTGCGCTGAAGTCCTGGGCGCTGGGTTGACGCTTCGGCACTTCCCGCCTGGATACAGGAGGAAGCGAAGGCTTTATCGGCGAAATAGCGTTCATACCGTGTGCGCGTGAGCGGTTGGAAGAAGCAATTCAAGGTAAAGGGGCGTTCAGAAGGTTCAAAGACACGTTGATTAAGTTGAATTTGGACGAGCGCTGGTACGCCTACCGCGACGCGGCTTATCGCCGCATGGCGCGTGAATGGTGCGATGCGAACGGCATCGCGTGGGGCTAAAAACTGGCGATGAAAGACGGGAGGAATGACGGATGGCATCTCGACCCATATATCAGTTCTACGCGGAGCTTGCGGATTACAGGCCGCGCATGTGGCGGCGCTTTCAGACGGCGGACAACATCACGCTCGCCAGGCTGGGTTACATCATTATGGCGATGTTCGAAATGAAGGCCTATCATTTATTTTGCTTCGATGCGCCGACCGGAGAGAATTTCAGGAAGACGCTCCCTTCGCGGATGTCCGAGGAAGAGATAAAGAGCGCATGCGACGAATCGGAATTCGAGGAAACATGCCGCTACGAAATAAAAGAAGAAATGATGGGATCAGACGAAGACTCGTTTGACGCAACGCAGACGCGGTTGAGCAGCGTTATTTCCCAGCCCGGGAAGCGTTTATTTTTCAGCTATGATTTCGGCGATGGTTGGGAAGTTTCGCTCGTCTTGGAAGCGGTTATCGAAGATAAGGAACTGCCAGGCAAAGAGCTGCCCCGCGTTCTCGAGGGAGAGGGCTTCGGCATCGTCGAGGATTGCGGCGGCCCCGGCGGGCTTATGGACATCGCCGAGGCTTTCAAAAAGAAAAAGGGTAGGCAGTATACAGAATACTGTGAATGGATGGGCGTAAGCGAACTGGATCTGAGCCGCTTTGATAAGGACGATACTAACTTCAGACTTAAAAAACTCCCGCGCATCTACGCTGATATCTATGAAAATGATCTGGAGCCAACGCAACGGTCTATCGACCTGATTGAGCGGAAATACCTGAAGGGTTGAGATGATATGCTCGAGAATGGGTTTTACACCCGGCAGCCCCATCCGCCTACTCGCCGTGGCTAAGGGGATAAGGCTGTCTCAACATAAGAAATACAATCTCCCACTCGCAACGATTCACTTTTTTACCATTGTGCGGCAATGGCCGCACCGGAGGCTTGGCGGGTGGCTTAGGACTTTAAATTTTACGGATTGTGAAATGCTGAGGTCGCGCTTTTTGCGACCATCGACCGATGCAAGCTAGCGAAGAAAGCCGATGCCACAAGTCTTTTCCCGTCATCAACGTAAAAGAAACCGCACGATTTCTCATACGGTTCCTTTTTGATCACCTAAGAGGTGATGCTGTGGTGGAGGTGAGGGGAATCGAACCCCTGTCCGAAAGCACGCCGATACGGTTTTCTCCGAGCGCATCCAGGGATTTAGGATTCCCCTCGCCGCACGCCCCCCGGCGGGCTTGCGGTTACGGTAGCTTCATCATTACGGGTTACGCTTCAAAGCTTGGGCGCACTCGTTCCCCACATAACTGACGCCGATGACCGGACCTGTGGGCATTCCGGGTCGACGCGCGGCATTAAGCCGCGAAAGCTAATTCGTTATTGTCAGTTGTTGTTTTTCCCCGTTGTTACGCGGTACAGGGGCCGCGGCTCGCTTGCCGTATCCTCGAAAACTCCCGTCGAAACCAGTACACCCCCATGAATGCTTCAGCCCAACGACGATCCTTCCCGTCGGCGGCTGAAAGCGCGCTCTATTTCGCGCTGCGCGTCCCGCGCGGCCGCGGCGTCGCGCTTGTCGTGTAGCTGCTTGCCCTTGCACAGGCCAAGCTCCAGCTTCATACGCCCTTCCTTCAAGTATACCTTGAGGGGAACCAGCGCATACCCCTGGCGGCTGACTAGGCCTCCCAGCTTGCGGATCTCGCTTTTGTGCATCAGCAGCTTTTTGGGACGCAGCGGATCGGAGTTGAAAAGGTTGCCTTGCTCGTATGGGCTAATGTGCAATCCCTCGGCAAACAACTCGCCCCCGCGAATCATGCAAAAGCTCTCCTTTAGGTTGACCCGGCCCAGGCGCATGCTTTTGACCTCGGTACCCTTCAAGCAAAGGCCGCATTCGTAGGTTTCCTCCACGAAATACTCATGAAACGCCTTTTTATTCTGTGCGACGGGCTTTATGCCCTTCTGGCGCGGCATGCGGAAACCTCCTTTGCTTGTCGCTTCGGCATGGGCTCCTATTATAGCACGCGCGGTAGGCGAAACGCAAGCACTTGTCAAGCGTTTCCGGATGCTCTATAATAAAAATCGGGGAGGGGATGCACATGTCCGGGCAATACGGCATCGAGGAAATGGCGCGTAAGGCGCGCGGCGCGGCGCGGCGGTTGGCATCAGCCACGGCGGAGCAGCGCGACCGGGCGTTGACGTCGATAGCCGACGAGCTGAAGAAAAGGCGCGCGGCATTGCTTGATGCAAACGCAGAAGATGTAAAGGCCGCGACGGATACGCTTAGCGCGCCGCTGCTCAGCCGGCTAAGGCTGACGGAAGAAAAATGCGCGCGCATGGAAGACGGTCTTCGCGCGCTCAGCCGCCTGGAGGACCCGCTCGGTCGCGTGCAATATGCCCGGGAGCTCGCGCCGGGTCTGAATTTATACCGCGCGGCGTGCCCCATCGGGGTGGTGGGCGTTATCTTTGAAAGCCGCCCGGACGCGCTGGTTCAAATTTCATCCCTCTGCCTGAAGAGCGGCAACGCGGTTTTGCTCAAGGGCGGCAAGGAAGCGGCCAAGACCAACGAGGCGCTCGCTCGGCTGATCGCGGAGGCCGGCGACGCCTGCGGCCTGCCGGACGGGTGGTGCGGGCTGCTTCATTCCCGTGAGGATGTTCAGGAAATGCTGAGGCAGCATGATCACATCGACCTGATTATTCCCCGAGGCAGCAACGCTTTTGTGCGCTATATCATGCAAAACAGCGAAATTCCCGTGCTGGGCCATGCGGAAGGCCTATGCCACGTCTACGTGGACGATCCGTGCGACGTCGAGACGGCCGTGCGGATAACGGTGGACAGCAAGGCTCAAAACCTCTCCGTGTGCAACGCGGCGGAAACGCTCCTGGTACACCGGAAGGTTGCCGAACGCTTTTTGCCGCTCGCGGCCGCCGCTCTGAAACAAAAAAATATCGAGCTTCGCGGCGATGAGACGGTCCGCAAAATCATTTCGTGCAAGCCGGCCTCTTTGGAGGATTGGCACACCGAATACCTGGACGCCGTTCTCTCCATCCGCGTGGTGGACAGCCTGGACGCCGCCATTGAGCACATCAACAGCTTTGGCTCTCATCATACCGATTGTATCGTCAGCACCGACCGGGAGCACATCAGCGGGTTCATGACCCGAGTGGATAGCGCGGACGTCTTTTCCAACTGTTCCACGCGTTTTGCGGACGGCTTTTTGTTCGGCTTCGGAGCCGAGGTCGGAATTGCGACGGGCAAGCTGCACGCCCGGGGACCGATGGGGATGGAGGGCCTGTGTACGTATCAATACAGGCTTTATGGCAGCGGCCAAACGCTCGAGGACCTTAGCAGCGGAAAAATCGCTCTGACGCATCGCCCGATTGATCCCGTGCTGCCAGACTGAGGTCGGAGCCTTTTTTCCGGCGCGCCCCGGCTGTCAGCCGGCCAGCTCCAGAAGCTTCAGCGGCTTTTCCAGCCGTTGGCCGACAAGCGCGGCCAGCACGGCCTTGACGGCGTCCAGGGGCAAAAACGCGAGGCAGTAGGCCCCAAGAAGCGTGGAAAGCGGCAGGGGAGCGTTCAGGTAGAATCCCTTCAGCGCGGCAATATAGGCAAGCGCAATCGCATAGCTGACGGCCAGGCCGGCAAAGGCGGCCGCATACCGACCCCATTTTCTTTTGGCAAGGCGCTTGCAAAGCGCCGCGACAGCCGCGGCGGCAAATGGAAAGCTGAGCAGGTAGCCAAAGGAAGGCGTCGCCAGCACCCCGGGGCCTGAAACCGCCGAGAAAACCGGCAGACCCGCCACCCCAAGGAAAAGATACAGGCCCAAAGTATAGAAGCAATACCGAACGGGAAGCATCTGTCCGCATAGCAGCACAAAGAAGACCTGCGTGGTCACCAGGACGTCCGTTCCCGGAAGGTTAAACCTGAACCACAGCGTGGAGACGATGATCACGGCGCACATCAGCGCGGAGCAGGCCAGCAGCTTTGTCTTTTGCCTCATTATAAAATCAGCGCTCCTTTTTGCGTATACCAAAAAATATATTTGGTATACGAATCATATCCAAATCCCGACCCTCTGTCAATCCCTTCTTTTTTCAACGAAGCCCGCATAGGCTTGGGAAGGGAAGGAGGCCATTATATGACACATATCTCAACCGGCGTTACCGAAGGCGCTCAAGCGGCGCTCAAAACCAACCACACGCTGGCCGTTGACCGCCGCAAGCACGCTTCCATCACCGGCGTAACGGACGTATGCAGCTTTCATGAAAATGAGATCGTTCTCAAAATTGATTCCGGCCTGATGATTCTGGGCGGGGAGAACCTGCATATCGCCAAGCTTCTTTTGGAAGACGGCCGCCTGGATGTCGACGGCCATGTCGACAGCGTCATTTATGAAGCGCCCAGGAAGCAGGCCAAGCATCTGTTTACCTGGAAGTGGAAAAAGAAGTGAACCTGTTTTTTGAAACCGCCAACCAGGCGCATGTCTTTTTAGCGGCTGTGCCCATCGGTTTTTTGCTGGCGCTTTGCTTCGACGTCATCTCGCGCGCCGGCCCTATGCGGCCGGTCTTGGACGTGCTTTGCCTTCTGCTGGCGGGCCTTGCGCTGATCGTGCTGATGCTCGCGCTTAAGGATTCCGGGCTGAGGCTGTACCATCTGCTGGCGCTGGCTACCGGCGCGACGCTGTATTTGGCGGGCGTCGGAAGGCTGTACCGGATTCTCCGGCGGCGTTCCGCTGCAAACAGAAAAAGCAAAACGAAAGCAAAAAAGGATCAAAAGGACGCAGGAAATCCAGAGGCGGCGTCGAACACATAACAAGCATTAAAAAATGGGGAGGAAGGCCGCCATGCGCAGGACAATGAACGTATGGACGTTGATTGGCGTTTTAGCGTGCGTACTGGTCGCCTTTTTCTGGTATAACGGCAAGCTGACCGGAAGCATCAACGAGCTCGATACCGCCTACGGGCAGGGAAAGGTTCGGCTTGCGGATCTGCAAAACGAGCAGGCGGAGCTGAAGACTACGCTGGAGGCGGTGGGCAGCGATTCCTTTATTGAGAATCAGGCGCGCACCATGTACGGCTATATGATGCCCAATGAAATCCGTTTTGTGATTACCAACCCCGAAGCGCTGTATGGCGACGACGAAATACCTTCTCGTTAAGAGAGGGTTTTTCTGTATATTGAAGCATCGCTTCTTTTTTTTACCTTTCTGGACGGCGCGGCCGAAGGACCAAATGAGGAAGCTACGAATGAGGTGTTTGCGTTGCGAACGGCTGTCATTGGGATAGGCTCCAATTCCTTGCGGATGCTGGTTGCGGATATAACGGCAGGGGAGCTCCATCGGCTCCGCCGGTACCGCGAAGGGCTGCGGGTATTTGCCGCGCTCGACGCCCAGGGGAATATTACCGCCGAAATGCTGGATAAAGCCTGCGCCAGCGTAGGCTCCTTCGCCAAAGAGGCGCGCGCCCAGGGCGCGGAGGAAACGCACCTGTTTGCGACCAGCGCGGTAAGGGACGCCCGGAATCAGAAGGCGTTTACCGCCGCGTTGGAAAAGGCCACGGGCCTCCGGCTTGAAATTTGCAGCGGCGACCTGGAGGCGCGGTTATCCTTTATTGGCGCGACGGATGGCGAGGAAGCCGGGCTGATTGATATCGGCGGAGGCTCTACAGAAATTGTCATAGGGCGCGGAACGCAAACGAGCGCTTCCACCAGCCTGCAGATGGGAGCCGTGCGCCTATGCAGGAGCCTGCCGATTCAGACGGCGAAAGACGCGTGGCGGGCTTGCGCGGCCGCCGCGGAGATCCTGGCGCCATGCAGGGAGCGCTTTATCGGGCTGAACGCCGCGCGCTGGGTCGGCGTGGGAGGAACCTTCACCGCCACGGCGGCCCTTGTACAGCAAATTCCATGGGACCGCCGCGAGCGTATCCACGGTTACGTCCTTACCAGGGAAAACGTGCGCCGGGCGATGGAGGAATTGGCGCCCATGCCCCTGGAGGAGCGGCTGCGACTGCCTTATTTGCAGCCGCACCGCGCCGATATCGCCGTTCACGGCATCGCCATCCTGCTGGCGTGCATGGACGAGCTCTTAATCCGGCGCATTACCGTAAGCGAATATGGAAACCTTGAAGGGTATTTAAAAATGAAGTATCTCTATCAGAGCGCATAAGCCTCCTTTGGCGCATTTTCAGAATTTATGCTTTTCTTTTCACGCGTTTTCTGTTACAATATCAGGCGAGTGAATTTGGTTCATATGCATTCGGCGCTTTTTTCCCTCTCTCCACCGCTCCCTACAGGCAATCCCGCGTGGCTGAGCGCCGTGATGCGAAAAATACCATCAACAAGGGGGACCCGTCATGGCCAGCTATCAAACCAAGGATATCCGAAACATCGCCCTCATGGGGCATGGCAGCGAGGGCAAGACGACGCTGATGGAGGCGTTGCTTTTCGCTGCCGGAGCCATTGACCGCCAGGGCCGCGTGGAGGATGGCAACACCGTCACCGACTTTGAGCAGGAGGAAATCAAGCGGGGCATCTCCATCAGCGCCGCTATCGCGCCTATTGACTGGAACCAGAAAATGTTGAACGTGATCGACGTTCCGGGCTATTTTGATTTCGTCGGAGAGATGATGGGTCCCTTGCGCGTGGTTGAAACCGCCGCTATTTTGGTCAGCGCCGTTGGCGGCATCGCCGTCGGCACCGAAAAGGCCTGGAATTACGCGGCCAAGAGCAACGTTGGCAAGATGTTTATCGTAAACCAGATGGACCGCGACCACGCGGATTTCATGAAGGTTCAGGCGCAGCTCCGCGAGCGGTTCGGCAACAGCGTCGTGCCCATCATGCTGCCCATCGGCAGCGGCGCCGGGTTCACAGGCGTCGTCAATGTGCTGGAAAATAAAGCGTACGAGCGGGTCAACAAGGGCAAGCCCAAGGAAGTGCCCATTCCCGCTTCCATGGCGGAGGATATCGCGCTGGCCCTGGAGGAAATTACCGAAGCGGCCGCCATGTCCGACGACGAGCTGACCATGAAGTACCTGGAGGAGGGCGAGCTGAGCCACGAGGAAATCCTAGAGGGCTTTAAAATGGGCATGTTCTCCGGCCAGATCGCGCCTGTGGTTCCCTGCTCCGCGCTGACGGGCGTAGGCGTGGCCAAGCTGCTGGACGTGATGGCGGATTTTCTGCCCTCGCCCAAGCGGGCCGTTTACAAGGGCGTCAACCCCAAGACCGACGGGGAGGAGACGCGCGCGTGCAAGAACGAGGAGCCTTTCAGCGCTTTTGTGTACAAAACGATTGCCGACCCGTTCGTCGGAAAGCTTTCCCTGTTTAAGGTCATGAGCGGCGTGCTGACCGCCAACGGCAGCCTGTACAACGCCAACAGCGATAAAACGGAAAAGATTGCCGGTATTTACGTACTGCGCGGAAAGAAGCAGATCAACGCCCAGACGCTCAACGCGGGCGATATGGGAGCGCTGTCCAAGCTTCAGTTCACCAATACCGGCGACACGCTGTGCGACCCCGCCAAGCCCATCCGTTATCCGCAAATCGAGTATCCCGTCCCGTGCATCAGCAAGGCGGTCTTTGCCGCCAAGCAGGGCGAGGAGGATAAGGTTTTCAGCGGCCTGGCACGGTTGATGGAGGAGGACCCCTCCATCAAGCTGGAAAAGAATGCCGAGACTACCGAAACGCTGCTTGCCGGCCAGGGCGAGCTTCATTTGGACGTTATCCGCAACAAGCTGGCGACAAAATTTGGCGCGCAGGCCAACCTTCAGGACCCGCGGATTCCGTACCGTGAAACCATTAAAAAAACCGTGAAGGCCCAGGGTCGCCATAAAAAGCAATCCGGGGGGCATGGGCAGTTTGGCGACGTCTGGATCGAGTTTTCGCCCGTCGGCGACACGGGCGTGGACTTTGAGTTTGAGGACGCGGTTGTGGGCGGCGTCGTACCGCGCAACTTTATTCCCTCGGTTGAGAAAGGGCTACGGGAGAACATCCGCAAGGGCGTTCTGGCCGGTTATCCGATGGTCGGCCTGCATGCCAAGCTGTACGACGGAAGCTATCACCCTGTGGATTCCTCGGAAATGGCGTTCAAGACCGCCGCTCGCATCGCCTATAAAAAGGGCTGTATGGAGGCGGGGCCCGTTTTGCTGGAGCCCATCATGCATGTGGAGGTTTTGGTGCCCGACGAGTACATGGGCGACGTCATGGGCGATATGAACAAGCGGCGGGGCCGTATCATGGGCATGAACCAGGTGGATGGGATGCAGCAGCTCGTGGCGGAAGCGCCTATGGCCGAGATGTTCAAGTACGCTACCGATCTGCGCTCCATGACGCAGGCGCGCGGTTCCTTTATCATGTCGTTTGAGCGCTATGAGGAAGTTCCCGCCAACGTAGCGCAGAAGATTATCGAAAGCGCGAAAAAGGAAGAGGA
>DBGEOK010000104.1:0-27389 GCA_048370855.1 Candidatus Limiplasma sp. | reverse complement strand
TTCAGACCGTTGACAAACCCATTGGGAGTGGCTTGGAGGGGCCGAGGCCCCTCCAAATGAAATCGCATCGCCGGGCGGGAGTTGAGTTTCAGCCTTGGTCTAAACATCAGTTCTCGTCGGAAAAGATCGCCTTCAGGCGAGCTTTTTCGACGCTTTGAAACGCACTTGCCAGGAGTGCGTTTTTTTGCTATGCTTTGAGGCGGCGAACGCGACGGAAAATACCTTCGCCAAGGCATGAGGAGGAAAGCGTTCCCTTGGAAAGACCCATGCATCAGATGCTGTCCCGGGCGGCGGGAAGAACCTCGCTGCATATGCCGGGGGGACAGGGCAGGGCTCCCTTTGGCCGGGTTGACCCCTACCGGCTGGAGACGACGGAGCTTGGCGTTACGGACGACCTTTACCATCCGTCGGGAGCGATCGCCCGCGCGCAGCGCCTGGCCGCCGCAAGCGCGGGCGCGGCGCATACGATTATGCTGCACGGCGGAAGCACCGCCGGCATCCATGCCATGCTGCTGTACGCCGCGCGGCGCGGCGACGAGGTCATCCTGCCGCGCAACGCCCATGTAAGCGCGCTGAATATCTGCGCCACGGCGGGGCTTGAGCCGGTATTCGCGGAGCCGTCGTATGCGGCCGGCGGCAGGCCCTATACGACTGTGGAAAGCTACATGAGGGCCATGGACGGGCATCCAAACGCGCGGGCCGTGCTTGTGGTGCGGCCGGATTATTATGGGGCGCTGCCGGAGCTTGACGCAATCGCCCCGGAGGCGCATCGGCGCGGCATGCTCGCGCTGTGCGACGAGGCGCACGGCGCGCACCTGAACTGGGACCGCCAGATCCAAAACGCGGGCGCGTGCGGAGCGGACCTATTCGTCCAATCAGCCCATAAAACCCTTCCGGCGCTGAACGCGGGGGCCTGGCTGCACGCGATGGAGGGCGTGGACGTGGAGCGGCTGAGGCGCGTGCTGAGCATGGTTCAAACCAGCAGCCCATCCTTCTTGACCATGCTGGCGTTGGACGACGCCCGCGCGTGGATGGACAGGCATGGCGGGAAGGCGTGCGGCAGGCTTCGCAAGGCGCTTCAGGACTTCCGAAAAAAGGCGGCGCGCCTGGGCTATATGGACGCGCAGGATGGAACGGTTATGCGCTACGACCCGCTGCGCCTTGTCCTTTACGCTCCGCAGGGGGGCTTTCGGCTGGCGGAGGCGCTTGCCCGGCGCGGCATTGACGTGGAAATGGGCGACGGGCTTCGCATCGTCTGCATCCTTTCGCTGATGGACGGGAAGGCACGCCTGAGAAAGCTCCTTCGCGCGCTTCGGCGCGAAGCGCCGACCGGCCACGCGCCGCCAACGATGGCGGAAAAGGCGGCGGAAATACCGCTTCCGCCTCGGGAAATGCCGCTCGCGGAGGCCGCCTTCGCGGAGGCGGAGGCGGTTTTGCCGGCACATGCCGCCGGGCGCGTCAGCGCTGTGGCGGCGGGGCTTTATCCGCCCGGGATCGCGCTGGTTACGCCCGGGGAGCTTTTGACGCCGGAGATCGCGGAGGCGCTTCTGGTCGCCGGGCCCGAGCGGCTGTTTGGAATGAACGGGGACGGAACCATCAACTGCGTAACGAACAAAGGAGCGAGCACATGAACATTTATCCCTACGACGCGGTGGTATTTGATCTGGACGGCACGCTGTTTGACGCCGAGGATGGCATCGTCAGCTCCGCGCTCTATGCCATGGAGCAAATCGGGCATCCGGTACCCGGGGAGCTGGACCTGCGCGAAATGGTGGGGCCGCCGCTGAGGGACTCCTTCAAACGGATCTTCAAGCTGCCCGAGGAAGAGATGGATCGGGCCGTGGTGCTGTACCGGGAGCGCTTTGCCGCCGAGGGCATGTATCGGTACGCGGTCTATCCGCAAATACGGAGCCTGCTCAGGATGCTCAACGAGGCGGGCGTGCATGTGGGCCTTGCGTCCAGCAAGCCCGTCTCGCTCGTGCGCGACATCCTCGCGCATTTTGGGCTGGCGGGCTGCTTTGACCGCGTCGCCGGCGAGGAGGGCTCCGAGGAGCAGATCGGCAAGCCGGGACTGGTGCGGCTGGCCCTGCCCGATAAGTATAAGCGCGCCGCCATGGTGGGGGACCGCCTGTACGACGTGGAGGGCGCTTTGGCCAACGGCATCGACGCGATTGGCGTGAGCTATGGCTGCGGTTCCGAGGAGGAGCTCAGAGACGCGGGCGCAACCTATATTGTGCCTGACACCGAGGCGCTCCGCGCGCTGCTGTGCCCCGGCGGCGAAATTCCGCGCGGCTTTTTCCTCACGGTGGAGGGGCCGGACGGCAGCGGCAAGACCACGCAGGTCGAGCTGCTGGAAAAGAGCCTGAGGCAATACGGCTTCAGCGTGCTTCGCACGCGCGAGCCGGGAGGCTGCGATATCAGCGAGGAAATTAGGCGGATCATCCTGGACCCGGAAAACATGGAAATGTGCGCCTCGTGCGAGGCTCTGCTCTATGCCGCGGCCCGCGCGCAGCATGTGAGCCAGGTGATCCGGCCCGCCGTGGAGCGCGGCATGCTGGTGCTGTGCGACCGATTTGTGGACAGCTCCATCGCCTACCAGGGCGGAGGGCGCGAGCTGGGCGTGGAAACCGTTCAGCAGATCAACGCGCCCGCCGTGTCGGACATGCTGCCGGATGCGACGCTTTACCTGGCCATCGACCATAAGACGGCGCTGGAAAGGCGCTTAGGCGCTTCCGAGCCGGACCGGCTGGAGCTGGAGGACTTCGATTTTCATGGGCGCGTACAAAGGGCGTATGAGCGCTTGATTCGGGAAAACCGAAAGCGCTTTTTGGTGGTGGACGCCGAACGGGAGGTTCAGGCGGTCGCCGGAGAGGCGCTGGACGCGGTGCTCAGACGCCTCCTACCGGACCTCAGGAGGGATGCGTAAGCGTGGAGCGGATTGTGGTGGGCATGTCCGGCGGAGTGGACAGCTCGGTTGCCGCCCTGCTGTTAAAGCGGCAGGGATACGACGTGGTGGGCGTGTTTATGAAAAACTGGGGGGAGAAGGATGATAACGGAACCTGTACCGCGGCGGAGGACTGGCGCGACGTACAGGACGTATGCGACCATATCGGCATCCCCTGCTATGCGGTCAGCTTTGAAAAGGAATACCGGGAGCGCGTGTTCCGCTACTTCCTGGAGGAGTACGGCGCCGGGCGCACGCCCAACCCGGATGTGCTGTGCAACCGGGAAATTAAATTTAAGGCTTTTTTGGATTATGCCATGAAGCTTGGCGCCGCCGGCATGGCGACGGGGCATTTTGTGAAAAAGGACGCGAGGGACGGGCACACGGTCCTTTTGCGGGGCGACGATCCCCAAAAGGACCAGAGCTATTTCCTTTATATGCTCAAGGAACGGCAGCTCGAGCGAGCGTTGTTTCCCGTGGGCGGGATGACCAAGGCTCAGGTGCGCGCCGCGGCATATGAAAACGGCCTGCCAACCTTTCAAAAAAAGGATTCCACAGGCATTTGCTTCATTGGCGAGCGGAATTTCCGCCGGTTTTTGCGGGAGTTCCTGCCCCTGACTCCCGGAGAGATGCAGACCGAGGACGGCGTAAAAGTGGGGGAGCATATCGGGCTGGCGTATTATACGCTGGGCCAGCGCCGGGGGCTGGGCATCGGCGGGCGGGGGGACGGAAGAAGCTGGTTTGTCATCGGCAAGGATCTTGCGCGCAACGTGCTGGTGGTGGCGCAGGGCGCGGACAGCCCCCGGCTGTACAGCCGTTATGTGCGGGCCTCTCAGGCTACCTGGATCGCGGGCGCGCCTCCCGCGCCCGAGGGGCGGGCGTTCCGATGCGCCGCGAAATTCCGGTACCGTCAGGCGGATCAGGCCGTCACCGCCTTTTGTAGGGGAGACGAACTGTTTCTGGAAGCCGACGAGCTCCAGCGGGCGGTTACCCCGGGCCAAAGCGTGGTGCTCTATCAAGGAGACGTATGCCTTGGCGGAGCCGTGGAAGAGGAAGCGGGAATGGAGCCGTATGTCTGATCGGGTCACAATTTCGGCGAGATATGCTAAAAAACAGCGCAAATACAGCCAGTTATTTGAAAGCCCCTTGCGTATACGGTATACAATCGCTATAATAGCAGCAACATTCAAGGAGTTTCCTCGAGTGTGAAAGAAGTAGGTAGGGAGGAAATGACGATGAAGAAATTGATTTCCGTGCTGACGACGCTGGCGCTGGCGCTGAGCCTCGTGCTGCCCGCCATCGCGGAGGAAGAGACGATTCAAATCGGGGGCATCGGCTGCCTGACCGGCCCTTACGCCATGTATGGCCTGGGCGTCCGCAACGGCATTGACCTGTATGTGGACGAGTTAAACGCCGCCGGCGGTATCAACGGCAAAAAAGTGGAAGTTTTGTGGGAAGACGACGAGGGCGACCCCGCCAAGGCCACGAACGCTTACTCCAAGCTGGTGGAGAACGACGGCGTGACGGCGATTCTGGGCTCCGTGCTGACCGGCGCGACCGACGCCGTGGCGGACTATGCGGCAGAGGACGGCATTCCCATGATCACCGCCTCCGCCACCGCGTATTACATCACGGACGGCCGCCCCAACGTGTTCCGCACGTGCTTCCTGGACCCCTTCCAGGGCGTGTCGATGGCAAACTTTGCCAAGGATGAATTTGGCGCGACCAAGCTCGCTGTTTTGTATGAAAACGGAAACGAGTATTCAACCGGCCTGAAGGACACCTTTACGGAGCAGGCGGGCAAGAACGGTCAGGAGGTCGTGGCCTGCGAGGCGACGGCCGCCAAGGATGTGGACTTTAAGGCGCAGCTAACCAAAATCAAGGACGCCGCGCCCGAGGTGGTGTTCCTGCCCTACTATGGCCCCGAGGCGGCGCTGATTTTGACCCAAGCCAAGGAAATTGGCCTGGAGGCGAAGTTCGTTGGCGCCGATGGAATATCCTCCATCGTGGACAGCATCTCAGACAAGAGCCTGCTGACCAACATCTGGTATTCCGACCACTTCTCCAACAGCGCCGACAGCGAGAAGGTCAAGGCCTTCCTGAGCGGCTACGAAGCCAAGTACGGGGAGCTGCCGAGCATCTCCTTCTCCGCCACCGGCTATGACGCCGCGCTGGTGCTGTGCGAGGCGATCAAGGCCGCCGGGACCACCGACTATGACGCGGTGATACAGGCCATCAAAGCGAGCGATGTGGAAGGCGTGTCGGGCGTGATTACCTTCGACGACCATAACGATCCCATCAAGAGCGCGTTTATTCTGACCTTCGACGCGGAGGGCAACCAGGTGTTTGTCAAGCAGCAGAACCCCTAAGGGGCGCGACGCTCTGAAAGGGGCGGGCGGGCCCGCCCCTTTCAGCCCTTTCAAAAGGGGCGCGGCGTCGCGCCTTTTTTGAAAGGGCTGAACTTCGTTTACCAGCCTGTTTCCTCGCCGCGCGGGGGTAGCATACGATAGAGGGGTGAAAGCATGCTGTTCTTGAACCAGGTACTCAACGGCTTGGGTACGGGCGCGATTTACGCGCTGATCGCGCTGGGCTACACCATGGTATACGGCATTGTAAAGCTTATCAACTTCGCCCATGGCGATATTTTGATGATCGGCAGCTATACGGCCGTGCTGGTGATGACGGGCCTGGGAATGCCCTTTCCGGTCGCGCTGATCTGCTCGATGGCGGTGTGCGTGGCGTTCGGCGTGGTCATCGAGCGCGTGGCGTACAAGCCGCTGCGCGGCTCCCCGCGCATTTGCTCGCTGATTACGGCGATTGGGGTGAGCTACCTTCTGCAAAACAGCGCCCAGCTTATTTTTTCCGCCAACCCCCGCCCGTTTCCCACCGTATTCCAGGTGCCGCCGATATTGATCGGCGGCATGAGCGTCAGCTTTGTCACCATCCTGACGGTCGCGGTTTCCGTCGTGCTGATGATCGTGCTGAATATTTTTGTGATGAAAAGCCGGACGGGCAAGGCGATGCGCGCCGTCAGCGAGGATACGGGGGCGGCGCAGCTCATGGGGATAAACGTCAACGTCACCATTTCCATCACCTTCGCCATCGGCTGCGCGCTGGCGGGCGTCGGCGCGTGCCTGTACTGCATCGCCTATCCCAACGTCGCGCCGACGATGGGCGCGATGCCGGGCCTGAAGGCGTTTATCGCCGCGGTTCTGGGCGGCATTGGCATACTGCCGGGGGCCATGCTGGGCGGCTTTATCATGGGCGTGGCCGAAAGCCTGACCAAGGGCTTTATCTCCACCCAGCTTTCCGACGCCGTGGTGTACGGTATTTTGATCGTGGTGCTCCTGTTCAAGCCTTCGGGCATCCTGGGCAAGGCCACGCGCGAGAAAGTGTGAGGTGAGGAAGCATGACCAGGAAGTTCAAATCCTACGCGCTCAATCTTTCCGCCATTTTCCTGATTTATATCGGGCTTTCCTCGCTGATTAGCACGGGCGTCATCAATAAATACTACTCCGGCGTGATGATCGCGATGGGCATCAACATCATCATGACCGTCAGCCTGAACCTGACGACGGGCTTTTTGGGCGAGCTGGCGCTGGGGCACGCGGGCTTTATGAGCGTGGGCGCTTTTACGGCCGGCATTATCACGAAATCCCTGGCGGCCAACCTGGGATGGGACCCCGCCGCCTGCCTGCCCGTTTCGCTGCTCGCGGGCGGCCTGCTCGCGGCGGTGATGGGGCTGGTGATCGGCATACCCGCGCTCAGGCTCAAGGGCGATTACCTCGCCATCATTACGCTCGGCTTTGGCGAGATCATCCGCGTCATCATTCAAAATATGGAGATCACCGGCGGCGCGGCGGGCATCAGCCGCATACCGCGCGTCAATTCCTTCACGATTACCTATTTTATCATGACGGCTGTGATTATTATTCTTTTCACGCTGGCCTGGTCCCGGCACGGGCGGGCGATTATCTCAATCCGTGAAAACGCCATCGCGGCGGAGTCCACAGGCATTTCCACGACCTACTACAAGATTTTTGCCTTTACGCTGGCCGCGTTCTTCGCGGGCATTGCGGGCGGCTTGTATGCGCACCAGTACGGCCGCGTGACGGCCTCGGTATTCGATTTCAACAAATCCATCGAATACCTGGTCATGGTGGTTCTGGGCGGCATGGGTTCCATTACGGGAAGCATTATTTCCGCGAGCATTCTGACGCTGCTGCCGGAGCTGCTGCGCGAGTTTGCGGACTACCGCCTGCTGCTGTACAGCCTCCTGCTGATTATGATGATGCTGTTTAGGCCCAAGGGGCTGATGGGCACGGCGGAGTTTTCGCTCACCCGGCTGTGGGACCGGCTGATGAAGCTGCTCCGCGTCCGAAAGCGGGACCACACGCCCAAGCTGCCGGACGTGCCGCGCTACGATGTGGGCGAGGATGCGCCGGTGCTGGAGACCACAGGGCTGGGCATCCGCTTTGGCGGCCTTCAGGCGGCGGAAAACGTCAACCTGACGCTGAAGGATAATGAAATTGTCGGCCTCATCGGGCCCAACGGCGCGGGCAAGACGACGGTATTCAACATGCTGACCGGCGTGTACCTGCCCACCGACGGCGACATCAAGCTGATGGGCCGCTCCATCAAAGGCAGGAAAACCTACGAGATCGTTACCGCGGGCATTGCGCGCACCTTCCAGAACATCCGCCTTTTCAAATCCATGACGGTGCTGGAAAACATTAAAGTCGCCTTCCACAGCCGCATGCATTATTCGGCTGCTTCCGGCATCTTCCGCCTGCCCAAATACGCCCGGGAGGAGCAGGGCATCGACATCCGGGCGCGCGAGCTGCTGCGCGTATTCAATATGGAGGACACGGCCGACGTGCGCGCGGACGCCCTGCCTTACGGCCAGCAGCGCAAGCTGGAGATCTGTCGCGCGCTGGCGACCAACCCAAAGGTGCTCTTGCTGGACGAGCCCGCCGCGGGCATGAACCCGATCGAGACCAAAGAGCTGATGGAAACCATCAGCCTGATCCGGGATCGCTTCAGCGTGGCGGTGCTTTTGATCGAGCACGATATGAAGCTGGTCATGGGCATTTGCGAGCGCATTTATGTGCTCAGCTATGGCCGCGTTCTCGCGGAAGGCTCGCCCTATGAAATCCGCAATAACCCAGAGGTGATCGCGGCCTATCTGGGCAACCGGGAGGAGAAGGAGGATGGGCGAAATGCTTGAGGTACGCGACATCAACGTATTCTATGGGGCTATTCACGCGCTGTACGATATCAGCTTCGAGGTCAGCCAGGGCGAAATTGTGACGCTGATCGGCGCAAACGGCGCGGGAAAAACCTCCATCCTTCATGCCATCTCCCACCTGATCCCCATCAAAAGCGGAGCGATGGTCTTTGACGGAAAGGAGATCACCCATACGGACGCCTTTAAGCTGGTGCCCATGGGACTGGCGCAGGTGCCCGAGGGCCGCCGCGTGTTTTCGCAGATGACGGTGCTGGAGAACCTGGAAATGGGCGCATACACCCGACGGAACAAGGCGGAGCTGGACGCGGACCTGGCGATGGTCTTCGGCCACTTCCCGCGCCTGAAGGAACGCGTGAAGCAGCTTGCCGGCACGCTGTCCGGCGGGGAACAGCAGATGCTGGCCACGGCGCGCGCGCTGATGAGCCATCCCCGCCTGCTGATGATGGACGAGCCCTCCATGGGCCTGTCGCCAATCCTGGTGGAGGAAATTTTCAGCATTATCCGTGATATTAACAAGGAGGGCACCACCATTCTGCTGGTGGAACAAAACGCCCAAATGGCGCTGTCCGTCGCCAACCGGGCCTATGTGCTGGAAACCGGGCACATTGTAAAGGAAGGCGCGGCAAAAGAGCTGTTGAACGACGAAAGCGTCAAGGCGGCATACCTGGGAACCTGACAAGCAAATGGGCCGGGCGCGGGAGAAGCGCGCAAATAAAAGACCGGGACGGGCAAAGGCGCTTCCCTGCCCGTCCCGGGAGGGACGGATGATCCCGTTCAGAGGGCTACCGTTTCCGCATGCCTCCCACGATGGCGCCGGCGATGCCGCCGCCCGCCACGCCCATGGCGATATCGCTAAGATAGGCGGAGAAGGGGAGCTGCTGGCCGGATAGAATCGCATAGAGGCCGACGCCGAGCGCCATGTACACAAGGCCGAGAAGCGCGCCGTAGAGCAGCCCGCGCTCGCCGCCCCGGCCCAGCATCACCCAGGTCCCGATAAAAATGGAAAGCAGCTTGACCAGTTGATTGACAACGCGGATGACCGTATCCGCCGGCTTGAGCCACTGCATCAGCAGCGCAAAGATCAGGATGCACGCAAGCGTGACGCCAACGGCGGTCAGTAGGCCGCGCAGGAGCCTTGTCCAAACGCTTTGCTGATGGCGGCCGGCGCGCCTGCGCACAGGCTTGGCGGCGTTTGCGGTGGAATATGCGGGCATAAGAAAACCTCCCTCGTTCGCTTTGTACAGGATATGCGACCGGGGGAGGATTCATAACCGCGCGGGGCTTAATTGAGCGCTTCGCTGTCGTTTTCGATGGCGATCTCCTCAACGTTGCGGATGGCCCAGCGGGCGAAGATCAGCTTGACGTTGTCCTTGCCGACGCTCAGCTCGATGGTATCGTCCTTGATGGAGACAATGGTGCCGTAAATGCCGCCGATGGTGCAGATCCTGTCGCCCACCTTCAGCGCGGCCAGCATGTCCTTAACCTTCTTGTCCTTCTTGCGCTGCGGGCGGATGAGCAGGAAGTAGAACACCACGAACATGAGCACCAACGGAATAATCATGCCCAGGATATCTCCGGCTCCCGCCGTGGGCGCGGCCGCGGCGCCGTCGGCGGCAGCGCCGGCGGTGGAAGCGGCGTCCGCGAGGCCCATTAACGTTTCAGAGAGAAAATTCATGTTTCGGTACCCCTTTCCAAAATCGGTAGGTTGATTATAGCAAATCCCTATTGAAAGCACAAGGCTTTCTTTGTGAACAGACTAAAAATATCACGCCTGGCGGTGGTTCCGGTTGGGGCCCCGCAGCAAATCGCCCGCGCCTACGGCGAAGGGGAAGGGAATGCGAAGCGCCGTGCCCGCCACCCCGGCGGTCACAACCGGCTCGCCCGTCTCGGCAAGCGCCATTTCGGTCACGGTAAAGGGCTTGGGCCCCTCGGGCGTCAGCGCCTCCAGGGCGTCCCCCACGTAAAAGCGGTTTTTCAGGCGGATGAGCGCCGGCTTGCCCGCCGGCGCGTCCTCCTCCACATCCCCGACATACTCCATGGTCTGGGTAAAGCCTTCCGCCCCCGCGGGAGGCTCGGGCGCGCCGAAATAGAAGCCGGTATTGCCGGCGCGATGGCTGGCCTTTCGCAGCTCCGCCATCAAATCGGGAATCGCCGCGCGGTACGCCTCCTGACCGCTACGCTCCAGCAGGTCCAGCGCCCGGCGATAGGCGGAGACGACCGTCGCCACATAGTATGCCGATTTCATGCGTCCCTCAATCTTCAGGCTGGAAAGGCCCGCGCCGCGCAGGCTGTCCAGGTGGGGCAGCATGCACAGATCATACGCCGAAAACAGGTACGTGCCGTTCGCGTCTTCACAGACAGGAAGATATTCTCCGGGCCGCTTTTCTTCCACCAGGCGGTAGCGCCAACGGCAGGGCTGCGCGCACGCGCCCTGGTTTGCGCTGCGCCCCGTAAGCGCCGCGCTTAACAGGCAGCGACCGCTGTACGCCACGCACATCGCGCCGTGCGCAAAGCCCTCCAGCTCAAGCTCCGGCGGGAGCGCGCGCCGCATGGCCGCGACGCCGTCCAGCGTAAGCTCCCGGGACAGGATGATGCGCGAGGCGCCGGCGGCCCGGCGCAGATGAAGAGCCGTGCGCGCGTTCATCACATTGGCTTGCGTGCTGATGTGCAAGGGCAGCTCCGGCAGCTCCGCGTGAAGCAGCAGCGCCGCGCCCAGGTCGGCGACGATCGCCGCGTCCGCGCCGGCCTCCCGCGCCTCCCGCGCGGCGTCGAGAAAGCCGGGCATGTCCGCGTCCGACGGGAGCGCGTTCATGGTTACGTAAAAGCGAACGCCGCGCGCATGGGCGAACGCCGCCGCTTCCGCAAGCTCTTCTTTTGAAAAATTTCCCGCGAACGCGCGAAGGCCATATTTTTTCATGCCGCCATACACGGCGTCCGCGCCGAAGCGCACCGCGGCGCGAAGCTGTTCCATGCCGCCCGCGGGCGCGAGCAGCTCCATCCTTTGTGCCAAGCTACATTCCCCGCTCCTTATCATAGGCTTGCCATAGTGGCGCATAGATTTGAACGGCGCGGTTGTGCTCATCCAGCGTCCTGCTGAAATGAAGCTCGCCAGTGTCGGGGTCCTTGCTGCAGAAATAGAGGTATTTTTCGGCGATATAGCTCTCGTCGGGATACAGCGCCGCGTTGATGGCCTCGGCCGAGGGGTTGCAGATGGGGCCGAGCGGAAGGCCCGCGTACAGGTAGGTGTTGTATGGAGACTCGACGGCAAGGTCGCTGTTTCGCAGCGACATGCGCCGCTCGCCCGTGACGTAGTGAATGGTGACGTCGCTCTGGAGCTTCATGCCTTCCTTCAGGCGGTTATGGAAAACGGCGGATACCTTTGCAAAATCGGCTTTTTTCGCTTCCTTCTCGATCAGGGAGGCGAGGGTGAGGATCTGGTCCATGGTCATGTCCAGCTCTGCCGCGCGATCCTGCCATTCGGAGGAAAAAACCTTGTCCGTTTGGTCCAGCAGCTTTTTGACGATCTGCAGCGGCGTGGCGTTGGTGTAAATTTCGTATGTGTTGGGCGAGAGGTAACCCTCCAAAACGTATTTGCGCTCGGCGACGCGGTCGGTCTTCAGCGCTTCCTGCACAAAGTAGTAATCCGTAACGCCATCGCCGGTTCTGCACAGGGCCAGGAACTCGGCCTCGTCCTGAAAGACGCCCTGCTCCTTGAGCGAGGCGGCGATCGCCTCGACGGTGGTGCCGGGTATGATGGTGATATCGGCGGTCATGGGCCTGCCGTCCCCCGTGGTCAGCAGATCCGCGATTTCAAAGATGTTCATGCTTTTTTGAATCTTGTAATCGCCCGCCTGAATTTTCTGGCCGAGGCCGGCAAAGTCGCAGTAATATTTAAAAACGGAACGGTTTTTGATGAGCCCCTGTTCCTCCAGATTGTTGGCGACGCGGGTGAGGCTGTTTCCGCTTTCCACCGTGAAGGGGATCTCGGTTTGGTCGTTCGGGTCGACGGGGCTCAGGTATTTGTCGTTGACCACACCGTATACGGTTGAAACCACGCCGAACACCAAAAGCAGCGCGGCCAGCGAAATGAGAATGGGCCGCAGGACGTTCCACAGGCCGCTATACCAAAAAAAACCGTATTGGCGCTCGTCTCGGAGCGTTTCATGGTCGTATTCCTTATTTTGATCGCGCTTAAATGCCACTCCGGCACCTCCTTTGGGGGATTATAGCTCCGGCAGCTCGATATCGAGGCCGACCTCGCGCGTCAGCCGCTCCATGGTGGAGGCGACAAGCCGTTGAACGCGCATGCGGGCAAGCAAAAAATCGGTCAGCTCCTCGCTTTGGTAGAGCAATGAGCTCAGCCTTTCAAATTCCGCCGCGTCCTCGTCGCGCGGATCGGAACCCGCCAAAGCGGCCATTTGCAGAGCGCTTTGCGCCCGGGTGAAACGATCCAGAAGCTTGCGGTTGACCTCGTCGGCCATCACGCCGTCCCGAAGGGCGGCGTAGCGGACAAATTCCTCCGTCTGGCGGAGCGCGTGAAGAAGCTGGTCCGTCGCCAGCGCGACATCGGGCGTGGTCATAGGTCAACCTCCTTGGCAGAGAGATACCCATAGTATAACGCAAAAGAAAGAAAATTTCATTCCTTTTTTCCGGCGGCCCTGAAGCGCCGCGGCAAACATACCCGCCGCTCGTCGCGCATATCGTTTTGCAAGCGCAACACAAGGAGGGTTTATTTTGAAAGAACAAGCGTTCAACCTATACCGCGATATCGCGGAGCGCACGGACGGCGATGTGTACATCGGCGTGGTGGGCCCTGTGCGCACCGGAAAAAGCACCTTGATCAGCCGGATGATGCAGGAGCTGGTGATTTCCGGCATGGCGGCCGGGCCTAAGCGCGACCGTCTATCGGACGAGCTGCCGCAGAGCGGAAGCGGAAAGACCATCATGACCACGCAGCCAAAATTTGTACCCAGCGAAGCGGTGACCGTCACGTTGGGAGACCAGGCCACCGTGCGCGTGCGCATGGTGGACAGCGTGGGCTATTTGGTGGACGGCGCGCTGGGCACCGAGGAGGACGGCGCGGCCCGTATGGTGCATACGCCGTGGTTTGATTATGACATTCCGTTTGAACAGGCGGCGGAGATCGGCACGCGCAAGGTGATTGCGGATCATGCGACGATCGGCCTGGTGGTGACGACGGACGGAAGCATTTCAGACATTCCGCGGGAGGCGTATTCCGAGCCGGAGGAACGCGTGGTGAGCGAGCTCAAGCAGCTTGGCAAGCCGTTTATTATGGTGCTGAATTCCAAGCATCCGCAAGAGGAAGCCACCGAGAGGCTCCGGGGAAGGCTGAGCGAGCGTTACGCGGTGCCCGTGCTGTCCCTGAATGTAAAGGAAATGGAGCTTTCCGATATTCTGAACGTATTTGAACAGGTGCTGTTCCAGTTCCCCCTTAGGGAAATTCAGGTTAGCGTCCCTGGCTGGCTTCACGCGCTGGACGAAAACCATTGGCTGGTACGGCATGTGCTGGAGGGCGTGAAGGAGGGCGCGCAGAGCGTAAGCCGCATGCGCGACCACACCCAATTCGCGGCCGCCTTCGCCGACTCTCCCTACTCTGAGGGGCTACAAAACGACGGCATCGACCTGGGGCAGGGCCGCCTTCGCTACAGCCTTCCGCTCAAGGATGGCCTGTTCAACCGCGTGTTGGGCGAGGAGTGCGGCACCGAGATCAAGGGCGACGCGCATCTGCTCAAGCTGATGAAGGAGCTCGTGGCCGCCAAGACGGAGTACGATCATGTGGCCGACGCGCTCCGGAGCGTGCGTGAAACCGGCTATGGCCTGGTTACGCCAAGCATGAACGAGCTGACCCTGCAGGAGCCGGAAATCGTTCAGCAGGGAAGCCGCTTTGGGGTGAAGCTGAAGGCCAACGCGCCGTCCTTGCATATGATCCGCGTGGATATTGAAACGGAGGTTTCGCCCGTCGTCGGCACCGAAAAGCAGAGCGAGGAGCTTGTGCGATACCTGCTGGAGGAATTTGAGAACGACCCGCAAAGCATTTGGAACACCAATTTCTTTGGCAAAAGCCTGCACGAGCTGGTGCGGGAGGGGCTTAGCAACAAGCTGATGCGGATGCCCGCCGACGCGCAGGAAAAGGTGCAGGAAACGCTTTCTAAAATTATCAACGAAGGAAGCGGCGGAATGATTTGCATTCTGCTGTAAGGTGAGGCGTTTTCAGCGCGGGGAGCCCGCCGAAAAGGGCCGCCCGACGGCGGTCTTTTCCGCCGAAACGGGGATTCCCGCATACGACTCCGGCAAGGGCTTGTACCATGCCTGGGCCGCGCTCGCGGTTCCCAATAGAGCTTATCAACTGTCCCGGCCCGTCCGCGTATTCCGGTAAAACGCGCGGACGGGCGTTTTCAGGATTGCGCGCGGCTGAAGCCGGCAGGCTGTCGGAGACTTTTTTCTCTTTACGCTCGGCGGCCGGCAAGGAATAATAAGACTGCCATTCTTTACAAAAGAAGAGGGCGTTCGCGCGGGATCAAAGCGGGTCGCTATTTGCCAGACGATATACGGAGGAAGCTATGAACGGCATTGCGGAACGATTCATCAAGTACCTGGACGGCGCGTCGAAGCGCTTCATCATTCCTGTTTATCAACGCGGCTATGACTGGAAAACCGAGCAGTGCAAGAGGCTGTATGACGATTTGGTCAAAATGATCGCCTCCAATTTAAAAAGTCACTTTTTCGGAAGCGTCGTATCCGTTCAGAGCGAGGACGGCCATCAGGAGGAATACTTGATTATCGACGGCCAGCAGCGGCTGACCACGGTTTCCCTGCTGCTGCTCAACCCCGACGCCGAGCCGGACATCTCCAGCGGCCTTTCAGACCAAGAGGATGCTTTCAAGAATGCGTTCCGTATTGACGAAGGATTGTATGTTTCTACCAAAAACAGCACGCAGCAGAAGCTGCACCAGCTTCGCAGGTATTTTGCGCTTTACGGCGTTGACCCTTCCGATCTGATGATTTATTTACGCAACGAGAACGCGGCGCTGGACCAGGGCGACGACAACGGGCGCTTCGGCTTGCGCAAAAGGTATTGGGCGACGCTGCTGCCGCTTCTTCAGGAGGAATTTGGCGAGGGCGGCCCCTTTGGCAACGTGCATCCGGGTACGTCGAACTGGATCAACGGTTATGTGGGGCTGGGCGGGATTTACCTGACCTGCGTTGCCAACCTGGACAACGCGCGGGTGGAGTTTTATTTTGAGGCGTCCGATGCTGCCGTGAACAAGGCGATATTCGATAAGCTTTTTATGAAGCGCGACACGATTGAAAAACGAGCGGGAGCAATGTTTGGTTGGAAACGGGGAAGCAATCAAAAATCCAGCAAAATCATGAGGGAGCTGAAGGATAAGGGAATCCTGGACGAGAGCGCCTGGCCCGAAATCGCCCGTTTCCACGTGAGGGAATGCAAGCGACTGTACGATGCCGTTTGGCCTGAAATCATCGCTCAGGAGACGTAAACGACCGATTTTGTTGAATCATCACACCCGGAGGCCGGCGCGGCGGCTTCCGGGTGTCGTTCTGCTTTTTCGTTCGCGGAGGGGAGCGCCGGCTGGAAAGTAGCAGGCGGGCGCATGCGCGGCTTGAAAAGGCGCTCCTTTGAGAATGTTACAACATCATACGTGACTTTCCGGCCCCGATGCATTACAATGGAACCGCGGGCGCGAGCCCGCCAAGGATGGGGGAGAAAGCAATGAAGACGTTGACGCGCAAAAAAGCGGCGGCGGCGCTCTGCGTCGCGTTTCTCTGGAGCGCGACGGCCATGCCGGCATGCGCCGCGGAGCTTCCGCAGGCTCAGACGGGCGCGCCGGACGCACAGGCTGTTGCGGCCGCGCCGAGCGCGGCTGAGGATGATCGGCAAGTACGGAAGCCGGACGCGAAGGCTGTTCCGGAAAAGGAGATTCAGATGGAGGGCGCGGGCCCGACGCCGGACGCTGCCCAGGCAGGGGACGCGGCGCTTGACCCCGTAACCGTACCGGAGCGCGCGCCGGCCAAGGATGAAGCCTGCGGCGGAACGGCGGGCCCGGCGGCGGGCGACGCCGCGACGGCGGAGCCTCCGCCGGAGAAGGGGGCTGAGACGTCCCCGCAGCCCGGAAATATTGTGGAACCTGTTCTGTCGGCGGAGAAAACGGATTTGGGAACCGGAGAGGCCGTGGCGCCCGTGCTGATGGTGGACCCGCTGTATGACGCGCCCGTAACGGAGGTTGGCGCCGTGCTTTCGGTTCATGCGACAGTGGATGCCGGCCTCACGCTTTGCTACCAGTGGCAGGAGCTTGACGTGGCGCGGCTGGCTAAGCAAGGGGCGCGGCAGCCTTTCGGAGCGCCCGCTTCCGGGGAAGAACGCGAAGCGGCGTGGCGGAACATCGAGGGCGCGCGGGAGAAAACGCTGCGGATTGTCAAGGTCAATCCAGACGCCCTTTCGACGAAGCGCTACCGCTGCGTGGTGGGCGCGGGAGAAATTTCCTTCGCCACAAATGAGGCAAGGCTGATCCTTTCCGACTTTCCGGGGCTGGCCGCGCCAGACGGCGGCCCGGGAGGGCCGGCGAAGTGACGGATGCATGCGCGTTCGCCCGGCGGCCCGCAAAACGGGACCGCCGGGCGGATGCTTTGTCCGGAAAAAATCAAGCCGCCCGGCGAGGGCGGCTTAGGATGGTAAAGATATCCCCTTTCGGGGTGGGTTGGAGGGGCCGCGGCGTTCAGATCAAAAGACGATAGGGGATCGCCCGTGACGCCGGCAAGGGCTTGCGAGCCGCCGCTTCCCTACGTCCCCTCCCCGCTGAAGCCCCATTTTCCGAATTGCCAAAAAAGGACGTAGTCCTTTTTGCCGCGCCGGGCTCCCCAAGGGGGCTGCCGCCTGTTGCGGCGGAGCGACCGCCGGATTTTCAAGAGCGCGGGGGAAAAGTCCGCCTTTCGGCGATCTTTTCCGCCGGGAACTGGAGTTTCGGCTAAAGCCGAAACTCCCCAGCCGGGATTTTAATCACCGATTTCAAATCGGTGCTTGAAACTTTCGTCAAAGGCGATAACAGCGTGCCCACGCCAGCACGGGCACGCTCTCCGCCGCTGGCGGGGCCAGGCGAACCGATTTGATTTGGAGGAGCCTCGGCCCCTCCAAGCCGCTCCAAAATAGGTTTGTCAGCGCCCTGAACCCTCGGCCCGACTGGAGGGTTTCATGACTTTGCCAATATCGGCTTATACGCCCTCGGCTTGACACGCCAGACGCGCTTGCTTTTGTTGCCGCCGCCCGTTTCCCGGTCGTTTCGGGCGGCCGGAAAAACGTCGTGCAAGTTGCCCTTGGCGTCCACGTGGATGCCCCAGCCCCAGTATTGCTTTGTTAGCTTCTTTTTCATGTGCTTGCGCTCCTTTCACGTTTGTCGGCGGGGTTTTTAGGATCGATTGGCTACACCAGAAAACGAACCAGCAGGATAAACGGCGAGGCGATATGGATGAGCAGGTCCTTGCCCCAGGGGATTTCGGCGGGGCGCGCGCCTCCGTTGACGCCGTAGCTGCCGTCGTCTTCCACCGGCAGCGACTGCGCGCGCATAGCCAGCATATGCCGCTCCAGCATGGCGTTGATTTCCTCGCTTTTCACCGCCAGCATCACCTCGGTATCGATGTAGGCGCTCCGCATGTCAAAGTTAAAGGAACCAAATACGCTCAGGTCGTGGTCGATCAGCATGGTCTTGGTATGCATGGACGCGTCTCCCTGAAATTCGTAAAGCGTCATGTCCATGCGGGTGAGCGTTCCTCTTTGAAGCAGCAGGTCCGCCGAGGCGACGATGTTATTGCCGACCGCCCGTGAGTTTGTAAGCACCGCAAACTCGGTGGGCAGCGCGGCGGCTTCCGCCAGATCGTCGCGCATCTGGCTGTTAAGAACGAGGTAAGGCGTTTGAATCCATACGCGCTCCTCGGCCTGCCGCATCAGGCCGATCAACTGCGTCCACAGCGCCGGCGCTTTGACGGATGGCGAGGTGGGGTTGGTTAACAGCGCAAAGCCGTCGATTGGGACGGTCAGGCCGCCCCAATCCATGGGGGCGACGGCCTCGGCGCGCTCCCTGCAAATCGTCTCATACCGCAGCGCCAGCGAGGCGCGTAGTTTATCCACCGCTTCCCGGCGGTAGCCGGGCACGGCCTCAAACTGGGGCGCGCACAGCGTATCCCACAGGCCGTCGAAATAGGCGGACAAAGCGGCGGCCGCGCTGTCGCCGGCCGGGGCGTCCCGGTATACCAGCACATCCATGTCGTAGTTATAATGCGGGTCGTCTTCGTTGGTCAGAAATTCATCGGAAACGTTCCGTCCGCCCAGCACAAATATGCGGTCGTCCGCCAGCACATATTTTTCATGGTAGCGGGCGTTCAGGCCCCACGGAGCCAGAAGGTTGAGGGGGTTATAATAGCGTAGCTCGATGTTCGGGTGCGCGTCCATGGCGTAGCCCAGGTCGCTGCCCAGCAGGTTTGCCCAGCCAACCAGTCCGTCGGTCAGCACGCGCACATGAACCCCGCGCTCCGCGGCGCTCAGCAGCGCGGCGGCGATCGTTTTCCCGCTTTCGTCGTCCGCGAAGAGGTAAGTGCCCACGACAAGGGAGGATTGAGCGTTGGCGATCAGGTTGAGCCGCGCGTCCAGCGCCTGTTCCCCCGTTGGAAGAATGGTCGCGCGGTCGCCCACAGCCGCGCTTTGCCAGGCTTGGGCAGCCTCCGTGGCCGGCGGCGCGGGCACGAAGGCGTAAGGAAGGACGGCGGCCAGCAGGTAAGCGGCCAGCAGCACGCAGACGCTCCGCCGGACGATTTTGCCAATGCCCCGCTTCTTCATGCCGGTTTCTCCTTTGCGGAAAGGACCGATGTGGTGAATAGCGCCTTTCCCTGCCTATATTATACCAGAAAAAAATGAACAAATGGTGACGGAATCGAAAATGATCTTCCAAATCCTCAGACCGTTGACAAACCCGTTTTGGAGTGGCTTGGAGGGGCTGCGTCCCCTCCAAAAAATCGGTTCGCCTGGCTGCGCCAGGCGGCGGGCGGTGTGCCCGTGCCAGCACGAGCGCACTGTTTTCGTCTTTGGCGAAAATTCAATCCCCGATTTAAAATCGGTGATTGAAACCCTGGCTGGGAAGTTTCGGCCTTGGCCGAAACAGCGGTTCTCGTCGGAAAAGCTCGCCGAAGGGCTAACTTTTCCGACGCTCTGCAGATCCTCTCCTTTTTTACAAAGCGATTCGCTTTTTCGCTTCCTTTCCCCACCCCGGCTGTGGTATGATAAGGAAGGCCCGCGCGCGGACGCGCGAGAAAGGAGCGGGACCTATGGATCGAAAGAAGTTTAAGCAAACGCTGCTGCTGGGCGCATGCCTGATCGCAATTTATTTCCTGTTCCAGCGCGCGGAGGGCGTGCTGGGTTTTCTGGCAACGCTATGGCTGATTCTATCGCCCTTCCTGCTGGGAGCGTGCCTGGCGTTTATCCTGAACGTGCCCATGCGGTTTTTGGAAACGCGCGCGCTTCGGGTGATGGACCGCGCGGACTGGTCCAAACGGCTCAAGCGGCCTGTGGCGATGGTGCTGGTAATCGCGCTGGTGCTGGCGGTCGTCTATCTGCTGCTCTCGCTCATTATACCGGAAATCATCAATACCATCGTAACCGTTGTCAACGCCATTCCCGGCTTTGTGGCGCGGGTCAGCGACTGGCTGAAGCCTTACGGCTTTGACCTAAGCCAGTACCTGAACGCCAGCTTCACCCTGCCTTCGGTCGAGCAGATGGATGCGAAGCTGATGGATATGCTGAACCTTTTGCTCAAGGGCGCGGCGTTCTCCGGCACGGTGATCGGCACGGTCTATCAGAACGTGCTGAGCGTGTTTTTTACCATCATGTTCACCATTTACTTCCTCTTTGCCAAGGAGCGCCTACGGTCTCAGGCGGCGAGGCTGATGGCCGCCTACCTCAAGTCCGGCGTTGTGAGCGAGGCTATGCGGATAGCGAGGCTGGCGGAGCGCACGTTCTCTTCCTTCATTACCGGCCAGTGCCTGGAGGCGCTGATTCTGGGCGGCTTATTCTTCCTGGCGATGACCGCGTTTGGGATGCCCTTTGTGCTGCTGATCAGCATGTTCATTACGGTAACCGCGCTGATTCCCGTGATCGGGGCCTGGATGGGCTGCATTGCGGGCGCGCTGCTGATTTTAATGAACGATCCCGTCCAGGCGCTGTGGTTTGTGGTGATGTTCCTGGTTTTACAGCAAATTGAAGGCAATCTGATCTATCCGCATGTCATGGGCAACGCCATCGGGCTTCCGTCGATCTGGGTGCTGTTCGCGGTGGTTCTGGGCGAGGGGCTGATGGGGATTATCGGCATGCTGCTCTTTATCCCGCTGACATCGGTGGGCTATACGCTGCTGAGGGAACGGGTCAACGAGCGCCTGAAAAGCCGCGCGGCGGCTTGGGACGGCAAAGCGGAAAAACCGGAATGACCGCAAACGCGGCGGGCCTGGTGAAAAGATCGCAGGGGACAGCCTCGCCCTTTGGAATATCATATTGTCAATATTTACCCTTGTTGGGAGGATGCTTACTCGTTTTTTGAATGATTGACAAGAAGCAAGCCGCCTGTCTGACGCTTGGTACGCTTCGCCGCGGCGGCTGAAAACGCCTATTCGTCTTGCCGGCCGCTATCGAGTATCTTCTCGATTCGCTGCATCTGCATGACGACGCAGACGCTTGACGGCTGGTTGCCCTCGTCAAGCAATTCATACAGCCGCCGATAGGCTTCCTTCAGCGAATCCGTTTCTTCTTCCGAGCTCTCCGGAACGTCCCGGTTCATTATTTTCCTCCTTAGCGTGCAAAGGGAGCCGGCGCGTTCCCTTTTCCCTTTCCGTCGATCATCATGATGATTATAGATGCTTCTGGCGGGGGATACAAGGGAAAATACTGTCGGTTTTCGACAGTTTCTGTCGAAGCGAACCGCCAAGGGGGACTCTTTGGGGAGGAGAGGCCTGCGCGGGAGGGAACGTTGGGAGGCTCCGCCGCCTCAGGGCTTCGCCTTTGGAAATCCATTTGCTTGGGCCGCGCTCGCGGCCCAAGCAAAGGGCCGGGTTGCCGGAGCGGAGCGCGCGGCCTGCGGCCGCCAGCCGCATATCGAGTCGGCGGCGAGCAATGCCGATCATATTTTTACGCTTCGCAAGCAGAGTTAAGCATTGTGTTTCCGCCTGATCGATAGAAAGTAGTACTATTTTTTGCGGCGAAAAAATTTTTTCAGCCGGGAAGCCCATGCGATCAACATTTCCGCGGCGTGCGGCACAATTCTGTGCCCTGCGGGCATGACGCGGAGACAAGGCTCCTTACGGCTTCCGTTGCCCGCCGTTCGGCGGTCGCCGGCTTTGCCTTGTCCTTCCTATTTTCCCTTGCGGGCGTTCGGGATCTATTGCGGCGCTGCGGGAGGGCATGCCTCAAATTTCGCCAGCCATTGAAATTTCGATGCCGGCATTGTATAATGGGTACGTTGCCATAAACCACTGGACGGAGGTAGATGAGTGTACAGGTTGCTGATCGTCACCGAAAACCAGAGCGTCAGGGAGATGTTTGCCGCTATGGAAGGCTGGGAGGCTATGGGTTTCCGGCCTCCGCGCCTGCGCGCCGGCATGGCGGAGGCGGTCGATTGCATGCAGAAACACCACATCGACGCCATTGCCCTGGATCAATCTCCCGCTATGGAGCCGCTTTGCGCGTACCTGGACGACCAATATCCCAATCTGCCGGTTTTTGCGATTGAAGAAACGCCGGAAGAACAGCTTCACACCATCCATGAGGTATCGCGCCTGCTGACCCGTTTACACGCGGACGACTCCAACGACGAGCATGACGACGTATATATGTTCAGGCAACAGCGGAACCGGTGGATGAAAAAGGCGCTGAGCGGCCTGGTACCCAGCGCGGCTGAAATGGCCAAGCAGCTACGCCTGTACCGCTGCGCCGAGCGGCCGGAGGTACCGTGCGTGCTTGCGCGGCTGGCGCTGCCCAATGGGGACGATTTTCTCGAGGAACGCTGGCACTATGGCAGCGAGCGGCTGGAAACCGCGCTTCGGAATTTTTTCGGCACGGAGCACGACCACATGCTTTTGCATGTGGCGGTCATTTCGCCCGAGGAGGTTCGCGTGCTTTGCTACCCCATTGACCCGGAAAACGGCTTGAGCGAGAATATGGCTTATGATTTTGTTCAGGAGACGGTGGAGCAGATCGAGCGCTACCTGGGCTTGGAGATGAAGGTGCTCGAGGTGCGGCGGATTGCCGGGCTCTCGGAGCTGACCGCGGAGCGGTTGACGCTGTAAACAGGTGCGCGCGGCGCTTTGAAAGGAGAAGGACGATGGGTTTTATCAGGAATATCGTGGGCGGCCAGTTAATCGACGTCATTGAATGGACGGATGACAGCCGTAACACCATGGTGCACAAGTATGATATGAACGGCAAGGAGATCATGATGGGCGCGCAGCTAACCGTGCGCGAGAGCCAGGCGGCGATTTTCGTCAACGAGGGGCAACTGGCGGATGTGTTCGGCCCCGGCCGGCACGAGCTGAGCACGCAGAACTTGCCTGTTATGACGGCGCTGAGGGCTTGGAAGTTCGGGTTTAACTCGCCGTTTAAAAGCGATTTGTACTTTATCAACACCAAGCAGTTCATGGACCGTAAATGGGGAACCAGCAATCCTGTGATGATGCGGGACGCGGAATTCGGCATGATACGGATCCGGGCGTTCGGCTCCTTTTCCTTCCGCGTGAAGGACCCGACGGCCTTTATGAAGGAGGTATTCGGCACAAGCTCCCTGTTTACCGTAGAGGGCGTGGAGGGGCAGATCAAGAGCGTCGTGGTCAGCGGGCTCAGCGACGCCATCGCGCAAAGCAAGATTCCCGCGCTGGATCTCGCGGCCAACTACACGGAGCTGTCCGGGTTTGTGCTTCAGGAGATCAACCCCAAGATCGAGGCCATCGGCCTGACCCTCAGCAATTTTGTGATTGAGAATATCAGCCTGCCGGAAGAGGTGGAGAAGGCGATTGACAAGCGTACCTCCATGGGCGTGGTGGGCGATTTGAACAAATACACCCAGTATCAGGCGGCGGAGGCGATGCGCGAGGCCGCCGGCAACCCGAACGGCGGCATGGCGGGCATGGGCGTCGGCATGGGAGCGGGCGCGATGATGGGGCAGATGTTTACCCAGAGCATGGGCGCGAACGCCGCGGCCCAGCAGGCGGCGCCCGGCGGCGCGACGGTCGCATGCGGTTCCTGCGGCAAGGCCATCGCGGCGGGAAGCCGGTTCTGCCCGGAATGCGGCGCGCAGCAGGCGGTCGCCGCCGGCGCGTTTTGCCCGGGCTGCGGAGAAAAGACGGCTGCCGGGGCCAAGTTCTGCCCGAAATGCGGTCAGAAAATCGGCTAAAGAAGATGTAGGAAGCGTTGCCCACCGAGGCGGCCTATGGCCGAAGCGGTGGGCATTTTTAGGCCGGGCCGGCGATTTCCGGCTGGGCGGCCTGTGCGCGGCGCGGGCTTCAGGCTCGCTGAACGCCGGGGACGTATGGGTAAGGAAGCGAAGGCGTGACGCCGAGGGGGGGAAAACGCCGGCGGCCGGAGAAGCGGGGAAGCCGCCCGAGGCTGCTTGCGGGCAAAGCTCCCGGGAGCCGCCGGCGGACGCTTCCAGATGAGCCGGAGGTGTTGATGGGATGAACGGCATGCAGGGAGAAGCCTTTTTAAGCGCGCTTACCTCGGGCGAGAGCCGGATTCCGAAGGAGTACGACTGGTACGCGCCGCTGCTTGGGGATTGGGACTTTGCGTATGTGGACCATGAGGGCGAGGCGGAAGAACGGCGTCTGGAGGGGGAATGGCTTTTTCGCCGGGCGCTGGACGGCGGCGCGATCGAGGATTTGTTCATTTGTCCCTCCAGGGCCACCAAGGATGTCAACCCGCAGCCGGATGGGGAATATGGCGCCGCGATCCGCGTTTTCCATCCGGAAAAAGAGGGATATGAGATGGTTTACGCGTGCGCGAAGGCCATGACGCGGCTGGAGGTTCGCAGGGTTGGGGAAGAAATCGTCTGCACTGTCATGAACCGGCCTGATCAGCGCTGGATTTTTTCTGAACTGACCGGGGAAACGTTCCGCTGGCGGAACGAGACGCTGCTGCCGGAGGGCGGCCGCCGGATCAACTGCCGGCTGCGGGCGTGGAGAAAGGATCGGGGCGGCGCGCCGGAAAGGGCCTGACCCTGCCGGCGGCTATTCGTTCCCGGCGCTCTCCTCCCGCGTTTCCAGGGATTTGAGAAAATCCCCGGAGGCGTCCAGCAGCCTTTGCGCGTGCGTAATATAGCTGGAATGCGTCTCGCCGGGCAGGATGCGAAGCGCCGCGCCCGGAATGGCTTCCGCGAGCCCGCGGGTATGCTTTTGGGCAAGGATGTCCCATTGGCCCGCCAGCACCAGTACCGGGATGCGGATTTGGGCGAGCATGTCGCCGGTGAGGTTGGGTTCCTCCCGCATGAGCGCGAGCCTGGGATCGGGCTTTTTGCCAAAGGCGCTCAGCCGGAGCAGCGCCCGGAACCATCCCCGGAGCTCCTTGGGATGGCGGTTGGCCCCTGCGGAGATCAGCCCGCCGGCAAGGTCGGGATAGCGGATGGCAAGGAGCAGCCCGATGATCGCGCCGTCGCTGGCGCCGATCAGAATCGGCTGCTCAAGCCGAAGCGCCTGGATGAAACGGGCGACGTCGTCCGCCATATCGCCATAGCTGAGCCGGTCCGCCGGGCTGCTTTGCCCATGCCCGCGGCTGTCCAGGCAATACACCGCGTAGCGGTCCTTCATCAGGGAGGATACGCTCCGCATTGCGGTATGGTCCTCGCTGTTGCCGTGCAGCAGGACGACCGGTCGTCCTTGGCCCTCCGTTTCATAATACAGCGTAATTCCGTTGACGTCGATAAACACTCCGCGCCGCCCCTTCCCGTTTCGTCAGGTATCAGTATACCGAATCCGGGCCCCGGTGTAAACCCGGCGGGCCCGCTCCGCGCAAACCGAGCTTGCGCGTGGCGTTGCGCCTGACAGCGTACAATCCGCTCATGCGGCTCCCTATCAGCCCTTTTTCACCGTCGGATGGGGGAGCGACCGTTCCTCATTTTGCCAAAAGAACGTTTCAAAACCGGGGAAATTATGCTATACTATTCCTGTGCAATGAAATGAGGGGAAAGGGTGGAACGCATATGGCAAAGGATCTTCGTGAACCCATCGTCCTGGACGTTAATCACATGATGAGCGATATCATCGGCTTTCAATACGGCATCGACGCCGATCAGGTGGACGGCATGAGCGAGGCCGCGGCCGCCGCGCAGAGAGGCGTGCAAAAAAACCGCGGCACAGGCTGGCTGGGATGGATGGAGCTGCCCTATAACCAGGAGGAAGTCGTCCGGCATATCGAAAGCGTGGCCGAAGACGTGCGGAAGAAATTTGACGCTTTTGTGGTGCTGGGCATCGGCGGCAGCGCGCTTGGCCCTATCGCTATCCAACAGGCGCTGAATCACCTGCATTACAACGAGCTGCCCGCCGAAAAGCGCGGAGGCCCCCGCCTTTACGTGGAGGATAATATCGACCCGGAGCGTATGGCCGCGCTGCTGGACGTGATCGACGTTCAAAAGACGTGCTTTAACGTGATTACCAAATCCGGCGCCACGGCGGAAACCATGAGCCAATACCTGATTGTTTCCGATCGGCTGAAAAAAGAGGTCGGCGAGGGCTGGCAGAAGCATATCATCGCCACCACGGACAGCGAAAAGGGGAATTTGATCAAGCTGGCAAAGGAAAACGGCTTTGAGCTGTTCCATATCCCCTCCAGCGTAGGCGGGCGGTTCAGCGAGCTGACGCCCGTGGGCCTGCTGCCCGCCGCGGTCTGCGGCATCGACATCCGGGCGATGCTGGAGGGGGCGGCCGCGATGGACGCGCGCTGCCAAAGCGGCGACGTGTGGAAGAACCCCGCCCTGCTGGAGGCGGTGCTTCAATATATCGCCATGCAGGAGATGGAAGTAAACGTTCAGGTGGTCATGCCGTATGCCGACAGCCTCAAGTATATGGCGGACTGGTTTTGCCAGCTTTGGGCCGAAAGCCTGGGCAAGAGCGTAACCCGCAAGGGAATGGCCGTAAACGTAGGGCAGACGCCCACCAAGGCGCTGGGCGTGACCGACCAGCATAGCCAGCTTCAGCTCTACACCGAGGGACCCTACGATAAGGTGATCACATTCCTGAAGGTGGGCAAGTTCCGCACCGAATATGAAATTTCGCATGGATGCGAGGCATTTCCGGACGTGGCCTTCCTGGGCGGCAAAACGCTGAACGCCCTGATCGACGCGGAACGCCGGGGCACGGAATACGCGCTGTTCCGCTCCGGGCGCATGAGCCAGACGATCGTGCTGCCGGAGGTCAACGCCTACACGGTCGGGCAGCTTCTGTTCTTCTTTGAGATGGCGACGGCTTACGCGGGCGAGCTGCTGGACATCGACGCGTTTAACCAGCCCGGCGTAGAGGAAAGCAAGATCGCCAGCTACGCGGTGCTTGGAAACGCCAGCGAAAAATATGTGAAAAAGGCCGAGGAAATGAAGGGCCGCCCTGCCGGCAGGAAGGAATATCTGCTGTAACGGGCAGAGCCGCCCCGGCCAGGGTTTCAAACGCCGATTTTCAGTCGGCGATTGAAATTTTCGCCGCTGGAGAAGCCGGGCGATATGATTTCGCTTGGAGGGGCCGAGGCCCCTCCAAGCCACCCCGAAGTAGGTTTGTCAATCGTCGCCCGCCGCCCTCCCCGGGCGGCGTTCTCGTTTCGCTTGATATCCTCCGGGTCGCTTTCGCCTTTGGCGAACAGCCCACAGGGCTGCCGCTTCCCTCCGTCTCCCGCAAGCTCAATCGTCGCCCGCCGCCCTTCCCGGGCGGCGTTCTCGTATCGCTTGATATCCTGCGGGTCGCTTTCGCCTTCGGCGAACAGCCCACAGGGCTGCCGCTTCCCTCCGTCTCCCGCAAGCTCAATCGTCGCCCGCCGCCCTGCCGGGCGGCGTTCTCGTTTCGCTTGATATCCTCCGGGTCGCTTTCGCCTTTGGCGAACAGCCCACAGGGCTGCCGCTTCCCTCCGTCAACCCATCAAATCATTGGGGCCGCGAACGC
>DBGEOK010000103.1:0-11192 GCA_048370855.1 Candidatus Limiplasma sp. | reverse complement strand
GCTGGGTGGATTGGGACAGGAAGATGGCCGCATAGTTTTCCAGCGTCGGCACAAACAGAAGGTCGGGCGGCCATTTCAGTATCTCCGCCTGGCTTTTGAAAGACAACAGCGCCATCCACAAAATCGGCAGAATGACCGCCGCGCACAGCAACGTGGAAACCGCTCCAAACCAGGCCGAGCGCAAGAACCTTTTCATTTTAAAAGCTCCTTTGCCTACAGAATCACATTTCTCTTTAGCAAGAGCTTCTGAAGCTCCGCCACAGGCACGTCCTGAACCGCCCGTCCGCCTTGGGCGGCAAGAGCCGCCGCGACGCCCGCGGCTTCGCCCGTCGCCATGCAAACCGGCTCGCCGCGCACGGAACCCAGCGCATCCCGGTCCACGCTGATGCAGCGGCCCGAGGCCAGCAGGTTTTCAACCGTTACCGGCATAAGCGCGCGGTAGGGCACGTCGAATCCCTCCGGACTCTCCGCCTCGATCCACTGCTGCCCGCCCCGCTCGGAGGTCTGGCCGCCGCCTCCGGAGCTATGCACGTTCATGGCGCGTCCACAGCGGGCGACGCTGTCCTGAAAACGCCGGTTGTTCAGCACGTCTTCCTTGTTAATCCTATACAAGCCGTTGAGCCGGCGGGATTCGCGCGTGCCGATTAACGGCGCGGTGTAAAGGAGGTAGCAGCTTTCAAAGCCGGGCACATATTTCCTCATGAATTGGAAGATTCCGGGCGCCTGATTCATGCGCATATCCGCCTCGGCCTTGGTGAGCTCGTCGCCGTCGGTGATGTCGATGCCGTAGGCCATATCCACCAGCAGCTTGACCATGCCCCTGCGCATCCAGCTGGTCTGGATGTCAAAGATCGGATTGGGCAGCTTGGTTTCCAGGTTCAGCGCGCAAGGATAATCGCCCGCCTCCGCGGCCTTCCTCACCAGCCGCCTAAAGCCCGTCAGCGAGACGGGGGCGCCCTTGTCATACATCTCCTGCCACCGCCCGACGGTGGATATGTGCAGGTCGTCCGGATTTTCCCGAAGATAATCTAACGTCTTTTGGAGATCGACCCCGCCAAGCACCTGATAGACGGAAAGGGGCATACACCTGCCGGTTTGGGCGTCGCCCATGCTGTATTCGCAGCCGGACCAGGCCAGCAGGTCGCCGTCCGCCGAAGCGTCCACAAAGACCTTCGCCTCAACGCATACCTCGCCGGACTTGTTGGCCGCACGGACGCGCTGGATACGGTTGCGATCCATTTCCACGCCAAAGACGAAGGTATCCAACAGCAGCTCCACCCCGCTTTCCTTGCACATTTGGAACAGCAGCGGAATAAGCGCCTCCGGGTCGTACTCCACCCGCATGGGAGGATCGTCCGCTTCCATGTAGGCCGCGCCCTTCTCCGCCAGGCGGTTCATGATCTCCAGGGGCAGCCCCTTGACCATCATGGGGGTACGGCGGTCGGTCATCAAAACGGAGCCGTCGCCCTTTTGGGTGAAGCCGTCATGGGCGCGAAACCCGTGAAAACCCGTGACCAGCCCGGAGGTCATCTGCCCGCCCAGCACGCTGTTTTTTTCAATCAGCAGCGTGCGGACCCCGCAGCGCGCCGCGGCCAGGGCCGCGCCGATGCCCGCCGGACCGCTGCCCACGACCGCTACATCAAAGTTCCTGATCGTTTTCATGCTTTGCTCTCCTTCTTTAGCGTCGCGCGCGTATACAGGACGCTGAACCCAAACGTTACCAGGATCAGCAGCCAGGACATCGCTGAAGCATAACCGATATGGTAGTATTGAAACGCCTGTTTATACAGTTCGATGCCGAATACATTGGTCAGGTTTGCCGGACCGCCCGCTGTGAGCACCCAGGGCAGCGGGAAATTGCGCAGCGCGAAGGTGGTTCTGAAGATCAGAGCGACCAAAATGATTTGGCGCATCATGGGCAAAACCACGTGGAAGGTTCGCTGAAGGCAGTTGGCGCCGTCGATTCTGGCAGCTTCGATGATCTCCGTTGAGATGGACTGAAGCCCGGCCAAGGCCGTCAGCACCACAAAGGAGGTGTTCATCCAGATATCCACCGCGATGATCGTGAAAAACGCCCAGTCCTTGCCCAGCCATACCTGTTCCGCGCCCTTGCCAAGCGTCAGGCTTAGCAGGCGGTTTAGGATTCCCCGGTCCGCGTTGAGAATCATCTTCCACATCAGCGCGACAACCGTTGGCGACAGCATCATCGGCAGCAGCACGACGCCCCGTACAAATCGGTTTCCCTTGAATTTTGCGTTCAAAAACATGGCGATCAGGAACCCAAGTATCATTTCCGCTGAAACGGTAATCAGCATGAACTGCACGGTAATGGATACGGAGTTCAGCGTTTCCTCGCTGGAAAAAAATTTTTTATAGTTGTCAAGCCAGGCGAACTGGATACGTTCCGGCATCAGATCCCATCGAAAAAAGCTGGCGACCACGCTGAAGGCAAGGGGAATGAAGAGCACGCAGCCAAGGTAGATCAGTGCCGGCCAGATATACCGCATCGCATAGCGCTGGCGCTCCGCTTGCCGCAAATCGTATTTTTTGCTCACGATCATCGTCTCCTGAACGGTTCCTGGCGCCGCGCCGGGGTATGAGCGCCGGCGCGGCGCCGGTGAAAAGCCGCGCTTATTGGCCAAGAATCTCCAGGCAGGCCTTTTCCGCCTGCTCAAGGGCTTCCGCAGCCGTGATTTCTCCGATGACGGCCCTTTGCAAATACAGGGATATGGAAGCCTCGATCTCCGCCCACAGGATATGTTGAGGCCGCGCAATACCGTTCGCCATGGCGGATTCCATATTAGAGGCCACGGGCGCGACGGCAAGATAGCTTTCCTCCTGGAAAATGCCGGAGCACACGGGCGAGTTGCTCATCTCCACCGCCAGACGGAGCTGCTCCTCATAGGAGCCGACAAATGCAAGGAATTCTTTCGCAAGCTCCTGGTTTTCCGAATATTTGTTGATACCGATCCCCCAGCCGTTCACGCGGTCTACGCCTGTTTGAAGGCCGCTGCCTTCGCCGTACGGGTAGAAGGGCAGCACGTCGTACCGGCCGTAGTGCTCCAAGCCCTCCTTATCCACGGAGGCATAGCGCGCGCTCCAGAGCTGGCCCATAACCGCGCTTCCGTTTTGCAGCGCTTCAATCTCCTCGGAATAGCCATAGCTCAAAATGCCGGGCGTGGCGCACCGGGCGGTCAGGTCCACGAACATCTGCGTGCCCTTGACGCCCATTTCCGTATTGAAGGCAAAGCCCGTTTGATCCTCATTGAAGATGTCCACGCCATAGGAGCTCATTATATTGAGCCAGATCGCCACCAGATAGGCCGCCTCGTTATAGCCGCCCACCCAGCCATAGACGCCCGCGTCCGCGTCGGTAAGCTTCTGGGCCGCGGCGTAAACGGCTTCCCACGTGGTCAGGGACATGGGATCGATTCCGGCGGCTTCCAGCACATCCTTGCGGTAAACGATTACCTCGCCGCCCATGCGCACGGGCACGCCGTACTGCACTTGGCCCGCCATCCAGGATTCCCGCATGGAGGGAATAAAGGCGTTGTTAAACGCCTCGTCAAACTCCAGCGGCGACAGGTACTCCTTCATCAAGGGAAACCAAGTGTCATCCATGGCAATGAGATCAGGCGTGCCAACCTTGCCGTAGAGCGCCAGCACCTGCTTCTCGTACACTTCGGAAATAGAGAACAGCAGCACCTCCACGTCCACGCCGTTTTGCTCGCCAAAGCGTTCGGCGCTGCTCTTGAGCGCGTTGCCGGAGCCGCCGGCGGAGAACATCATGGTAAGCTTGGGCCTCGACTCGGCAAAGGATGCCGTAACCGTGAGGCAAAGCGCGACCGTTGTCAGGAACGCTAAAAACCTACGTGTGTTTTTCATCAAAGTTCCCCTTTCATATTTATCAAAAAACTGACTTATCTGTTTAAAGCGCTTTAAATTCTGGTAAAAAAATTTTGATCCCTCCTTTCTTCTAAAGCGCTTTATCTTCTTCTATGATTTCTTCCCCGTGGAATCACGAACAACCAGCTTGCAGGGCTGCCATAGATCAGCCGTCGCTTCTCCGCGTATCAAGCATTCTATCGTATTTAAAACCGCCCGGGCAATCCTGGGAACGTCGAGCTCCACACAGGTCATGCGCATGGCGCACAGGTCAGGCTTCATAAAGTTTTCAAAATGAATGATCGCCGCTTCTCCGGGCACGCTGACGCCATGCTCCCGCAATGCGTTGAGCGCGCCAAAGCCGGAATAGGTATCCCCCGTAATGACCGCGTCGAAGGCCTTGGAGGAGGACAGCAGCTTCTCCACGGCGGCAAAAGCGCACTGATAGTTGGTATGCTCCAGCTCGATGTAATCATCCTGCTCAAACGTCGCGCCGTGGCTTCTCATGGCTTTGCTGAAATACTCGATCTTTTTCCGGCTACTGTAAATTTTGCGGCACGCGCCCATATAAATGGGTCTTTCGTAACCCTGTTCAAACAGATGATCCACGCATTTTTGGCACAGATCTTTAAGGTCCGTCATGACGCAGGGCGCGTCCACATTCTCATACCGGCCGTTGAGGAACACCAGGGGGATGCTGTTTTTCTTCAGCAAATCAAGGTAACGGGGGGCTTTTCCATCCTTGATGCTGGGGTACAGCACGACGCATTCCACGCGGAAGGACACGAATTGCTCGATCATCTTCCGCTCGTATTCCTCGTCGCTGTCCGTGGTGGCAAAGATCATCCGGTAGCCGTTTTTACGCAGCACAAATTCGATTTCCTGCACCACGTTGCTGCGAAACAGGTTGCGAATATTGGGTACCAGCAGGCCGATCAGCCTGCTGCGCTTGCGCGCCAGCGCTTTGGCGTTCACGCTTGGCACATAGCCCATCTGCCTGGCGTTTTCCAGCACGCGCCTGCGGGTATCCTGGTTCACGCCGGACTTGTCGTTCAGCGCCAGGGAAGCCGTGGCCTCGGATACGCCTGATTTCAGTGCAATTTCCTTTAACGTTACGCCCATGCTCAGCCCTCATTTAAAGCGCTTTGATTACTTGTGACGAGTATAACATACTTTAAAGCGCTTTGCAAGCTATTTTTTGTTTCTTCCCCGCTGGTTCCCGCCAGCCCACCGTGGAAAGGGAGCCTCCTCTACATCACTCCGCGAAAGCCCTTGCCGATGATTTCGCTGGTATTGGTAATCATGATAAAGCTGCCGGGGTCCACCTGCTTGGAGAGCTGGCGGAGCTTTACCGCCTGGTAGCGGTTGACAACGGTGAGAATCACCGTCTTGTTTTCGTGCGTATACGCGCCCTCGCCCTTGATTTCCGTCGCGCCGCGGCCAAGCTCCTCCACAATGAAGCGAACGATCGGCTCAGGCTTTGCGGTAATGATTTGAAAGCATTTGTGCACCTTGATGTTTTCCAGCACCATATCCACGATGACCGACCGGAGCACCAGCCCCAGCACGCTGAACAGGCCCGTCTCCATCCCAAAAGCGATGCAAGCGGCGACGGTTATGAGAAAATCCACACAGATCAGGGCGTTGCCAATGTTCACGTTGGTTTTCTTTTTCAGCAGCATGGCAACAATATCGGTGCCCCCGCTCGAGGCTTGCATATTGAAAAGGATCGCGCTGCCCACCGCCGGCAAGGCAACCGCGAAAACCAGCTCCAGGAGCGGCTGCGCCGTCAGGGGCCTGTCCATCGGGCAAATATATTCCAGCGCCCATATCGCGCCGGACATCAGAAGGCTTACATATGCCGTGCGAAAGCCGAAGGAGCGCCCAAACGCTAAAAAACCAACCAGCAGCAGCGCCTGGTTGATAATGAACACAAACGCTCCCGCCGACAGGTTTGGCGCGTAATGCCCCAAAATGATGGAGATACCGCTGACGCCGCCGGTGGAGAAATGATTGGGAAACTTAAAAAAATAGACGCCGAGGGCAATCAGGAGCGTACCGACGGTCAGCATGGCGTAATCCTTGAGGTTTTGGCGGCTAAGCCGCGCCTTGCTCTCCATGGAATATTTCCTCCAACCATACAAAGGTGGTTTCACAACCGTTATTTTATGCTATGATAGAATAAATTGCAATGCATTTTGCAAAAGACGCGGCGGTTGAACGCAGCCGCGCGAACGGAACGCGCGGGAAAGGCGGCGGGATTGCCCCTTGCCGTGCGAGGCGCCGCAAAACGCGCCGGTTCCGGAAAGATAAAGGAGGCGTTTTCCAATGTCCCCGGTTCTGCTCGCATTTATCGGCACGATGTTCACCTTCCTTGCAACCGCGCTGGGCGCGGCGACTGTTTTCTTTTTTAAGAAGGATGTGCCGCACGCCATGCAGCGCGCCTTTCTGGGCTTTGCCGCGGGGATCATGATCGCGGCGTCCGTGTGGTCGCTGCTGATCCCCTCCATGGATATGGCCAGAGAAGCCGGCATGGCCGAATGGCTCCCTTCCGCCGGAGGCTTTTTGCTGGGGACCGCGTTCCTGCTGCTGCTGGATCGCGTCCTCCCCCACCTCCACCCCGGCAGCAGCGAGCCGGAAGGCGTGAAAAGCTCGTTTGCCAGAACGACGATGCTGGTGCTGGCCGTAACGCTTCATAACGTGCCGGAGGGGCTGGCCGTGGGGCTGGCGTTCGGCCTGGCGGGAGAAAGCGGCGCCATGTCCCTCTCCGGCGCGCTGGCGCTGTCGCTGGGCATGGCGCTGCAAAACTTCCCCGAGGGCGCGGCCATATCGCTGCCGCTGAAAAAGGAAGGGCTGAGCAACGCCAAAAGCTTTGTCTACGGAGCGCTGAGCGGCATTGTGGAGCCGATTGCGGGCGTGCTCGGCGTGCTGGTGGCGGGTTCCATCACGGGGATTATGCCATGGCTCCTTTCCTTCGCCGCGGGCGCGATGATCTACGTGGTGGTGGAGGAGCTGATTCCAGAGGCAAGCCTGGGCGAGCACAGCCATACGGGCACGCTCAGCGTCATGGCGGGTTTTCTGGTGATGATGGTGCTGGATGTGGCGCTTGGCTGATCAAAGGGTAAATTCCACCCGCACGGCGCGGCCGATAAAGCTTACCTCCGGCAGGGCGCAGGTTTCCGCCGCGTATTCGCGGTCATAGCTCTGCAACAGCACGTTCAGCGCGTCCAGCTTTTTGACCTTGCGCAGACAGCGGTGCTGGTTATGCTCCACCAGCATCACCGCGCCGTCAATCGGGCTGTTGGAGGGCACGATCAGGCACAGATCGTCCCGCAGGATACGGAAACCGCGCATGCTGTCGTCCGGCGCGGAAAGATAGAACACCTTGTCCGGCGAGGCGCCCTCGATCCGCCCGTCCAGGATGGGCAGCAGGCGATGGTCAATTTCCTTATGCACGGCGTTATAGACGGGCACGCGCTTGAAAACGCTGGATAACGCGTCCAGCCACACGCCGCCCGACACCTGCGCTTCCCCGCCCAAACGGCTTTGGTAAACGGTTTCGCTCTCCGCAGGAGCCGTCCGCGCTTCCGCCGGTCTGTCGGAGGCCTTTTTGGGCGTCACGGTTTCCAGGTCCACCGCGGCCGCGATATCGTCCAGCGTAAAGCCTTCCTCGTTATGCTCCTGAAGTCCGATTTTTTTGAGAATCCGGCGCGCCTGATCGTCCGCGATGATGCGCTTGCCTTCCTCCACGTCCTTTAAATAGCTCTCGCTTACGCCGCCCAGCTTGGCAACCTGCCGGAGCGTCATCTTTCGGCGCAGGCGTTCTGTGCGCAGAAGATCTCCCAAACGGCTCATGGTATTTTTCTTCCTTTCATTGCAAAGGTTTGTACGGAAAGCAGTATACCATACTTTTTATCGGAATGCATTGCGCGCGTGAAATATCCGACGCTTTCTGGCGGCTTTTCAGCGCTTCCGCGCGCCCTGGCCCGCGACCTGGGACGAACTGACATATATATCCCGGGAAAGCCGCGCGCACACGGTTTTGCTTTGCCAAAAAATAAACAAAATCTCAAAGAAGGTCTTTTTACGCCCTGGAAAATGTGCTATACTACACTTGTATGTGTCCGCGTCACAGACTATGTTGGAACAGGAGGATACAATCGATGCAATATTCAAGAGAAGTCGAAGAAATGGTATGCGTAAAGAAGGGCCCGAATCATGGCCCCGCGCCCATCCCGGAAGAGGGCCGCTGGGTGCAAAGCCGTGAAATTAAGGACATCAGCGGCCTGACGCACGGCGTAGGCTGGTGCGCCCCTCAGCAGGGCACTTGCAAGCTTACGCTGAACGTCAAGGAGGGCGTCATTCAGGAGGCGCTGGTGGAGACCATCGGATGCAGCGGCATGACGCACTCCGCCGCCATGGCCGCCGAGATCCTGCCCGGCAAAACCGTGCTGGAGGCCCTGAACACCGACCTCGTATGCGACGCTATCAACACCGCCATGCGCGAGCTGTTCTTGCAGATTGCCTATGGCCGCACGCAAAGCGCTTTCAGCGAGGACGGCCTCGTTATCGGCGCCGGGCTGGAGGATCTGGGCAAGGGGCTGCGCAGCCAGGTCGGCACCATGTACGGCACGCTGAAAAAGGGCGTCCGCTACCTGGAGATGGCCGAGGGCTACGTGCTGAAGCTCGGCCTGGACAAAGACCACGAGGTGATCGGCTACCAGTTTGTACACCTTGGAAAGATGATGGAAGCGATCAAAAAGGGCGTGGACCCCAAGGAAGCCTATGAAAAGAACGTCGGCTCCTATGGCCGCTTCGACGAGGCGGTCGAGTACATCGACCCGCGGCATCAGTAAATCCAAATTTGATAAGAGGTGAGTAGAAATGGCTACTTTTGAAGGATACGAAAGAAGAATCAAGAAGATCGAGGGCGTTCTTGCGGAATACGGCTTTTCAGATTTGGATTCAATGGCGCAGTATGTCAAGGAGAAGGGCGTGGACGTGGACGGCATCGTCCGCGGCGTGCAGCCTATCGCCTTTGAGAACGCCGTGTGGGCGTATACCCTGGGCGCGGCCATCGCGCTGAAGAAGGGCTGCACCTCGGCCGCGGACGCGGCCACGGCCATCGGCCAGGGCCTTCAGGCGTTCTGCATCCCCGGCTCGGTCGCGGACCAGCGCGCGGTCGGCTTGGGCCACGGAAACCTGGGAGCGATGCTTTTAAACGAAAAGACCAAGTGTTTCGCGTTTTTGGCAGGGCACGAAAGCTTTGCCGCCGCCGAAGGCGCTATCGGTATCGCCCGTACCGCCAACAAGGTTCGCAAGGAGCCCCTTCGCGTCATCCTCAACGGCCTTGGCAAGGACGCCGCCTTCATCATCAGCCGGATCAACGGCTTCACCTATGTGCAGACGCAGATGGATTATCAAACCGGCGAGGTGCATGTTGTGAAGGAGACCGCCTATTCCGACGGTGAAAAGGCGAAGGTTCGCTGCTATGGCTGCGACGACGTGACCGAGGGCGTGGCGATTATGCGCCTGGAGGACGTGGACGTGTCCATTACCGGCAACTCCACCAACCCCACCCGGTTCCAGCATCCTGTGGCCGGCACATACAAGAAGTGGGCGATTGAAAACGGCAAGAAGTATTTCTCCGTCGCTTCGGGCGGCGGCACGGGCCGTACCCTTCATCCTGACAATATGGCCGCCGGCCCCGCCAGTTACGGCATGACCGACACCATGGGACGCATGCACTCCGACGCGCAGTTCGCGGGCTCCTCCTCTGTGCCCGCGCACGTCGAGATGATGGGCTTGATCGGCATGGGCAACAACCCCATGGTCGGGGCGACGGTCGCGGTCGCCGTGGCGATCGAGGAAGCGCAGAAGGCCTGATAAAGCACAACCTGATAAAGCAACAAAAGCCGGCGTTTTTCGATGGACGCCGGCTTTTTATTTGGAGAAAAGCGGAGGAACAAGCGACCGATTTTGGAGTGACTTGGGATAAATGGAGAACAAAAGCTTTCGATTTATCTTGAAAGGGGAAATCCATATATATTGGGGAATTTAAGTGTTCAATGCAGTTGCTAATAGACGCTCAAGCGTGTGACCACAACGCGACCACAACATGACCACAACAGCGACCACAACCGGAATCATCTTTCCGCCTTGCACCACGCTTTTTGTCATTTTTGATTGTCTGGCAAGCAGAGAGGGGGATTAACTGACGCTTGGAATTTTGAGCGGGTGGATTTGCTGTACATTACGATGTACAGTACGCGTACATTACGATGTACAGTACAAGAATAATCTTCCCGCATTTATCCCAGCTTTTTGTCGTTTCTGGTCAAACAACCCATCAGGAAAAAGGCACAAGAAAAGCCCTGCAACGCTTATGTCACAAGGCTTTTGGCAATCCCTGATACCGAGGATACAATTTGGCGGATGGCTCGAGGGGGTGCATTTGGAGGTTGTCATATCGGATTTGCACCCCCTTGAACAGTCGGCGCGGTTCGGACGCCGCGGACAACCATCGTTTTGGTTATTTCGACAGGAACCTCATAACCCCCTTTGAAAACCACAGCAGCCATCCGATTTTCTTTAATGACGACCCGGTCAATGGTTGCATACCAGACATCTAAGTCGAAAGAATTCATCAGGCCTGCACGGGTTTCCAGCTCTTCAAGAAACAATTGGCATTTAAAAAACTTACCCGTAAGCTCAGACCGTTGTTCGTTTAGCCGGTCCAACCGGCTTTTTGCATCCTCATATCTTTGTATATAGGTGGAAGCTCTTTGATTGTATTCGTCCTGATCCAACGCATTGTGGGCATTTTCGTCAATACAGCTTTTTAATAACGTAGTTGCATCCTTCATGTCTTCCTCTGCGGCTTCCAACTGTTTATCCAACGCGCTGGTATCAGAAAATACGCGAATCAATTCTGTATAGGTATCTAAAATTTCTTTTCGGTTATCCACGATTTTGTTGAACGCTTCAATAAATGCAGCTTGTATTTGTGTTTCATCAACGGTTAGGGAATCGCACTTTCCGCCTTTGGTATACCTGTTCTTGCACATCCATACTGTTTTCCGGTATTTAGAATTGCTATGCTGTATGCGCGGGTTAAAGTATTCACCGCACAGGCCGCATACAATGCGGTGGTACAGATAGGTTTCCTCTCCGATAGAGCGGTCAGTGTGCCTGCGTTTTTTTAACTCAAGCTGAGCAAGATCAAAAATCTCAGGGCGGATGATCGCGTCATGGCTGTTCTTTACATAATACTGCGTAACCTCGCCTTGATTTCGCTTCATTTTTTT
>DBGEOK010000102.1:0-17389 GCA_048370855.1 Candidatus Limiplasma sp. | reverse complement strand
CTTCGCGCTGTGCTGGCGGTCTTTGTTTGCGCCTACAATCGGTTTGGCGCTGCAAAGCTTAGCTATCGTTCCTCTCGTCCTTACGCCCTTGTTCCCTTTGCTCTTGTTGATTTCCTTTAACTCCGCTCTTGGACACTCCCCCGGACCGCGCGCGCTTGCAAAACGGCCGTCGAAATGATAAAATCAGCCGGTATCGCAAGGAAAGAAGGGATGAGAGATGAAACATCCTCGTATGCTCGTGATTGGCGCGGGCGCGATCGGCGGCGTTACCGCCGTTATGATGAAGCTGGGAGGCGCGGATGTCTCGCTGGTGTGCAAGCATCAGGAGATCGCGGATATCGCGGCGGGACGCGGTTTGCATGTCACGGGCACGTGCGGAGACCATACCGCGAATATGAAGGCTGTGGCGGACCTCGTCGAGCTTGAGGGAACCTTTGACATCGCCATGATCGCCACGAAGGCTTATGATATGCCGGCGTGCGCCCGGGGGCTGCTTCCTTTTTTAAAGGAAGATTCCCTGGTGCTAAGCATGCAAAACGGCATTTGTACGGATGCGCTTGCGGCGGTGGTCGGCCCGGAGCGGACGGTCGGCTGCGTCATTGGCTGGGGCGCCACCATGACGGCTCCGGGGGAGCTTCAAATGACCAGCGCGGGAGAGTTTGTCATTGGCCGTATCGCGGGAGACGCGGCGGCGCTTGAGCCGGTGAAGGAGGCGCTGGACGCGGTCGCGCCCACGGTTATCAGCGAGCGAATCTATTCGGAGCTGTATTCCAAGCTGATTGTGAATAGCTGCATTACCTCGCTGGGCGCGGTGTGCGGGCTTCGCCTGGGCGAAATGCTTAGGAGGAAGCGGGCGCGGGACCTGTTTATTGCCGTCATTCGGGAGGCGATGAGCGTGGCGCACGCTATCGGCCTGGAGGTGCCTCCTTTTGGCGGCAGGCTGGACTATGATAAATTGCTTCGCGGAAACTCCCTGTGGGACCGAATCCGCAGGCATGCCATGATCCTGATGGTAGGGCTGAAGTTTCGCCGGTTGAAAAGCTCCAGCCTGCAATCCCTGGAACGCGGACGGCCAACGGAAATTGAATATTTTAACGGCTTTATTGTTAAAAAGGGCGAGGCGGCGGGCGTGGATTGCCCGGTGAACCGCCGCCTGACGGTCATGGTGAAGGAAATCGAGGGGGATAAACGCAGCGTCAAGGTGGAAAACCTGTACGACCCCGCGTTTGAGGATGTGGAGGCAGGGCAGGCTGCGGCGGAGGGCGCGTAAGGGCAAGCCTATGCGACGAAACAGGCCTTCCCGCGCATACGACCGTGGGGATCGCGGTAAAGCGCAGGCGTCGGATGGACGCGGAAGCCCCGGCGGGTCAGAGCGCCCGCCGGGGCTTCGCGTGCCCGCGCGCAAGGGAAAAGCGCCAAAGGCCCCGCTCTACGGCTCCCGGTAGCCGTCGGGGTTATGGCTCTGCCAGCGCCAGGAATCCCGGCACATATCGTCCAGCGATTTTTCCGCCCGCCAGTGAAAAAGCTCGCGGGCTTTGGCCGCGTTTGCGAAGCACCGCGCCACGTCGCCCGAGCGTCGCTCGGTCACGACGTAAGGAATCCTGATGCCGTTCACGCGCTCAAAGGCCTTGACCAGGTCCAGAACGCTGTAACCGACGCCGGTGCCCAGGTTGACGATTTCACACCCGGTATGCCCCATGAGGTAGTTGCATGCGGCCACATGGCCGCGCGCAAGGTCCACCACATGGATGTAATCGCGCACGCCTGTTCCGTCCTGGGTGGCGTAATCGTTGCCAAACACGCGCAGCTCCTTGAGCTTGCCGGAGGCGACCTGCGTGATGTAGGGCATGAGGTTGTTGGGGATGCCTACTGGGTCTTCGCCGATCAGCCCGCTCTCATGCGCGCCGATGGGGTTGAAGTAGCGCAGCAGCGCCACCGACCAGCCGGGATTTGCGCGCGCCACATCCTTGAGAATCTGCTCGATCATATACTTGGTCCAGCCGTAGGGATTGGTGCATCCGGTCGGCATGGTCTCCACCAACGGCATATCGTCCGTTACGCCGTAAACCGTTGCGGAAGAGCTGAAAACGATTCGCGTGACGCCATATTTGCGCATGCACTCGCAGAGCGTCAGGGTGGTGTCAAGGTTGTTGCGGTAATACTCGAGCGGCTTTTCCACGCTCTCGCCCACGGCCTTATAGCCGGCGAAGTGGATAACCGCGTCGAACTGATGCGCTTCAAAAACAGGCTCGAGGGCGGCGTGGTCGCTTACGTCCACGTCATAGCATGCGACGGGCTTGCCGGTGATGGTCTCCAGCCGTTCCAGCACGCGCTTGCTTGCGTTATAGAAGTTATCGGCAATGACCGCCTCGTGCCCGGCGCCGACGAGTTCCACGTAGGTATGCGAGCCGATGAAGCCCGCGCCGCCCGTTAACAGAATTTTCATAGCGGAAGCCCTCCCTTGTTTGACGGCGGCTTAAAAAAGCCGCTCGGGATAGATGCCCTCGTTGTGCATCCTTTGAAGCTCGGCCTGGACAAACGGCTTATCCTCCTGATAGGTGACGCCGAACCAGACCGCGTCGGTGCTGAGCATGTCTACCTTCAGGCCGTCCTCGTGCATGAGCTGGTCTACCAGCACGGGCAATACATATTCGGCCTTGAGCTCGGTGGGGGAAAGGGAGCGGAGGAAAGCGGCGAATCGTTCCTCAGCCTTCTGAAACAGCCAGGGGGTGAAGCCGAAAAAGTTCATGCTGACCAGGCATTCTGGATCGAGGATCACGCCGGCGGGATCTTTTTCGGTATCGCGGATGGTTCCGTCCGGGAAGGGCTGAATTTTATACGTTTCCGTTACGGAGACGAGGTGGCCGCTTTCGTCCGCCCCGCATACGCCGCGCGTCACATGGCCGTGCTCGCTGACGGTGTTTTTGAGATAATAACCGACCATGCACGCCTGCTTCTCGGCGGAAAGCTTGCCCAGATGGTCGATCATGGTTTTAAACGCGGACGCGCCGTAATAGTCGTCTGCGTTGATAACGGCGAACGGTTCATGGATGAGGTTTTTAGCGGAAAGAATGGCCTGGACGGTCCCCAGGGGCTTCACGCGCCCGGCGGGGATGGAACAGCCGGCGGGCAGGTCGCCCAGCTCCTGGAACGCATACTCCACCTTGATTTTGTCCTTGACGACGTCGCCGACCAGCTCGCGGAAACGGGCCTCAAAATCGTGCTTGATGATGAAAACAACCTTCGTGAAACCGGCCTGGATGGCATCGTAAATGGAATAGAGCATCAGCACCTCGTTATGCGGGCCCATGCCGTCGATCTGCTTGTTGCCGCCGTATCGGGATCCCATACCCGCGGCCATAATCAATAAGGTTTTGTCCATGTTCCTCATCCTTTCCTTTTCCTCTATCTAAAACCCGCCTGCAAGGACGGGTGGATAGCTCTAGAGCGCCGCGCGGAGCGGCTCGCCGCTTTCCCCGCCCTTTCCGCCCGGCTTGCGCTTTCCGCCGCGGCGCTCGGCCTGGGGGGCGGGGGAGGGCGCGGCGTCCACCCGCATTCTGGGGCATTTGACGCCCTTTTCGCCAAAGCCCTCGGTGCTGTCCCGCCTGAAAAAGACCGTCAGCGTGCGGAGCATAAGCTTGCAATCATATGCCAATGAAAAATTTTCAATGTACAGGAGGTCCAAAATGGCCTTATCCTTCGGGGAGGTGTTGTATTTCCCCTCGATTTGCGCCAGGCCGGTCAGCCCCGCCTTCATCTGCTGCCGGTACCGAAACTCCGGAACCTCGCGGGTATACTTATCCACATTTTCCAGCATTTCCGGCCTAGGGCCGACGATGCTCATATCCCCGCGCAGCACATTGTATAATTGAGGGATTTCATCGATGCGGTATTTACGAAGGAATTTGCCCACCGGCGTAACGCGGGAGTCGTCCCTGCGGGCGGATACGCTGTTTTCCTCGTCCCTGGCTTCGGCGTACATGGTGCGGAATTTGATGATTTCAAACACATTGCCGTTGATGGTGGCGCGCTCCTGGCGAAAGAGGACGGAGCCGTTGTGCGACAGCTTGAGCACCACGGCCGTTGCCAGCATCGCCGGGCTGAGGACGATCAGCCCCAGCAGGCTGATGAGGATATCGCTGGCGCGCTTTGCAAAAAGCTGGAACAGCGTCGGTTCCATGCGGTGAATGTACAGGAACGGCGTGTCGTCCAGAATGTTTTGCTGGGCGGTGGAAATGATGACGTCCTCCAGCTCGGCCAGCAGGTAAATGGTTTTGTTATGCTTATAGCAGAAGGCTTCAAGCTGGGCCTCCTCCGTATCGGGGATGCCGGCTATAAAAACCACGTCGTTTGCCATAATGCTTTTATGGACGTCCGGGCATTCATAATGCACCACGTCGCAGAGCTTGTATTTCTGCCGGAAGGTATCCAGCTTGGCCGCCACGTGGTCGGCCAGCTCCTGGGAGGAGGTAACGACGAGGCAGCGTTCCGGGGGATTGATGCGAAAGTAAAACGAATACCCGATGGAGACGAAAAAATAAATCATGCCGATTTGCAGCACGATGGCGGCGCCCAGCAGCGCGAGATCCTCGCCCCAGAGGACGAGATGGTCGTTTGCCTCGGGGTTGTTGGGGTTGACGTTCATGATCTGCAACTGCACATAGGTGATGATGTCGGTAAAAAGGGTGGCCAGCGAAAGACTGGCAAATACGGACCGCAGTTTTTTTACGCCGATGTCGTAACCGCCGTACACGATGGTCAGGATGAGCATGACCAGCGCGAAGGTCGCCATGGTGGTGGCGGCGGTACGGCTCAGGTTCAAAATGGCGGGATTGGTGATGGAAAGCAGTGCGAAGAACGTTACAAACAGGAAAATATACAACAGAATCTGAAATGCCAGCTTCATTAGCTGCGTGGAATAGAACCTTTTGTTACGCATAGCCGCCGCCTCCGCAGTGCTGGGGTGCGCGCCGCCCGGGGCGAAGCCTCAAAATGCAAGCAACACACTACGCCCAATATACACTGTAAGCATAGCACGTAGCCGCATGGGTGTCAAGCTTGAGGCTAAAGCCCCCTGACGGCGGAAAGGCCCTCTCCCCCGGGCGGGCGGAAGCCGCTGACGATACGTAAGAGGGGCGTCTTTTGGAATGAGAAAGCCTATTCGGCTTCTGTTAGGAAGAAAAGGACAACGCCCCTTCCTGCGGGCCTCCCTCTTTATCAGCCAAATGCGCCAATCCCTGCGGCTGGAACCAAGCCATGATTGAGCAGATTTTTAAGGATGTGACGCGGGGATCCCCCGGTTGGCCGGTGGCGCTGCCGACCATGCGCCGGTTCGGGAGCGCCGGAAGGTCCTTATCGTCTGTGCCGTCCGTTGGGCCGTAAGGCGCGGGGTTCTGCCCGCCATCCAATAACGTAAAGGCTCAAAGGCCTTCCGCCATCACTTGTGAATTTCCTATCGCCGTCAGGCGCCCCGGCCCGGCCGTTACGGAGGAATACCGGGGCGGTAGGGAGATCTCCCGTTCACCACTTTGCGCCCGACCAAACGCCGCCGACGGTCTATGGGGGTTCCCGAATGGAAAAGCGAGATGGCGGTAGGCCTATGGCATTGAGCCGCGCTGAAAGCTGAATGGTTCGCCCCTCATCCATCCGGCCGACGGGGCGGCCGCTGAAAATGGCGGATTGTGATAATGACGATCTCAGGCAGGGAATAAGCGGATAATTCCATCAGCCAAATAAAACCGCTTTTCCGGCGTCGATTCGGTTTCCAGGAAGGCGAAGGGCGCGGCCGTCAAGAGGCAAAATCCCCCTTTACCAGTAAGGCGGATAAGCGTGCCCGCTCTACTGCTCAAGCCGGGTCATCCACGCGACACGGTCAAGCTTCTCCAGAAATTTCTCGGAGGTTAAATGCCGGTTGCTGAACAGGTCTATCAGGTTATCCAATGCAACCCATGCACTCTCCGAATCGTCGAAGAAGCTTGGAGGCGTAACGTAGAGCCGATCTGCCGCGGACTGATAATCGGCCAGTTGTTCGGGCGTCATAACCCACTTGTTTTTTTCAGCTAATTCTACGGCCCCCTGATACCTGATGCGCGCCTCCTCCAAGACGGCCCTGGCGTCTCCGTCCAGCTCCGGGTCCTGAAGCTGTTCGATTACGGCGTTGAGCTCGCCTGTCCAATACGCCAGATTGGATTCGTAATCCGGCTCAAATTTTGCCCGCGCATCGCGGTAAAGGAGCAACTCTTCCATGGCGGAGTCGGGAGCGTCGGGGCCACGGACCACCTTTTCCAACAGCTCAATACAAGCCTCGGGATTGCCGGCAGAAGCATAAACACCCCACATGGACACGACTGACTTGACCAGCTTGGGCTGCGCGTCGTTCAGGCGAAGATAGACGATCTTGGCGCTGCTGGAGGGCCATACTCCCCGGCTGGATTCGTCGAAAAGGCAAGCCCTCTCCCTTCGGGATTCAAGCTGATAGATACGCCTGCCTACGGTATCACAGCGATCCAGGAGCGCCTGCAGCTCCTGGCCGTCAAAGTGAAGCGTTTCGCCGGCATATTGCATTTGCATGACGGCTTCCTCAACCAGATGCCCTGTGAGCCAGGAGACGTAAGAGGCCTCCGAATACGGCGATTCCTCCCAGCCGCCCAGTACCCGGATCTCCGGTTCGGGCTCCTCCTGGATGCGGTCGCACCAACGGTCCAAAAAATCCAGAAACTCGGGAAAGGACTGGGGAACATCGTCCAATGTCAGGTCCGCCTCAAACCAGGTGTCTTCGTCGATCTGTAAAAAGATAAAATTACAGCCATCGGGTATGGCATATAAACGCCCGTCGCGCATGGCCTGTCCGGCTATGTACGGATGCATCCGGCCGACGGCGTCCGCCAGGATTTTGCTGCCGGACAGATCCAGACAGTAGCCTTTCTCCATCAGGACGGACCAGTCCATTGAATCGGTGGGCCAGGTAAACATATCGCAGCTAAATTCACGGGTCAGCAGGGCGGAGGTAAACGCGGAAGACGAATAGTAGACCACGTCGGGCCAGTTCAAGGAGATATCGGGATGCTCTGAAAGGAACGCTTGATACCCCGCGTTGTTTGGAGAGAAGGTGCCGCCATAGGTCACAATGGTTTTCGCAGAGGCCGCGGGATATAGGCATGCCGTCGTAAACAGCGTTAACGCAAGACAAATGATCTTTTTCATCGCCGGTACTTCCTTTCCGGTCTGCCCCGCCTGCGCCGAGAGCGGCCCGGGCGCCAAGGGCTCGATTGTAAGGGTTCAAAACGTACTGTCATGCGGTTTCCCCGGAGGCGCTTGGCGGCGGGCACGGTCCTTCTCCGGTATTTCGGGAGCAGGGCTGCCCCTTTTGGTTTCGGACGGCCCCTTCGCGCGCATCCCTCTGTTCCAGCTAATCAATATGATAGCATAGGATTACCGCATCTGCAAGGCGCGCGTTCCTACCCGGAACGCCGTGGTTCGGCGGGAGGGCGGAAAGCCGCTCCACACGGCAAATGCGGGAGCGGGCCGTCCGCCGCGAATAGAGACGCTGCGCGGGGCTGCTCGCCGCTTTCCGCGTCCGAGGGGCGGGACGGGCTTCTCCGTTACGGCTTGGAAAGGGCGGTTCCAAGCGCTCAGCCTCCCGCGGATTGCGCGGCCACGAGCCGGGCCGCGTCTCCCGTTGCGCCGAGGGGCGGGGCGATTGATCGCGGCGCTTTGGGAAAAGCTATTTATGCGTCCGCGGCGGATACATGGACATCCATCGCTCCTTGACCCCGGAACGGCCTCCGCAACCGAAGGAAACGCCGCGTTCGCGCCGGGCCGTGGGGACGGCTCGGGCTTGCGGCGGCGCAACGCGCCGACGGTCCGCCCGGGGCCCGGTCGGCTGGGCCGGAAATGGGACAAATTTCATCCCGCCTCTTGCAATAGCGGCAGATATCCCCTATAATAGGTCGAGAATGGCGCGGGCTGACTGTTTTGAAGATGAGAGCCCCGTCGAATGGGTTCCATACGCGAGCAATCGCAGCACATAAGGAGGCTTTTCCATGGGAAAGGTGTACATTTTTGACCATCCGCTCATCCAGCACAAGCTAAGCCTGATGCGGGACAGGAACACCGGGGCAAAGGAGTTTCGGGAGCTGCTGGAGGAAATCAGCATGCTGATGGTCTATGAGGTGACGAGGGACCTGCCCACCGAAGAGATCGAGATTGATACCCCCATTTGCGCCACCCGTTCCCGTGTGCTAAGCGGAAAAAAAGTCGGCATCGTGCCGATCCTGCGCGCGGGCCTGGGCATGGTGGACGGCGTTGCGAAGCTGATCCCCGCGGCGCGCATTGGGCACATCGGCCTATACCGTGATCCCGCTACCTTGCAGCCGGTGGAATATTATTGCAAGCTGCCCGCCGACAGCGAGAACCGGGAGCTGCTGGTGCTCGACCCCATGCTTGCCACGGGCGGCAGCGCTTCGGCGGCCATTACGTTTATCAAGCAGCGCAACTGCAAAAATATTCGGCTGGTCAACCTGATCGCCGCGCCGGAGGGCATCGAGCGCGTTCAGCGGGATCATCCGGACGTGAACATCTATGTGGCGGCCTGTGACGAAAAGCTTAACGAGCATGGATATATCGTGCCCGGCTTGGGAGACGCGGGCGACCGTTTGTTTGGCACCAAGTAAAGCCGAAGGGAGACCGGATTTCGCATGGCAACAGATCTGTTTGAGGCGGTCCGCGCCGCGGAGGAAAAGGCCGAGAGCCTCGTGCTGGAGGCCCAGCGCGAGGCGCGCGAGCTTATTAAGGAAACCGAAACGTACTGCGTGGACAGCGAACGCCGGATGGCGCGGGAGCACCGCGCGCTATACCAAAGCATTTTGGAGGAAAAGCGCGCCGCCATGCGCCAGACCCTGGATGAGGAAGCGGGCAGGGAGAGGTCAAGGATCGACGAGCAAATGCTGCGCGCGCGCGAGCGGCTGCCGATGGCGGTCAGGCGTATTGCGGAAAGGGTTATGACCGATGGCAATCGTTGAAATGAAACGAATGAGCCTCCTTGCCCCCCAAAAGGACGAGAAGGCTCTGCTTGATGCGATGCAGCGGCTGGGCTGCGTGCATGTGAGCCCGGCCGAGGAGGCGGAGGGGTTTGAACGGCAAAGCGCGCCCCAGGCCCTTGCCGGCGTAGAGGACGCGCTTGCCCGCGTCGGCTGGGCAATTGGCAAGCTGAACCGGTTTAACAAGGCAAAGGCCCCGCTGCTGGGGGGAAAACCCTCCATGACGAGCGACGAGGCCCGCCATTTGGTAGAAAAGAAGCAGCCCGTGCTGATGCGCACCGTGGAGGCGCTGGAGGCGCTGGAACGCGAGAGCGGGGAACTGCGGGGCTGGACGGCCCGGATTGCGGCGGCTGAGGAGCAGCTAACCCCGTGGGCGGATTTTCCGGCGCCTATCCGCGAGGTCAAAAGCACGCGGAATACGGTTGCAACGCTGGCGACCGCGCAGAAGGCCGCGCTGGAAGCGCTGATCGCAAGCGGTGAGCTTCCGTCCCTTTGCGTTGTCCAGGTCATTTCAACCGTCAGGGATACGGCCAACCTTTACCTTGTCGCGCACCGGGACGCGGCGGACGAGGCAATGGAAAAGCTGAAGCAGGCCGGATTTGCCCCCGTAACGCTCGGCGGCGTGGAGGGCACGGTTCGGGAGAGGCTTGCGCAGTTGGAAGGGGAGCGAAAGCGCGTCGACGAGCGGCAGGAGCGGATCGTCGGGGAGATGAGCGCCTACGCCGCGGAGATCGGCGAGCTGAAGGCGCTTTATGACGCGCTGGCCTCGGAAAGGGAGCGGATGGCGGCGTCCCGCGATTTGCTTGGCTCCAGGAGTACGTTTTATCTTCGCGGCTGGGTTCCCGCAGCCATGGCTGAGCGTATTGAGGATAAGCTGCGCAAGATAAGCCCGGCCGCGTGTATGGAATTTACCGACCCGGAGGAGGGCGAGGAGCCGCCGGTGCTGCTTGTCAACGGCCCTGTGGCGACGCCCTACGAAACGGTGGTTTCGGGCTTTTCGCTGCCCGCGTATCACGGCCTAGACCCAACGGCGGTGATGATGCCGTTTTTCGCCAATTTTATGGGCATGATGGTATCGGACGCGGGCTACGGCCTGCTGATGGTGCTGCTGATTCCCATTTTAATCAAGGCGATGAAGCCCTCGCCGGGAGCGAAACGGATTATGTGGATCCTGGTTGGAGGCGGCGTTGCGACCGTGATCTGGGGCGCTCTGTACAATACGTGGTTCGGCTTTTCGCCCTGGCCGTCGCTGTTTAACCCGGTGGAGGACGCGCTGCCCGTGATGGGCCTGTGCGTCGGCCTGGGCGCGGTGCATCTGTTCGCCGGTCTCGGCGTGGCGGCCTACATGAACGTTAAGCGCGGGAAGCCGCTGTCGGCGGTCGCCGACCAGTTGAGCTGGTTTCTGCTGGTGCTCGGCTTTATTCTGCTAGTGCTGCCGATGTTCGTTCCCGGGATAGGCGGGGGGATTACGGCCGCCGGCCAGTGGATGGCCCTCGCGGGCGCCGGCATCATTTTGGTGACCGCCGGCAGGGAAAAGAGCAGGAACCCTTTCAAGCGCCTCGTCAGCGGCCTGGGCGCGCTGTACGGCGTCACAAGCTGGGTCAGCGACCTGCTGAGCTACATGCGCCTTTTCGGCATGGGCCTGGCGACGGGCGTAATCGGCATGGTGTTCAATCAGCTTGTGGGGATGGTGTTCGCGGCCGGCCCGGTGGGCTGGGTGCTGGGTTCCGTGCTGTTTGTGTTCTGCCACCTGTTTAACATGGGCATCAACGTGCTGGGAGCTTACGTCCATAGCTGCCGGCTCCAGTACATTGAGTTTTTCGGAAAGTTCTACGAGGACGGCGGAAAGCCGTTCAAGCCGCTCGCCTCGGCAGGCAGGTATTGTTACATTCAGGATGCGCCGGAGCGTACCTGATGTAAACGATAAATCCATCAGAATTCCCAATTCAGTCTGAAAGCATAGGAGGTCATCACGTATGTCTATCGGTCAAATTCTTGCTTTGTTCGGCGCGGCGATCGCCGTGGTTCTCGCGGGCATGGGTTCCAGCAAGGGCGTCGGTCTGGCGGGCGAAACCGCCGCGGGCGTGTCCACAGAAAACCCCGAGGTTAACTCCAAGCTGCTTGTGCTCCAGCTCCTGCCCGCTACGCAGGGCATCTACGGCTTTCTGGTCGCCGTTATCGTGCTTATCAATACCGGCGTGCTTGGCGGCGCGATGGTTCCCGTAACCCTTGAGCAGGGATTGGCCATCGTTGCGGGCTGCCTCCCCATCGGCGTCGTGGGCTATTATTCCGCCATTCGTCAGGGAAAGGTATCCGCGGCCAGCATGATTATGACCGGACAGCGCCCGGAAATGAGCGGCAAGGGCATCACCATGACCGTTATGGTGGAAACCTACGCGGTTTTGTCCCTGCTGGTTTCCTTCCTGGTGGTCAATTCCATTAACCTGGGCTGAGGAGATAGAGATGAACGCACAAGCCATCCTTCAAAAAATCGAGGATGATGCGCTGAAAGCGGCCGCGCAGGCCAAGGCGGACGCGGAAAAAAAGGCCGCCGGAATGAAAGAGGATTCCCGGGCCAAGGTGGAGGCCATGCGGGACGAGACGGTCAGGCACGCGGAGGCGGAAAGCGAAGCGCTTGCAGGCCGCATGCGCCGTATGGCGGAGCTGGATATGCGCAAGCTCCTCTTGCAGAGCAAGCGCGAGGTGATGGACGCTGCCTTTGAGCAGGCGAAGGCGGAGCTTTGCCGGACGCCGGCCAAGGAGGCGCGCGCGTTCCTGCTCAGTCAGACGGCGGCCGCGGCGCAGGGGGACGAGGAGCTGATCGTCGGCGCGAACAACGCCGGCTGGTTTGACGATTCCTTCCTGAAGGACCTGAACGCCGCGCTGAGGCAGGCCGGAAAAGCCGGGGATGTAAAGCGCTCATCTATGCGGCGCGAGGGCGTAACGGGCGCAATTTTGAGCCGCGCGGGCACGGAGGTGTTCGTAACCTTTGAGGCCATGCTCGGCAATGTGCGCGCCGACCTGGAAACCGAAATCGCGCAGATTTTGTTTAACGAGTAAGGGAGGCGCGGATATGCCACAACCCAGCATTTCCTATGCGTGCGGGCGGGTCGGCGTGCTGCGCCGCAGCGCCCTTGGCGTGCCGCAACTGGAACGCCTGATGGCGGCCCGCACCTATGACGAGGCATGCCGGACGCTGGCCGATATCGGCTTTATCAGCGCGGAAGGAACGGATTTTCAAGCGGCGGCGGACGAGCATGTTAGAAAGGCGTGCGAGCTGGTGGAGGCTGTGACGCCCGAGCCGGAAATGACGGATTGCTTCTTGGTCCGGTATGATATCCATAACCTCAAGGTGCTGTTGAAATCTCGCTTTTTAGCGCAAAAGCCGCAGTTTTTATCCGGCTGCGGTTCTATTCGCGCAGACGTGCTGCGGCACGCCGTGGCGGAGCACCGCTATGACGCGCTGCCCGCCGTCCTGAAAGACGCCATGGACGCGCTGGAAAAAAGCCTTGCCAGGGAATTTGACCCTATGCTGATTGACGCGGAGCTGGACCGGGCGATGTACCGCCTGATTTTTAAAAAGCTTTCGAGGGTGAGGTTTGCGCCCGTCAAGCGGTATTTCACCGCTAAGGTAGACCTGCAAAACTATATTATCCTTTTGCGCGTGAAGGCTATGCGAAAAAACGCCGCGTTTTTCGGCAGGCTGTTCCTGCCTTGCGGGGACATTCCCGAAACCGCCTTCGCCAAGGCGTTTGACGAACCTGAACGGCTGGCGGGGCTGATGAGGCGCTACGGCGAAAACGTATGGCGGGCCGCACTCGCGTGCGCGCTGGACCCCGCGAAGCTCCCCTTGATGGAAAAGACGGCGGACGATTACCTCTATGGCTTGTTTGGCGGCGCAAAGTACCAGACGGACTCCATCGCGGTGGTGATCGGCTACCTGCTCAGGGCGCAGCGCGAGGCTACGGACGTGCGGCTCGTGATGGCCGGAAAGCTGAACGGCTTCAGGCAGGAGGAGCTGGAGGAAAGGGTGCGTGACCTGAATGGCTAACGGCGGCATGACCATGGGCGCGGTGGGGGAGCGCGACGCGGTGCTCTGCTTCAAGGCGATCGGCATGAAGGTCATCCCGACCTCAACGGAAGAGGAAACCTCGCGGGCGCTGTTTCGGCTGGTTAAGCAGGGCGTGCGCGTGATCTTCATTACCGAAAAGGCGGCGCAGCAGGCGCCGGAGGCGCTGGAGCGCTATAAGGCACGGCCGGACGTGGCGGTTATTCCCATCCCGGGCAGCCAGGGCAGCACGGGATACGCCATGGCCCGGGTGAAAGCCAATGTGGAAAAAGCCATTGGCGCCGATATCCTATTTAACAACGATAGTGGGAAAGAGGGGTAAGATAGCATGGCCCAAGGATCAATCGTCAAGGTCGCCGGCCCCTTGATCGTAGCGGAAAACATGGCGGACGCCCGCATGTACGACGTGGTGCGCGTGAGCCGGAACCGCCTGGTCGGCGAGATTATCGAGCTGCGCGGCGACCGCGCCAGCATTCAGGTGTATGAAGAAACCAGCGGCCTCGGCCCCGGCGAGCCCGTCGAGAGCACGGGCGCGCCGCTGAGCGTGGAGCTTGGACCCGGGCTGATTGAAAGCATCTTTGACGGCATTCAGCGCCCGCTGACAAAAATCCGCGAAAAGGTGGGCGAGCGGATTACGCGAGGCGTGGAGGTGCCCTCGCTGGACCGCGAAAGGCTTTGGAGCTTTGAACCCCGCGTCGGCGTGGGGGACACGGTTGTTCCGGGCGTGATCCTGGGCGTGGTTCAAGAGAACAGCGTAGTGGAGCACCGCGTAATGTGCCCGGTCGGCGTGGAGGGGAAGGTCAGCTCCGTTAAGGTGGGCGAGGCCACGATTATGGACGTTGTATGTACCGTCCGTGACGCCAAGGGCGGTGAGCACGAGCTGACCATGATGCAGAAGTGGCCCGTTCGCCGCGGTCGCCCGTATGCGGAAAAGCTCTCCCCCTCGATGCCGATGATTACCGGCCAGCGCGTGATTGACACGTTCTTTCCCATCGCGTCCGGCGGCGTGGCGGCGGTGCCCGGCCCCTTCGGCTCCGGAAAGACCGTCGTACAGCACCAGCTCGCCAAGTGGGCGGACGCGGATATCATCGTTTACGTAGGCTGTGGCGAGCGGGGAAACGAAATGACGGACGTGCTGATGGAGTTTCCCGAGCTGCACGACCCGCGCACGGGGGAGAGTCTGATGCGCCGCACCGTGCTGATCGCCAACACCTCCGATATGCCCGTGGCGGCCCGGGAGGCCTCCATTTATACGGGTATCACCATTGCCGAATACTTCCGGGATATGGGCTATAAGGTCGCCATCATGGCAGACTCCACCAGCCGCTGGGCGGAGGCGCTGCGCGAGATGAGCGGCCGGCTGGAGGAAATGCCCGGCGACGAGGGCTACCCCGCCTACCTTTCCAGCCGCATCGCGGAGTTCTACGAGCGCGCCGGCGTGGTCAGGTGCCTTGGCCAGGACGGCCGCATGGGCAGCATTTCCGCTATTGGCGCGGTTTCGCCTCCGGGCGGCGATATCTCCGAGCCCGTTTCCCAGGCCACGCTTCGCATTGTGAAGGTGTTCTGGGGGCTGAGCGCGCAGCTTGCCTATAAACGGCACTTCCCCGCCATCGATTGGCTGCAGAGCTACTCGCTTTATACCGATAAGCTGGAGGAATGGTTTAACGACAACGTATCCCCCGAGTGGAATGAGCTGCGCGCGCGCGCCATGCTGGTTTTGCAGGAGGAGGCGGAGCTGGACGAGATTGTCCGGCTGGTCGGCATCGACGCGCTCTCCTGGAAGGACCGGCTGACCATGGAGGTCGCCCGCTCCATCCGCGAGGATTATCTTCATCAAAACGCCTTTGACGAGGTCGATACCTATACATCGCTGGATAAGCAGTACATGATGCTGCGGCTGATCCTGCTGTTCCATGAAAAGGGGCGGCAGGCGCTCGACGCCGGGGCGAACCTCTCCGAGGTGCTGAACCTGCCGGTGCGGGAAAGCATCGGTCGGAGCAAGTATATCCCCGAGAGCCAAAGGCGGCGCTTTACGGATATCGAAAACGAGCTGAACGGCCAAATGGCCGCGCTCGGCGAGAAGGGGGGCCTGTGAGATGCTGAAGGAATACCGAACCATCAAGGAGGTCGTCGGTCCCCTGATGCTGGTGGAGGGCGTGGAAGGCGTCACCTATTACGAGCTGGTTGAAATACGCCAGGAAAACGGCGAAGTGCGGCGCGGCCGCGTGCTCGAGGTGGAGGATGACAAGGCGCTTGTGCAACTGTTTGAAAGCAGCAACGGCCTGAGGATCGACACCTCCAGCGCCCGCTTCCTGGGCCATGGCATCGAGCTGGCCGTATCCATGGACATGCTGGGCCGCGTTTTTGACGGTATGGGCAACCCGCGCGACGACGGCCCCGCGCTGATTCCCGAAAAGCGCATGGATATTAACGGCGAGCCGCTGAACCCGGCCGCGCGGGATTATCCCAACGAGTTTATCCAAACGGGCGTTTCGGCGATCGACGGCCTGAACACGCTGGTGCGCGGGCAGAAGCTGCCGGTTTTTTCCGGCAGCGGCCTTCCGCACGCGCAGCTAGCCACACAAATCGCCCGCCAGGCCAAGGTGCTGGGCACGGACGCGAAGTTCGCGGTTGTGTTTGGCGCGATCGGCATCACGTTTGAGGAAGCCGAGTACTTCATCAGCGATTTCCGCCGCACGGGCGCTATCGAGCGCGCGGTGCTGTTTATGAACCTGGCCAACGACCCGGCCATTGAGCGCATCGCCACCCCGCGCATGGCGCTGACCGCCGCGGAGTATCTGGCCTATGAAAAGGGCATGCACGTGCTGGTCATCCTGACGGATATCACCAACTATGCCGAGGCGCTGCGCGAGGTATCCGCCGCGCGCAAGGAGGTTCCGGGACGCCGCGGCTATCCGGGCTACCTCTATACCGACCTGGCCAGCATTTATGAGCGGGCGGGCCGCGTCATTGGCAAGGAAGGCTCCATAACGCAGATCCCGATTCTGACCATGCCGGAGGACGACAAGACCCATCCGATCCCAGACCTGACGGGCTACATCACCGAGGGGCAGATTATCCTGAGCCGGGAGCTATACCGCAAGGGCGTCCAGCCGCCGATCGACGTGCTGCCCTCCCTGAGCCGGCTGAAGGACAAGGGCATCGGCGAGGGCAAGACGCGCGAGGATCATGCCGCCACCATGAACCAGCTCTTCGCCGCGTACTCCCGAGGGAAGGACGCCAAGGAGCTGGCCGTCATACTGGGCGACGCGGCGCTGTCCGAGGTGGATAAGCAATACGCCGCCTTTGCGGATGCCTTTGAAAAGCGGTATGTGTCGCAAGGCTACCAAACCAACCGCTCCATCGCCGAAACGCTGGACCTTGGCTGGGCGCTTCTGAACATGCTGCCCCGCACGGAGCTCAAGCGCATCCGGGACGACATGCTGGATAAATACCTGCATGTGGATACGGACGAGGATCACCCGGAGGAGGAGGAATAATGGCCGCAACCATGCGCGTCAACCCCACCCGCATGGAGCTGACGCGGATTAAGCGCCGGCTTGTGACGGCAAAGCGGGGGCACAAGCTGCTCAAGGATAAACGCGACGAGATGGTGCGCCAGTTTATCCTGCTGGTGCGCGAAAACCGCGCGCTGCGGCAGGAGGTGGAAAGCGAGCTGTCGGTAGCGCTGAGCAACTTCGCGCTGGCCCGCAGCGTAACCGAGCCGGAGCTGATGGAGGAGGCGCTGCTTTACCCGGCGCGCAATGCGGCGGTGGATATGCAGATGCGAAGCATCCTGAGCGTTCACGTGCCCACGCTCCACGTGCTCGAGGAAAGCATGCACGAAACCACCCTGAGCTACGGGCTCGCGGAAACCTCCGCGCAGCTAGACGGGGCTATCGCGGGCCTTGCGGAATTGCTGCCCAGGCTCATCAAGCTGGCGGAAACAGAAAAGGCCTGCGACCTGCTCGCGGATGAAATTGAAAAAACCCGCCGTCGCGTGAACGCGCTGGAATACGTGATGATTCCGCAATTTGAGGAAACCATCCGCTTCATCACCATGAAGCTGGACGAAAACGAGCGCGGTAACCTCACCCGTCTGATGAAGGTAAAGTCCATGATTGAGGAACGGGCGGCGAACTGAATGGACGGGGACGCGCTGAAAAGGCGCGCCAGACTGGTGATAAAGCCTTTTGGGAGGCCGCCCCGGCGGCAAAGGACTGCCCCCGGGTGCGCCCGCTCTGGGTCAGCGGCAGACTGACCGCCGCCCCCTCCGGGATAT
>DBGEOK010000101.1:0-7730 GCA_048370855.1 Candidatus Limiplasma sp. | reverse complement strand
GCTTTGCCCTTGGGAATCACGCTTTTAGGCCGCGTTCGCGGTCCGGAGATTGGGCCAAGGGCCTTCGGCGCGGCTCCCCGCCTGACCGCTTTCGCGCTCAGGCGCCCAAAATCCTGCTCAAAAATTCCCGTGTGCGCGCCTCCCTGGGGCGAACGAAAATTTCCTCCGGCGCGCCGTCCTCCGCGATGACGCCCGCGTCCATGAAGATGACGCGGCGGCTGACGTCGCGCGCGAAGGCCATCTCATGCGTCACAACCAGCATCGTCAGCCCGCTTTCCGCCAGCCCGCGCATGACGCCCAGCACCTCCCCCACCATCTCGGGGTCCAGGGCGCTGGTCGGCTCGTCAAACAGAAGGACCTCGGGGTCCATCGCAAGGGCGCGCGCGATAGCCACGCGCTGCTTCTGCCCTCCGGAGAGCTGCGCCGGGCGGGCGTCCCGGTAGGGGGACATGCCCACCTTATCCAGGTAGAACAGCGCTTTTTCCTCGGCCTCCCGGCGGCCGCGCCGAAGCACGCGGCGCTGCCCGGCCATGCAGTTTTGGAGCGCCGTCATGTTTCCAAACAGGTTAAAGCTCTGGAACACCATGCCCACCAGGGCGTGATACCGCGCTCGGTTCCATTGCGTGCCGGCGTTTAGGCCATGAAAAAGGATTTCGCCGCCCGTGGGCTCCTCCAGAAAGTTGACGCACCGAAGCAGCGTGCTTTTGCCGCTGCCGCTGGAGCCGATGATGCTGACCACGTCCCCGGCGTGGACGTCAAAGGAGATATCGCGGAGCACCTCATGGTTTCCAAAGCTCTTTTGCAGGTGATGGACGCCAAGCACCGGCGCGTTCGCGTCTGGCTCAGTCAACGGGTACGCCCCCTTCCCTGGGAAGCGGTATGCCGCTTTTAAAATCGCTCTGCGAGCCGTAGATGGTATAGTCCGCCTTGCCGTCCATCCGGCGCTCCAGCAGGCGCAGGAGCCTTGTAACCGTGAAGGTGAGGGTCAGGTAAATCAGCGCGGTGATAAAGAACACCTCAAAGTAGCGCGCATACGTGCCCGCCGCGGACTTGCTCATAAAAAACAGCTCGTTGACGGAAATGACGTTTAAAACGCTGGAATCCTTAATGTTGACCACAAACTCATTGCCAATCGCGGGCATGATGTTGCGCACGGCCTGGGGCAGCACCACGTATACCATGCTCTGCCAATGCGTCATGCCGATGGCGTGGGCGGCCTCCTTCTGCCCCTTATCCACGCTGATGATGCCGCCGCGGACGATCTCCGCCATATACGCGCCCGTATTGATGGACACGATCAGCACGGCGGCCACGAGCGTGGGCATGCGCAGGCCGAGCAACATGCCGCCATAGTAGATCACCATGGCCTGAACGATCATCGGCGTGCCGCGGAACACCTCGATATATACCCCCAGCAGCAGGGACAGGCCCTTGAGCGGAACGCGCTTGAGCAGGGAATCCTTCCGGGAGATGGGGATGGTGCGCAGGATCGCCACCAGCAGGCCCAGCGCGAAGCCGACGACCGTGCCTGTGAGCGCCACCAGCAGCGTGACGCCCACGCCCCGCGCGAACAGGGGGCCGTATTGATGTAAAATAAAGCCGACCCAGCCGAAAAAGGTGGTTGGTAAGGTGGACATGGAGAGGCTCCTTTGGTTGGTTGGGGGACGTTACGTTGGGAGGCTCCGCCTCCCAAGCCCTCCGCCCAAGGGCGAAGCCCTTGGGCAGATTGTCGACAAACCTATTTGGGGGTGGTTTGGAGGGGCCGTCGCCCCTCCAAATGAAATCGTATCGCCTGGCTGACCTGCGGTCGGCCATGGTTCCGGTACTTTTGCTGCGCGCAGCACCCAGGCGGGCGGGGAGTTTGCGCCTCCGGCGCAAACAAACCGACAGTTCTCGTCGGAAAAGATCGCCGTAAGGCGGGCTTTTTCGACGGCCTGCCCAAGGGCTTCGCCCTTGGGAATCCCGTGTTTGGAGCCGCGTTCGCGGCCCCAAGGGGGGTGGGTCTAGGGTTGGAACAGGCGGACGGCCCGGCGGAGCGGCGTTTGAGTAAAGCCCTTGCCGGGGCGGGGTGAAACTCATCGCCTTGGATTCTTCGCGCCGCGGCCCCAGCCCCGCGAATGGGCGCCGCTAGCCCGGAAGCCTCCGGCGGGAAGGCTTCAGACCGTTGGCAAACCCGTTTTGGAGCGGATCGGAGGGGGCGGGGCCCCTCCAAGTGGAGTCGGATCGCCTGGCTTCGCCGGGCGGGCGGGGAGCTTGCGCCTCCGGCGCAAGTATGTCCGCAACTCCTCGGCAGAAAAGATCGCCGGCATGCGGCTTTCGGCCTCAGGCCGCTATTGGTTGAGCGGCTGGCGGGCCGTCGCGTCCAGCATGATTTGAACGCGGGCTTCCGCGTCGAGGCCCGCGAGGATCTCGTTGATAGGCTCGAGCAGCCCGCTGCCCTTGGCCAGGCCGACCGCGATGGACCGGTCGTTGACGGAGGCGGTAAAGCCCTTGCCCTCGTCAAACTTGAGGTAGGTCAGGTCGGGGTTGGCGGTGGTATCGGCCAAAGCGCCGGGGTCCTCAGCGACATAGCCGTCCACCGCGCCGCTCTTGAGCGCCACGATCATGGCGGGGAAGCTTTCCATCGCCATGGCCTTGTTCACGCCCGGAATCTGGTCGATGACCGAATAGTGGAAGGTGCTGAGCTGGCCGGTGATCGTCGCGCCGCTCAGCTCCTCGAGCGACTGGGCCGCCGCGTAGGGGCCGTCCTTCCTGACCACCACCACAAGCTCGCTGGTATAGTAATAGTCGGTAAAATCAAGGGTGGCCTTGCGCTCCTCGGTGGGGCTCATGCCGGCGATCACAGCGTCGAACGCGCCGCTCATCACGCCCATGGCCAGGCCGTCCCACTCGGTTTTGACAATGACGAGCTCCCGGCCCAGCCCCTCGGCGATTTTGCGGGCAATTTGCACGTCGTAGCCGTCCGCGTACCCGCCTCCCCCCTCGATTGGCACGGTATACTCGCCGGGCTCGGCCTGGGTCCAGTTAAAGGGCGCGTAGTTGCACTCCATGCCCACGCGAAACGCGTCCTCCGCCAGCGCGGAAAAGCAGGAAGCCGTCAGCAGGGCCGCCAGAAGAACCGCCAGAATCCTTTTCATGGAAATTTCCTCCTTTTGTGTGCGCGTATGAAAAAAGCAGCGGCGGCGCGCGCGCCTTCGCTGCTTTCCTTTTACGGAATCCAACAGTGAAATAGCGCCCCACGGCAACGCCGTGACAGTCGGCGGCATGTTGTGCCGCTGCCCAACCGAGGGCCGCTCAACCGCGCCCTCCGTTTCGGCGGCCTCCCCTTTCGCGCGCGGTCACAGCCCGTTGAGGGGCTACCGCGCGGTACTCCTGTCAGCCGCGCCTCTATTCCCTCGAACCGCGGATTTCCGCGTTCGATACGTTTGATTGTACAGCCGAATCGCTTCCTGTCAAGGGGGGGATCGGGAAAAGTACAGGGGAAAAACAGCCCAAGGCAGGCAGGCGGCCCAGGCGGCAGGGCGGACAAACGAACGGGCGCGGCATCGCGGCGGCCTCCATCCTCCGTGGACTGAGGCCGCAAAGCCCGGCCCTTCCTTCGTTTTCCCGGCGGAGACGAGCCTCGCAACCCGGTATGCGAAAGGGCCGCACGGGCGCGCTCCCCGGCGGTAGGGCGGCGGTCCGCCTCGCGAACCGCGCCCCGCCCTCCGCGCGGCTTGTCCCGCGCCCGCGTCAGGCCCTGGGCGGCAGCATGCTCAGCGCGATGCGCTGCTTTTTCACATCCACCTCCACCACCCAGACCTTGACGACGTCGCCGACCTTGACCACCTCTCCGGGATGCCTGATGAAGCGGTCGGACATGCGGCTGATATGCACCAGCCCGTCCTGATGCACGCCGATATCCACAAACGCGCCGAAGTCGATGACGTTGCGCACCGTGCCGTTAAGCTCCATGCCGGGGGCGAGGTCCTTCATATCCAAAACGTCGGTGCGCAGGATGGGCTTGGGCAGGTCGTCGCGGGGGTCGCGGCCCGGCTTTTGAAGCTCGCGCACAATGTCGTTCAGCGTCGGCTCGCCGACGCCCAGCTCCCGCGCAAGCGCCTTGACGCCGCGCTCCTGAAGGCGGGCGCTCAGGCCCCCCAGCCCGCCCGCCTTCACGTCGGCCAGTCGGAAGCCGAGGGTTTCCAGCAGCGCCTTGGCCGCGTCATAGCTTTCCGGGTGCACGGCGGTGGCGTCCAGCGCGTTCCTGCCGTCGCGCACGCGCAAAAAGCCCGCGCACTGTTCAAACGCCTTGGGCCCCAGCTTGGGCACCTTCTTGAGCTCCGCGCGGCTCTTGATGCCGTTTTCCTCGCGGTAGGCGACGATGTTTTTGGCAAGCGCGGGGCCGATGCCCGCCACATGCGACAAAAGCGCCGGCGAAGCCGTGCTGACCTCCACCCCCACGCTGTTGACGCAGCCCTCCACCACGCCGTTAAGCGCCTCCTCCAGTTGGCTTTCCTTCAGGTCGTGCTGGTACTGCCCCACGCCGATGGCCTTGGGGTCGATTTTGACCAGCTCGGCCAGCGGGTCCTGCATGCGGCGCGCGATGCTGACGGCGCTTCGCAGCGACACGTCAAACTGCGGGAACTCCTCCGCAGCCAGCTTGCTGGCGGAGTAGACCGACGCCCCCGCCTCGCTTACGATCATATACGCCGCGCCCTCGGGCAGCTCCGGCAGCAGCGAGGCGATGAACTGCTCGGCCTCGCGCGAGGCGGTGCCGTTGCCGATGGCGATGGCCGTGACGCCGAACTTTCTGCACAGGGCGACGATCTCCGCGCGGGCGCGGGCCTTGGCGGCCTCCTGCCCCGGCAGGGTGAAGTGCCCCACGCCGGTAGACAGCACCTTCCCGTTTTCGTCCACCACGGCCAGCTTGCAGCCCGTGCGGAAGCCCGGGTCCACGCCCAGGGTCACGCGGCCCTTCACGGGCGGGGCCATCAGAAGCTGATGCAGGTTTTTGGCGAACACCTGAATCGCCGCCGTGCCCGCGCGATCGGTCAGCTCCGCGCGAACCTCGCGCTCCAGGCTGGGCTTGATGAGGCGTTCCCAGGCGTCCCCGGCGGCCATGCGCACCTGCGCGGTGGTCACGCTGCCCTCGCGCACAAAGGCGCGGTCCAGCACGGCCAGGCTAGCCGCGTCGTCCATCCGCACCGTTACCTTGAGAAATCCCTCGCGCTCGCCGCGATTGACGGCCAGGATGCGATGGCCGGGGATGGCGCGCGCCTCTTGGGAAAAATCGTAGTACATGGCGTATACGCTGTCCTCGTCCCGGGCCTTCCTGCTCTCGATGACGCCCGTGCGAAAGGCGAGCTGGCGCAGGGCCTTGCGCGCGTCGGCGTCGTCGCTCATCTGCTCGGCGAGGATATCCCGCGCGCCCTGAAGGGCTTCCTGGGCGTCGCCGACGCCCTTCTCCGGGTCGATAAAGGGCTTTGCCAGCTCCTCCGCCGAGCCCTGTTTTTCGTTTTGCATCAGCAGCCGGAGCGCCAGCGGCTCCAGCCCCTTTTCCCTGGCGATGGTCGCGCGCGTGCGGCGCTTGGGCCTAAAGGGGCGGTACAGGTCCTCCAGCTCCGCCAGGGTGGCCGCGGCGTCCAGCTTCCGCGAAAGCTCTTCGGTCAGGTTGCCTTGCTCCTGGAGCGCGGCGCGGATTTCCCCGCGGCGCTTATCGAGCCCGCGAAGATATTGCAGGCGCTCAAAAATCTCGCGCAGCACCTGGTCGTCCAGGGAATCCGTCTGCTCCTTGCGGTAGCGGGCGATAAACGGGATGGTGTTTCCGTCGTCGATCAGGCGAAGCACGTTTTCGCATTGCGCGGGCTTCAAATGGAACTCCTGGCAGAGAATGGCGTTGATATCCATCCAAACATCCTTTCAATAGGGATTGGCGCGCGGACGCGGTTTGTTGATTATACCACGGCTTGGCAATTTTCGCTATCCACGCGGCGGCGGAGGCGTTTTCGCGTGTTCGCGCGGCGGACGGCCTCCGGCCGCCCATACCCCTGCCATCGGGGTTTTTCCGCCGCCTGCCTGGCCGGAGCGGCGGCGGGCCGCGGATGCGCCTGCGGCCTCGGGGACGGGAGGATTCCCGCGCCGGCATGCCGGTTCCTGTTGAAATATTCCGGCAATGATGGTATCATCAAGCCATGCTTGAAAAGGCGGGCGGCGCGCCGCCGGTGCGTTTACGCGGCGGGCGGGGCCTCGCTTGTTCAAAATTTTCGCTTCTCCATACGGGGCTTGAAGAAACGGGGGGACGAGGCATGAGGCGCGCCGGTTCGCTATTGCTTTGCCTGCTTTGCGCGACGGCATGGGTTCAACGCGGCGTCGCGCAGGAAAGCACGGGGTTCGTCCAGGCCGTCATCGACGGCGGGAACGCCGACAGGGTTCACCTGAGAGAGCGGCCCTCCGACGAGGCCGCGTCTTTAGGGCTCTATTTCACGGGTACGGAGGCGCTTTGCGGCTCCGGCCCCTCATCGGAATGGACGCAGGTCGTCATCGGCTCGCAGATCGGCTATATCAAGTCCGAATACCTCCGGTGGGGGGACGGCGTCCAAACCGTGCGGAGCCGGCAGCCGTCCGGGATCGTCCGCACCGATAGCTGGTTGAACGTGCGCGGCGCGCCCTACCTGGACGCCCAAGTGGAAGGAAGGCTTTACGACGGCGATTCCGTCACCGTGCTTGGGGAAACCGCGTCGCACTGGTACTATTGCCGGGCGTACGGGCAGCTCGGGTATGTGGACGCGGCCTATGTGAGCCTGTCGCAGGGCGGCGGCGCGGATGGAAACGGCGGGCTTTCGGGGCCGCGCATACTCCCAAACGGCGCGGCGGCCCTCTATAGCTTTTTAAGCGGCGCGGGAGCCTGGTGTACCGAGCTTATTTTGAATGAGGACGGCACGTTTTCCGGCAGATACCACGATACGGATATGGGCGACGCGGACGACGCTTGGTATCCCAACGGCACTGTCCACTACTGCCGCTTCACCGGCCGCTTTGCCCTCGCCAAGCAAACCGTATCCTATTGCTACCCTTTGACGCTTGTTGAGCTGGATACCCAAAACGGGGAAGAGCATATCGAGGACGGCGTTCGGTATATCCCGGACCAGGCGTATGGCCTCCATTCCGGAACGGATTTCCTCCTGTATACGCCCGACGCGCCGATCGACGCCCTTCCCGAGGAATTTTTATCCTGGCCGGGCTGGCGCAGCGGCGACAACCAAACAACGTTAAACCGTTACGGCATTTTCAACTGCGCTACGGGCAGCGGCTTTTTTGCGGAGTAAGGGGGATGACGCCGCCGGGGCGACGCTTCTCGGGGCGTCGGAAAAGCTCGCCTGAAGGCGATCTTTTCCGACGAGGACTGCCGGTATGTTTGCGCCGGAGGCGCAAACTCCCCGCCCGCCCGGGTGCTGCGCACATCAAAAGCATCGGATCAATTGCCGACCGCAGGTCAGCCGGGCGATACGATTTCATTTGGAGGGGCTGTGGCCCCTCCAAACCACCCCCAAATGGGTTTGTCGCTGTCGCCCGCCGCCCTCCCGGGCGGCCTCGGGGCGTCGAAAAATCTCGCCTGAAGGCGATCTTTTCCGACGAGAACTGATGTTTAGACCAAGGCTGAAACTCAACTCCCGCCCGGCGATGCGATTTCATTTGGAGGGGCCTCGGCCCCTCCAAGCCACTCCCAATGGGTTTGTCAACGGTCTGAA
>DBGEOK010000100.1:0-3997 GCA_048370855.1 Candidatus Limiplasma sp. | reverse complement strand
CTTCGCGCTGTGCTGGCGGTCTTTGTTTGTGCCTACAATCGGTTTAGCGCTGCAAAGCTTAGCTATCGTTCTTCTCGTCCTTACGCCCTTGTTCCCTTTGCTCTTGTTGATTTCCTTTAACTCCGCTCTTGGACACTCCCGAAACGAAAAAAGATTGGACAAACACAGAGTGATACGATATAATTAAATTCGCCCAAATCAATGACGGTGAAAGCAATACGTTTCAAATACGCAAGGATCGGGAGGCATGAAAAATGGAAGCAATGAAAGTACAGGCGCCCCTGGATCAATCGTTTGAGCCGATTTATCGCGCCCTGCGCGCCTTTGACGAACAGGCGCGCGCCGCGGGCGGCCCGGAAATCCGAATCGCGTTGGAGCGCAACGACGGCCTGGTGGCGACGCACGACATGCGCGTTCTTCCCGAGGGCGTGAACGACGCGCTGAACCTTCGCATGGCGGAGCGGATGGTGAAAAGCATGCTGTGGGTATACGGCGGCTTCCGCGTTACGATTGCCGGGAGCAAGGCCGTGTACGAGGGCGTGAAGGAGCAGTACCGGGAAGGCGGCGCGCGGGCGTTTGACGCGCACTTTATGGCGCATGTTTACGAGCATGCCTTTGAGGTGCTGTATGCCGCGACGGTCGCCGAGGCTCCGCGGCGCAAGGACGCTTCCGCTCCAGTCGGTCGGCACCTGGACGGGTGCCGCATTGGCTTTGACGCGGGCGGGAGCGACCGCAAGGTCAGCGCCGTGGTAAACGGTGAGAGCGTGTACAGCGAGGAGGTCGTCTGGTTCCCCAAAACCAACAGCGATCCCTCCTATCATTTTGACGGCATCGTAACCGCCATGAAGACGGCCGCCGCCCATATGCCGCGCGTGGACGCCATTGGCGTAAGCTCCGCCGGCGTGTACATCAACAACCAGACGATGAACGCCTCGCTGTTTTTGAAGGTGGGCGAGGACGATTACGAAAAATACGTCAAGGACATCTACATCCGCGCGGCCAAGGAAATTGGAGACGTGCCCCTGACCGTTTGCAACGACGGGGATGTGACCGCTCTCGCGGGCGCGATGAGCCTGAATGAGGACGGCATCCTGGGCATTGCCATGGGCACCAGCGAGGCCGGCGGCTATGTGGACCGTCAGGGCAACATCACCGGCTGGCTGAACGAACTTGCGTTCGTGCCCTGCGACCTGGCGGAGAACGCGATGATGGACGAATGGAGCGGCGACATCGGCTGCGGCGTCAAATATTTTTCGCAGGACGCGGTCATCAAGCTTGCGCCCGCGGCGGGCATAGCGCTGGAGGAGTGCCTGAGCCCGGCGGAAAAACTCAAGGTGGTTCAGGGCGAGGTGGAAAAGGGAAACCGAAACGCCGAGGCGATCTATGAAACCATCGGCGTCTACCTGGGCTATACGCTCGCGTTTTACAGCCTCTTCTACGATATTAATCACGTGCTGCTGATGGGCCGCGTGACCAGCGGCAAGGGCGGCGACCTGGTACTCCGCAAAGCGCAGCAGGTGCTTAGGGAGGAATATCCCGAAATGGGCATGCATGTGAACCTGCCGGACGAGAAGAGCCGCCGGGTGGGCCAAAGCGTGGCGGCGGCCAGCCTGCCCAAGATTTAAGGGCGCTTGCCGCATGCCAAAGGCCGGCGGGAGGCGTATGAGGAACCCATGTGATCAGGCGCGCCATGCTCAAAAATAAGGGTTTTGGAATATCGGCCCGCGGCACGCCAACCAGGGAAGCTGATTTATCCACCGTGTCCGGCGGCATGCCGTTGGCGCCGCCCGCTGCCGGACCATCCGGGCCGGGTTCTTCCGGTATGCCTTCTTCGCCGGGGGGAGCGTCCGCGCCCGCTTCCTTTGCTTCTGGCGTCGTGACGCTTTGTTCCGCATTGTCCCCCGTGCCGCCGCACTCGGCCCTTGCCGACGGCGGCACGGGGGGAATCGCTTCCTGACGAGGGCTATCAGCCGCGCCGGGAGCTTTTTTTCTTCGTTGTGAGTCTGGCGGTTTGCCAAACCCATTGAACAAACCCGCGCAACCGGATTGGCCGCGCTTATCCGCCGGCGCTCGCGGCCTTTAACGCAATCGCCTCCCTTGTGCAAACCTTCTCCAAAAAAGCCCGGTCATGCTCCACCAGCAGAAGGGTCGGCTCGCAGCGGCAGATCAGGCGCTCCACCTGTACGCGGCTGATGACGTCGATATAGTTCAGCGGCTCATCCCATACATAGAGATGGGCGGGCATGCACAGGCTGCGGGCCAGCAGAATTTTCTTTTGCTGCCCCTGGCTTAGCTCGCTCAGGTCTTTCTCAAACGCCTCGCGGCTAAAATCCATGTTACGAAGAATCGCTTTGAACAGCGTCTCATCCAGGTCATAGCCGCGCACAAAATCGCGCATCCCGCCCGTCAGGCCGTCCGTCTCCTGCGGTACGCAGGAAAGGATCAGCCCGCTCGCCACGCGAACGCGTCCCTCCAGCGCGCCGGACAGCCCGCACAGCGTCTTGAGCACGCTGCTTTTTCCCGCGCCATTCGCGCCGGTAAGCGCGACACGGTCGCCGCGCTTGATTTCAAACGCAATCCCTTCGCATACCGTGCGCCCGCCATAGCGAACCCGGCCGTCCTGCACGCTTATCAGCGTTTCCTTCGGGTGCCTAAGCACGTTTAGCTTCAGCTCGCCGGCGGTTTCCACGTTATGGAGCAGCTTGCTTTTTTCCTCCGCGGCCCGCTCCCGGCGGCGCAGGACGTTGAGCGAGCGCTTCATCATGGCGGCGCTGCGCGCCCCCACATAGCCGCGGTCCAGGGAGGCCGTCTCGCTTTCCGGCACATGATATTTTCCCTTTTCCACCTTGGCGCTCCAGTCCGCGGTTCGGCGGGCGCTTTCCTCCAGCCGTCGCAGGTCGCGCTTGAGCTCCTCGTTGCGGGAGCGCTCATACGCGTTGCGCCGGTTGAACTGCTCCTCCCACGTATCATAGTCGCCTTGCTGTATGACGATATCCGCTTTGTTGATCGACAGCACATGGTCAATGCAGCCGTTTAGAAACGCCCGGTCGTGGCTGACCAGCAGAAATCCGTCTTTTTTACGCAAATAGTCGGCTACCAGCGCGCGGCCGCGCATATCCAGATGATTGGTCGGCTCGTCGATTAGGGGGTACGCGTCCTCCCGGGCAAACAGCGCGCACAGGAGAGCCTTGGTCTGCTCGCCCTTGCTGAGCGTCTCAAAGGGACGGTACAGGGCATCCTCAGAAACTTTAAGCAGCTTTAGCTCGCGCGCAAACCGCCAGTCCTCCGCGTCCGGCGCGGCCGACTGAAGCACGAAAAGCGTAAGCTGCTCCGGGTTTTCCACCGGATAGGGGAAATAGGCGGCGGACAGCGGCAGGTCGATTGCGCCCTGATAAGGGTATTGCCCGAGAATCAGCCTGAGCAGGGTGGTCTTTCCCCGCCCGTTCCGGCCTACCAGCCCCAGCCGCCAACGGGTATCCAAATTGACGCTGGCGTTTGAAAAAACGGGAGTATAGCTCCCCTCATATGTGAAGGAGAGGTTGCGGATAGATAACTGCATGCTTTTTCGCCTCCTTAGGCCCCGGCTCATGCCCGGCCGGGAAAGAGCGGAAAGGCGAAAAGGCGCAACAAAAAACAGAGCCTTACGGCTGCGCTGTTCCGCCACGGCAAAGCAAACCCCTCTTTGAGGAAGGAATTGCTTTACGCCTTACCCGCTTAGGTCATCGGGTTTGTGGCAGAATCATTTGCGCATCTTTTCAGCTCCGTTTCTTACATGATGCCGGATGTCCGGAGAAGCCCGCAGCCATCCGCCCTGATTGTAGCATGGCGCGCACGGCCTGTCAAGGCGGGAGGAGACGCGGGAGTGTCCAAGAGCGGAGTTAAAGGAAATCAACAAGAGCAAAGGGAACAAGGGCGTAAGGACGAGAAGAACGATAGCTAAGCTTTGCAGCGCTAAACCGATTGTAGGCACAAACAAAGACCGCCAGCACAGCGCGAA
>DBGEOK010000099.1:0-1517 GCA_048370855.1 Candidatus Limiplasma sp. | reverse complement strand
TGTCAAGATACAATTGGAAGCGGAAATAAGAGGTGATGAAATGGCACGCGAAATCCGAATTACCAAGAAGAGCGCCCGCAGGGGCGACGACGGGCACAAGGTGGTTTCCGTGCGGATGAAGGAGGAAACCCTCGCCCGGCTGGACGCCTTATCGGGGGAAACCAACCGTTCCCGCAACGAGCTAATCAACCTTTTGCTGGTAGCCGCGCTGGAGGAGGTTCGCATTGAGGACGCGCCCGAGGAGTAACCCCGCGTGGAAGGAAGCGCGGGGTGTTTTCAGCTCCCGCCCCTCCTCGGTTCCTTGCGGAACACAGCGCTTCGGCGCAAGCCTTTGCCGTTTTCAACACGCCTCCCGGACGGTCCCGCGTCGGGTTATGAGGTAAACCCATATAAAAATTTTCATATTTCGACAAATTTTTTGGATTACGATGGTCGGCGTTCTGGACGACTAGCCGGGCTAGTCACGCAAGGGCCCCTCGCCAAAGGCGAAGGGGCCCTTGCCATGCAAGAAAAAGCGGTCTCCCGTGGGCCAAGCAGGGAATCAAGCTGCATTTCAGCCTTGCCTAGATCTACGCGGCCTTGCCCCGGATGAAACCCGGGGCAAGGCCCTTATCAGCTCCGCGCGCTCGCCGCCGCGCAAAGGGCGGATTCCCTCACCAGCGGCGCGGCTCCGCCCCTCGTATGAAGTTTGACGGCGCGCTCCATTTTGGGGGATCGTCCGAACCGCTTTTTCAACCGGGGGAACAACACAAAAGCCGCGCCGTCTAAAGTCCGGCTCCGTTTCGCAAAGGGCCGGAATGGACGTCCCCGCCCGCGCCCGGCCCTTTGCATCCGGCGTTCAAGGTCTTGGGCGCGGCCTTTCGGTTGGCCAAGCGCTCGCTTTCTTCAACGCGCCGAGGCGTCCGCGCCCGATTCTTCCCGCCCCGCCGCAGCCTCGTTGTCCTTTGGGCTGTCGGGAAGCTTCCGGCCCACCAGCCCGCCTGTGGAAATATCCCGGAGCGCCTTGGGGATATCCAATCCTACCGCGGCCTTCATGGCTTCGAAGGTTTGCATCATCGAGCCGGTTACGTCGCGCGTCAGCCCCGTCGCCGCCCCTTCGCCAAACAGCAGAATCTTTTCCGTCTGCTTGAGCGGATCTCCAATCGCCCTGGCCACCTCCGGCAGCTTATCCACGACCATTTCCAGCATGGCGGCCTGGCCGTATTTTTCCATGGCGGTTGCTTTCAGCTCCAGCGCCTCCGCCTCCGCGCGGCCCTTCATCAGAATCGCTTCGGCCTGCTTCTGAGCGGCGTAATACTCCGCGTCCGCCTTTGCCTGCTGTTCCGCCTTCTCCGCCTCGGCCTGTGCAATGCGCGCGTCACGCTCGGCCTCAGACTTCTCCCGGATTTCCACATTCAGCTTCTGCCGCTGGATCTCCACCTGCTGTCGCTCCAGATCGGTCTGCCTTTGCAGGCGAATCATTTCAGCCTCGGCCCTCTCCTGCTCAAAGCTTTTGCGGGCGATTTCCTGCTGAATGT
>DBGEOK010000098.1:0-45655 GCA_048370855.1 Candidatus Limiplasma sp. | reverse complement strand
GGAGAATTGCTGGAACGGGGGCTGATTCCCGCGGCGGCGGTGCTCAAGGTTCCGCACCACGGCGAGGACGACGCGACAAGCAAGGCCTTCGTGCTGAAGGTAAAGCCGCAGTGGGCGGTCGTTTCCACCAGCACGGCCGAGGAGCCGGATACGCCCGACAGCAAAATCATGTCCCGGCTGTGGGAGGTTCAGGCGGGCGTCGCGGTAACACAGAGCGCGGAGATCGGCATCCTGGTAACGCTGAAGAGCGGGATGGCCTCCGCTGAACGGATCGACCTGAAATAGCCGCACCAAGACCTATGAAACGCATAGGATGGTTTGACGGAAAAGCGCACGCGCCTGCCGTCGGACCGTCCTTTTTCATATCTCATTAGGAGGAATTGCTATGCAACATCCGCCCTGCGGTTGTCACGTGTGCGGCCAGAGCAGGCCGCCCGAAAAATATCCCCCACAGTGCTGCGAGCCATGCCCGCCGCCCAATTCGTGCTGCAAACCGCCTCAGCAGCCGTGCTGTCCGCCGCCCCGGCCCAAGCCGTGCCGCCCTCAACCCAATCCGTGCTGCGAGCCGCCCAAGCAGCCGTGCTGTCCGCCGCCCCGGCCCAATCCCTGCTGTCCCCAGCCGAAGCCTTGCAAGACAAAGACGGAGGGCGTGCTGCTGCAAAAGATCGTAGCATGCGAGCGGCGCAATATCCCAAGCCTTAACGCGGAGCTGACGCTGGAAGGGCTGCCTTGCTGCGCTACGCCGCCGTTCAGGCTTTTGATGGTACAGCAAAGCGGCGCCCAACCATGGTGGACGCCGCTGGATCATCAAGGCCCTAACGCGAGGCTGTGTATCAAGGTGTCCATACCCGTCTGCTGCCAGGTGCAGGATTGCTGCGGAAAGCTATACAACGCCACCAGCGTGGTGGAGGCGGAGGCGAGCCTTCGTCCGCCCTGTCCCCTCTCGGAATGCTGGCGACACAACATCTTTGTGGCGCCGTGCGTCCGCCTGTGCATGGCGGAATGCTGCTCGCAGGACTGCACCTTCCAGGCATGCCTCCAGATATCGATGGAGCTCTACCTTTTGCGGCCGGAGCCGTGTATGATGCATAAGCCGGAGCCGGCCTGCCCCGACCTGCCGCTGTACCCCCCGCCGATCAGGCCGGATTCGCCTTGTTGGCCACAATGCCCAGCAGGCCCGGCCCCGTGTGGATGGCCAAGACAGGGCTGACGGACGCGATGAACGCTCCCTCGGCAACGTCAAGCTCGGTTCTCAGCCGGTCCAGCAGCAGCTCCGCGTCGTCCCGCGCCTGGCCGTTGACCACGGAGAGGCAAATCCTCGCGCTTCCGAAGTAACGCTTGGCCTCCCGCATCATGGTATCCACGGCGCTCTTATAACCGCGCGCCTTGGCCAGGGTTTGATATACGCCGTCTTCGTTGACATAAATAATGGGCTTGATCTGCAAAAGGCTGCCGACCACGCCTTCCACAAGGCCGATGCGGCCGCCCTTGCGCAAAAACTCCAGCGTGCGGATGACGAACATGCCAAGCTGCGTCTTCCGCACGCTTTGCGCCGCCGCGATAGCCTCCTCGGGCGTCGCGCCGTTTTCCAAGGCGCGCGCGGCCTCCAGCACCATCATGCCAAGCCCCGTGGACAGCGTTTTGGAATCCACCACGCGGATGTTCATACGGCCCTGAAAATCCTCCGTAATCATGCGGATCATATTGTACGTGCCGCTGAGCCCGGCGGAGATGGACAGGTGGATTACGTCCGTCACGCCGGAGGCGCAAAGCTCCTCATACAGCGCGGAAACGTCCTCCGGCAGGGGAAGGCTGGTTTTGGGCAGCTCCCTCGAAAGCAGCTCGTAGAGCTCTTCCTCCTGGATGTCGATCCGGTCGCGGTATTCCGCGTTCTGGCATACCACGCGAAGCGAAATCATGCGGATTCCGTATTGCGCAAGCTGGTCGTCGCTTAAATCGCAGGAGGAATCCGTAACGATAACGGTTTTGCGGTTCTCCGGCATGGCTCTTCCTCCTTTGCCGCCGTGATAAATCCGCGTATTGCTAAAGGCGGCTCTTCCCTTATTATAGCATGTGAAGCCGCCGTGTCAACGCTCGCGGTCTGCCAGCCTGCGGAGTTTATGGTTTATTCATTTTTTTCGTCCTGTTTAACATGTCACAATCCCGCCGCTCGGTTGACAAAGCGCAGGGCATGATTTACTATGTATATTGGTACTTTACGCGGGTTTGACCATATTTTTCAGCGGAGGCGAAGCACTTGATGAACTTCACCGCACACACGCGCCGATTGGAAGGAACCGGCAGGCTTTTGCTTGCCTGCTTTCTGCTGATTTGCCTTCTGTTCGCAACCGCGACGGCGGAGCCGTCCACCACGCTTACCGTTCAGCTAAAGGGCGTCGCCTATGACGGCGCGGGAGGTTGGAGCTCGGTAACGCTGAGCGGGCCGGTTCGCGTGCTTTCGCTGGACGGAACGCTTTTGGGCGAGGTGACCGCGGGCGCGGGGCAGGGAACGGGGGAGACCGATACGCTGACGCTTCCCGGCGGAGGCGAGGTCATATTGCAACCCTCCGGCGAGGCGGAACCGGGCTTCCAGTATGCGGGCGACGCCAGGGCGGCGGTACAGGAGGGCGAGGATAACCTCGCAACCGTTTTCGCCTATGCGAAGCAAGGCTTTTTCAGCGTTCAAAACACGCTGTCGGGAACCGGGGAGGCGCTTGCCGGCGCTGAGTTTGCCGTGCTGGACGCCGCCGGCTCCATCGCGGACAGCTTTATCATGGATGAAACGGGAACCTATCGATCCGCAAAGCCGCTTCCCAGCGGAGAATACAAGCTGGCGCAGATGCGCGCGCCCGCGGGCACGACGCTCCTTTCGCAGCCCATCCCCTTTACGCTGAACGCCTATTTTGGCAACGATGGGGATCTTACGGCTTTGCATGTGGAAAACGAGCCGGTTCCGGCGCTGGACCCTTCCGTCGGCGCTCTGCGCCTGACGGCGGACGCCCTTCACGCTTCGGAAGAAGGCTATGCGGGACAAGTCCTGGTGGAGGGCCTGTGTGACGGAACGAATAACCATCCCCTAAGCGGCCTGGGCATGACGCTGCGCCTGAAACCCGGTAAGACGGACGAGGGCGGCGACGGGCTCGGGCTTGCGTGGCTGCTTGCGGAAGGCTCGGACGCGTCGCGGATGACGGTTCAGCCGCTGAACGCGGCGGGCGGCCCGCTTGGGGAAGAAAAGGAAATTTCGGACGGACAGGCGCTTCCGCTCCCGGCCGGCGCGCGCGGGGTGTCGCTTCGCTATATCAGTGCGGAAAGCGATTCCGAAGCGCTTCCCGTCGGCTTTCACGCGGGGAGCGTCTCCGCGGGCATACGCCTTGAGGCAAGCGGCGGGCGTCTGTCTGAGGTGGTGGCGGAGGCAAGCGTCGAGGGCGCCTGTCAATACCCGGACGTGGACGGCGTAAGCGTGGTCAGCGTTCCGCTGGAAACCGGTACGCGGAGCGTAGGGATGGAAGTTCCCGACGGACGCGCGGCTTTGCGCATAACGGCGCGGATAACCGGTCAGGACGTTTTGCTCAGCGCCGCCGGCGCGGAGGGGCTGCCCGCGGAGCTGCCGGTGATGATCGAGCTGCCGGACGGCGCGCGCGCCGAAGCGGAGGGACTAAGCTGTCTGGCGCTGTTGCGCCTGCGCAGTCATGATGTGGTCGCGGTCTCGCTGGCGGACCTGACGGCGGGATATACGCTGCCCATTCGTTCCGGAGAGGTGGCGGCTGTCGCCGTACTGGCACAGGACCCCTGCGGCCTGCCAAAGACGGAGCGCAACCCTGAAGGCGCAAGCCTGGCGGCGGAAAGCTACCGCCGCGACGCGCTGCTGGATACGCTGCTTGGGCAGAGCGGAGGGCTGTATGCCGCGCTGCCGTGCGACGCGGAAGGGGAGGCTCGCCTGCCCGGGGAGGATGCGTATGCTTTTGAAGCGGCGTCCGGAAGCGTGCTGGAAGGCGGCTCTCCATCCCCCCTCGGCGTCACGCTGAACGAAGCCGGCTCGCGCGTGTATTATGGCGCGACGGCCGGCGAGGATGGAACGTATGTCGTTTATACGCCCGCCTTGTCCGATAAGACCATGACGCTTCGGTGCCGGCTTGCGCAAAACATGCGGGCCGACGGCGCGGATGCGCCGGGGCTTTACAGCCATGAAACCGCGCTTCCCGCGACGGGGCTGGATATCCGTTATGCGGCGATGGGCAAGGTGTTTGGGAAGGTCGCCTTCGCGGATGGAACGCCGGTTGCGGGCGCGCAGGCTTCGCTGATTCGGGGCGGCGAGGCGCTGGCCGGTCAGGAGACTGACGCATCAGGCGCGTATGTCTTTGAGGCGCTGGAAGCGGGCGAGTATTCCGTAGCCGTTTTGCTCCCGGAGGAAAGCGGGGCCATGCCGGTCGCCTCCAGCGACGTTGAGGTGGAGCGGGGCGTCGCAACCTCGCGGCCCTTTACCGTCAAAGCAGGGGAGGAACGCGCGGCGGACTTTGTCGCCAAACGCGTGTGCCGGGTGACGGGTACGGCGTTAGAGAACGGCGTGCCGGTCGCGGGTGTGAGCGTTTCGCTTGCGCTTCCTTCGGGCGAAACGCTGGAGCGGCTCACCGAAGCGGACGGAGGCTTTGCGTTTGAGAATGTTGAATGCGGGGAAGCCGTTCTGTCGGTCGTTCCTCCGCAGGGGCTCGCGGTAATGACGGTTAATCAGGAAAGCGTCAACGCCGGCCGGTATGAGGAGGCGCTGACGCTGACGCCCGGCGGGTCCGCAAAGGAGATTACGCTGGAAAAGACCGCCTCCATCCTTGGAGGCGCGTCCGCCGTGGGCGGCGCAAAGACGGTTGCCGCCGTGTCGGTCTATGCGGACGCAAGCGTGCAGACCGAATCGGACGGCAGTTTCCGCATAGACGGGCTGGCAGCGGGCGATTACAGCGTGTACGTTCCCCTGCCGCAGGGCAGAGCTCCCGCGGAGGGCTCGCCCTGGCAAGTAACGAAGCAGGGCGATATGCTCTGGCTCACGGCGTCCATTCCGGCGGGCGGGGAGTACGAGCTGCCGGAGCTGCTGCTGACAACGCTTACAAGCATCGAGGGCTGCGCCTATGTGGACGCCAATGGAAACCATGCGCGGGATGAAGGCGAGCAACTGATGACCGGCGTGCCTGTGGCGCTTCAGCGCGCCAGGAATGGCGCGTGGGAGGACGCGGGCGATACCGCCACCGACGAATACGGCCATTTCGGCTTTGAGCAGCTTGCGGAGGGCGAGTATCGCGTCGCCTCCCGAACGGACGCAAAGGACCTGTACGTGGCTTCCGTAGGCGCGTGCGAACAGAGCGTGGACGATAGCGGCGTTGTATACAGCGCGTCCATTATCCTAAAGGACGGGCAGATGAGCAAGGGCGAGGCGGACATCGGGCTGCAGACGCCGGCGTCGCTGATGTTCACCGCGTTTGCGGACAACAACCGGGACGGCGCGCGCGGGAAAAAAGAGCGCGCCGTCAAGGGGATCACGGTAGAGGTATTGGAGGGGGAGACCGCTATCGCCTCCGGAACGACCGACGCTGCCGGCGAGGTAACGCTGAATGGCATTCGGCCCGGGAACCACAGATTGCGCGTGACCCTTCCGGACGGGTACGCCTTCACCGTGAGGGGAACGGAAGCGGCGGAGGGGCAGAGCTGCGTGGGCGGGGAAAACGGCGGATTGAGCGACGAGCTTACCTTTGTCGGGGGGGAAACCGTCGATGCGTGCGCGGGTATGGTCCCTGTCGGCTCGTTGAGCGGCAAGGTGTTTGAGGACGTCAACAACGACGGCGTGATGGACGAGGGCGAGCCGGGGGTTGCCGGGGTAACGCTCCGCCTGAAGGGCAAGAAGACCGGCGCGGACTTTGAGCTGACCACCGACGAAACGGGCGTGTACCGCTTCGCCAACCTTCCGAACGATACCTACGTGATGACCGCTGAGCTTCCGGAGGGGATGCTCTTTGCCCGCTATTCCAGAACGGGAGGCGACCTGCGCAGCATTTTCAGCGGCGCCACCACGGCGCGTGAATTTCCAGTCAGCAACGCCGAAAACGTGACCGATAAAAATGTCGGCGTCATCGAGAAGGGCGTGATTCAGGGCACGGTATTCCTCGACACAAATTATAACGGGCTGTTTGACGAGGGAGAGCCCGGCTTTGCGGGCGTAACGCTGGAAATTATCAAAGTAAGCAATAACGAGTCCATGGGCAAGACGGTATCCGCCGAGGATGGGGGCTACCGCTTTGAAGGGCTTCGCGGCGGGGAATACCGCCTGCGGGCCGTTTTGCCGGCGGGCGGCGCGATCTTTACCGTTGTGAACGAAAACGGGGGCGATCGGGCCAACCTGTTTGAACAGCGCGGGACCAGGCGGGAAAACAGCATCCAGCCCGTCACCATCGAAAGCGGGGGAGAAGCGGACACGCTGGTGGGCGTAGCGGTAGGCGCGTCGGTCACGGGGACCGTGTTTCAGGACGAGGATTATAACGGCAGCCTCAACGGCAAGGAAAAAAGGCTTTCCGGCGTGGCAGTGCGCCTGGTAAACGAAGCGGGCGAAACCGTGCAAACCGATACCACCAACCCGGAGGGAAAATATACCCTGAGCGGCGTCATGCCCGGCGTTTATACGCTGCAATTCCAGCGCAAGTCCGGCTATGGCTTCACACGTCTGCGTCCGGAGGAAAAGAACGGCAGCCATGTAACCATGCTGGAGGGCGAATACGGCGTTACGGCGCCGATGGAAATTTCCATGGGGCAGACCGTCGAAAATGTGAACGCGGGCATGCTCCCGGCCTCCACCGTCGCGGGCACGCTTTTCCATGATGAAAACGACAACGGCTTGCGGGACGAGGGCGAGCCGGGAATGAACGAGGCGAGCGTGCGCCTGCTCTCCGAGGATGGCGAGATCGACCTGACCAAGCAAGTGGGCGCGGACGGAACCTTCTTCTTTGACGGCGTGATGCCGGGCAAGTACACCCTGACGTATCGGCTTGCGGAGCATGCGGAGCTCGCCCGCGTCGTCCCGGACGGCAGCACGCTGAAGGGCCAGGGGCGCGAGACGACGACCGCCGCCTTCAGCGTGGCCATGGGCGAGGCGTATCAATGCCCGCTGGTCGGCGCGGTGGAGCTTGGGAGCTTCTGCGGCATGGTATTCCATGACGTCAACGCCAACGGCGCGCGCGACGAGGGCGAGGAGCTGATGGCGGGCGCGGAGATCATCCTGACGCCTATCCGCGAGGATTTGAGCGCGGTCAGCGCGGTTACAGGCGCGGACGGAGGCTTTGCCATCGAGGGCCTGAGGCCCGCCGAATACCGGCTGACGATGCGGCTGCCGGACGGTTATATTTTCAGCCATGACTTGGAGGAAGACGGGCTAGCGCTGGACGTCGTAAACGAACTGTCTGTAGGCTGCTCCTGGCGGATTTTAACCAACCGAAGCCAAAAAGCGGTCGGGGCGGTAAAGCCCGCCGGCATCTCCGGGGAGCTTTGGCTGGATGAAAACAAAAACGGAAAACAAGGCTCGGGAGAGCTGCTGATGAGCGGCGTGCGGATGGAACTGACGGACGAGCTTACAGGCGCCGTCGTTCAGACCACGGTATCGGACGAGCAAGGCTTCCGCTTTTCAGCCGTGCGGCCGGGAACCTATGCGCTGCGTTTCTCCCTGCCCGCGCAGTCCGAGCCCGCTGACGACAGATCCGCCGCCTTCCGGCATGAAAATGGTTGGATGCGGCAGACCGGCATTGTCGTGGAAGAGGACGAGGCTCTGGCCGGGCTGAACGCCGGCCTGGTATCCCGCACGAGCGTTGGCGGCAGGGTTTGGCTGGAGGAGGACGGACGGCAGGTTGCCGTGCCCGGCGTGACGGTTTCACTCTTTGCGGGCGGGGAAAGTCAACCCCAGCAAACGGCTGTCACGGCTGAGGATGGAACCTACCGCTTTGACGGGCTTTGGCCGGATGACTATTACCTGCAGGCCAGCCTGCCGGACGGGGCCATCTTCGTCAGGCCGGACGATCCGAACTACCCGTCGGGGGCGTCGGTCATAACGGCTACGGGCAATGGCGCGGGCACAAGCGAGTTGTTTTATCTCCATATGGCGCAGCATATGCTCGATCAGAATGTGATTTATATTAAGCCCGCCAGAGTGGGGGATCTCGTCTGGCTGGACGAGAACAAGAACGGCTTGGTTGACGGCAGCGAGCCGGGCATTCCGGGCGTGACCGTGACCCTTTCGCAGGATGGGCAGACCATGTACCAGACCACGACAGACGCTTATGGCTATTACCTGTTTGAAAATGTCTATCCGGGGACCTATACGCTGGAGGCCGCGGCATACCCGGAGCTGGGGATTACCAAGCCTGTGCCGGAGCTGCGTATTATCAGTAGCTGCCTGACCGCCGGAGACGGCTTAAAGGCGCAAAGCGATCCGTTTTCTGTGGGAAGCGGCAGCTTGAATCGTGATTTTGATCTGGGATATGTGCTCCTGGATGGTCAGGCCCTTCCCGGCGCGATGACGGCCCCCCCTTCGCAGGATTGGTCGAGGTCCAACCAAAAGGGATCATGACAGGCGGATAGCGCAAGGCCGCAGGGCGATGAAAAAGCTCGCCGTCAGGCGAAGTTTTTCGACGAGAACGGCCGGTATGCTTGCGCCGGAGGGGCAAACTCCCCTGCCTGGGTTTCAATCGCCGGTTTTCAACCGCCGATTGAAATTTTCGCCAAAGGCGAAAACAGTACGCCCGTGCCGGCACGGGCGTACTGTCCGCCGCTGGCGAAGTCGGGCGAACCGATTTCATTTGGAGGGGCGATAGCCCCTCCAAACCACCCCCAAATAGGTTTATCAACAATCTGAGGCCGGCGCGCATGTCAAGCGCGCCGGCCTTTGCGTATCGAAAAAGGGCAGGGTATGGGAACCGGACTTTGCGCGCTGAAACGCCGCTGCCATTGATTTCTTCAGCTCGTCTATTCGCAACGGTCCGCGGGGCGGCCATATGTCTCCGCTCCCTGCCGGGATCAGCGCGGCAAAGCCCTATGCCGAAACGGTCCTTTCGCCGTCGTTGCGGGCGTATGTGAGGAAACCAGCGTAAAACCGGCGCAGGCGGAGGGGCAAAGCCGTTCGTTTCAAACTTCTTCGCCGCGCGTGGACCCGCCGCGTTACGCTCCCCCGCGCTGACGGTCCATCAGCAGCATCACCATAACGCTCATATCATCCTTGGGGGTGCCGTCCCCGGCCAGCAGCGCGTTGCGAAGCAGCGCGTCCGCCATGCGCTGAGGCTGAATGTAAAGGCTCTCCTCCAGCACGCGCTCCATCTGCTCGTCGCTGAGAAACACGTCGGTCACGCCGTCGCTCATCATAATCAGAATATCCCCGCTGTGCAAGCGGTACTGGGTCGCGGTTGGAACCGCCTCCTCCATAATTCCCAGCGGGAGCGAGGAACCCTCCACTTTTTTCATATGATTGCCGCGCACTACCCAGGAAGCGCATGCGCCCAGCTTTTCGCTGTATACGTCTCCGGTCCACAAATCCACGTCCGCGAGGTCCACGGTGGAGAAGCCCTCCTCCTCCTGCGTGGTGAGCATGATGCCGTTGACGGCCGTAATCGCCTGTCGGCGCGTATAGCCCGCCTCTAGCAGCAAAAGCAGAAGCTCCAAGGTTTTTTCGCTTTGCTTATGCGCCAGCTCTCCATGGCCCATGCCGTCGGAAAGCATCATCAGCAAACGTCCGCCTTCGCAGCGCTTGGTTACGCAGGCGTCGCCGCAGACGTAGGGCCCTTCCTTATCGGCGCGCTGGCCGGCGCATATCGAGGCCGTGCCGACCGCCGCGCTGTACAAGGGGGTTTCCTCAAGCTCCACGTAGCCTTTTTCGGCGCGGGCAATGGAAAGCGGCAATTCCTCCTCGGCGGCCAGGTAGCGCAGGAGGGTTTCCAGCGGCTTTTGGACGGGCAGCATGCTTTCGGTTTCCAGGGCGGCTTGCAAGTGTCCGTCCACCCTTCGCGCATAGCGGAGCTTAGCCGGTATGCGAAGCTCGTCAATCGCCAGGTTGATTTGATGCGCGGCTTGAAGATCGTTAAGGCTTTCGCCCGCCGCCAGCTCGCCCAGCTCGCCCAGCGTGCCGGACATCGCCGCCAGGTGCGTAAGCGTCAGCTCCCGCTCAAAATCCGCCTTGGTGCGGGCGGCGCGCCGCTTCTGCTGGAGAATCAGGGCGTCCTGCGCCATGCTGGGAATCGCGTCCGCGCGCAGACAGCCATGCTCCGCGAGGATGGGAAGCTGCGCCTCGTCGATGGGCTCGCCCCGTTGGGAAAGCTCCATCATAGCGTTCAGCATCCGCTCGGTTCGCGCCCGGCTGCGCCCCCAACACAGCTCACGGTTAGCGCACTGGGCGCATAACATGCTGCCCAGCTCCGCGCCATCCGCCGGGATGATTTCGGAACGCGCTGGCAACGCCTTAGCAATTCTCTGGACGGCATCCTGCATATGGGCGATGCGCTGCGTGACAAAGGCCGTTTCCATGCCGGCCGCCCGCTTGGGAGCGCCTGTGGCGAAGGCCCGCAGCCGGTCCATGGAGCGGCCGGGGAGGAACGCGAAAACGACGCTCCCAATGCCAACCGCCCAGAAAGAGAGCAGAGGATTTAGCAGTGGCATCACAAAAAAGGCGAGCAGGTTGCCAAGCAGCGCCGCGGGCACGCTGAGCCAGCGACGGCGGCTGATCAGCGGTATGCCGCATAAAAGGCCTAAAAGCGACAGGCTGAACGCGATACGGGAGTCATGGCCGCCGAAGGCCAGGGAAAGCCCATACAACAGCCCGGCAGCCGCGCCATAAGCCAGACCGTTCGTATAGGCAACGCAAAGGGTGCACAGAACCGCGGCCACATGACCAAGATTGATGGAAACAATCTGAAAGTATCCAAGCCCAGCAACCAGCAGCAGGGACAAAAGCAGCACGGCGGCGCGTTCGCGCGCCCTTGGGGGAGCGCCCGCGCTTCCAATTTCTGAAAGGCCCGCATACAGGCAAGAGGAGGAGAGCATCGCAATCGGCACCGCCGCGCAGCCAAGAAGAATGGAAAGCGTATCGCCGGAGGCCAGCGCGGCAATGGCTCTGGGCATCATCCCCAGCCCGCCCAGCGCCGCGATTTCAATGCCGCCCTTTGGATGACACCGCAGTTTGATCAGCCAAAGCAACAGGCAGCCCGCGTACTGCCAAAGGTCCGCGTCTAGCCCCCATAACAGCCTCAGCAGGAGGGACGCCGCTAAACCGAGCAGCGCAAAGGGCGACGAACGTTCCTTGCGGGCCAGCAGCATAGCGGCGGCAAACGGCGACGGAATGCCGAACCATCTGACAAAAGGCAGCAAAAACATGCATAGAGAAAGCAAAACCGGCCTGACGGCGGTTTTGCTCAGCGCCATAAGGCTTGCGATGATGCGGGAAAAATCAGGCTTATGGCGCCTGGACGCGGCTTTGGCCCGTACCGCTGTCGCGTCGGAAGGTGTGCCAAATTGCATACGCCGCCCCCCTGTGACAAGTGTAAATCCAGTATAAACACCGGATTTCCCGCGCTGTGTCGATTGAGGGCGCAAAAGATGTCAACCATCCGCATTCTTTCGACATCGGCTTGCGGGAAAGCCGCGTCGCAGCCCCAAGCGCGGCGGCTTTCCCGCGCTCGGGCGCTGTAAGCGGGCCGACTTATATAAAACGCCGTCGCTTCAAGCGTCCGCGGCGCTTCTTGACAACAGCCGCCAACGGTCGTTCGTCTTTTTCCGGCATTTGGATAACGATCCGTATAGCTTTCATACGGGTTCTGGTGAGGGGGCTCTGAACAAGACGCGGGCAAAAGGCGGGCCGCGCGCGCGTCACATTCCCAAAGCCGCGCGGATGGCCGGCGGGATAGAAGCGCGGCTTTTGGCGCAAGCTACGGGCAAAGCGTGCAATGGGAGGAATTGAAATTGGAAAGCAAGAAAAAATGGGCGGGATGGCTGGTGCTGACGGCAATCGTGGTGGTCGCGGCCGTCGCTCTTGCCGTCACCAATATGGTGACCGAGGCGCCCATTGCGGACCGCAATCTTCAGGAGTCGCAGGAGACGCTCGCAAAGCTCTTTCCGGAGGCGGATAAGGGCGCGCAGGGCTATGAAAGCATGGCCGTGGAGGAAAGCGGCGGCCTTCAATTTGCCTATACCGTGCGCCGGGGCGGAAACCCCGTCGGCTATGCGGTAAAGTACACAGTACAGGGCTATGCGGGGCCGATTGAGGTGATCGTCGGCGTAAACGCGGACCGCGGGGTGCGCGGCGTCAGCGTCGGAGGCCCGGATTTTAAGGAAACCGAGGGCTTGGGAGCAAAAGCGAAGGAACCGGCGTTTACCGATCAATTTGCGGGCAAGCAAGCGCCCGTTGCGCTGGGGGAGGATATAGACGCTATCTCCGGCGCGACCATTACCAGCCGCGCGGTGGTGGACGGCGTAAACGAGGCTGTTTCCAAGCTGAACGCGCTTTTGGGCGGAGGCGAAGGCGGGGCGACGGCGTCGCCGGAGGCGGGGTCCGCGGAGGGGCGAACCGCGAACGCGAGCGTGATCGGCTATGGCGGACCCGTGCTGGTAAGGCTTACCGTGGATAACAGCGGCGTGGCGACGGCGCTTGAGGTGGGCGCGGCGCGCTTTGCGGAAACGGAGGGCGTGGGGAGCCGTGTCAGAGAGCCGGCGTTTACCGATCAATGGATCGGGAAAAAGCTCCCGTTGCAGCTTGGCGATATCGACGCGATTTCCGGCGCTACGGTATCTTCCCAGGCCGTGGTGGACGCGGTAAACGAGGCCTACGCGTTCCTCAACCCATAAACCCTTCCCAATCAGGATTCGACAAAGCTTTCGCCGCTAGCCGGCAGGAAATTGGAGCCGCATGGCGTACCTCCTTATGAATGGAGGAGTTGCCATGCGGCTTTTGATTGCCGTGCTTGACAGGGCGCAGGCGGAGGCGGTCCGGTGCTTTTTATACAGGGCCGGGGCCGGCTGGGATATCACGGTGGCCGGCGACGGAAGGACGGCGCTTTCTGATCTGGAGCGCGAGCCCTTTGATCTGCTGCTCCTGCATGCCTGCTTGCCGCGGCTGGACGGGCTGAGCGTTTTGGAAGGATTGGTTTCCTTGGAGCTTGTCTGCCCGCCCCGCGTGCTTTTTCTATGCGAGCCGGAGATGAAGCCCCGCCGGCGGGTGGACTGTGTGGCGCCGCTTTGCGCCGCGCCGGACCGGCTGTGCGCTTTGCTGGCGGTGCTCGCCAAAAAGCCGCTGCCGGCGCTGGCGGCGGCGAACCGGGATCGCGTGCGGGAGGCGGCGGATGCTTTTTTAACGGAGATTTCCCTTCGCAGCGGGTTAAAGGGACGCGCATACGCCGCGTGGATGCTGGAACGCCTCGTTCCGTCGCCCGCGCTGGAGCGGCAGCCCATGAGCGAGCTGTACGGGCAATGCGCGAAGGCATATAAAACAACGCCCGCCGCCGTGGAACGCTGCTTGCGCGTGGCGGTGGAGGGCGTTTTTACGCAGGGCAGCATGCGCGGCATCGAGCGGTTTTTCGGCGCGACAGTGGACCCGGAGCGCGGCAAGCCGACCAATCGGGCGTTTTTGCTCCAGGCGGCTCAACAGCTTCGCCTGCGGCTTTCGGCTTATTCCTTCACGGAGGAACGCTCGCCGAAGAGCATGGAAATGCACCAGAGCCCGGCCGCGCCTACGATCGTGTAGATAATCCGGCTGACAACCGCGGACTGGCCGCCGAAGATATAGGCTACCAGGTCGAATTGGAAAATGCCGATCAACGCCCAGTTGATAGCCCCGATGATGACCAGTACCAGTGAAATTTTATCCAGCATGGATAAACCCTCCTTTTTGAAGCCCCTTTGGGGTTTGTCAAAAGGATGCGCCATTTTTGCGCGAATTATTCCATGACTTAGCAAAAGCAGGACTGGGCGTCCGCGCCCGAGCACAGCACGCGCCTGATCCAAGGCTGCTCGTGCCTGAGCAGGCAGACCTGCCCTGTGAGCGTGTCGGATACCAGCGACATGCCGCCGCTGCACGAAAGCTGCATGCATAAGGGCCATTCCGGCAGGTTCCAAAGCAGCTTGCCGGAGGCGAGGTCCAGCTTCATCAAGCCGTCCGGGGTACTGATGAGCGCGGTGAGGCCGTCCGGGCAAACGCACAGGCCGCCGGGCTGGCCGGGCAGCGTAATCAGCCGGGCGGGTCTGACGGCGCGGGGCGAAAGGGTATATACCGTGGTTTGGATATCCTCGCCCTCCGCGGCGCACACTAACAAAAGGCCGCCCTGCCAGAAATCCGCTAAAAAGCAGGGACCCCGCGTATATACCACGTGCTCGCGCGTCAGCTCCGGCGCGCGGAGCAGGTAGGCTTCGTTGACGGCTCCGCCGGCCACCAGCAGCGTGCGCCCGCTTGGATGAAGCCGCATCATACGCGGAAAGACGCCGGTTTGGGCGGCAAAGAGCAGTTCGCCTGTGGCAACGTGGCGGGTATGTACGCTGTCCGCCTCGCTGCTGAGCTGGTAGAGGTAGCGCCCGCACGGGGAAGCGCACTGCGAGGAAAGCGCCGGCATGGCCGGCATCCGGCAGACCTCCGCGTAGTCGCGGCGTCTGAGGCAGAGACAGTCCCGGGCGCGCCGGCAGCAAAACAGCAGATGCTCCCGCGTGGCGCACGGCATATACGGCGCTTCAAAGGGGCAAGGCACAGGAGCGAGAGGCGCGCCCGCGTCAGGGGCTTGCCGAACGCCGAAGGTGGAATCCGTCACTAAAATGCTCATCGCACCGCTCCCTTGCTTTTCCATTCAGGCGTGTGATACTGTCAAGGTATGCCGCCAAAACGTCAATGTGAAAAATCCGGCAGGAAAAGCGGGACATGCTGTCGAACAAAACAAATTGGCATATTTTGCGTAAGAACCAAGGGAGCGATGGCAATGCATTTTAAAACCCGGGGTACTTGTTCCTCCGCAATCGACCTGGATATTCGGGACGGAACGATTACCGCATGCAAGTTTACAGGCGGATGCCGCGGCAATACGACCGGACTGGCGCAGATGGTGATTGGGCAGGATGCCCGGGAGGTTATGGAAAAGCTCCGAGGCATTCCCTGCCAGGGAAATACTTCCTGTCCCGACCAGCTAAGCCGCGCCATCGAGCGGTATTTTGAAGAACATCAAGCACAGTAAGGAGCGCACGCCTTGGCAACTGAAGTTACGGAAACCATGAAATTTACGCAGGCCGACCTGAGCGATGAAATTCTCAAGGCTGTGGAGAAAATGGGCTTTCACGAAATGACGCCCGTTCAGCAAAAAACGTTGCCCCTCATGATGGAAGGGCGCGACGTGATCGCCATCGCGCCCACGGGCACGGGTAAGACCTGCGCGTTCGGCATCCCTATGCTGGAATACGTGAGCCTGAAGGACAAGCGCGTTCAGGAGCTGGTACTGGCGCCCACGCGCGAGCTGAGCCTTCAGATTACCGAGGAGCTCAAGGCGCTGGCGCGCTTCATTCCCGGCGTTCGCATCGCCTGCCTCTATGGCGGCCAGCCCATCACCAAGCAGATTTCCCAGCTTCGCCAATGCCCGCAGGTTGTAGTGGCTACGCCCGGACGGCTGCTGGATCATATGAACCGGGGCAATATCCGGCTGGATAGCGTGCACACCATGGTGCTGGACGAGGCGGATGAGATGCTCAACATGGGCTTTGTCAAGGATGTGACCAAGATCATCGAGGCGACGCCCATGGATCGTCAGCTTGTGCTTTTTTCCGCAACCACCAACCAGGATGTCATGACCATTGCCTGGAAATACCAGCAGGACCCCGTGGAGGTCATGATTCCGGCGACGAAGGAAAACAGGCCGCAGATCACGCAGTATGTCATCGAAACCGAGCGGCAGCAGAAATACGAGCATCTGCTCTATTTGCTGGACAGCGACGTGTACCAGCGCGTCATGGTGTTTGTCAACACCAAGGACATGACGCAGCGTCTTTGCAAGCGCCTTCAGGAAGCCGGCTATCCGGCGGACTGCCTGCACGGGGATATGCGGCAGAGCGCCCGCAACGACGTGATGCAGGCCTACCGTAAGGGCAAATTCCAGATTCTGCTGGCGACGGACGTGGCCGCGCGCGGAATTGACGTGGACGACGTGGAGGCCGTAATCAACTACGACCTGCCCAATGAGAACGAGTATTACCTGCACCGCATCGGGCGCACGGGCCGGGCAAAGAAGCACGGGGTATCGTTTACGCTGCTGACCTATTCGGAAACCGTTCGCTTCGACGCGATTCTGAAATATATCATAGCAAAGCCCGTTCCGCTTACATTCAATGATTTGGGCATCCTGACGACCGAGTCGGGCGAACCCTTTTTTGAAAACATGTAACCAAGCAACGGAGGCGATTCACATGGGCATCATTCCTTCCCGCAACATGGACGACCAGCGCCGGGAGAAGGACGGCATTGTTTATTTCGACCGCGGGGTCATCGAGGGCCGGGATGGCCGCAAGTATGACCGCTATGCGATTCAGACCCATTTTGTTCAGGTGGGCGAGAGCCAACGGGACCTTGTGGAGCGCTATGTGCGTCCTCTTTTTCAGGAGGGCGACGTACTGAGCTTTGGGGCCAAGGTCATGTGCATGTGCGTGAAATCCGTCAAGACGCGGGACGAGGTAAAGCCCGGATTCTGGGCGAATCTTCTGTGGCGCTTCGCCGGCATCAACCATACGGGCGTAGGCATGCATGAGCCCTATAAGCTCCAGCTCGTTATCGACATGGTTGGCCTGCCCCGCGTGCTGCTGGCAACCGTGCTGAGCGCCGTCACCAAGCTCTTTGGCATTAAGGGCGTGTTCTATAAGGTGTGCGGCAAGGGCGTGGGCGGCATCGACGGCTTCTACACCCGTTCCAGCTTTGAGCTTTATCATCAGTTGGCGCTGATTAATCCCGAAAACGCGGACGAGCTGTGCGACGAGCTTAGCAAGGAAACTGGCATGCCGGTCGTCCTGATGGACGCCAACGACCTTCAGCGCGATCAACTGGGCAAGAGCCGCGATATGCCGCTTAGCGACGAGCAGCTTCAGGACGCCATGGCGGACAACCCCAGCGGCCAGGGCGACGAGCTGACCCCGCTCATTCTGATTAGGCCCCTGGCCTGACGATACAAAGAAAGGTTCTGCCCGCGAAACGAGCCATAGCCCGTTTCGCGGTTTTTTTGCGTTATCGCGCGCCGCCGGCTGTTTCCCGCGTTGGTTCGCGCTTCAGGGCCGCGCCTTGACGCCCGCGCCGGCTGATGGTAAGATGGTATGAACCGATTGACGCTGAAAGGATGCGATCCATGATGAAGGCCGGCGAGCGCCTGTTGCGCTATGTGCAAATTTCCACTCCATCCTCGGAAAAGGGGGAGGGTACGCCCTCCACGTCCTGCCAGTTTGAGCTGGCAAAGCTGCTGGCGGATGAAATGCGCGGGCTATCCCTTCAAAATGTGCGGGTGACGGACCAATGCTTTGTATATGGCGAGCTGCCCGCCACGCCAGGTTTGGAGCGGCTGCCCTGCCTGGGGCTTGTCGCGCACCTGGATACCGCGCCTGCGTTTAACGGCGTGGGGGTAAAGCCGCAAGTGATCGAGGGGTACGACGGCGGAGACGTGCTGCTGGCGGGCACGGGCGACGTACTCTCGCCCAAGCGCTTCCCCCTGCTAAAGACCCTGAAGGGCAAGACGCTTATCACCACGGACGGCACGTCGTTGCTGGGCGCGGACGATAAGGCGGGCATTGCCGAGATTATGACCGCCTGCGAGCGGGTTGTGTTGGAAAAGCGTCCGCATGGCCGGGTTGCCATCGCGTTTACGCCGGATGAGGAAATCGGCCTGGGCGTCGCCCATTTCGACGTGCCGGGCTTCGGCGCTGATTTTGCCTATACCGTAGACGGCGGGGAGCTGGGCGAAATCAGCTATGAGAACTTCAACGCCTGCGCGGCGGAGGTCTCCTTCCATGGGGTAAGCGTGCATCCCGGAACCGCGAAGGACACGATGGTAAACGCCTGTCTGCTGGCGATGGAATTTGCCTCCATGCTGCCTTCCGCGGAAACCCCGCGCGATACCGAGGGAAGAGAGGGCTTCTTCCATCTGGAAAGCATGGAAGGAGACGTGACGGCGGCGAAGCTCCGCTATATCATCCGCGACCATGACGCCGGACACTTTGAGGCCCGTAAGGCGCAGATGCGGCACGCGGAGAAGGCGATGAACCATCGCTGGGGAGAGGAAACGGTAAAGCTCGCGCTGAGGGAGCAATACCGAAATATGCGGGAAAAAATCGACCCGTATTTCTTCCTGGTGGAGAAAGCCCGCGACGCCATGCGGGCTGCGGGCTTTGAACCGTTTGACGCGCCTGTGCGCGGGGGAACGGACGGGGCGCGCCTGTGCTATATGGGTCTGCCCTGCCCCAATCTGTGCACCGGCGGTCACGCCTTCCACGGCCCGTTCGAGCATATCGCGGCGGAGGACATGGACGCTGTGGCGCGGATGCTTACAGAGCTGATGATGCTTTACGCCAAAAGCGATGCGGACTGATCCGTGTGATTCCAAAAGAAGGGGAATAAAAGTGGATTCGGGGACGCTCTCTTTTCTCAAAAGCAGGCCGGTTGCGGTGATCGCCTCCGTAGACGGCGAGGGGTACCCAAATGCAAAGGCCATGCTCAGCCCCCGCCTCATCGAGGGCAACGTTCTGTGGTTTTCGACCAACGCCTCCTCTATGCGCGTGGCTCAGTACCGGCAAAACCCCAAAGCATGCGTTTATTGCTTCCGCAAGGGATTGTTTCGCTATCAAGGCGTTATGCTTATAGGCGAGATGGAGGTGCTTGAGGATCAGCCTTCCAAGGACAGGCTTTGGCGGAGGGGAGATACCGTCTATTATCCAAAGGGCCAAGCGGACCCGGATTACTGCGTATTACGCTTCACGGCCAAGCGCGGGCGGATGTACCGCGACCTGAAAACGTGGAATATCGAGGTTTGAAGCCATGGATGATTTAGAGGCTTGGGTGAACGGATTGACCGCCCGCGACGCGTCGGAGGGCGACCGCTGTTTGAAGCGGGTGCAGGCCGAGAGCCGGCGCTCGAACGCGGCATATCCCTATTTTGAGCGTTTCGCGGAGCTGATGGAAAGCGATCGGTCTTACCTGCGCACCCGCGGCCTTGTCCTGATCGCTGAGAACGCAAGGTGGGACGAGGACAACCGCGTGGATGAAATTCTGAGCCGTTATCTAAAGCATATCGCGGACCCCAAGCCGATCACCGCGAGGCAATGCGTCAAGTGCCTGCCTGAAATCGCCCGGGATAAGCCCGAGCTGGCCGGGGAAATCCGGGACGCGCTGCTCAGCGCGAATCCGGCGCGCTATTCCAGCGCGATGCGCCCGCTGGTGGAAAAGGATATCCGGGACGCGCTCAAAGCCTTGGACGGCGAATAAGCCGCTTGCTGATTGGAGCGGTTGACGTTATCCTCTCCTCCCGAACGCCTGAAGGAGCTAAACCATGCCGCAGATGAATAAAGGCGGAAAATTTGTTTTTGGGAAATCATCGATCCGGGAGGATGGGAGCCTGCGGCTGCCGCCGCAAGCCGTGCGGGAGTATGATATAACCGCAGAGGGCCGGCTTTACCTGTTTACGGGCAGCCGGTCCACAGGCGGGTTTTGCGTTACGCGAAAGGGGCTGCTGGAGCCATCCGCGCTGGGCGGCATCCTGCGGGACCTGCCGGAGCTTCGCGGCTATACCGCCGCGGAGGGGACGTTCCTTCGCTATAAAGGGCGCGCGTATGCCTGGCTATCCGTTGACGCGGACGGTATCGTCAAATTGCGCAAGGAGGCGCTGGATTTTTTGGAGCTGTCGCCGGGAATGGAGCTGCTCTCCATCCGCAGCAGCAATATCGCGTTTACCATGGGCGCGAAAGGGCCGCTGATCGCAAGGGCGGCGGGCGCTCCGGGAGAGCTGGGGGTTTGTTAGCGAGCAGAAGGGGGCTTCAGCGGGAAGGGACGTTGGGAGGCGCCGCCTCCCAAGCCCGCCGTCTAATGGCTTTGCCCTTAGAAATCCCTTTTGAGCCGCGTTCGCGGCTCAGACGCACGGCCCCGGCGGGGAACCCCTATTGTCTTTTGTTTTTGGCGATGCGGCCCCCGCGCATGCCCGGCATATAGCCGGAGGGCAATCCCCCGGATACCCCTCCCCCAAAGCGTGCTTCAGCGTGAAGCTCGCCAGCGGCGATCTTTTCCGCTAAAACACGTTTCCCCTGCGCCAGCGGCGCGGACGGGGAAGCGTGCAAGGAAACCTTGCTGCGCAAGGCTTCCGAATCCACCGTACCTGTCGCTGGATTCGGAATGTAGCTCGGAGAGCTACGGCCCTCCGAACCTCCCAAATGAGTCAGTTTGAGGCTCCGGTCCCGTGATGGGACCGGAGCCTCGTTTTACGTTGCATCATACGCTTTTGTCGCCGCCCTCCCCTTAGACGAACAGACCCGGGAAAACGCGGCGGCCAACCGGGAATCGCGACCGGTTCAGGCCTGCTTCTTGGCGTTAATCGCCGCGTGGGCGGCGGCCAAGCGCGCGATAGGCACGCGGAAGGGCGAGCAGCTTACATAGTTCAGGCCCACATTGTGGCAGAACTCGATGGTGGAGGGATCGCCGCCATGCTCGCCGCAAATGCCCAGCTTGATATCGGGGCGGGCTTCACGGCCCAGCTTCGCCGCCATCTTCACCAGCTTGCCCACGCCGTCCTGATCCAGGCGGGCGAAGGGATCGCTTTCAAAGATCTTGTTATCATAGTAGCTGTTCAGGAACTTGCCGGCATCGTCGCGGCTGAAGCCGAAGGTCATCTGGGTGAGGTCGTTGGTGCCAAAGGAGAAGAACTCGGCCTCCTTGGCGATTTCATCAGCGGTTACGGCCGCGCGCGGAATCTCGATCATGGTGCCGATGTGGTATTCCAGCGTGGCGCCCTGTTCCTCAAATACCTTTTTGACGGTGTCCACAACGATCTTCTTGACAAAAGCCAGCTCCTTGACCGCGCCCACCAGCGGAATCATGATCTCGGGCACGATGTCGTAGCCGCATTCCTTTTTGACCTTAATGGCGGCTTGCATCACGGCGCGGGTCTGCATCACGGCGATTTCGGGATAGGTGACGGCCAGACGGCAGCCGCGGTGGCCCATCATGGGGTTGAACTCATGAAGCGCGTCGATCTTTTCCACGATCTTCTCGCTGGTGGTGTGCAGCTCCTTGGCGATAGCGGCGATTTCGTCGGTCATGCTCTTTTGGGGAAGGAATTCATGCAGAGGCGGGTCGAGGTAGCGGATCGTCATGGGACGGCCTTCCAGCGCCTTGTACATGGCTTCAAAGTCGCCCTGCTGCATGGGAAGGATCTTGGCAAGGGCCTTCTCGCGCTGCTCCACGGTGTCGGCCAGGATCATCTCGCGCACGGCGGCAATGCGGTCGCTGTCAAAGAACATGTGCTCGGTGCGGCACAGGCCGATGCCCTCCGCGCCAAACGCCACGGCTTGCTTGGTATCGCGCGGGTTATCGGCGTTCGTGCGGACCTTCAGGGTGCGCGCGGCGTCGGCCCACTCCATCAGGCGGGCAAAGTCGCCGGAAACGGAAGCCTCCACCGTGGGAACCAGCTCGCCGTATACCTTGCCGGTGGAGCCGTCCAGGGAGATTTCGTCGCCCTCATGGTAAACCTTGCCGCCAACGGTCAGGGTCTTCGCGGCCTCGTTAATCCGAAGCTCGCCGCAGCCGACCACGGCGGCGCGGCCCATGCCGCGCGCCACAACCGCCGCGTGGGAGGTCATGCCGCCGCGGGCGGTCAGGATGCCCCGGGAGAAATCCATGCCCTCGATATCCTCGGGGGTGGTTTCCTCGCGCACGAGAATCGCGGCAATGCCGTTACGGCCTGCGTCGGCGGCGTCGGCGGCGGTGAAATACACCTTGCCGGCGGCGGCGCCGGGAGAGGCGGGCAGGCCTGTGGCGATCACGTTGGCCTTTTTGAGCGCGTCGGTGTCAAAGTTGGGATGGAGCAGCGTGTCGAGCTGCTTTGGCTCTACCTTCAGCACGGCCTCCTCGGGGGTAAGCATACCCTCGTCCACCAGGTCCACGGCCACCTTCAGGGCGGCTGCGGCGGTGCGCTTGCCGTTGCGGGTCTGAAGCATATACAGCTTGCCGTGCTCGATGGTGAACTCCATGTCCTGCATGTCGCGGTAATGCTTTTCAAGGGTGTTGGCGATGGTGGAGAACTGCTTGTACACCTCGGGCATCGCCTGCTCCAGGGTGGAGATCGGCTGCGGGGTGCGGATGCCCGCTACGACGTCCTCGCCCTGGGCGTTGATGAGGTATTCGCCGTAAAGCTTGTTTTCACCCGTCGCGGGGTTCCTGGTAAAGGCGACGCCGGTGCCGCTGTCCTCGCCCATGTTGCCGAAAACCATGCTTTGCACGTTGACCGCCGTGCCCCAGGAACCGGGAATGTCGTTCATGCGGCGGTAATAGATCGCGCGGGGGTTGTCCCAGCTACGGAATACGGCCTTGATAGCCTCCATGAGCTGAACCTTGGGGTCCTGGGGGAACTCCTCGCCCTTTTCCTTCAGGTAGATGCCCTTGAACTTCTCAACGACCTGCTTCATGTCTTCGGCGTTCAGGTCGGTGTCGAACTTCGCGCCCTTGGCGGCTTTCACCTCGTCCAAGGCGGCCTCGAAAAGGCTTTTCTTAATTTCCATTACAACGTCAGAGAACATCTGGATGAAGCGGCGGTAGCTGTCGTAGGCAAAGCGCTCGTTGCCCGTCTGCTTGGCAAGGCCGCGAACAGCCACGTCGTTAAGGCCGAGGTTCAAGATGGTGTCCATCATGCCGGGCATGGATGCGCGAGCGCCGGAACGGACGGAAACCAGGAAGGGGTTGTCCAAGTCGCCGAACCTCTTGCCGCAGATTTCCTCGGTCTTGGCAAGCGCTTCGTTAATCTGAGCAACGATATCCTCGCCGATGGTCTGGTCGTCCTGATAATAGCGGGTGCAAGCCTCGGTGGTCACGGTGAAGCCCTGCGGCACCGGCAGGCCGATGTTGGTCATCTCGGCCAGGTTGGCCCCCTTGCCGCCAAGCAGGTTCCGCATGTCGGCGTTGCCCTCTTTGAACAGGTAGACGTACTTTGTCATAGAGATTGCTTTCCTCCTCGTTCTTTGTTGAGGACGAATCACCGGCGGATTCCATCCCCAATGCTCATCCTTCCTCTAACTTTTCAAGTATACACGGAAATTGGCAAAAATTCAATATGAAATTTGGCATATATGGGCGAATACGGAAGGCGCGCGCAGGAAGATGCGCGCCGCGGACGGCCCCATGTATTCTTGACATGCCTTTGTGCCAAGAATATAATGGAACGACTGGTTTGGGAGGGGGAGGGACAGGCGTGGCGATACCATACAGCCGCACGGTTGTGGGCGGCTTGCCCTGGTACAGCGTGCTGATTGTGGCGGGCATTTTGCTGGCGGTTTGGCTGATGGGGCGGGAGGAAAGGCGGCTCGGCCTTCCCAAGGATACGGCGATTGACCTGGCGCTGATCGCGGTGCCCTGCGGTATCGTTGGGGCCCGGCTTTACTATGTCGCAATGACATGGCCGGTATTCGCCGCCAATCCCATTTCGATCCTCTATATCTGGGAGGGCGGCGTGGCCATTTACGGCGGCGTGATCGGCGGCGCGCTGGGCGCGCTTGTGTATGCGAGGCGCAAAAAGCTTTCCTTCCTTCAGTTGGCGGACATCGTCGCGCCTGGGCTGCTGCTGGCTCAGGCCATCGGACGCTGGGGCAACTACTTCAACATGGAAGCCTATGGGCCGGAAATTCAAAACCCGGCGTTTTGGTTTTTTCCCGCCGGGGTGCTGATCGAGCAGGACGGCGCGTTGGTTTGGCATATGGCGACGTTCTTTTATGAGTCGATGTGGAATTTGGGCGGGTTTATCGCCCTGTGGCTGCTGCGGAAAAGCCAGAAGCCGCATGGAAACGTCTTTTGCTGGTACCTGCTCATCTATGGCAGCGGGCGCTTCGTCATTGAACAGCTACGCGAGGACAGCCTTTACCTGGGCGGCTTTCGCGTGTCGCAGTATCTAAGCCTTCTGCTTTGCGCCGCCGCGGCGGGCGTGCTGCTGTGGCGCGCGTCGCGCGGCAGGCGCGCCTGGTTCGGCGTTGCCGCCGCAGCCTGCGCGCTGCTGCTGGCGCGTTGGGCGTGCCTTGGAAACGCATGGGTATACGGCGTGGTGGCGGCTGCCGCTGCGGTCGGCTGCGCTTGGGCCGCGGCGCGCGAAGGCGGGCGGGCGCTTTGGCGGCTGCCGATTCCCTTTTTGGCGGATCTTGCGGGCTGGACCGCGTTTGTTGCGGGCGAGCCCGTTTCCGCGTCGTTCGCGCTCATGCTGCATACGCTGCTGTGCAGCCTGACGCTGCCTGCCTACGTCGGCGTCCTGAGCGTTCCGCCGCCCCCGACGGCTGAAAAGAGGAAAAACCCGTAGCCCCGCGCCTCCGCACCAAAGCGACCGCATCAAGGAGGTTCCCATGCCGATTGGAGCCCTGAAAAACACGCTGTACGGCCTCGCGCTTCCCGTGATGGCAAAACGCTGCGGCTGGAGGGAGGCGCGGGGCGGCGACGCCCAAACGCGCGCCTTGCTGCGCGGCGTCCTGAAACGAAACCGGGCGGTGGGGGCTTGCATCCAGCGCTTTTCCAAGGGAAAGCCGGAGGCGTGCTACTTCGCGGGCAATGCCGTGCTGGAGCCGCAGACGCGGCCTGTGGAGGAGGAAACGATATTCCGAACCGCGTCGGTCGCCAAAATGGTAAGCGCTTTGCTGGTGTTTCGCCTGCAAACGTTGAACCGGCTGAGCATTTATGAAGATGTTTCGGACCTTTTGGGTTATAGGGTGCGAAACCCCCATTTCCCGGAAGCGCCGGTCACGCTGGGCATGCTGCTGGGGCATACGTCCGGCATTGTGGATTCACCCGCGTATTTTGAGGCGTTTGACCGGCCTACCGACCTGAGCGTCCTGCTTTCAGACCGAGCGGCCTATTCGGCCGCGATTCCCGGCCTCTATTTTCGGTACAGCAATTTGGGCGCGGGCATGATCGGCTGCCTGCTGGAGAAGCGGTTTGGCGAGAGCCTGGAGGCGCTGGCGCAGCGCGAGCTGTTCCGCCCGCTGGGCGTTCGCGCCACATTTGACGCTTCAACCCTGGAAGGCGAGCCGGCGGCCGACGGCTACCGCGTGCTGCCCTTCGCGCGCTGCTTTGACGCAAAGGCCCGAATATCCGCCGCCCTTCCGTTGGGTATGCCCAACCCGGAGCGGCATTACCTGCTCGCGTCCGGCAACCTGTACCTGACCGCGCCTGAGCTGGCGAAGCTTACCCTCGCGGCGTGGGACGGGCATGACGGCTTCCTCGACGAAGAGAGCCTGGGCCAAATGCAGAGGCCCGTCACAAGTTGGCCCGAAAAAACGGTTCGCATGCGCCATGGCATGGGCCTTTTGCAAATTGACGACGCCCGCGTGTGCGACCGTCCGCTGTGGGGCCACCAGGGCTTTGCCTATGGCGCTGTAAACGGCGTGTTTTTCGACGCGGACGGGAACGGCTTCGCGTCGCTTACCAGCGGCGCGAGCGAACGGCGTCTGGGCCATCTCGCGCGGCTGAACATGGACCTGATCTCTCTGTTTTTTCAATGAGGAGCAAAGGCATGAACGATATCGTGACCGAGGTGAAACCGGAAAAAAAGGGCGCGCTGATCACTGTGAACGGGGAGGAACAGCTATGGTTCGACCGTTCCGCGTGGCTGGAACGCGAATTGCGCGAGGGAGAAGCCGTCGACCTGGAGGAGCTTCGTCAATGGCTGCTGCCGCGCCAGTACCCATCCGCGCTGAACAGCGCCGTGCGGCTGCTTTCCGTCAGGGCGAGGAGCGCTTTAGAGGTGCGCAAGCGGCTGGAAGAAAGGCGCTATCTGGACGACGCCGTTGAAATGGTGCTGTACAAGCTGGAAAAAGAGGGCCTGCTGGACGACGCGGCCTTTGCCCGGGAATGGGCCCTTGCCCGCTCGCGCCGCCAGCTTGGAAAAGGTCGTATCTTGCAGGAGCTGCGCTCAAAGGGTATAGACAGGGAGACGGCCGAGCGCGCCGTGAGCGAGCTGCCGCAAGAGGAGGGCGCGGAGCGGGCCGCCGCCCTGGCGGAGAAGCTGGTCAGGCGCTATGACGGCGAGACGGCGGAAACGGCCTTGCGCAAGGTGATGGCCGCTATGGCGCGACGCGGCTATTCCTTTGACGAGGCGCGGGACGCGGTCGTAAACGCGCTTGCAAAACGGCGCGAGGACCGGTAATCCCCAAGAAAGGCGGAAAACCGAGCGGGCCTGCCGTTCCAAAGGAGGGCCCGCCGTTTCGGCGGCAAGCCTTTGGAAACGCCGCCCATGCGCGCCCGCGGTTCCAGGCATGCAAAAAAAGGCGCAAGCCACGGTTTTTGCTTCGCCGTAAAGGAGTGTTCCGGGGGCCGCGTGCCGTGCTTGCGCAAGCAGCCGTTTTCAACCGGTGTTCCATAAGCGGACTGCACACGGGCGACAGGCCGTTCTAACCGGCTCGCTTGACGGGGGAGGACGCCTGGCGGGCCGGCGTCCGTTGCGTCACTTTTTCATCTTTGCCTGAAGCAGCTTGCAGGCCTGCCGTTCATCCTCCGGAGTAATCGCCCGAAAGTGAATCCACCCTCCGTCCCCGCAGGGATACTTGTGAACCAGGAGCTCTTTTACCCGCTCGTCCGCCTCGGGATAAACCCTTTCAATTTGCGCGTTTGACAGCCGGATTATCAGGGTGAACGCTCCCTTTTCGGCAAACAGGTAACAGATATGGTTTTTTCCCAACGCGTGCTTGACGCCCCAGCCATATTGGTTCCCGTAGGGAAACCGGATGTCTTGCCGCGTTCCATACTTGGACGACAGGGTTTCGTTCAGGCTAAGAAAAATGGTTCCCGCATCTTCACAATAGCCGGCCATTTCGTTCAAATCAGGCTTGTGCGACGGGTCCAGCATTCTTTCGTGCATTGGCTTCGCTCCCTCTCGTTTTTCGGGGGTCGGGGTTGCGGAGGCGGCGGGACCGGGTTACGGCCTCGCATCCTCCTCGGTCGCCTCCAGCTTGAAAATGACCGGTCGAAGCCCGTCGTTACAGCTACATATGGCTACGCCGGGCTTTTGAATCCAGTCGTCGTAATAAAATACGTCGCTGCCCGCGCCGTGCGACAGAGCGAACGCATATTGGTAGATTGCTTTCCATGCCTCGTCGCAGAAGCCTTCCGGCTTGGCGTAGTCGGCATTAAAAACCTGCCCCTCTCTGAGCATCGGGCAGGGCCCCAGCCCGTCGGCGCCGTATTCGGCGGCAAGCTCTTTGTCAAGGGTTGTTTTCAGCACGGTGATCCTGACCTTTTTCATGTTGGGGGTTCTCCTTTCTTTGGCGCGCGGGGGCCGTATATCGTCTGGCGCAGCACGTTGCTTTCGGGGTCGCGCAGTTCCTCTTGCAGGTAGCTCAAATAGCCGCCCGGCGTCACAAGGCCGTTAGGCGGCAAAAGATTCAGCCCGCTGTGGGAAGCGATGATCTCCGCCATGGCCGCGCAGTTTGTCCGTAAGGCGTTATAGACGGAAAACGCGCCTTGCCGAACCTTGAAAAACCGGCCGCCGAGCGTATACTCCGGGCGCTTCGCCGGCCGCCAGGGCTCGCATTCCATGCTCAGCATTTCGCGCATCGCGGTTTCCACACGGTCGGCGGCGATGCTGGAAAGCCCAAGCGTAAAGCCGATCATCAGCTTTTTTTCAGTTTGCTGGCAAAACCGGAGGTAGGGCTCCGTATCGCATACGAGAATCACGCCGTCGGACAGAAGACCCAGGACGCGGTTGCTCTGTTCGTCGTAGCAGCCGTATGAGAAGGTTTGGCCGCGGAGGCTTACGTCCACATGCCCAAAGCCATAGGCAACGTTTTTTCCCAGGTGGAAAAGCACCTCCAGCGCTTCCTGGGCCTCAACGGGCCCGCCGGCGGGCTTTGGAAGGACGAGGTCTTGCCGAAGGCCGGCATGCCGGGCCGCCAGCCTGTTAAACACGAGGGACGGCATAAGCGCCGTAAGCAGCACGGGCGGCTTGACGCGAAGGCGGCTTAACAGCGGGCTGCTTTCAACGTTGCGGTTGACAAGCAATCCGACCAGGTCCGCAAGCTGCCAAAGCGCGTACAGGATCAGAAACAGCCCGGCCAGCCAGCGGATCGCATCGCCGCCTTCCAGGTTGGCCAGCATGGCCGCGCCCGCCAGGAGCGATAAAGCGCCGAGAACGCAGAATTTCAGCTTACCTTTTTCATGGGTGAAGAATAGCTGTACGGCAAAACCAAGCTGAACCGCCCCCACCAGAAGCGACCAGACGCCCACGGCCAATGCGATGCTGCCGCGCAAAAACGACGGAAAGATCATCAGCACCACCGCGCCCAGCACGCCGGCCAGCCCAGGCACGAGGGAACGGCGGCGCGCCCCGCGCTCCCGGAGGGCCGACGCGAGCGCCGGAACGCCGCTTGCCAGCAGCGCCGCGACGCACAGCGCGTTCAGGAACCGCCGTACAAAGGCGGGCTGCCATAAAATCAGAACGCCCAAAAAGCCCGCGGCCAAAAAACGGGCCGTCAGGCTAAGCGGCGTCAGGGCCTTCAGCGTCTTTTGCATCGGTCTTTTGCTCCGTACTTACGCGGGATGGACGCCTTCCGCGTGCCTGCGGAGGGCCTCGAAGCTTTCATCGCTCAAATCATGCTCGATTTTGCATGCGTCGGCCCGGGCCGCCTCCTCGCTGACGCCCAGGCGCATGAGAAACTGCGTCAGCAGCTTGTGCCTCTCCAATATGCGCGCGGCGATTGCCGCGCCGCTTTCGGTCAGGGTAATGCGGTTATCGCTCCCCATGTAGATATAGCCGTTTTCCCGAAGCTTTTTCATGGCAAAGCTTACCGACGGCTTGGTAACGTTTAGGCGCGCGGCGATTTCCACCGAGCGGGCCGACCCGTGCTCCTCGCACAGCATCAGGATGGTTTCCAAATAATCCTCCGCGGATTCATAGATTTGCATCAGCGGCGCCTCCTAACGGATTTATCCTATCACACTTTTAAGGGGTTGACAATGGAAAGGGTTTCCTGATCTTTTCGCGCGCGGGGGGAATGTTGACAGCATACCGCCGATAGGATAGAATGAAATTCTTCCCGTTGCGCGCGCCGGTTTAGCGCAAGTATATTGAAAGGCCGGGATGCCTGATATGGAACTCATTTTGATCGCCGTGGGGCTGTCCATGGACGCGTTTGCGGTGTCGCTGTGCAAGGGCCTGTGCATGAAAAAGCTCCGGATGTCCCACGCGGCGGTGATCGCGCTGTTTTTTGGCGTGTTCCAGGCGGTTATGCCGCTGATCGGATGGTTTCTGGGCACGCAGTTCGAGAGCTATATCACGCCGGTGGACCATTGGGTCGCGTTTGTGCTGCTTGGCTACATCGGCGGCAGAATGATCTGGGACGCGATTCATGAGCCTGATGTGGACGAATGCTGCGATATCGAGCCAAAGCTGGATTTGAAGGAGCTCTTTACCCTGGCGGTCGCCACCAGCATCGACGCGCTGGCGGTCGGCATTACCTTCGCGTTTTTAAAGATGGACATCGTGCCGGCGGTTCTGCTGATCGGGGCGATCACGTTTGCCCTGTCGCTGGCCGGCGTGGCGATCGGCTTCAAATTTGGCACAAGGTATCAAAAAAAGGCGGAGATCGCGGGCGGCGTCGTGCTTGTGCTTATCGGACTGAAAATTCTGCTGGAGCACCTGGGCGTTCTGTAATCAGCGCTCGTCTTCCTCGTCGCGGGGAGGGCTGTTGAACCGCGGGGTCATCCAGTCGGTCCCCCTGAGCTTCTCGAGCTGCTCCCGGCTGATCGCCGTGGCCGTGCCCAGGCAGGCGGCGCAGCGATAGCCGCAGGAAGGGCAGACGCACGCTTGGCCGTCGGCCTCGGATTGAATCATGTACGCCTCGCAGTGCGGACAGCCGCAGCGCATCGCGCTCACCTCCGGAATGAAATCACGCTTTATTCTAGCATGTTCAGTGGCGAAACGCAAAGAAATCTGTTATACTGTGCGGGAGAAAAGGGCGGAGGTACGCATGAAAAGAGGGAAAAAAGCCGCTTGGGCGGTTGTGCTTTTGACCGCGCTTGCATTGCTGGGCGGGTGCAAGCAAAACCCGCCGCAGGAGCGGCTTTACGCAAAGCTCGTGAAGCATTTTGAGGAGCGCGGCTTCGCGTGCGCGCTGTTGGACGAGCCGCCTTCCGAAGCGATGCCGATCGGCGGCCCCTCCGATTGGAAGGCGTTGGAGGTGGGAACGGAGCGCGTTTTTGTCTATTTTGACGAAAGCAACCGCGCCGATTATCTCAGCGAACAGGTAGACCGGCGCCAATATGAAGCCGTCGCGCATTTTGGGCTTCGTTTTGTGCTGTATTATCCCGGTACGGACGAGGAAGTGCTCGAGGCGCTTGAGGAAATGGACGGGGCTTTAACCGGGGAGCCTTAACATACCGGTTGCGTAGCGCGGTTCCCCATTGTCTCCACGCAGAATGCGAAAGCTTGCGATCGCGGGCGTGAATCCGCCGTTCTCCTTCAGCAATGAAACGGCATAGCTGCCGCTGTCATCGCCCGCGCGCACGCTTTCAAACATGCGCGTAAGCTCCGGCACGGAATCCGGACGAAGGCTTTCCGCGTCCGCAAAGGCCTCCGCCAGCGCCCTTGGCGTGTTGGCGGCGATGCGTCCAAGGCGCTCGGGAAGCGTAAAGGCCCACGTGGAAAGATCCATTTCCCAAAGCCTGACCCCGCTTTGCTCCACCGCCGAGCGGCGGCGCAGCTCGGTCATCAGAAGCCGTTCCTGCGCTTGTTTTAGCTGCGTTACGTCGGTCACCATCAGCAGCATGCGGCGTGCCGGGCTTCCATTTTCCGGGAGGCACGCGCCGCGCATATGCCGCCATTCAGCCTCGCCGCCAAGGGCGGGCAGAGCGCGATAGGTGTAATCCATTGCCTGTTTGCCGCGCGCTGACTCAAAAATGGCATTTCGCAGGCCGGGCAAGTCCTCCGGCATCACAGCCGCCAGAGGATTGTCCTCGTCCCCAGGCCGGTATTCCCGGCTTTTGAAAAAGCCTGGGCTCACATAGGGGAAGCGGAGGTCCTCCGTCGCTTCGCAAAGCAGCACCCATCCGTCCATGTTCTCCAGAAGCGTCTTGAGATGGATGGGGCAGGGCTGCGCGTCGGGCTGGGCGCAGCCTGAACGATGAACCTCCGTGCCGGCGAAGGCCCAGCAGTTCTTGCCCGCTTTCTTGGCTTGGTAAAGGGCGGCGTCCGCTTCGGCAAACAGCTCCTCCAGGGGCTTTCGGTCGCCCCGGTACAGCGCGACGCCCACGCTTCCGGAAAGCTCGACCGCGCGGTCCCCCTGTCCGCATGTATACTGAAGCGCCTCGATTAAGTCGCCGGCCTTTTTCCGAACCAATTCCGGATCTGCCGTATTCTTCATCAGCACAAGAAATTCGTCCCCGCCGATCCTTCCGACAATATCGGTCGCGCGAAACACGCCTTTAATGGCGGACGCGACGCTTGTGATGACTTCGTCCCCCGCCTGGTGGCCAAAGCTGTCGTTAATGCATTTGAAATGATCGATGTCGATCATGAACAAGGCGTGCTTCCATTCGGCCCCCTCGGCGGCCAGATAGCGCGAGATGCGCTTCATGGTAGCGCCGTGGTTGAAAAGGCCCGTCAGGGAGTCCTGCTCGGCGGCGCGCGCCAGCTTATCCCGGGCGCGGCGCTTATCGTCCACGTCGCACAGGATAAACATGACCAGCAGGTGAGAGGTGACGGGATCATGCAGGAAATGGGCGTTGTCGCGCACCCAGCGCTGTGCGCCGTCGGGCATCCGCCTCAGGTATTCCATGGAAAAATAGCGTTTTCCGCTGTCGTACATGCTTTGGAGGGAGGAGCGGGAAAGCGTGGCAAAAAACCGGCGGACGTCCTCGTCCACCACAACCGATTCGGCGGCGTTGCTTTGATACTCCATCACGGTTTCGCAGCCGGAGGCAACCTCGCTGCCCTTATGGCCGAAGCGAGCCTCGCATACGCGCCATGCGGTTACGTCCAGCAGTAAAGCGACGTAAGCGTTTTTCGGCAGCTCAAACAGGCTGCTGAGCTGGCGGTCATAGCTAAGCTTTGCCTCGTACTCACGGGTCACGTCCCGACCGATGCCGTATACGCCGACGATGTCGCCGTCGGCGTTTCGTATCAAGGATTTTTTGGTGGAACAGAAGCGGGGCCGCCCATCCTTGGAGGGCAGGGGCTCGATATAGGTATCCAGCGGCCGACCGCTGGCCAGCATGGCCCGGTCATCCTGGGTATAACGCCGCGCCAGCGCCTTGTCAAACAGGTCCTCGTCCCGCTTGCCGATCACATCCTCGGGGCGGGAGCAGCCGACCAGCTCCGCGAAGGCCCTCGACGCGCCCAGATACACCAAGTTGATATCCTTGAAGAACATGAAATCAGGCGTATCCCGAATGAAGGAATCCCACGCGCAAAGCATCAATTGATTCCGCTGCCGAAGGTCGTCTGCCATCCGGAAATTCCTCCACAAGCATGGGCCCGGCGGCGTAGCGTGAACGGGAAAACTCGCCGTCGTCCAAAACCTTTCTTCCGTTATTCTAACATGATTGCCAGTTTCTTTCAAGCGCGAGCGCTGCGGCACGCGGCACAGCCGCCTTCGCCGGTTTCCCTCAGGGACGGCGGCATCGCGTCCCCGACATCCTTCATGGCGAGGATGACCTCGTCTAAGGGGATTGGGCAGGTTACGCCGCAAAGGGCGAGCTGCGCCGCCGACAACGCCTGCGATACGCCGCCCACGTTGCGGTAAACGCATGGGATTTCCACCAAGCCATGCAAGGGGTCGCAGACCAGGCCCATCATATTCATCAGCGCGAAGGCGCAGGCATCGCACGCCTGCTCGGGCGTGCCGCCGTATAGCTCGCTCAGGGCCGCCGCGGCCATGCCGGCCGCCGACCCGCATTCCGCCTGGCATCCGCCCTCCGCGCCGCTGATGGTGGCCTGCAGAGCGATGACCCGCCCCACGGCCGCCGCCGTAAATAGCGCCAGCGACAGCTCGAGGTCCGAAAAGCCCGCCTCTTCCTGAACGGCCAGAAGCGCGCCGGGCAGGACGCCGCAGCTACCCGCCGTCGGCGCCGCCACGATCTTGCCCATACACGCGTTGCTTTCCGCGATGGACAGGGCGTAGGCGCAGGCTTTTCCAAGCACGCCGAACCGGTCCGCCTGACGCGGCTTCATCATTTTGCACGCCTGCCCGCCCACCATGCCTGAAACCGAGCGCAGCGTGGGCGAAAGGCCGGCTTCCGCGCTCGCGCGCATGACCTGCAAGCGTCCGTTCATTTTTTCAATCAGCGATTCCTCGCTTTTCCCGTCGGTTTGGGCTTGCCAGCGCAATGCCGCGACGCCCAGGCTGACGCCGTCCCGCGCGGCGGCGTCCAAAAGCTCCGCGATGGTCCGCATGCCTATGCCTCCTCTTTTCTGGCGGCCAGATAGGCCGCGTGATATACGCCCTCCAAAGCGGAAAGGCGGGAGAGCAGCGCGGCATCCGCGGCACCGTCGAGTTCCAGGGCGACCATGGCCTCGCCGCCCGCGGACCGGCGAAAGACGCGCATGGTGGCAATGTTCAGGCGGCTTGCCGCCAGCTCGCCGCTGATGCGGGCGATCATGCCCGGGGTATCGTGATGCGTAATGACCAATGTATTCTCGTGTCCGGAAAACCCGGCCTCCAGGCCGTCGATGGCCTGGACGACGATTTCGCCTCCGCCCACCGAGGCCGCCTGAACCTGGATATGCCGACCGTCCGCTCCGTCCACGTCCAGAACGACGGTATTGGGATGCGCGCCGCGCAGCTCGGCGTCATAAAAGGAATAGGAAAGCTTGCGCTCCTCCGCGAGGCGGAGGCTGTCGCGCAGACGCAAATCGTCCACCTCCATGCCCAGAAGCCCGCCGATGAGCGCTTTGTCGGTGCCGTGTCCCTGATAGGTTTTTTGAAAAGAGCCATATAGCCCGATGCGCGCGCGTACAGGCTCGCTGCCAAGCAGCATGCGCGTAATCTTGCCGATGCGCGCCGCGCCTGCCGTGTGCGACGAGCTGGGGCCGATCATTACCGGACCGATAATGTCGAATAAATCCATGAAGCTCCTCCTCGGTCAAACATTGGGACGCGGCGCGTAGGCAGAGGACATTAGCGCAAACTTCGCGGCAAGCGATCGTAGGCCACACGCTCCGACGCGCTTTCATTCGCTTTCGCCTTCGGCGAACAGCCCACCGGGCTGCCGCTCATTTCCAGTGCCATCGGGCTGACGCTCATTTCCAGCGCCGCCGGGCTACCGCTCTTTTCCGCCGACCCTTGCTTTCGTCTTGGGCCGCGAATGCGGCCCAAAAACGGGATTCCTAAGGGCAAAGCCCTTAGGCGGTGGGCGTTGGGAGGCGGAGACTCCCAACGCCCCTCAGCGCCGCAGCCGCATGCCCGCATTCAAGGACGCGGGGCTTCCTCTCGTGGCGTCCGTGCTTTACACGGACTATCGTTCCCCGTCGGAGGATGCCTCCATCCATGGCGAGTATGATTGGTCCGCTAACAGCAGCTCGGCGCGGCCGTCCGTTACGCGCGTAAGCTCCGTGCGAACGCGTTCGCTGTCCGCGGCTTTTACGGACAGCTCAAATACGACCGTGGTTGCAAATTCGGCGCCTTCCAGCAGGACCGGCAGCGCCTTGAGCGTATGCTGGACCTTGTTCCACAGGGGGTAAGCGACCTCGCACATCCAGCGCTCGGTGGGGTGCATCTCGCACACCCCGGCGGCGTCCAGCGCGACGGCGCAGCCGTGGGAATAGGCGCGCGCCAATCCGCCCGCGCCCAGCAGTACGCCGCCAAAATAGCGCGTCACCACCACTGCGCAGTTAACCACCCCGCGCGCCTTCATCACCTCGATAATGGGCAGGCCAGCCGTGCCGCCCGGCTCGCCGTCGTCGCTGTAACGCATGACGCCCGCGTTTTGTCCAATGATATAGGCATAGCAATGATGCGAGGCGTCGCGCCGCCTTTGGCGCACGCCGTCGAGGAAGGCAAGCGCCTCCTCGGCGGTGGAAACGGGCGCGGCGTGACCGATAAAGCGGCTCTTGTTTACGACAAATTCACCGCTGCCGCTTTTGAGGACCGTTTTGTAACCCGTCATGGCTTATTTGAGAACCAGCCGGCAGTAGTTTTTCTTTCCCTTGCGCAGCAAAAGCCCGTCCGCGCCGATCATGCCGGGCTCGATGCGCGCTTCGGTATCCGTGGCCTTGGCGTCTCCCACGAGCACCGCTCCCGCCTGAACCATTTTGCGGGCCTCGGTGCGGCTTGCGCACAGGCCGCACATGGCCAGCAGGCTCGTCAGCCGGTTATCCTCGGCAAGCATGGCGGCGTCTACCTCAAAGGTGGGTACGTCCCGGCTGGCGGCGCCGCCCGCAAAAAGCGCTTGGGCGGCGTCCTGCGCCTTCTGCGCCTCCTCCTGACCATGAATCATCCGTGTAATCTCGAAAGCCAATACACGCTTGGCTTCGTTGATTTGCTGATCGCGCAGAGCGCCCAAACGGCGCACCTCGTCCATGGGCAGGAAGGTGAGCAAGCCCAAAAACCGCTCCACGTCCTGGTCGGCCACATTGCGCCAATACTGGTAAAACTCGTAAGGCGTGGTGCGCTGGGGGTCCAGCCACAAGGCGCCCTTTTCGGTCTTGCCCATTTTTTTGCCGTCGTGCGTCATAATCAGCTTGCACGTCAGCGCAAAAGCGTCCTCATGCTCCTTGCGGCGAATTAGATCCGCGCCGGAGAGCATGTTGGACCACTGATCGTCCCCGCCGATCTGGAGGCGGCAGTTATGCTTGCTGAACAACTGCAAAAAGTCATAGCTTTGCATCAGCATGTAATTGAATTCCAGAAAGGTCAAGCCCGTTTCCAGCCGGCGCTTGTAGCACTCGGCCGTCAGCATGCGGTTGACGCTGAACAGCGCGCCCACCTCGCGCAGGAAATCGACGTAGTTGAGGGAAAGAAGCCAATCGGCATTATTGACCATCATGGCCTTGCCTTCGCCAAACTCCATGAAGCGGGAAAGCTGCTTCTGTATCGCCGCGACGTTGCCCGCGATGGTTTCTTTGGTCATCATTTTGCGAAGGTCGCTTTTGCCGCTGGGGTCGCCAATCATAGCCGTGCCGCCGCCGCACAGGATGATGGGCCTGTGCCCGGCCCTTTGCAGATGGCTGGCCATAATGATGGGCATGAAGTGGCCCACGTGCAAGCTGTCCGCCGTGGGATCGATGCCGAGGTAAAAGGTGACGGGTTCGCGCTCCAGCGCTTTGTACAGGTCCTCCTCAAACGTGACCTGCGCGACGAAGCCGCGCTCCTTGAGCATGTCCAGAACGTGCATACGCTTTCTCTCCCTTATTTTCAATGATGGCGCGCGGCGGGTTACGGCAGGCGACGCGCAAACAGCTCTCCAAGCTTGCCCATGCCCCGCTCGATTTGCTCCGGGGTGGAATTGCTGAAGTTGAGGCGCAGCGTGTTGTGATGCCTGCCGTCCGGATAAAAATAGGTCCCCGGCACATAGGCGACGCCCGCCTCCACGGCTTCGCTGAAAAGCTCGGTGGCATTTAGGTTTTCGGGCATTTCCACAAAGATGAACAGGCCGCCCTCCGGCGTTGTGTAGCGCGCGCCCTCGGGGAAGGAGGCCAACTGCGCGAGCATCAGCGCCAGCTTGTCGCGGTAGGCGGGCAGCACGCTTTGGATATGGGGCAAAAGCAGCCCACGGCGCAAGAACTGGTCCACGATGGCCTGTGTCAGGTTGGGCGTGTGAAGATCCGTGCCCTGCTTGCCAATCGCGCATTTTCGGATGATATCCGCCTGCGCCGCCAGGTACCCCACGCGCAGGCCCGGACTGATGACCTTGGAAAAGCTGCCCATATAGGCCACGTGGCCCGTTTGGTCGAACTCCTTGATAGGCGGCAGCGCCTCTCCCGCGTAACGCAGGTCGCGGTACGGGTCGTCCTCCGCCACAAGAAAACCGTATTTGGCCGCAAGCTCCGCGATGGGCCTGCGCCGCTCCAGGGCCAGCGTCCTGCCGGATGGGTTCTGAAACGTCGGAATGATGTAGAGCAGCTTGGGCTTGTAACGGGCCGCCGCCGCCTCCAGGCTCTCCAGCACGACGCCGCCCTCGTCGCTTTCCACGGGCACAAGGTTTGCCTGATATAGATTGATCGTCTGCATATTGCCCAGAAAGGTCGGGCTTTCCACAAGCACGGTGTCGCCGGGGTTTACAAACGCCTTTAACAGCAGATCCATGCCGGAGGTGCTGCCCGTCGTGGGGAGCACGGTATCGTTTCCGACCTCAAAGCGGAACTGCGACCGTAAATAATCCGTCAGGCTTTCCAAAAACGGCGGATAGCCTTCGGTCGCTCCATATTGCAATATGCGCTTGCCGTCCGATAGCAGGACGTCGCGCGCGATTTCCGCTAAAAGCTGATCCGGCAGCGCGTCCGCCGACGGATTGCCGCCCGCGAAGCTGATCATATTTGGGCGCGCGAGCACCTTAAAGATTTCGCGGATCGCGCTGCCCGTTACCTTGTCAAAGCGGGCGGCAAAGGAAAGCCCCTGTGGAAGCATGGTTTCACCCCTCCTTTAGTTGCACGGCGCGGCATGGTAATGAAAAACGCCTTTCCCCGACTGGCGGGGGAAGGCGATGGCTGCATCACGGTACCACTTCCGTTTGGCGCGGCCTCGCGGCCCGCGTCCTTTCCGGGTCCAATCAGACCCCTGCGCTGTAAACGGCGCGCCGTCGAACCGCTACTCCTTCTTTTCACGGCCGGGCTTAGGGAGGTATTCCCCGGAGCCGCCGCCGCCTTCTTCCACCAGCCGAAGGCTCTCTTGAGGCGCGCGCCGCGGGTACTTGGTCCCATCATTGCCTGTACGGCTATTATAGGGGAGCGGGCGGGGAAAGTCAAGGGTTGGGGGAAGGAAGTCCACGGCGCTTTTTTGCTAAGCGCCACGGCGGCAAGTCGTTCAATCCCGAAATTTGACGCTTTTTGCTTGACAGCCCCGCATGGGTCTGATATGGTAAGAAAAAATTAAGGGAGACGGAAGCATGCTGGTAATCGGAATCTGTGGAGCGAGCGGCAGCGGGAAAAGCACGCTGGCTGAGGAATTGTGCCTTGCCATCGGCAGCGGCTGCAAGGTCATCAACCACGATTGCTATTATCGGGACCACCCAAGCCTGACCTTTGAGGAGCGCTCCCTGCTCAACTATGACGAGCCGGAAATTTTTGATCACGACCTGTTTTTGGAGGATATCAAGCTGCTGCTGGACGGTCGACCGATCACCCGCAAAAACTACGACTATACGCAGCACCGCAGGGCGGATTTGGACGAGCTGATTGAGCCGCCGGATGTGCTGATTATCGAGGGAATCCACGTGTTTTATGACGAGCGCCTCTGCGAGCTGATGTTTTTGAAGCTCTATATGAGCGTAGAGCCGGATATTTGCCTGCTCAGGCGCATCACGCGCGATATTAACGAGCGCGGGCGCAGCATCGAGAATATTTCGGTGCAGTATTTAAGCACCGTAAAGCCCATGTATGACAAGCATATCCGCAACTACATCGAGCTGGCGGATGTGATCGTGGCGCATGGGGGACGCAACGCGCGCATCGTGGATATCCTGGCGGGCTATGTGCGCGACGAGCTGGGCAGGAAAGCAACCTCCTAGCGGCGGTTCAAAACCATCACGTTCTCGCCGTGAAGGTCCCGCTCGCCGTTAAAGCGGAAGCCAAAGCTTTGATAGAGCGCAACGGCCGCGCTGTTTCCCGCCACCACGCTCAAATATACGCGTGGCGGCCGGTATTCCCGTTCGATCCGCCGAAGCAGCGCCTCAAGCGCCGCCCTTCCGTAGCCGCGCCCCTGATAGCGCGCGTCGATCAGCAGCCTGTCAAGCCAGACCCTGCCGTCGGGAGCCTCTGAGGCGAAGCGGCCGTACATGGCGAAGCCGACTGCCAGGTTTCCGTCGTACAGGCCCACGGGCCTCCAGCAGTCCAGCGCGCTTGCTTCCTCCAGGCACTGAGCGACGGTTTCCACAAAGCCCTCCTGCCCGGGTGCGGGACGCAGGGCCAGAAGCGCCTCCCGGTTTTGAGCCGTGACGGGCGCGACGCGAAGGTCGATTCCCTTCTTCACTTTCAATCCCCTTTATGCCATACCGCCGCGTCTGTCGCGCCGGCGGTCCGACGCAGGCATCCCCGCGGCCGCGGGCCTATTTATGCCTGGCGGAATGCCTGGACGAACGCCCTGTCAGGGGGCGGGGCGTTCCGCGGGAGACGCCGCCGGTCAAATCCCGCCGCGGCTTACCAGGCCGGTTCGGACGCCGCTTCAGCGGCCCATCAGCCGCTTGCGCCCGTCGTCGAGGAACTGGCCCAGGTCATGCATGTTTTCAAGCGCCCGGCCGCAGCCCATCACCACGTTGTGCTGCGGGTCCTCCGCGCAGGAGCACGGCACCTTGAGCGCGTCCGCGATCGCCTCGCAAAGGCCGAACAGCTCCGCGCCGCCTCCGCTGAGCAAAATGCCATATTCAAAGATGTCCGCGGCCAGCTCGGCCGGGGTATGCTCCAAAACGCCGTGAATGCCCTCGATTAGCTGCTGGAGAGGTTCGTCGATTGCCTCGGTGATATCGTCGCTGGTGATGCGCATGCTCTTGGGCAGCCCGGTAATCAGGTTGCGGCCCGTTACCTCCATATAAAGCTGCTCGGTGCGCGGAATGGCGGAGCCAATGTTGATTTTCAGCTCCTCCGCCGTGCGCTCGCCGATGAGCAGGTTATGCTTGCGGCGCAGGTGGCGGATAATGGCGTCGTCAAAGCGGTCGCCCCCCGCCTTGACGCAGTCGCTAACAATCACCTTGCCGAAGGAAAGCACGGCGATATCGCTTACGCCCGCGCTGATATCCACAATCATGGTGCCGTAGGCCTCGTCCATCGGCAGGCCGGCTCCCAGCGCCGCGGCGAGGGACCGGTTTAAAAGCTGCGTGCGGCGCATGCCGGCGTCGAACATGGTGGAGATGAGGGATCGCTTCTCCATCTCGTTGACGGAGGTAGGAACGGCCAGAACGGCGCGGGGGCGGGAAAACATATGCTTGCCGATGGCCTTCATCACAAAGCCCTTGAGCATGAAGCTCACCAGCTCGTAATCCGAGATGACGCCGTCGCGCAATGGCCGTATGGCCAGGATGTTGCCGGGCGTGCGACCGATCATCCGCTTGGCTTCCTCGCCGAAAGCGAGGATATCCCGCGTGTCCCGGTCGATGGCGACGACGGTGGGCTCGCGCAGGACGACCCCCTTGCCTTTCATATAAATCAGGATATGGGAGGTGCCCAAATCAATCCCGATGTCGTTGATGCTTGCCATGCAAACCCTCTACCCCTTTTGCCGCCGCGAATGATCGCGCGTCTAACAAAGCGCTATACGCCTTAAAAGCATGGTATTCGCCATACGGACGCTAAATCCTGCCCGATGGGAACAAAATTGGCATGCACGGACTGTTTTGACGACGCCCGTTAAGGCTTTACCTTATGAAGACTGTCGTATTTCCGGCGCGTAGCCTCTCCTCCCCTCAGGTGACGCACGGATTTGTTGTAGGACAGCACCTGCTTGACCTGCCCGGCCAGGGTTACGCTTACCCTTGGCAAACGCTCGTCCATGTCCTTGTGCACGGAAGATTTGCTGACCCCAAAGTGCCGCGCCGCCTCACGAACGGTTGCGCCCGTGTCCGCGATATATTGCCCGATGCGGATGCACCGTTCCTCGATATGCTGATGCATGATCGTCCCCCCAAGCGTTTTGGAAAGGATATGCCGCGGAGCGGGGCAAAATGGCAGTTCGTCACATCATGGCCCGGCTTGACAATTACCGACCCTTGTAGGATAATACATACAACCTGTAAACGGATACGAAGGAGCGATTGATATGGGATGGAAGCGGTTTTTATGCGCCGCGATGGCGGCGCTGTTCTGGATTGTTCCGGCGGGAGCGCTCGGCGCCGCCGGCGCCGAAGACCCGATTGTGCTTACCTGCTGGGTGTACTATAACGGCGTGCAGGAGCAGGAATTTGACCGCCTCCTTCAGGAGTTTAACGATACGGTGGGGATGGAGCAGGGCATTTTTGTGGAAGCCCACAGCCAGGGCAGCGTGACGGAGCTGGCCAATCAGGTGCTGGCCTCGGCCAAGCAGGAGGTGGGGGCGGCGCTGATGCCCGACCTGTTCGCCGCCTACGCGGACACGGCTTACGAATTGCTTCAGCTTGGCGTGGTGGCCGACCTGTCCAAATACCTAACCGCGGAGGAGCTGGACGCCTATATCAGCGCCTACGTGGAGGAGGGCCGCATGGGCGAGGGCAACGCGCCGCGCATCTTTCCCGCCGCAAAGTCCACGGAGCTGCTGCTTTTAAACCAAACGGCATGGAACGAGTTTGCCGCCGCTACGGGCGCGGACGAGGAGAAGCTCTCCACCTGGGAAGGCATTACGGAGCTTGGAAAAGCATATTTTGAGTGGACGGACGCGCAAACGCCGGAGACGGATGGAGACGGGCAGGCGTTTTTTGGCCGCGACGCTATGGCCAACTATCTGCTGATCGGCAGCCTTCAGCTTGGCGCGGAAATTTTCAAGGTAGAAAACGGGACGGCCCAGATCAACTTTGACAAGGACGTTATGCGCAAGCTGTGGGACCATTTTTACGTCCCCTTCGCCAGCGGGTGGTTTGGGGCGTATGGGCGCTTTCGCAGCGACGATATCAAAACGGGTCAGATTATCGCGCTGGTGGGTTCCACCAGCGGGGCGATGTATTTCCCCAAGGAGGTTACGAGCGACGACGGCGTTACCCATGCCATTGATTGCTCCGTTCGCCTTCTGCCTAATTTCGAGGGCCGGCCGCCTATGGCCACCCAGCAGGGGGCGGGCTTTGTGGTTGCCAGCGGCACGCCCGAGCGCGAACGCGCGGCCGTCACCTTCCTGAAATGGTTTACCGAGCCGGAGCGCAATATTTTGTTTTCGCTCAAGAGCGGCTATATGCCCGTGACCAAGGCGGGCACCAGCGCCATCCATGACGTGATGGAGCAGGCGGGGACGGAGCAAATGGTGCGCGACATTATTGAAATAGGCGCGCAGATTGCATCCGAATATGAGCTGTATACCAACAAGCCCTTTATCAACGGCTACGACGCGCGCACCGTGCTGGACGGCACGCTCCTGGACGCCGCCAAGGCGGCACAGCAGGAGCGCCTGGAGCTTCAGGCCCAGGGGATGACCTACGCGGAGGCGGCGGCCCGGGTGACGGACGAGTCCAGGTTTGAGGAGTGGTACGAAGCCACGAAGGCCGCTTTGGAGCAGGCGCTGGCACAATAATCCAAGTATCCGGCACATTTATGAAGGGATGACCGACAGCCATGCCAAAGCAAAAGCATCGGGCGCGCGGGGAGCATAAGATGAGCGTTTTCTGGCGCTTGGTGCTGCTCTTTGTTTTGGTTGTCGTGCTGGACAGCGCGCTGCTGCTCTCGCTTTTATTCGCCGGCGGTACCTTCGAGCATATGCATGAAAAATCCCTCAGCATTTTGTCGGAGGTTACGCGCAACCGGTATCAAACCTTGCAGAACAAAATGGTCTCCTGGTCGAACCTGGACGGCCTGGAAAAAGAGGTCAACGCGGCGGTGGCGGAGGCTTTGCGGGCTTCCGGATGCGGCTATGAGGCCATCGCGGACGACCCGGCGCTTAACGCCACGCTTGTGGAAGCCTGTATCGACCTGCTGATTACGCACCTTCGCACATACGACGTGACCGGCGCGTTTTTGGCGCTCAACGGCATAGGCGTGCCCGGAGAGCCGGAGAGCTATCCGGGCGTTTACCTGCGGGATTCAGACCCAACCGGCCATACCCCGAGCAACAGCGACCTCCACATGATTCGCGGCCTGCCGCCGCTCTCGCGCAAAACGGGCATTACGCTGGACAGCTACTGGCAAGCCAGCTTCCGCTTTGACGAGGGGCAGGAGGGCAGCTTTTTCTTGAAGCCGTTGGAGGCATATGCCGCCAAGGAAAAGGGAGAGGCGAAATATTACGGATATTGGAGCGGCCGCTTTTTCATTCATAACGAAGATAATACGCCGGTGTTTACCTATTCCCGCCCGCTGATCGGCGCTGACGGCAAGGCGTATGGGGTGCTGGGCGTGGAGCTGGACACGGCCTATGTAGCCTCCATCCTCAACAACGGAGAATACGGCGAGCGAAGCAGCCGGACCTTCTATTTTTTGGGCGTTACGGAGGACGGAGGAACGAGCTATCGCAACGTCCTCACCTCCGGCGTCCGCTTCCGCCAAAATTTTGCGGAGGAGGAAGACCTCTCGCCCGAAAGCAGCTATGAAAGCAACGGCACGAGATATGTGTCGCTGACCGGCGGCAAATCCGGCGAGGAGCTTATGGGCGCGGTCAACGAGCTGGCGCTGTATAGCCCAAACACTGCTTTCAGCGGCCAGCAGTGGGCGCTCATCGGCCTCCAGTCAAAAAACACGTTGTTTGAGCTGGAGAACGATTTTGAGGGGATTATCCGAATTGTCATCGTCCTTGGCCTTTTGCTGGGTATAGCGATTGCGGTGGTGGCCGCGCGCAGCATCTCCAAGCCCATATCCGCGCTTGTGGCTCAGTTGCGGCGCACGGAGCGCGGGGCCCAGCCCTTGGAGCATACGGGCATCGCGGAGGTGGACGTGCTGGCCGATACCATCAGCGACCTGAACCGCAGGCTGGTGGAGGACGCGTCCAAGATCAGCAAGATCATATCCTTGTCGGGCCTGCCGGTCGGAGCGTTTGAAAAGCGCGGGGAACAAAATGAGGTTTTCTGCTCGGACGGCTTTTTCAGCCTGCTTTGTTGCCAGGAGCTTTATAACGAGAGCAACCGGATACCGGCAGATACGTTTGACCGGCTGATGGCGGAGCGGATCGGCGTCGCGCCGGACGAGGGAGACGACATTTTTTTGGTCAAGGGCGTAACGGTATCGCGGTACGTGCGCCTCCGGCTGCTGCGCGACCAGGCGGGCGTAACCGGCACGCTGATCGACGTGACGGAGGAAGTGGAAAAGCGCCGGCGGATCGAGCATGACCGCGACTTCGACCTGCTTACAAATATCTATAACCGCCGGGCTTTCGAGGAAAAAGCGGGCGCGATGTTTGTAAAGGAGAGGGAGAGCCTATCTCCCGTTTCCGCGCTGGTGATGATGGATCTGGATAATCTGAAGGCTGTGAACGATTCCTACGGCCATGATTATGGCGACCTGTACATCCGAACGTTTGCGGAAGGGCTGGAGCTGCTGCGCGGACGGCGGTGCATGATGGCGCGCCGCTCCGGGGATGAGTTTTACCTGCTCTATTACGGCTATCAGAGCAAGGAGGAAATCAGAAAGGTTGTCCGCGAGGGCTGGAAGCGCCTGATGAGGCAGACCTGCCCGATGCCGGACGGCACGCGGTACAAGCTGCGCGCTTCCGCCGGCATCGCATGGTATCCCGACGATTCGGAGGAGTTTACGCGGCTTGTTCACTATGCGGACTTTGCCATGTACCGCGTTAAGAATGCCGTTAAGGGCTCGTTGGTGGAGTTCAGCGGCAAGGATTACAGCGAGGCGGGTTATCTGTTTAACGGGAGTCAGGCCCTGGACCGCCTGCTGGACGAACGTTTGGTGCGCTATATGTTCCAGCCTATCGTCAGCGCGGAGGACGGCGGCGTGATGGGCTATGAAATGCTCATGCGCCCGATGGTCAGCGAGCTGCCTACGCCCACGGCGGTGCTCAACCTGGCCAAGGAGCAGGGCAAGCTGTATCGGGTGGAACGGCTCACCTGGGATGTGGCGCTGGCCGCGGCCCGCGGCTTTCGGGAAACGGGCGCGCTTTTGCCGGGCATCAAGCTGTTTATTAACTCCATTGCCAGCCAGGTAATGACGGCGGAGGATGAACGCCGGCTTCAGGAAGAGTTTGGCGATATGTACGGCGATATGGTGCTTGAAATTACGGAGGGCGAGCGCAACAACGACGAATATATGAACCATAAGCTGGAGAATGTGAAACGTTTCGGGGGACAAATCGCTATCGACGACTTCGGTACAGGCTATAACAGCGACGCGACGCTGATTACGATCGACGCTGAATATGTCAAGCTGGATATTTCCTTTGTGAGAAACGTGCATCAGGAGCCGAACAAGCGCGCGCTGATTACCAACGTGGTGCAGTACGCCAGGAAGCGAGGCATTTTGGTCATTGCGGAAGGCGTGGAAACCCGCGAGGAAATGGAGACGCTGGCTCGAATCGGCGTTCAGTATTATCAAGGCTATTATGTGGCGCGCCCCGCTTATGTGCCGCCCGTGCCCGGCGACAAGGTGACGTCAGAAATCCAGGAAATGTATGAAAAGTATAAAAATAGGCGGGGGGGGCTGCATCTACGGTTCGGACGAAGAGG
>DBGEOK010000097.1:0-12275 GCA_048370855.1 Candidatus Limiplasma sp. | reverse complement strand
GTGGGAGGATGGCTGTGGAACGCTGCCTGGACTGCTTTGATCCCTTTGCCATCGCGCGGAGCGGCCAGTGCTTCCGCATGACCGCCGAATCTTCCCGCACGGTGACGGCGCTGGCGGGCGGGGACCGCGTCGTCATCGTCGCGTATGGCGCGGGCCGCTATCGCTTCCACTGCACGGAGGAGGCGTTTGAAACCCGCTGGCGGCCCTATTTTGACCTTGACAGGGATTACGCGGCCATCGAGGCCGACGCGGCGGGGCGGGACGAGACGCTTGCCCGCGCGGCAAAGGCGTGCGCGGGCCTGCGCATCCTCCGGCAGGACCCATGGGAAACGCTCGTCAGTTTCTTAATTTCCCAGAGGAAAAGCATCAAAGCCATCCGCGGGTGTATCGAACGCCTGTGCGCGCAATATGGCGAGCCTGTGCGCGCGGGCCGCGGCGGTTATTTCGCCTTTCCCTCTCCCCGGGCGCTGCTGGAGGGCGGCGAGGAGGGACTGCGCGCCTGCGGCGTCGGTTACCGGGCGCCTTATCTGCTGGACGCGGCGCGGCGCGCGCTGGACGGAAGCCTGCCGCTGGGTGAACTGAACGGCCTTGATAACGACGCGCTTTTGGAGCGGCTTCTGACGGTTCGCGGCGTAGGGGTGAAGGTAGCCGGCTGCGTGATGCTGTTTGCCTACCAGCGCCTAGACGTCGCTCCGGTGGACGTGTGGATTCAGCGCGTGATTACGCAGCGCTATGGCGGGCAGTCCCCCTTTCCCGGATACGGCAAGCTCGCGGGGGTGTTTCAGCAATACCTCTTCCTGAGCCGCCTGGACGAGGAACGCCTGGACAGGCCGCGCGCCCCGTCCTTATCCGCTCCCCTCTAAAATTTCCGTTTCCGATGCCTGCGGGCCTGCGGCTTTTGAATATCATCCCGCTTTTCGCCCTTCAGGCTGAACAGCTCGTCGCGCAGCTTCGCGGCCTTTTCAAAATCGAGTGCTTTCGCCGCGGAAAGCATCTGGTCCTCGATGCTCTTCATCAGCGCCTGCATCTCCTCCTCGCTCATGTCGTCGGGCTTTTCGGCCTGCATGCTCTCGGTGATGCGAATCAATGCCTGCACGGTGCTCTTCACGCTCTGCGGCGTAATTCCGTGGAGCCTGTTGTACGCCTCCTGGAGCGCCCGGCGGCGGTTGGTTTCGTTAATCGCGCGCTCCATGCTGTCGGTAAGCTGGTCGCCGTACAGAATGACGCGGCCGTCCACATTGCGCGCCGCGCGCCCGATCGTCTGGATCAGCGACGTTTCGCTGCGCAGGAAACCCTCCTTATCCGCGTCCAGGATGGCTACCAGGCTCACCTCGGGCATGTCAAGGCCCTCGCGCAGCAGGTTGATGCCGACCAGCACGTCAAACTCTCCCAGCCGCAAATCGCGGATGAGCTGGGTGCGCTCCATCGTTTGGATATCGCTGTGCAGATACCGCACGCGAATATCCAGATTCTTCAGGTAATCCGTCAGGCTCTCCGCCATGCGCTTGGTCAGCGTGGTTACCAGCACGCGGCCGCCCTTTTCCACGGTCCTGTTGATTTCTCCCACCAGATCGTCCACCTGCCCCGTCGCCGGGCGCAGCAAAACCAGCGGATCGATCAGCCCCGTCGGCCGGATGATTTGCTCCACCGTGTTCTCGCTCAGCTCCAGCTCGTAATTTCCGGGCGTCGCGCTCACATAGATGACCTGATGCAGCCTTTGGCGGAACTCGTCAAACAGGAGCGGCCGGTTGTCAAACGCGGAGGGCAGGCGGAAACCGTAATCCACAAGGTTTTGCTTCCGCGCGCGGTCTCCGTTGTACATCCCGCGCACCTGGGGGATCGTCACGTGGCTTTCGTCAATAAACATCAAAAAATCCTTAGGGAAATAGTCTAATAACGAATACGGAGCGTCGCCCGGCTTGCGGCCGTCAAAATACCGGCTGTAATTTTCAATGCCCGTGCAAAAGCCGATCTGCCGCATCATCTCCAGATCGTATCGGGTGCGCTGGCGCAGGCGCAGCGCATACAGCGGCTGTCCCGAGTCGTCCAGCTCCTTGGCCCGCGCCTCCAGGTCCCGTTCGATCTGATCCAGATTTTCACTCATCTTTTCCCGATCCATCGCATAGTGTGTGGCGGGGAAGACCAGCGCGTGCTCCAGGGTGCTCAGCACATTGCCCGTCACCACCTCGATCTCCCGGATGCGCTCGATCTCGTCGCCAAAAAACTCGATACGAAGGGCGCGCTCCCGTTCGTTGGCGGGGATGATCTCCAGCACGTCGCCATGCACGCGGAAGCTGCCGCGGGTAAATTCAAAATCATTGCGCGTATATTGGATCTCGATCAAGCGGGCGATGAGCTGATCCCGGGTGATTCCCATGCCGGGGCGCATGCTCACCATCATGCCCTCGTATTCGCTGGGATCGCCCATCGAGTAAATGCAGCTTACGCTGGCAACGATGATCACATCCCTGCGCTCGCGCACGGCGGCCGTGGCGCTGTGCCGCAGGCGGTCGATCTCCTCGTTGATGGAGGCGTCCTTTTCAATATAGGTGTCCGTGGAGGCGATATAAGCCTCCGGCTGGTAATAATCATAATAGCTGACGAAATATTCCACCGCGCTGTCCGGGAAGAATGCCCGAAGCTCGCTGCAGAGCTGCGCCGCCAGGGTCTTGTTATGCGCCAGCACCAGCGTGGGCTTCTGCACCCTTTCAATGACCGAGGCCATGGTAAAGGTTTTGCCGCTTCCCGTGACGCCCAGAAGCACCTGATCTTTTTTGCCCTCCAGCACGCCTCGCGCAAGCGAGTCGATTGCGGCCGGCTGGTCGCCGGACGCGGGGTAAGGAGCCTTGAGCACAAATTTGTCCATGACGGTTGCGTCCTTTCGTAGAGATGGGATGATTATAGCATGTTTCCCATTGGCGGAAAAGAGGCGCGGCCCGGCGGGCGGATTTTCAAATTAAAATCTTCCACGCATCCTCTCTCCAGTGATGAAGCCTTTTGCGCTATGCTGCCAGTTTATTCCCGGCATGTCGCTGAATCGCGCGTTACGGGGGTCTTGCAAAAGCTTTCCACGCAACATGACGCGCGCCTCGGGCGGTCAAAATGAGCGCGACGGGAGGGAATGAACATGCCAATTAAAAGGATTTCCGCTCAAATGCGGCGCGGCACGCGCATTGAGGTGAGGCGCAAGTGGCAACCTATCTAATCCGCCACGCTACGCACCTGAGCGGCGAGGTGGAGGTCAGCTCCGCCAAAAACGCCGTGCTGCCAATCCTGGCGGCCGGACTGCTCACGGAGGACCCGCTTATCATCAAGGAAGTGCCGCGCATCACCGATGTGGAAACGCTGCTGCAAATCCTGCGCGACTGCGGCGCGGAGGTCGTCAGGAGCGGGTCGGACGTATCCGTATGCGCGCTTCAGCCGCAAAGCCCGCAGCATGAGGAGAACATGCGCAAGCTGCGCGCAAGCATCCTGATCTTGGGCCCCATCCTGACGCGCATCGGCAGCGCGTGCGTCGGCCTGCCCGGAGGCTGCGCCATCGGCCAGCGGCCTATCGACCTGCACATTAAAGGCTTGCAGACGCTTGGCGCCCAGGTGCATCCCATCGGCGGCAGGAGGCAGCTTTCCGGCCGCCTCACGGGCGCGAGGGTATACCTGGATCTGCCGAGCGTGGGCGCTACCGAAAACCTCATGATGGCCGCGACGCTTGCCAGAGGCCGCACAACGCTGGAAAACGCGGCCAAAGAGCCGGAGATCGTGGACCTTGCCAACTGCCTGAACCAAATGGGCGCGTGCATCACGGGCGCCGGAACAGGCACGGTCACCATCACAGGCGTGGAACGCTTGCACGGAGCCATCTACCACCCCATACCGGACCGCGTGGAAGCGGGGACGCTGCTTTGCGCGGCGGCCATCGCCGAGGGCAGCGTGCTGGTTCGGGGCGCGTGCCCGGACCATCTGCGCTCCCTGCTGTTTAAGCTGACGGAAACGGGCGTCGGCATCCGTGAAACGCCGGCGGGCATCCGCCTCAACGGCTGCGCCGTCTCGCCGTTTGAGGTACGCACCTTAGCTTACCCAGGCTTTCCAACGGACATGCAGGCGCCCATGACCGTCGTGGCCCTGCGCTGCCTGGGCACCAGCGTGCTGCATGAAACCGTGTTTGAGAACCGCTTTATGCATGCCGCCGAGCTATGCCGGCTGGGCGCGCACATCCGCGTGGAAAACAATGTGGCGCTGGTGGAGGGCGGCGTGCCGCTCAGGGGCGCGACGGTCAAAAGCACCGACCTGCGCGCCGGCGCGGCCCTGATGCTGGCCGGCCTGCTGGCCGAGGGCGAAACCGTTCTGCAAGACCCCGCAGGGCATATTGAACGGGGATACCAGGACCTGCCGGAAAAGCTTCGCAGCCTCGGCGCGGATATCGAGCGGCTGGACGATTTCCCCACCTAATCCGCAATGATGAATCAAAACCAGCAGTCCCTTACAGCGTCGTGCGGGCGGCCGGAGGGACTGCGCTCCTTTGCCGCCCGTCCGCTCTAGCCTTTACATCGCCAGCGGGTTCATCCGGTATTCCCTCATTTGCTCACACCCGCTGCCGGCGAGCATCACGGCTCTTTGAACCGCCAAACGCCCGTACCGGCTTCGGATATGATCCACCGCGCGCTCCAAAACCTCCTGCCTTTGCCGCCGGGCATCCTCCGGCAGAAAAGAGATCTGCACCAGCCCGTTGACCGGCGTGAGCTGCGAAACGCTGACGCCCAACGAACGCAAAGGAACGCGCGTCCCCCAATGCTGCTCCAGCAGCCCGAAGGCGGCCCGGAAAAGGTCTCCGCTGCAACAGGTCGGATCATCCAGGGTTCGCTGCCGCTGGATGGTATGCAGCCGATGGTCGCGCATAACGATCTGGACCACCCTCCCGCATACCGCCTGCCGGCGCATTCTGCCGGCTACGCTTTCGCACAGTCCCAAAAGCGTAACGCGCGCGTCCTGGCAGGTTGTGATATCCCGGGCTGTCGTAACGGAATTTCCAACGCTTTTCAGCTTGGCGTGTTCTTCGGAGCTTAACACGCACGAAGCGTCGTCGCCTCGCGCGAACGCGCTTAACATTGCGCCCGTTTTGCCCAAAAGCGCCTTGAGCACTCCCGTTTCCGCACACGCAAGCTGTCCGACCGTATAAACGCCAATCCCGTTGAGCTTCTGCGCCGTGGCTCGCCCGACAAACAGCAGGTCGTTCACGGGAAGAGGATCGATCGTTTCCTTCCGGTTATCCGTGCATACCACACATACGGCGTCCGGCTTCTTTAAATCGCTCCCCAATTTGGCGAAAACGCGGCTGTCGCCTACCCCTACGCTCACGGTTAGCCCTGTTTCCTCCCGAACCGTATGCCGAAGATGATTGGCGATATGCTCCCCGCGGGCGATCGTCATGCCCGGCTGACTCAGGTCCAGCCAGGCTTCATCCACCCCAAAGGGCTGCACTTGGCTGGTGTAGCGGGAAAAGATTTCCCGCACCAAGCCGCTGATCCGCATCACCTCCTCAAAGTCAGGCGCGACCGTTTGAAGCTGCGGGCATAGCTGCCGGGCCTGCCAAAGCGCTTGGCCCGTCTTGATACCCAGGCGTTTTGCCGGCATGTTTTTCGCCAGCACAACGCCGTGCCTCAGCGAGGGATCGCCGCAGACGGCCATGGGTACCTCCCGCAGGCCGGGCCGCCCCAGGCAGGCGACGGAAGCATAGAAATTGTTCAGATCGGCATGTAAAATGACCCGCGGCATATCAGATGCTCCTTTCCATATTTTAAGAACATACGTTCTTTCTTATTATACGAACATAAGTTCACTTTTGCAATAGCAAGATATCGACCCCGGCAACCGGCGGCACACCAGCCGTAGTGTGGCATAGGATAATCCGGGCGGCCGGCGGGGATGGAAAACCAGTTTCCCAAACCGCCCGCTTCGTGATATAATATCGAAGACGAGCCGCCTCGGAGTGTGAACGGTCTATGAAAAGAGGCGACATATATATGGCCGAGCTTGACCCTGTCGTAGGCAGCGAGCAGGGCGGAAGGCGGCCAGTGCTGATTATACAAAACGATATGGGCAACCTGCATGCCCCTACCATCATTGCCGTGCCCCTGACCGGCAGCCCGCGCAAGCCGGAGATGCCCACACATGTGAGGGTGCCAAAGGGCGAGGGCGGGTTATGGCGTTCCTCCATCGTGCTGTGCGAGCAGGTGCGGACCCTGGAAAAAACCAGGCTGCTCCGCCATCTGGGAACGCTGCCCGCCGAAACCATGCGGCAGGTGGAGCGCGCGCTGTCCGTATCGCTGGATATCGTCTGCGAATGCGACGCAGAATAATCCATGGAAAAAAGCCGGCCGGCGCGTGCCGCCGGAGCAACAACAAAAGGAGCCCCTTATGAAAAACATGCGACAAATGCTCAAGAATGAAAATGTGACCGCGTACCTGCAAATTGCCGTGGGATGCCTGCTGGGCGCGCTTGCCTATCCCATGTTCCTGGTGCCCAACCATATCGCCCCCGGCGGGCTGACCGGCATGGCGACGGTGCTGAATTACTTGTTTCAGTTCCCCGTAGGCATGACGAGCCTCCTGATGAATATCCCGTTGTTCATCATCGGTTACCGGTCGATGGGGCGGGTGTTCGTGTTTCGCTCGCTGACCGCAACCGTGACCTTCTCGCTGCTGATCGACCTGCTTCCCCTGCCGGCGCTTACCCTTCAGCCCCTCTTGGGCGCGCTGTTTGGCGGCGTGCTGATGGGAGCCGGCCTTGGCCTCATCCTTCGGGGAGGCGCCACCACGGGCGGCACCGATATGGTGGCCCGGATGATCCATTCGAGGTTCCAGCATATTTCCGTTGGGGCGATCCTGTTTTTCATTGATTGCTGCGTCGTCGCCATGGCGGGTTTCTTCATCGAGGTGGAATACGCGCTTTATGCCTTCGTTTCGCTTTACGCAAGCTCCAAGCTGATCGACGCGGTGATGGAGGGCCTTACGCGGGAAAAGGCATGCTATGTGATTTCGGCTGAATACGCGCGGGTCAAGTATGAAATCATGGATAAGCTTGACCGCGGCGTCACGCTGTTATCCGCGGAAGGCGGCTTCAGCGGCGAACGGCGTCCCATGCTGCTATGCGTGCTGAGCGCCCAGGAGGTTGGGCGTTTGAAGGCCATTGTGCGCGCCGCGGACGAAGGCGCCTTCGTGTTCATCAGCGACGCGCACGAGGTGCTGGGGGAGGGCTTCCGCAAGCTTTCGGAGTAACGCGTTTCAGTCGCGCAAAAAATGCGGAGCTCTTCCAACGGCCCGACCCGCCGGCGCAACGCAAGCCCAGGGCAGGTCCGGACCGGACGGCCAACACCCAGCAGGAAACCCGCCTCTCAACGGCTATTACAGCCGCGAAGAGGCGGGTTTTCCATTGCTTTTTGATAAGGCTCTTTTGCGGCGAACCCCTTCCGGAATTCCCCCGGCTTGCGCTAAACGGTTACGCCGACCTCTCCAGGCTGAGCTTATCGGCGATCATGGCGATGAACTCCCCGTTGGTCGGCTTGTCCTCCGGAGTACAGACCCGGCAGCCGAACGCCGCGTTAAGCGTATCCACGCGGCCGCGATTCCACGCCACCTCGATGGCATGGCGCATCGCGCGCTCCACCTTGCTGGCGCTGGTGCCAAAGTGCTTGGCAATGCCCGGGTACAGCTCCTTGGTAATGCGGTTAATCAGCTCGGGGCGCTCGATGACCATTTTAATCCCCTCGCGCAAAAACTGGTAACCTTTGATATGAGCCGGAATCCCTATCGTCAAAAACAGGCTGCCCAGCTTTTCCTCCAGCGTGACCGCATTCGGGGAGGCGGCTGCCAGGCGGCGGACCGGCGGCGCCTCCTTGCCGGCGCCTTCCTGAAGATCCCGGATATGCCCGAGCAGGTGAGCCGGCTCGTAAGGCTTGACCATATAAAACATCGCTCCCAGATCGATGGCGCGGACCACGAAATCATCGCGCCCCAGCGCGGACGCGACGATCACCTTCGGCATGGCTTGCAAACCGGCATGACGCATTTCCTCAAGCAGCGTATACCCGTCCATCATCGGCATTACGAGATCGGTCACCATAATATCGAAGCATTCCTCCGCTAAGCACTTCAACGCTTCGACGCCATTGGCGGCCTCCCCGACCGCTTCGATTCCTTCCTGCCCGCGCAGAAAAGCCGCCACCTCTTTGCGAAGAGACGCGTGATCGTCCACGACAAGAATCCGGGTGCTGTGCATGTCCATTCATCCTCCTGCCTCATTCCGGCCTTTTTCTATATTATAGCACAGCAGACGACGATCCTGGCTCATTTCGCCCAAAATAGTGTGAAAGTTCCATATTGCGACAGCACGTTCATTATTTTACAAATTATAATGACAAATCAAGGTCCGGCGTGTCGAAAAAGTCCCTTTGGGGCGGCCCGGCGGAGCCGGATTCCTCCAAATGAAATCGAATCGCCCAAGCGGTCGGCTCCGGTATTTTGCCGCGCAAAGCGCCCGGGTGGGCCGTGCCGGCCCTGGCCGAAACCTTAGCGAAAGTCCCCGGCGGAACAGCTCCCCCTCTTCGCTTTTCTTTCTCCGTTCAGTATCACCCCCCTATGCCGCCATGCCTAAAGCAAAATTGACGATAGCGTTGTTCTATATTTTAGGCGATAAGAAACGGCGGCTCTGAAAATCAAAGCCGCCATTTTGTTGATGCGTATGAATAGGACAGCTATACGACGGTTTTTTTGCCGTCATGCGGCAGATTATGCGGATTGTGTTCTTCCGTCACCGTTCTTCGTGTCAAATATTCTAGGGAAAATCTGGTTTACGCTGGATCGACCTGCGACACAAGCGTGTCCGCCTCGAACGCGCAGGAGAAGCGGAACGGGATTCGGAAGGAATCATCGTTTTCGCCTGATATTGTATTCCACATGAGCGCGCTAGTTTCTCGGTCATACAGCTCGATACGGGCAAACCAGCCAAGACGCAGATGTCCCGTCCAATCATCCAGCCACACGGGCGTAAGGCGCGTGAGGCGCGGCTCATACTTTGCGAAGAACGCTTCGCGGTCGCCAGCGCCCAGCTCGGCAAGCGGCTGAGCGGGAGCGCCGCCCATCGCGTCCACATACCGGAGGTACTCCCGCAAGGCTGCTTGCGCGGCATTCTGCCACGAAGTGGCAACACCGTCCGTCTGTACTTCGTCGGCAATCGCAAGCGTCGGAACATGAGCATAAGTAAGCTGACCTGCTCTGTTGAACAGGAAGGCAGCAAACGCCTGATGCGTGATATCCGGTCTGCCCTCCACATAACCGTCGCCACGGTTGGAGATACCCTCGTAATCCAAAGGAACGCCCAGGAAGGTCGGCGCAAGCATCACGCCCATTTGATATTCCTGATCGCTTGCCAGCTCGCTTAACGGAATCGCGTTGCATTTCGCGTCAAAATAGCAAGCGTACACGGGCGTGGATAGATGGTTGATTTGCAACGCTGTGAGAAAGTCGGAGCATGCCGTAACAAGCGACCCAAGGCGTTCGTCACATTGCCATGAGCGCGCGTATTCCTCAGGAATGAAGCTTTCCGTGGGCAACCCCTGCGCGCCGATCAGGTCGAAGGCGTGTCCCTCGGAGGTAAACGCAAGGTCGGGCGAGCCAGTAAATCGCCCTTCCACCGCCGCACGGACAGCCGATTCTTCCACAGGTCGCGCAATGACGCGCAAGGTCGTGAGCGGGGCTGGAAATTCGCTCGGAGTCGCTGCCATGACGGGCATCGTAACGCCCTCGGCTGTGATTGCTTCGCCGGCATGGCTCGAAGTCTGCGCAAACGAGCTTTCGGCAGCAAAGCTTAGCGTAAGCGCCAACAAACATATCAGGAATTTCTTCATGGTTTCACCTCCACAGTAAACGCATGGTTTTCGTCATACAGGCTACGCATGGTTCCCTCCGCGTCCGCGCCGAAGGTATAGGGCACGAAGGTGACCGCCGTCACGCCATCCCGCGTCGGCTCGGTGGAGCCGCTGTAAGCGATGCTGAAATCGCTCTCAATAGGACCGGTTTGGCTTCCCATACTCAGAAAAGCTGTCCCGTTCTGGTCGCGCAGCTCGTAGCGGACGCTTTCCGTGGGCAGCTCTCCAACGGAATAGATGTGACGCAAGGTATAGTCGGCGCGCAAGTAGGAAAGCTCCAGAGAGTCCAGCTCTACCGTGTAATCATCAAAAGCAAAGGTAAGTCCGTTAATCCTCTTTATTTCCGGCGTTTTGGTAACAAAGGTGCATTCGAGGGTATCCACCAGCGTAAACGCGCCGCTGTCCGCTAATTCCTCGCCTAACGTCCGATATTTAGGATCGTCCGTCGTCAGCGCGCCATAGGAATCAGGAGCAATTGCGGAAACATACGCCGCAAGGTTTTCTCCATCGGTCGCCAATATCTGTTGATTCTCATATGCATCGCGGAAGCGCTTCACATATGCCTCCTGCGGCATGCTGCGATCGGCGCCGTGAAATACCGTCGTGTCGTTTGTGATCGGCCAATTGGGCGCGAGCACCATCATGGTGAGCTTCCATGTCACGTCGCCGTCCGCCGCATCGTTAAACACCGCCGCGTCAACGCCATACTGATGCTCCAGCGTGTCGCCCGTCAGGATGTTTGGATACAAAAAGCCGGAGTGGAAATCACCGCGCATCCCCTCGACGTCGATCATCAACTCTCGAACTCCGCAATAAGCTTTGAGCTGCGGGAACAGGAATACGGGCTTTGCTTCGTCCTTGCTGTACAGGTTCATGGTCAGCGCGATACGCTCCCCGTCGAATATCGTATCGCCAACCGTTAGCGTGATATAGTCGTTCTCGTAGGTTTCACCAATCTCCACAACGAGCTTTTCAAACTCCGCGCTGGGCTTTCCAGCCGCCTGATAATCGCGCACGCTGTAATAATGGATGACCGCAAACGCCGCGCCGCACAGTAGCGCAACGATCAGCATCGCCACCAACAGGCTGAGATGCCATTTTTTCACAGGACGCTCCTCCTTCACCTCCGACACGGCGGACAGCAGAGCATTGTGAAAATCCTGCGGAACGGGCAAATAAGCTGTTTGTAGTTCTGTCTGCTTCATTCCCGTCATGCCTCCTCATTTCGTTCGAGTTCCAGCTTGAGCGTGATGCGCGCATCGTGCAAACGCGATTTGACGGTGCCAAGCGGGAGGTGGAGCGACTCCCGGATCTCCGAGAGAGAGAAACCCTCCATGTAATGCAGCACCATAGGCAAGCGAAGCTTTTCGGGCAAGGCGTCCAACGCTTCGTCTATACCTGTCGGCTCGGCAAACTCCGCGTGAGCCGTCAGAGCGTCCTCCTGCCAGTCGCGCATCAGCACGATTCGCTTGCGCCTGCGGGTGATGTTCGTGCATTCGTTAATCAGAATCCGCGTAAGCCATGTGGCAAAATAGCGTTCATCGCGCAGGCTGCCGAGCTTCGCCCATGCCTTTGCCACCGTTTCCTGCACGGCGTCCTTTTGATCCGCTTCCTGCCTGAGCATGGCTCGCGCCACCCGATAGAGCGTTTGCTCGCGGGCAAGCACATACTCGGTAAAGTCATGCTTGGTCATCAAAACACCTCCGACGCGGCACGCGCCGCGCTTTCGTAACGCGTTACAGGAATTAGATGGAGAAGTCGGGTGAAAGGTTGGAAAATTCGAAAAAAATGAAGCCAATCAGTCGCCTATGATAGTATACGTTAGCAGAATGTATGTGCAATACTCAATACATGCTATCAAATGGTTACGATGTTTGACATTTCGGTAGACCAGTGTTTCTTCCCGAATCAAAGCACGGAAAGTCGCTACCGAAAGCATATCGGCGTGATGCTTAATTTGAGCGTTTCCGTTATGCCTACATCGTTAGCGAGATGAGGTGTGATCGTGTTCAAACGTACTTCTGCCGCGGTGTCAAGTTCACGCGGATGCGCGTAGAGCTTGCCCATCAAGACAAGCTCATGATAGAGGGTAGGGCGGTGGTTTTTCGAGAAATCACATCTGATGCGCCCATATTTCCTTATGGGCAGGTTGATTGATTCTCCGAGCGTTAGGCTGGGAATAAGGTTGTCTCCGTTTTGCCTGAAAGTAAGGCCGCGCATTTGCGTACCTCGCTTTCTCTAGGCATGGAGAAGCTGTTTTGCCACAAACGAGCCGCTGTATGCCTTGTATTTGGCGTACTTGAACTACATCGCTTACGGCAAGCAGCGTCAGGCGAGCCTTTTTGACGGTCTGAA
>DBGEOK010000096.1:0-31937 GCA_048370855.1 Candidatus Limiplasma sp. | reverse complement strand
CGTTGACTTCCCGACCCATTGAAACCCGCCTTGATTTGATTCCTGGTTTTTCCGCATTTCGGGCACTTTTTCCATGCCACTTCTGTTATCTTCTTCATACTTCCTATTATATCACAAAATCCTTACTTTGGACACTCCCAGAACGGCTGTAGGCCTACAATACTGTCGGTTTGTCCAGCTTGTTTGACAAACTGACAGGGACAGCCATTTCTTTCCTTGACGCGGGCGGAGTCTGCGGCCCCGTCATCCGGCCAGCAGGCCCGCCAGGTAGGCGGCCGCGCACGCCGCCGCCGCCACCGTCAGCAGCCCTTTGCCCATCCAGCCCAGCGCCAGCGCCGCCACGGCGCCCGAAAGCGCCGTAATCCAGCTTCCCGTGCTGGAAAAAACAGCCGGAAAGGTCATCGCTCCCAATACGGCATACGGCACATAATAAAGGAAAGATTGAAAAAACACGCTGTGCACACGCTTTCGGATCGCCGCCAGCGGCAGCATGCGAATCAGGTAGGTCACGCCCGCCATGACCAGCAGATAGGGTAAAAACGCCGGCCACGTCATTCCGTCGCTCCCCTTTCATTTCCCGTGTCCATCGCTTCCTCCCGGACAGGCTGCGGCATCAGCCAGGCTCCCAGCGCCGACGCCGTAACCGCGCACAGAATGATACGGAATCCGTCTGAGATAAACGAAAAGACCGGCAAAAGTACGATGACGCAGCTCGTTCCCGCCGAAAGGAGCACCACCGCGCGAACCTCACGCGAGCGGCGGAAGGGCGGAAGCACAATGGCGATAAACATGCCGTAAATAGCGATCCCAAGCGCGCTTGTAACCGCTCCGGGCAAAACGCCGCCCGCCAACGCGCCCAGCAGCGTGCCCAGCACCCAACCGGCGAACGGGCCGTTTGTCAGCCCGTACAGGTAGGGCCTCCCCAGCTTTCCCTCCTGGCGCATGGCCACGGCAAAGACCTCGTCCGTGTTGCAAAAGGAGAGCAAAAGACGGTGCTGCAGCGTCACGCTTTCATCCAGCTTCTGGCTCAGGCTCAAGCTCATCAGGGCATAGCGCAGGTTGATGGTCAACTGCGTAAGCGCCGTCTCCGCCAGCGACGCCCCGGCCGTCATCAACTGCAATCCCGCAAGCTGGCCGGCGCTCGTCACATTCAGGATAGAAATCAGCACCGCCTGCAATGGCGTCAGGCCGGCGGTCGTCGCCTGAATGCCAAACGCAAACGCCACCGATACGTAGCCCAGCGCAATGGGTAAGCCGTCCCGTAGTCCTTTTCCATAGGCCGCTTTCATTTGTCTTCCCCCTGTACGCCCGCCGTTTCAGTCGTTCAGCCATGAAAGCGCGCAAACACGCCGCCCGCGCCCACGCAAAGGGGGCCGGGCGGCGCGGCGCGCGCCACGGCTATCTTCTTTTTCGGAAGCTGTCAATCAGCACGTTTAACCCAAACAGGCTGAAAAGCCAACCCAGCGGAGAACAGCCGCATCCATAACTCCTGTAATTCCGCCCGCTCTGGCGGCGCGCCTTGCGCACGGGGTCGCTCTGACCGAAAACAATCAGGATAATGATCGCCAGCACAATCCATCCGCCCGCGCTCATGCCATTGCCTTCGCGGCTGCGGTTTTCATGGTAGCTCTGGTAGTTCTCCGTGCTGTCCTGGATGGCGTCCATCACCTCGTCCCAGAGCTGCGAGCCGTATTCCGCGACGCTCACGGTAGGCCTAGGCGTCGCGGCGGGCTTCGCCGCCGACTGGTAATCCTTAAAACGGTCGCCAAGCTTCATGGACGTGCCGTATTGCTTGTTCAGCAAGGTATTCAGGGCCACAAAATACTTGCCAAAGGCGGCGTCGTACTGCTGGCCGCGAAACAGCTCGCTGAACTCCGAGGAGGTGAACATCAGGTTTTCAGCGTTCTTTTCCCCCAGCTTGCCTTTGACAGCCTCGCCCATAGCGGTGGCAAAGGTATCCTCGCCGGCCGCTCCGAGCACCAGCATGTCGTTCTCGCCCAGCCCCCAGCTCGTAAACAGCCGGTCGGCGTAGGTCTGCGCGTCCAGCCCGTCCAGAAAATGTACAATTACCACATGCAGGCCGATCTGCGTCTGCTCGGCGGCCAGCCTTGCATAGCTTGAGATATCCTCCGCCGTTTGCGCGCCGAGTACGTCCGCGTCGTCGGTGACGGTTCCGCGGTTGGCCGGAAGCCTCGCCTCCGCGAACGCGCCCGCCAGCGGGAGCGATGTCAGCAGCATGGCGCAAAGCGCCAGACTCAACAGCTTTGTAACCAGGGCTTTTTTATTTCTCATCGCGCGCGCCCCCTCACTCGTACAGCTCGCAGGGCTTCACGCCCAGGAGCTTCGCCAGCGCGCCTATGACGGGGGTTTCAAGCTGTTTGTTGAAATCCTCCGCGGCGGCGTTATAGGTTGAGGCCATCGAACTTTTTTGCAGGTTTTGCATGTCGGTCGTCAGCATGTCCAGATACTTCTGGTCGCGTTCGCTGTCCAAAAAGCTCTGGGTCTTCAGCAGCTTTTCCGCCACGGCGCTTGCCGCCGCATCCAGCCTGGCGTCCTCCCGCTTTTTGACGGCCAGGTCCTCCCGCTCGTCGCGCAGGCGGTCCGCGGCGCTCTTGAGCGCGCTCACATCCGCGTCGTCCTTCAGGTGGCGGTTAGCCACCACGCAAAGGTTCAAACCGTCCGCGCCCCGATAGCCGAGCACGTCCAGCAGGCCGTTATCCCCTTCCAAAAGCGCCGTTACCTGGCGGCGATCATCCGCGTAGCCGTTCATGGTTCCAAACAAAAGGCCGAACACAACCAAAGCGAGTGAAATGAAAATACACACGCCGATGGAAAGCTTGGGTTTCATTTTTTGTCGTTATCCTTTCCTTGATGGGAAATTTGAGCTTGCGAACGCGCTTGGGATCTTACTGCCTGAGCTCCAGCAGCTTTTTCTTCAGCTCGTCCTCCATCACGACGAGCGCCTTCTCGGCCTCGACGCGCTTGACACGCCCCTCGTCCTGAATCTTCATGACCTCGTTGATCGTGTCAATCAGGCTTTGATTGGTTTGCGTAAGCGTCTCCAGGTCGATAATCCCGCGCTCGGCTTCCCGGGCCGTCTCGATGGTGCCTGTCTTGAGAGCCTCGGCGTTCTTCTTGAGCAGCTCGTTGGTCATATCGGTCACGGCCGTCTGCGCCTTCAGCGCCTCCTGGCTGCGGTGCATGCCCAGCGCGATGACGATCTGGCTCTTCCACAGCGGCAGCGTATTGGACAGCGTGCTCTGAATCCGCTCTACCAGCAGGCTGTCGTTATTTTGCAGCAGCCGGATTTGCGGGGCCATCTGCAAGGCTACCTGGCGGGTCAGCTTCAAATCATGAAGCTTTTTTTCAAAGCGTTCGCAGTTGGCGGCCATGTCGTTGGCCCGTTGCGCGTCCATGGCGTCTCCGCTCTGGGCCGCCTTTTCCCTGAGCTCCTGAAGGGTCGTCCCGCGCACCTCCTTCAGCTTCTCCTCGCCCGCGACAATATACATCGTCAGCTCCTTGAAGTACTGCGTGTTCATGTCGTACAGATGGTTGAACATGCTCACGTCCTTGAGGAGCTGAACCTGATACCCCTCCAGGGAGGAGGCGATGGTATCGACGTTTACCTCTACCTTGTCGTATTTCGTCTTCATATCGGCAACGGCCTTTTTCGCGTTCCAGAACAGGCCGCCAAGCCCCTTGGGCTTTTCCGCCGCATCCCCGAAGCCCTTGATTTCGTTGACGAGCTTTACCAGCATGTCTCCGACCTCGCCCGTATCGTTGGTTCGCACGGTCGCCAACGCGCCGTCGCTAAAGTCGGCGATCTTCTTTTGCGCGTCCGCGCCGTACAGAAGCACGTGGTCGGTGTTGGAAATATCGATTTTGCTCACGAAGTCCTGGATAGCCTTCCGATCCTCCTCGGTCAGCATGGAGGTGTCCATTTCGCGCACCGCCTCCGACGCGGCGGCGGCCGCGCCGTTAGCCGCGGGCGCGGGCTGGCGTTCAAGCTCGGCGGCGGCCTCCTCCAGCATCGCCTTATCCTGCGCCAGGGAAGACGGCTCCAGCGTCAAAACAGGAATATTGGCGGCGGAAAGCTCCGGAGAGGCGTTTTGTTCGTTGATATCTGTCATGATTGGTTCCTCCTCATTGATAATCTATAACGGTCATTCCGGCTTCCGCGCCTGCGCGCCGGCTTCGCCCTGCTGGTAGCTGGGGAACATCTCGCCGCTGAGGGTGGGCGCCTGCGGCATATGCCCCTGCGCTTCCTTCATCGCGTCCTCTACCTGACGCCTGACGCCGCTGTCCGCCTGCCATTGGGGAAGCGGCGCGGCCTCGGCGGCCTTTTCCTCTGCCTCCCGCCGGGCCTTTTCCATCGCCTCCGCCTGCGCGCGCTCCCGCGCCTTACGGGTGGCCTCGGCGTCGATCCGCGCGGCTTCGCGCGCCTGCGCCGCCGCCTTTTCCAGCTCGCTTTCCGTCAGCCCGTCGCGCTTGAGCATCTGCTCCAACACGTCGATATCGGTCGTAATGTCCAGCACGTCGTCGCGGTAGAGGTTATCAAGCATCTTCTGGCAGCCCTTCAGCACCACGCCCAGCGCGTCGTCAATGCGCCTGCGGGCCGCGGCCGCGTCCTCCCCAGAGAGGTTGCGCTCGCCAAGCAGCCGGTAGCCCCTGACCATTTTGAGGGTCGTGGGCAGGTAATAATCCATGAACTTGCGGATCTGCGGCGCCTTGGCGGGCTTATCGTATACGGCGCGGAAAATTTCCGCGCACTGGTTTTCCAACTGGTTCAGCTTATTGGTAAGCGACGTGTCCGGGATCTTTTGATTTTCCTCCCGAATGTCCACGATCATTGCCCGGCCCTTTTCCAGCAGCGCGTCCACGTCGGGGTTGCCGGTTTCCCCCTGCACCTTTTGAAGGCTTTCCGGCGTTTTCTCCTTCACCGTCAGGTCAAGCCCCTGCGCCATGGTTTTGATAATCGCCCCCGCGAAGCCGCTGAGCGCGAGCGCCAGCACATAAGCGCCGATGGTATGGGGATGAAACAGCACCGCATACAGCGCGAACACCACCCCAAAGGCGATAATGCCGGCGCCCGTGCCCTTAGATTTCTTACGCTTCTTGCTATTGCTCATTTCGCAGCTCCTTTATGCTTGAAAAGCTCGTTGGCGGCGTAGGGACAGCGACCAGCCGCTTCAACGAATTGAATTATAGCATAATTTTCAGGAAGTGAAAAGGAAAACACGGCTGAAAGCCGCTATATGAGCGATAAAAGTTTGATGAGGATTTGGTGAGAGAAAAAAGCGAAAGCTCCACGGCCTGGTATGCAGCAAAAAAGCCGGATGCTTTTGCCGGCTTTTGAAAGTCGTTCTGAAAATAAAATAAATCAAACGCTTTTTTCGGCAAGCTTCACCGCTCGCTGTTCCACGTAGCGATTACCTCTCCGCTTTCCGCGTACAGACTTATCGAGCATTGCGGCTGATACTCGCCGTCCGGCGCGCTCACGCGTCGCCAGAACGTAAAGCCATAGCAGTTGATTTTTTCCCCATCGCGGCCTGGAAAATCCCGGTAGAAGGTGATCTCTGCCTTCCAGCCGTCAATTTCTTCCGGCTCAAAGCCAAAGCGCTCTATCACCGCCTGTCTGGCAATCGCCAGCGCGTCGCCACAGGCAAGCTCGCCCTCCCTGGGAGCGCTGCTAAACCGCTCGTTTGCCTTCGTTCCGGCATAATACATCTGCGAAAAGGCCGCCTTATCCTCAATCGTCCAAAAACGGTATGGCACCCCAATGCGTCCTTCCCATTGCGGCAGGGCGTCCTCCACGGGCATTTCCTTCTGCGCGGCGGCCAGCGAGCTCAGGCAGGGCAGATTCATCAGCACCGCGAGCAGCAAAGCCGCGAGTATCCGTTTCATCTCATATACACCCGTTCCGTTGTTTTCCAATACAACGGGAGGAAGGCTTGTTTTCATGCAGCAAGGCGCGGCTTTACGCCTCCACCCATCCGCGCGACCGTTCCACGGCGCGGTGCCAGCCGTATAGCGCCAGCCCGCGGTTATGCTCGTCCATCCTGGGGGTAAACGTCAAATCCGGCGTAACCATGGAGGCCGCCTCCTCCTTGGTTTCGTACAGGCCGACGCCGAGGCCCGCCAGAAGCGCCGCGCCCAGCGCCGTGGTTTCGAGCACCCTGGGGCGCACGACCGGCACTCCGAGAATATCGGCTTGAAACTGCATCATAAACCCATTGGCGCTCGCCCCTCCGTCCACGTTCATATGCCTCGGGGCGTGGTAGCCCCTGTCCGCGACCATCGCACTGAACAGGTCCGCGCTTTGATAGCATATGGCCTCCAGCGCCGCGCGGACAATATGGGCGCGGTTGGTGCCGCGCGTCATGCCCACGATGGTTCCCCTGCTGTACATATCCCAGTAGGGCGCTCCAAGGCCCGTAAACGCCGGCACCAGAAAAACCCCCGCCGTGTCCGGCACGCTCTGCGCAATCTGCTCGCTTTCGGCGGCGTTATGGATCAGCTTCATCTCGTCGCGCAGCCATTGCACGGTAGCGCCGCCCATAAAGACGCTGCCCTCCAGCGCGTAGGAGGGCTTTCCGTTCAGCCTCCAGGCCATGGTGGTCAGCAAGCCGTTTTCGCTTTCAACAGGCACGTCGCCCGTATTCATCAGCATAAAGCAGCCCGTGCCGTACGTATTTTTGACCATTCCCGGCTCGAAGCACGCCTGGCCGAACAGAGACGCGTGCTGGTCGCCCGCCATGGCCGCCACGGGAATCGGACGGCCCAGGATTTCGGAACGAAGATTTCCAATGACCTGCGCGCTGTCCACTACCTCCGGCAGCACCTCGCGGGGAATATTCAGCATTTGGAGCAGCTCGTCGTCCCACCTTTGCTCGCGCAGGTTAAACAGCATCGTCCGCCCGGCGTTGGTCGCGTCCGTCACATGCGGGCGTCCCTCCACCAAGCGCCACGCCAGATAGCTGTCCACCGTACCGAAGCAAAGCTCCCCCCGAGCCGCGCGCTCGTGGAGCTTCAGCGTGTCCAGTAAGTACGCGAGCTTTGTGCCGCTGAAGTAAGCGTCCGGCACCAGGCCGGTTTTTTTTCGGATCATGTCCGATTTTCCCTCGCTCACCAGCCGCTCCACATAAGGCGCGGTTCGCCGGCATTGCCACACAATGGCGTTATAAACGCAGCGGCCCGTGTCCTTTTCCCACAGCAGCGTGGTTTCGCGCTGGTTGGTAATGCCGATGGCGGCAATGTCCCTCACGTCCGCCTTGCTCATCTTCACGGCCTTTTGGAGCGCCTGTACCTGCGTGTTCAGGATATCCTCCGGGTCGTGCTCCACCCATCCGGGCTGGGGATAGTGCTGCCTGAACTCGATAGCGTGAGAAGCCAGCGTTCTCCCCTTTTCATCAAAGACAATCGCGCGGCTGCTCGTGGTTCCCTGATCCAGTGCGACAAGAATGCGCATGCGTTTCCCTCCCGTCTATGAAAACAGAATATTCTTTCTCCGCGCCATTTCCTCCACGCGGTCAATATAAACCGAGACGTTGCTGACATTCGGAGCGCGCTCGATGCGCAGCTCCCGGTCCGGAAATACGCGCTTGCTGATCGCTCCGGCTCCCAGCGCCAGGATGGACGCATTCTCCTCCATGATGTCCACATTATACAGGCAAGCCGCACCCGGGCGCGCGTAACCGACGTTTTGCTGCTGACCCGCCATGTACTTTTGCCGGTACAGGTAATAGGGCTCAAGCCCCAGCTCATCGGCGGTTTGTTCCCCAAGCCGCACCATTTCCGCCGCGACGGCCCCTTCCGGCAGGGGCACGCGCTCCAGGTTCAGGCGGCTGGACCGCTTGATGGCAAGGGTATGCACGGTCAGGCTGTCGGGCCCGAGGGCCGCCAACGCCCGCATCGTATGGGCGAACTGCGCGACGCCCTCCCCGGGCAGCCCGGCGATAACGTCCATATTGATATCCGAAAAGCCCAGCTTTCTCGCCAGAGAAAAAGCTTCTGCGGTTTGCGCCGCGGTATGGTCGCGCCCAATCACGCGCAGCGTATCGTCGTTCATGGTTTGCGGGTTGATGCTGATGCGCGCGACGCCAAGCCGGCGGAGCGTTTCCAGCTTGCCGCGCGTGATGGTGTCCGGCCGCCCAGCCTCTACCGTATATTCGCGCGCGCCCGGAAAAAGGCGCGTCACGTCGTTCATCAGGCGGGCGAACTCCTCCTCCCCAAGCGCCGTAGGCGTGCCGCCGCCCACATACAGCGCCCGGAGGGAAAGCCCGCGATCCGCCGCAAGGCACGCCGCCTCGCTCATCTCGTCATGCAGCGCGTCCAGGTACGCCTTAGTCCGTTCTCCCTTGCCCAGCGCCTCCCCGGGAAAGGAGCAGTATGCGCAGCGGGTGCGGCAAAACGGCACGGATATATATACATCGACCTCCCGCGGCCCCGGCTCGGGCAAGGTTTGCTGCACAGCGACAATCCGCCTAAGCAGCTCCGCCTTCTCCTGAGACACGTCAAAGTCCCTTTGCACGGCCAGCGCCGCTTCCTCCATACTGCGGCCCGCAGCCAGGTTTTCGTAAAAAAGCCTCGTGGGCCGGATTCCCGTGAGCGAGCCCCACGGAGGATGGGCGCCCGTCAGCTCCTTCAACAGCTCGTAAAGCGTCGCCTTGCAGAGGCGTTTTCGGAGCCGCTTCAGCACAATTTCTCTTCGTTCCGGCTCCAAATCGGCGGGGAACCGGAGCGCGCGCTCCTTCGCGCGCCCGCGAAACCGGAAGGCGCAAACGGCCCGCCCCTCCGCCTCCCGGTATTGATGCTCCAGCCGTTCCCCAAAGCCGTCCTCCGGCGGGTTGACGGCAAAGCCCTCGACCCTGTAAAACAGCTTCAGCACGTCGCATAGCTCGTTGGCAAAGCCCGGAAGCGGCGTAAACAGCGCCGCTCTCAGCGGGGCGCTCATTTGCCCTCCGTAACTGGGTCCCGGCCCGTCATGCCCGGCTCCTCATGCCCCGGATAGCAGGGCTGTCTCGGCGTCAGGTGAAACAAGGTACGCAGCGATTTTCTCAGCAGGTGAAAATCCCCGTCCGGAAAATCGGTCCGCCCATAGCCGTGCGCAAACAGCGTATCGCCGCACAGCACGCCCTGTCCCTCCGGCAGCACGTAGCACACGCCGCCGGCGCTATGGCCGGGCGTATGCAGCACCTCAACCCTCATGCCGCCCAGGTCCAGCACCTCGCCGCCATGAAGCGGCACAGGCTTGGTTTCAACCGTAACAAACCGCCCAAACGCCGCGCCGACGTTGGCTTCGCAATCCGTCAGCTTGGGGACGTCGGCCTCGTGGATATATAGCGGCGCCTCAAAATACCGGCATACCTGGTCTGCCGCGCCGATATGGTCAAAGTGCCCGTGCGTCAGCAGCACAGCCGCCGCCCTTCGGCCGTTCGCCGCCCGAATCACCGCGTCCGCGTCCGCCCCGGGGTCAACAATGATAAGCCCGTCGTTTTCCATATTCTCCACCAGGTAGCAGTTCACGTGATCCTTGCCCACGCGAAGGCGCCGTACATCAATGCGAGGCATGTATACGCTCCTTTGTGATCGTTTCAGAACAGCTTGCGGGAATCCAGCAGGATGGTTACCGGCCCGTCATTCACAAGGCTTACCTGCATTTCCGCGCCAAAAATCCCCGTGCCAACACGGATGCCGCGTCTGCGCCAGTCTTCTATCAGCCGCTCATACAGCGGGATCGCCTCCTCCGGGCGCGCGGCGGCGATAAAGCTGGGCCGGCGGCCGCCGCGGGCGTCGCCCAGCAGCGTAAATTGGCTGACCGCCAAAATACCGCCGCCGATGTCTAGCAGCGAGCGGTTCATCTTCCCCTCCGCGTCCTCAAAAACCCGCAGGTTTGCCACCTTATCGGCAATATAGGCCAGGTCGCGCTCCGTGTCGCCGGTTTCCACCCCGATCAGCGCCAGAAATCCAACGCCGGTCGATCCGACGGTCTTTCCCTCCACGCTGACGGAGGCCGAGGCGACGCGCTGAACGACTGCGCGCATAGACGTTCCATTCCTTTCCGCATCAGGTTGAGCCGCGGTAGACCTCCACGATGTCGCTTCGCTTATGAAGCTGGGTGAAGACCCGATCAAGCTGCTCGCGGCTCTTGACCTGGATGACCATCGTAATATTGCTCGTCTTTTTCTTATCGTCACGCTTGGCGGATACGGCCACAATGGGCACGTCCATGTTGCCGATGAACAGCGCCAGCTCGCCCAGCAGGCTCACATGGTCATACGCGATAATATTGATGCTGGCGTTAAAGGTCGCGCCCGCGTCGGTGTCCGCCCAACTGACCTCCACCATGCGCTCCTGTTCGGAATGGGTGGCGTTGACGCAGTCGGCCTTATGCACCGTCACGCCGCGGCCGCGCGTAATATAGCCAACAATTTCATCCCCCGGAACGGGATTGCAGCACCGCGCGAAGCGCACCAGCATGCCGCTTTCCCCCTTGACGTACACGCCGTGCGTCGGCTTGCCCAGGTGGCTCTGCGCTTCCTCATGGGATACCTCCTGAAGCCTGGGAAGCGCGGGCGTTTCCGCCTTGCGCTGCTCCTCCAGCAGCCGGCTTACCACATACGCGCTGGCAATCCCGCCATAGCCGACCGCTCCGTAGATATCGTCCAGGTCCGAAAAGGCATAGCGCTTCAAAATCCCTTCGTAATACTCGGGCTTGGTCAGCGCCGGCAGCGTAACGCCGCGCCGCTTGGCTTCCTTTTCCAGCATGTCGCGGCCCTTTATCACGTTTTCGCCGCGAAGCTCGCGCTTAAAAAACTGGCGGATCTTGGCCTTGGCTTGTTGGGTTTTCGCCACCTTCAGCCAGTCCATGCTGGGGCCTTTGGAGCTTGGCGAGGTGATAATCTCCACACGATCCCCGGTTTGCAGCTCCGTCTCGATGGGGACGATGCGCCCGTTGACCTTCGCGCCCACGCAGTGGTTGCCAACCCCGGAATGGATGCGATAGGCAAAATCAATCGGCGTCGCGCCGCGCTGCATGCTCACAATATCCCCCTTGGGGGTAAACAGCAGCACTTCCTCGCTGAAAAGGTCGGTCTTCAGAGAGTCGATAAACTCCTGGCTGTCGCGCGTATCGCTCTGCCAATCCAGAATCTGCCTTAGCCAGTACAGCTTGTTGTCCAGGTCGCCCTCAGCCCCGCCGCCCTCCTTATACCGCCAGTGCGCCGCCACGCCGAACTCGGCTACGCGGTGCATTTCCCATGTGCGGATCTGGATTTCAAACGGAAAGGGCATCTTGCGCCCGCCGATGACCGTGGTATGGAGGCTTTGGTACATATTTCCCTTGGGCACGCTGATATAATCCTTGAAACGGCCGGGAATCTGGTTCCAAAGCGTATGCACGATGCCCAGCACCGTGTAGCAGTCCTGAACCGTGTCCACCAGCACGCGCACGGCGATCAGGTCGTATATTTGGTCGAAGGTCTTGCCCTGCTCCTTCATTTTTTTATAAATGGAATATAAATGCTTGGGGCGGCCGTCCATTTCGTAATGAATATGCTGCGCGTCCAGCTTTTCCGACAGCTCGGAAATCACCATGCGGATATTTTCCTCGCGCTCGGTACGCCGAAGCCCCACCTTCTGCGCAATATCATGAAACGCGTCCGGGTCGATGTACTTAAAGCTGAGGTCCTCCAGCTCCTGCTTGATGGAGTTGACGCCGAGCCGATGCGCCAGCGGCGCGTAAATGTCGAGCGTTTCATGGGCGATGGCCTTTTGCCTCTCCTCCGGCTGAAACCGCAGCGTGCGCATATTATGCAGGCGGTCCGCCAGCTTGATAATCACCACGCGGATATCCTTGCTCATGGCCAGGATCATCTTGCGGAGGCTCTCGGCCTTTTGCTCCTCGCGGTTGGTAAAGTCCAGCTTATCCAGCTTGGTCACGCCGTCCACAAGCTGGGCGACCTCGTCGCCAAATTCCTTTTGGATGGTTTCCAGCGTGATGTTTTTGCAGTCCTCCACCGTATCGTGCAAAAAGCCCGCCGCGATGGTCGGCGCGTCGATCATGAGGTCCGTCAGGATGCTCGCCACCGATACGGGGTGGATGAAGTACGGCTCGCCGCTCTTTCGTACCTGGCCCCGGTGCGCGTTTTCCGCGAACTCATACGCTTTTTTTACCAATAGGTAGCCGTCGCCCGGATGGTGCTTTTGCACGCGGGCCAGCATCTTCTCCAACGGCATGCACTCGTTGGTAATATAGGTAAGCATCCCTTCACCTCCTTTTCAGGGCTTTGGTCCGGCTTCCGGGCCGGGCCGCCGGCGCTTCCGCGTTGCGGGCTTGCATGGTTCGCGTTGCCGCCGGATATCCCGCCGCCTTTCCCTTCGCCTAAAGATGCTTCACATACGTATACAGCGTATCGGTAATGGACGCCCCGGCGTTGACGTATACGCGAAGGACCTTGGCGTTGTTGCTCACAATGGTGCTGGTCAGGCGCTTGCACGGATGCGTAAAGCAGGTATCCAGCGTCTTTTTATGCAGCAGCGCGCCCATGCCCCGGTCCTTTCGCTCGTCATACAGGCCCATCAGCACGGGATCGACGGTGTCCTCATCCTTGCGGCAGATTACAAAAAAGCCGATCGGCCGCTCCCCCTGAAGCGTCTCGTACAGAAAGCCGCCTTTGTCCAGCATATCCCGCAGCCAGTTTGCGTAACGGCGTCCGCCCAATTCCACCCCGAACGCGGGATCGACGCTCACGCGGTCGGATACAAATACCCCCCCGCGGATCAGTCCAAATATCCGCTCCCGGTCCTCCTCCGACGTGCGCTCAACCACCGAAAGCCCGCGGTCAAAGCGCGCGATTGTCGCGGGCATATGGTATTCGGCGCGGGCGATCGCCACGTGAAAAACCGTTTCCACGTAAGTATAACCGAGTTCGGCCAAGCCGAACAGCAGCTTGGGGCAATTGACCGGCGTTTTGACGACCAGGTACCGCGCCCCCCCGGCGGCGAGCCGTTCTTCCTCCGCGGCCAGCAGCTCCGGCGCGTCCTGCGCCTCCATGCTGATTTCCCAGGCGTCCACGCCCAGGTTTTCAAGCTCCCAGACCGCATGGATGCTCTTCACTGGCCATCGCCTCGCTTTCCTTCCCCGGCGCGGCGGGCGAAGCGGGCCGGTCGCCGGACGCCGCGCCGCGCGTTACGCTCCTGACCACATACTGGGGATAACGGTTGATGCTTAGGTAAATACGCCCAATATACTCGCCGACAATCCCCATCAGCGCGATAATCACGCCGCCGATTACCAAAAGGACCGCGATCGTGCTCGCCCAGCCCGCTTGCATATCCGGGTTAACCAGCTTGCGGACGATGGTAATCAGCGCGAATACAAACCCTCCCGCCGCCGTCGCCCAGCCGACGTAATTGGCCAGGCGAAGCGGCTTAATGGAAAAGGCCGTTACGCCGTTGGCCCAAAGCGATATCAGCTTTTTGAGGCTATAACCGCTCTCTCCCTCCAGCCTTTCCCGGTGGCTGACCCGCACGTTGGCGTAGCGGCTCACGCTTTGAAACAACAGTCCCGTTACGTAGGGAAAGGGGTTGGGGTATTGCAGCGCGCTGTCCACCACAAAACGGCGGCAGGCAAAGTAGCTGTTCACGCTCAGGCCCTTGGGCTGGCCAAAAAAGAAGTGATTGCACGCGGCGTTGAAGCGGCTGCCCAGGTTTCGGAAGGCGTTTTGCCTGCGCTCGTCGTATTGGGCAAAGACAATATCATAGTCCTCCGCCAGCTTATCGATGAGCTTGAAGCATTCGTTCGCCGGGGTTTGCCCGTCGTCGTCCAGACAGATAACCACATCTCCGCGCACATGATGGAAACCCGCCATCAGCGCGCTGTGCTGGCCAAAGTTGCGCGACAGGTCCACAAACGTGACTGCTGGAAACTCCCCGCAAAGCTCCGAAAGGACCCGGGCGGTATCGTCCGGGCTTCCGTCGTTGACGAGGATGATCTCGTGGTCGTACCCGTCCTTCCGGGCCGCGAGCGTATCCGTCAGCTCGCGCACCACCGCGCGGATGGTGCGCGCGGAACGGTAGCATGGAATCACAAAGGATAACAACGGCTTTGCCATAGGGCACCTCGTTTCGTTAAAAGGCTGAAATACGGCGGCTGAGCGTGCGGATCAGATCATAGCCGTCCCATGTAAGGGAAAAATCCAGCGTATGACCCACCGGCGCGATGCGGTCGATTCCCCGCAGTCCGTTCGCGGTTACAAAGTCGCGCAGCTCCGCCGGATCAAAGCCGAGGTAGGAAAGCGTCTGAACCCTGCGCTCCACAATGGGCGCAAGCGCCTTCAGGCTTTCGCCCGCGTATTCAAGGAAGAAGCCGCCCGCGCAGCGGTGTTGGAAAACCTGCTTTGTCAGGCGTTCAACCGATACCCGCACGACCAGGTTATCCGGCATCGGCTCCACGCGCGCGCCGGGCAGCTCTATCGCGGCGCGGCAGGCGGCGGTCAGCTTATCCACCGCGATAATCGGCTCCACCGGATAGCGCGGGGCCGCGCAGGCGCGCGCCGCCTCCCAAAAGCGGGACCGCGCGCTGGAAAGCGCCTCGCCCGAGCCGACCCAATACACCAGCCTGGGCGCGCTGCACGCGTTCTGGTCGGTCAGGTAGGTATCATTATAAAAGCCTTGCGCCGCTTGCGCAAGCTGTTTTTCTTCCATGGCATGGATTGCCTCCGCGCGCACGCACAGGAGGCTGTACCGGTCCGCGAACGTCACGTCGAAGGACTGAGGCGGCAAGGCGGCCTCGCGCACGCGGCGCACCGTCTCGTCCCCGCCCCAGATCACGCGAACATCGCACGCGGCGCTGAGGGCTTCCGTGATTTCCTGGCGCTCCCGCGGGTAGATCGCCACGTTCACGTATGGCGCGAGCGCTTGGTGCGCGCCCCGCAACAGCCTGTCCGCCGAGCGGCACACGATGCGGGTCTGGGCAAAATCCCGGCTGGACGCCTTCACCACGCTCTGGTTGCCCGCCAGCAGCGCCGCAGCCAGCGAATAGGCAAAGTTAATCGGCACGTTGCTGGGCGCGACATGGAATACGCAGCCTCGTCCCAGCCGGTCCTCAAGCGCTCCGGCGTACTCCTCTTTTCTTTTTTCAAGGCTCGCGCGGCGGCAAAAAAACGCGAACGTCACCACGTCCGGGAATCCCTTGGCCTCCTCGTCCTTTAAAACCGCGGCGGAAAGGTCCGCAAGAAAGGCCCGCGCCCCTTCGTCAAAGGGGGCCAGCGGGGCGGCGGGTATCACGCTGATTTTCCCGTCTTGGGCGAGCACGCCCGTGCCGCACAGGATTTCAAGCGCCTGGCTTTTGCTCATAGGTATCGCTGCACCCCCGCACCTCGGCGCGCTTGATGCGCCCCGCGATCTCAAAATACGTGCCCTTGCGTCCGCATGGGCAATCGTCCTCGCCCAGCACCCGCCCCTCGTCCTCCGTCAGCAGCAGATGGCCGGGATAGCTGCGGGGCAATACGCTCGACACCTGGATCAGCCCGGTTTCCCCCATGGCGGCAACCGAAAAATCCCCCGGCCGACGAATCGTGACCTCCGACCACACGGGCGCGTGCAGATGGCCGTGCTCGCACTCCATATAGATCGTCCCCGTCTGCTCCACCATTCCGTAATAATCATGCACGCGGCGGATGCCGCATGTTTCCAGCAGCTCCCGCTTGAATCGCTCCGCCGAAATCCGCTGGTCGGCCAGCTTTTTCCATCCGCCGCCATGCACGAGCACGCCGCGGCTCAAATCCGGATGATATCCCACGCGGCGAAGCTCCGCGCAAAAATGCTGCCAAATCATAAACGTGAAGCCGAACAAGAAGAGATCCTCCCCCTCATGCTCAGCAAGGAACGCCTTCATTCCCTCCACGTCCAGCCGCATGTCCTCGTCCAGCGCGTACAGCCGGTCGCGCCCGAACATGCTGAAGCCCAGAATCCCCGCGCCCCTGGCGGAAAACATCGCCCGGTTGCGAACCAGAGCGCTGGTATCCAGAATAATCATGGGCAGCCGCCGCTTGCCGAGGCATTCCCCCATGATCTTGCTGAGCGCCTTGCTTTGAAGCGCGCTGGTTTCACGGTCCAGCTCGATCCTGCTGACCTGCTGGCCCGTGGTGCCGCTGGACGTCATGGTCTTATGCACCGCTTCGTCCGGGACGCTTTTCAGCCGATATTCCTTAAAAAGCCGCACGGGCAGGAATGGCAGCTCCTCAAAGCCGCGAACGCGCTCAACGTCCGTGCCGAGCGCGGCGAGGATCGCCGCGTACTCCGGGCAGCCCTGAGCGTGGAAACGCGTCAGCGCGCACAGCTCGCGGGTCAGAAAGGCGCGCTTTTCGGCCCGCGCCAGGCCGTAGGGCGCAAGGGCCAAAAGGTCCTGCGTATCAGTCATGATATTTCTCCAACTCCCTGTACAGGGTTTTTCCCGCGTCGTTCTTGGGGATGGCGGGCAGCCAGCGCGTATGGAAGCCGGCCTGGCTCAGGCCCGTTTTTTCCACCAGATAGGCGCGCATCTCCGAAAGGCGGGCCTCGTCCGTGGAAAAAATCGTCAGGCGGTCGTCCGTGCCGCCGCAGGCGCATTCGCTCTCCGGAAAAGCGGCCTTGAGCATGCGCTCCGCCTCGTCCAAATTGACGCGGTTGCCAAACAGCTTTAAAAACCGCTTCTTGCGTCCGACAATGGTGAAATAGCCGTCCTCGTCCATCCGCGCCATATCCCCGGTTTCCAGCACGCCGCCGCGCTCGTCCCCCTTTGCGAGGTCGGCGGCGCATTCGGCATAGCCCAGCGTCACATTGTCGCCATAGTAGCGCAGCTCGCCCGTCACGCCCGGCGACGCGATAACCGAACCGTCCGCGCCAATCAGCTCAAAGCGTCCGCCGGGGATGGCCACGCCCATCGCCCCCACCTTTTCCAGACTCTTTTCCCACGGCAGGTACGCCATGCGCGCCGTGGCCTCGCACTGGCCGTACATGACGATAAAACGCCTACCCGTATCCCGGCACCACTGCGCAAATTTGCGGTGGAGCTCCGGCAGCAGCTTTCCGCCTGCCTGCGTCATGGTGCGAAGCGTCGGCAGCTCCATGCGCGTAAAGCGCATGCGGTCCAGCATCTCATAGGTGTACGGCACGCCCCCGAAGCTGGTGGCGCCCTCCCGTTGGAAGAAGCTCCAAAACCCGCGCTGGGCGACGCCCTGATCCGTCAGGAGAACCGTCGCGCCCACGTCCAGGTGCGAGTTCAGGATGCTCAGGCCATAGGTATAATTCATCGGCAGGGTGGTGATGGGCCGTTCCTCCGCCGTCAGCCCAAGGTATTGGACGATGCTGTCCGTATTGGCGCGAATGTTGCGGTAGCTCTGGCGCACAAACTTCGGGCTCCCCGTGGAACCGCTGGTCGTCAGCAGCAAGGCAAGCTCGGGATGAAGCCGCGTTTCCCCGCCAAACGGCGTTTGAAGGAGGCGGTAGCCGAACCGTTCGTATACGGGCTCGCACCCCTCCCAGGCAACGTCCGCGGGCGCCCACAGGTACTTTGGACGATACGCCTCGTACAGCGCGCCAAGCAGTCCGGCGTCCAGGTCCGCGCTGAGCAGCGCGGGCACGATACCGCCCTCGAGCATGGCGGCGTAGCCCAGCGCGCTTCCAATGGCGTTGCGGCACAGGCTAAACGTCAGGCAGCGCCCGCCAATAGCCTTGCAAAGAGCGCCGGCCTCGGCGTCCAGCTCGGCGTAAGTCAGGCGTTGGCCGCGCTCGTCCGTCAGCGCGACGGCCTCCCCAAAGCGGTCAAATTTCCACATCATACTTGCGAAGGATCTCCTTCCCCTTCTCAAAAGAGCTCAGGTCAATAATGTCGTCCATATCCACCATAATGTTAAACGCGTCCTCCAGCGCGGCGATCAGCGTCATATGCCCCACGCTGTCCCATTTCTCGCTTTCGCCATACTTCAGCGCGGATACCTCGCCCTCGGGAACCTCCAGCGCCTCGGAAAACGCCTTGGTATACTTTTCTGAATTTGTCATGGTTCATCTCTCCTTGTTTTTTTCTTCATTCATTCGAAGAGGCGTCAGAGGATGCCGCCATCCACCCGCCATACCTGCCCCGTTACGTAGCTGGCCCGGTCGCTGGCCAGGAAAGCGGCCACATCGGCTATTTCCTCCGGCCTTGCCTTTCGGTGCATCAGAATTTTGTCAAGCTGCTCGCTTTCCGCCTTCTCGCTCAGGCCCGCGACCAGCTCCGTATCGGTCAGGCCGGGGGCGAGCGCGTTTACGCGGATGCCGACGCTTGCCAGCTCGCGCGCCAGCTTTTTGGTCGCGGCGATGACGGCGGCCTTCGCGGCGGAATAATCCAGCCGGCTGTCCCCGTCCAGCCCGGCGACGCTTGCGACGTTCACCATCGCGCCCGCCCGGTTTCGGGCCATCAGGCGCGCGCCCAGGCGGCTGACCTCCGCCATGGCAAAAAAGTTGACGTCGAAAATCCGCCGCATCTCCTCCTCCGACGTTAGCTGAAACATCTTGTCCTTGCCCATCTCGCCCGCGTTGTTCACAAGGATGTGCAGCGGCCGCTTCTCCGCCATGATCTGGCGGAACGCCTCCCTCACCGCCTCGGCGTCCGTCAGCTCGCAATAGACCGGCCTGATCCAGACGCCGTTCCTGCGGGCCGTTTCGGCGCAATCGCGCTCAAAGGCGTCATCCGGCTTTCGGGCAAACGCCCACACATTGGCGCCCTCGCGCGCGAACACATGAAGCATGGCGTTGCCGATGCCGCGCGCCGTGCCGGTCACCAAGGCGTTCTTTCCCTCCAGCAGCATGCCTAGTCCTCCTCCCGCGCGATGGTTACGCGCTGCTTTTCATAATACTCCGCGTACAGCTCAAGCACATACGAAAGGTTGTCGCCGGTAAACGCGTCGCCCATAAACGCGGCGGGTACCTCCCGCACCGGCGTGACGACGGCCACCGGCGCAAGCGGATCGTTCATGACGGCGTCGCGCTCGTCCATCGCCTGATCGTAACGCGCCGCCTCGCCGCTGAGCAGCGAGCGCAGCGCGCTGCCGCCGGCCATATTCTGAGGGCCCCAGCTTTCCCGGCCCTCGGGCCGATAGCTTACGCAGCCGACCGTCAGCAGCACAATCGCCAAAGCAAACGCGCCGATGCGAAGGCCGTCCCGCTTCGCCGTGCCGATGGCGGGGAAGCGCGGCGCGCCGTCCATCCGCCGCATGAGCCAGCCCGTCCAGTAAACTGCCAGCGCGCAGCTCATGAGCACGAAGGTATAATAATAGGTATTGACCGTCCGACCGTCGCCCAGGTAGTTGCCCGTAACCAGCGTGGGCGCAAGCTGCGCGCAAAACAGGCATACGCACAAAACAGTCGTCCAAATGGGGTGATGAAACCTCAGCGGGCTTCCGCGCAGCGCCTCGCCGAGCTGCCAGCTCACCAGGGCCCATACCACCAACAGCGGCAGCGAAAACCAGTTTCCCATCAACGCCAGGCCAAAGTAGAACGCTTGCGCAATCGCCTTAGGCGCGCTCATTCCGCCGGACAGGGTCGCGGCGCGCACCGCGTTGCCCGGAGCCAGCGCGCTGAAGGCAAAACAGCCAAGCAGCAAAGCCAGGAGGGAAAGCTCCGCCCAGCGCCCGGGCCGCTTCCTATGAAACGAAAACGCGACAAGCAACCCGTCCGCCAGGCAGGCGAACAGAAGCGTGGAGTACTTGCCGCCGCCCACCACAACCGTCAGCGCCAGCAGCAGCGCGTACAGCGCCGCCCTCGCGCCGGGACGCCCGGCGCGGTCAAAGCACAGCCATACGCCGATTCGCAGCAGCATAAACGACCACAGCATCGTATAGGCCACGCCGCCGTTGAACCAGAAGAAAGCCTCGCTTACATCCGGCACGAACTGAATCATTACAAAGGATACGGCGCTGAACGCCATCCAGAATGTCGCCCGGTCGGCATGGAGCGCCTTGACCAGCGCCTGCCTGAGAAAAAACCACAGCGCGAACAGGAAAAACGTCAGAAGGACAAACGTAGTCAGCCAGTACAGCCCCTCGCCAAACACCGCGGGCTGAAGCGCGCTGATAAACGAGGTGGCGTAGGTTCCCTCCCAGGTGTTGCGAATGCCCGCCGTATTTTGGATGGCGGCCTTCACCGTTTGAAGCAGGCTTCCCGTCTCGCGCCACGCGCTGTGCGTGAGGATGGAAAACCCAAAATCGTCATAGCATGCGTGGTTATAAAAGGAGATTGCGTACAGCGGCGTCAGGCTGATCAGCAGCGCCGCTACGCATAGCCACGAAAGCGCGCGGTTTGAGATTCGCCTTTGAGCGAGGGGCTTTTTCATGGCGTCCCTTCCCTCCCCTCGACGGCGATGGCCCGCTTGCCGTAATACGCGCACAACGCGGGGCGCGTGTCGTAAGCCGCGTCGGCTGTCAGCAGATCGTCCATAAACACATCCGGCACGACGCTAAGCGGAGAAAGCGTGATTTCCGGGCGGGACGCGTCGTTGAGCAGCGCCTCCCGCGCTTTCATCTCACGGTCGTATTGCGCGGCCTCGCCCGTCGCAATGGACAGCGCCGCGCTTACACCCGCCATATTCTGCACGCCGTAAAGCTGATCCTCCGGGCGTTTGTAACCAAGGCACCCCGCCAGCAGCGCGCAGGCGGATGCCAGCAGCAGCCCGCGCCGCGCCCTTCCGCAAAGCGCGGCGGGGTCTTTCATGCGCCGCGCGGCGCACCCAAGCAGATAGTACAGGCAGACGAACCACATGACCACAAAGCTTTGAAAATAGGTATTTACAATGCGCGGCCCGCCGATAAACACGCCGGAATACAGCGGGGGCACAAGCTGAACGCAGAACAGGCAGACCATCAGGCCCGGCATGAGCCATGGATGGGCAAAGCGAAACGCGCTCCGCTTCGCCGCGCGGTACAGGAAGGGCGAAACCACCGCCGAAACAGCCAGCAACGGCAGGCGAAGGTAGGCGCCGATCTGCGCCACGCCATAGTAAAGCGCCTGCGCGACGGCCTTGGCCGCGGACGGCTGATAGCCGATCAGGCCCGCGCGCACCGCGTTGCCCGGCGCGGCCATGCTGTAAACAAAGCACCCAAGGTACAGCGCCCACAGCGCAAGAAAGCGCCACCTCCGGCGGTTCCGGCGACAGAACAGCCACAGAACGCCCAGCGCCCAAACGCACAGCCCGAACAAGCCGCCGCCATAGCTGCCTCCGCCCAGCAGGACCATAAGCGCCGCCAGCGCGGCGGTCAAAAGCGCGGCGCGCCATGCTTTGGTCTCGCCCGCCAGCTTGACGGCCAACCCAAGGCTCAACGCCAGAAGCGAGTACACAAAGGTATTGCCAATTCCGCCGTTAAACCAGAAAAACGCCTCGCCAGCGTCCGGCATAAACTGAAGCAGGAGCGTAAGCGCCAGGCAGGCCAGCATGGCCGTCGCGCGTCGCTCAAGCCCGAAAAGCCCGCCGAACACAGCGCTGAAGAAAAACCAAAAGCAGCCGAGAAACACGGTCAGCAGCACGAACGTGCCTACAAAGTACAGCCGCTCGCTAAAAACGCCGGGCTGAATATTGCTCAGGAACGTGCCGGTATAGGTGCCCTGCCAGGTTTCGCGCACGTCGCGCGAGCTGTTCACCGCCGCTTTGAGCACCGCGGCAAGGCTGCCCGTATCCGTCCAGGCGCGATGCGCGTCGGCGGAGAAATTGTAATCGTCATAGTATGGATGATTATAAATGGAAATCGCGTACAGCGGCAGGGCGCTCAGCGCAAGCGCGGCTATGCACGCCCAAAGCAGCGCGCGGCCGATTCGGTTTTGAGAAGCGTTGGCTGTTGTCACGGCCGGCTCGCGCTCCTTTCCTTTTGTGTGGACGGGGGAACAGGGTTCCAAGTTTATATTATAACATGGCCGCCGCAAAATTACTAGAAGGAGAACCGCAGCGCCCGGCCCGGCCCGGCTTTGGCAGGAAAAGGCGGGTATTTTGGCCGGATTGGAATGCGTTTTCTTTTTCGCCGCGATATGCTATAATACCTCGTTCCCAACAATGAGGTTGAAAACGGAGGATGCGTCATGCGGATCTTGGTGGTTGGCGATGGCAAGTTGGGCCATACCCTGGCGGAGCTTCTGGCGCGCGAAGGGCATGACGTGGTGATTGTGGACCGCAGCGACGAGGTGCTCCAGCGAAGCGAGGATACGCTGGACGTGCTTTGCGTTCGGGGCAACGGGGCAAACGCGACGACGCTGATGGAGGCGGGCGCGGACAAGGCCGACATCATCATCGCGGCCACGGCGGGCGACGAAACCAATATGCTCTGCTGCCTGATTGGAAAGCGCCTGGGCGCCAAATACGCGATCGCGCGTATCCGCGATCCGGAATTTAACGAGAGCCTGGATATATTGCAAAAGGAACTGGGCATCGACATGGCGATCAACCCCGAGCGCGCTACCGCCATCGAAATCAGCCGTCTGCTTCGCTTTCCCTTTGCCAACAATATCGAATCCTTTGCCAAGGGCCGTGTGGAAATGGTGGAATACCGCGCGCAGGAAAAGGACGCGATCATAGGCTATGCGCTGAAAAACCTGAGCCGCAAGCTTCACGGCATCCCCCAGGTGCTTTATGCCGCCGTGGAACGCGAGGGGCAGGTGCTGATTCCTAACGGCGATTTCGTTATCCATCCGGGAGACCGGGTGCACGTCGCGGCGGACATGCTCACGATCACCGCGTATTTCCGCTTCCTGGGCAAGCACTCCCTGCGCGTGAAAAACGTGATGCTGCTGGGCGGGGGGCGCATCAGCTATTATCTGGCCAGGATGCTCGTGCCGATGGGCATCCATGTCTCTCTGATTGAAATTAACGGCGAAAAGGCGGAGACGCTGAGCGAAAGCCTTCCGGAGGTTAACGTCATCTACGGCGACGGAACCGATCAGGAGCTTTTGGAGCAGGAAGGGCTGAACAAGATGGACGCCTTCGTCACCCTCTGCGACCGCGACGAGGAAAACCTGATGACCGGCCTATTCGCGGTCAGCCAGGGCGTGCCGAAGGTCATCGTCAAAAACAACCGCGTCGCCTACGCCGAGGTCATCAGCGCCATGGGGCTGGACAGCATCGTAAGCCCCAAAACCATCACCTGCGCGGCCATCCTGCGCTATGTGCGCGCGCGTGTGTACGGACAGGGCACCAAGGTGGAAAAGCTCTACCGCCTGGTCAACGGCAAGGCTGAGGCGCTGGAGTTCATCGCCAGGGAAAACGACCCTTACATCGGCATTCCGCTCAAAGATCTCACAATCCGAAGGAACACGCTGGTCGCCGTCATCGTGCGGGACGGCCGCGTCATCGTTCCCTTCGGCAACGACCATATCGAGGCCGGCGACGACGTTATCATCATCGCTTGTGAAAGCGGCATCGGCGATTTGAACGAGGTCATTAAAAAATGAACAGACGCTTGATTCTGCGCTTGCTTGGCGCCATTATGCTCATCGAGGCGCTGGCGATGCTTCCAGCCCTGGCCATCGCCTTTTTCTTTGGCGACGGGGACGCCGGCGCGCTGGTCAAGAGCATCCTGCCGCTCTGTGCGTGCGGGTTCCCCCTCTGGCGCTTTGCCAAGCCGCGCGAGCCAAACCTCCGCGCGCGCGAAGGCTTTGTGGTGGTCGCCCTCTCCTGGGTGCTTTTGAGCGCGTTTGGGGCGCTGCCCTTTGTTTTCAGCGGCATAATTCCTCATTATGTGGACGCGTTGTTCGAGGCGGTTTCAGGCTTCACCACCACAGGCGCGTCCGTCATTTCCAGCTTTGACGGCCTGCCCCGCGGGGTGATGTTTTGGCGCAGCTTCACCCACTGGATCGGCGGCATGGGCGTGCTGGTGCTGACGCTGGCGCTGCTGCCCCAGATGACGGGGCGCACGTCCCATCTTGTCCGCGCGGAGAGCCCTGGCCCAAGCCTCAGCAAAATTGTGCCCAAAATGGGGGATTCCGCCAAGATCCTTTACCTGATCTATGGCGCGTTAACCTTCCTTGAATTTGCGATCCTCATGCTGGCCGGGCTTTCCCCCTACGACGCGGCCATCCACGCGATGGGCACGGCGGGCACCGGCGGCTTCAGCAACTACGGCGCAAGCGTCGGAGCTTTTCAAAGCGCCGCCGTGGACGCCATTATTACGGTGTTCATGATTGTTTTCGGCATGAACTTCGCGCTGTTTTACAGAACGCTCACCGGAAGCGTCAAGGAAGCGCTGAAAAGCGAGGAGCTTCACTGGTATCTGGGGATCGTGGCGCTGTCCATGCTCGTGATCTCCCTCCTGCTCGTTCCCAGGTACGGCAATTTTTTCTCTGCTCTGCGCTACGGAAGCTTCCAGGTTGCCAGCGTCATCTCCACCACGGGCTATGCCACGGCTGATTTTAACCTCTGGCCCCAGGCGTGCAAGATGCTTCTGCTGCTTTTGATGTTCATAGGCTCCTGCGCGGGCAGCACCGCCGGCGGCATAAAGGTGGTCCGGCTCGCGCTGCTGTGTAAGCTGGGCCGCAGGGAAATCCGCCATACCTTTCAGCCGCGCAAGGTGCAGGTGGTGCGCTTTGAAGGCAAGGGCGTGGAGGAAAGCATGCTCACGCAGGTATCGGTCTTCTTTTTTGTCTATGTGGCGCTGGTGCTGGCGGGAGCCTTCATCGTGTCCCTGGAAGGAAAATTTGATATTGAAACCAACCTGACCGCGGCGCTCACGTGCGTAAGCAATGTGGGTCCCGGCTTAGGCATGGTCGGACCCGTGGAAAACTTTTCAGCCTACGGCCCCCTGGCCAAGCTGACGCTGAGCGTTCTGATGCTGGCGGGGCGTTTGGAGCTATTCCCCATTCTGGTGCTCCTCCATCCGTCGGTTTGGAAAAAACAATAGAACGGGCCTCTTAAAAGCCCGGACGGCGTTGTCTGATATGGCAATCCATCCGGGCTTCATTTTTCAGAGGCGCTTTGCTCCCTTCCCACCCCGCCTTCCGTTGGGCGAAGAGGGCGGATCGTAACGAGGCGTGGGGTTTCCGCGCCCACGGGATGGGCGCGCGGGTATGCGGCTCAAATCCATCACACAGGCCAAAAGATCCCGCGCTTGCCATAATGGGTCGGAAGCGCCGCGTCGATTCCCGCCCGCCTGACGGGCCGGCAGAGCCGACGCGGCGCTTCCCAGCGCGCTGATGAATCAAATTTCTCGGTCGATTCGGGACAGCCGAACCATTCGGGCGGCGACGGCAAACCCAAGGCGCGAGCTCCCGCCTCTCCGGTTTCTTTTCAGCCCCGGGCGTTTGCGCGGCGTTCTTCAATTTATATAAAACGGTTATAAATGGGCTCCACGCTGGCGCGGTTGCGAACGATCAGCACATGAATCATCAGGAACGAGAAGGCCGCGAAGATCAGCGATACGTAACGGTAGGGAAGGATTTCCCCCAAGGCCCCCGCGCCAAGCTGCGCAAGCATCATCGCCCCGCTGATCAGCACGTTGAACAGCGCGTTGACCCTGGCGCGCAGCTCCGGGGGAAGGTAATTCTGAACCGCGGCCGTGCGGAGCGTCGCCGTGTTAATGCCCATAAAGCCGCAGAGAAACCGCGCGGCCAGCATGAGCGGATACCAAAGGAAGAGCAGCGCCCCGTCGCAAAGCTCATAAAACCGGTATACCCAGACCGTCAACGTATAGCGCCGCTCCTGAGGAATTTTGAACGCGTAATGAATAATTCCGCCCGCCATGCGTCCCAGTGTTTCGGCGGAAATCAAAAGGGCGTACATGGCGGTTGTCAGCGTCGGGCTGCTTTGAAAGTGGGCCATCGCCATCAGGTTGACGTTTTGGCTGCACGCGTTGGTCATGGTCATGTAAAGGTAGATGCTGCGTATTCCCCGGTCCTTTTTCACATAACGAACGCCCGCGCCAAGCTCGCGGGCATAGCCGCGCAGGCGTCCGCGCAGGGACGCTTCTTCCCGCGGGACGCGGATAAACGCATGCTGGATGCGGCTTTCAAAGAGCGACGCGATCAGCAGCAGCGCGCCTTCCGCCAGCACGATGGGAACAATACCGTATGCGCCGTACAGCAGGGAAGCCGCCGGCGTCACGACGGCCGTTACCGTCGGGTATATCATAGAGGAAACCGCGTAACCCTTCTGCGCAAACCCTTCGGGAATCAGGTCGGGATACAGCGCGTCATAGGCGAGGCTGTACGTCGTGCCCACGCTGCCTGTAACCAGGCTGAATACCAAGTACGCCGCGTATGAAAAGGGGTTTTGAATCAGATACAGGCCAAAAGCCAGGTAAATAACCCCGTTCAGCGCATCCATGCGCACGATCAGGCGCTTTCGATCGCAGCGATCCACATAAGGCGCAACCAGCACCGGCAGCACGGTTCCCGGAAACAGGGTAGCGGCCGCGAAAAGTCCGGATAACAGGGTGGAAGCCGTCTGGTCAAAAACGATCAGGCTAAGGGCAAGACCCATCGCCGTCCCGCCAATCGCGCTGACGACCGTGCCGAGTGTAATGGTGGTAAAGTTACGCGTCCATAGCGTGGTTGTCTTCAAAACGTCACTGCCTTTCCCATGGAATAAGCTTATGATACCATGGGAATAAAGCGGATAAAACCCCCTTGTTTTATGAAAATGTTCCTATTCTTTTGCCTTTAATCCGTGTTTAACGGGATGTTGTAGGAAAATTCGGATATTTCCCGCGAAATGGAAAGCGCGTCCTTGTACCGCCTCTGATGCGCGTATGCTTCGATGAGAAAGTAGCCATGGAACTGCCGGAATCCAAAATGCAGCGCTTGCGCGGATTCATCGTATATTTCCCGCAGCAGCAGCACATAGGAGGGGTCGGATAAATAGCCGGGTGAAAGCCTCATTTCCACAGCGCGGAGCATTTTTTGATAAAGCGGCGGCATGGAAGGCGTGTAGAGGGCGGACGCCCTTTCCAGGTATCTCCGCGCGTCCTCCGCGTGCCCAAGCTGGGCATGAACAATCGCAAGCTTATGGCATGCCATCAGCTCAAAATCATCATCCTGCGCCGGGAAGGCAAGACAGGCTTCCAGCGCCTCCAGCGCTTCCTCATAACGGCGCAGCTCCAGGCAGGTCGCTCCAATGTTATATTGTACCTGGCCCGCGAAATCCGGCTCCAGGCTTTGCGCCAGCGCGAGCGACCGGGAAAAATACCGCATCATCAGGGGATAGTGATGTTGGTTGGCGTAGCACAAGCCCACCAGCGCGCTCGAATAAAGCAGCAAGCGGCCGTTTCCCTCCTCGGCGGCCCGTTCATAGGCTTTCTCCGCTTCCCTCGCGCCCTGTACATAACGCCCAAGCCGAAAGTGGAGATCGGCATAATGGTACGCGACAAACGCGCAAGGGTGCAGCCGTTCGGCCTGGATAAACGCCTTTTCGCTGCTTTCGCCGTCCGTGCGCAGCATAGCGCTCCCTAACGTCATCAGAAAAAGCTGCCCGTCGTCCAGGTAGTCCCGAAAGGGCGCGAGCGCGTCGACCAGCTCCCGCATAGCGGCCTCATCGCGCTTCCAGATCGCCCGGTATAAACGAAACAGGCGGTAGGTCAGGGCCAGCCGGGAGGCGCTTAGCTGCCGGCCATGCTCCAGCAGCCAGGCTTCGTCCGCGTCCTCGATTAAATAGAGAAAAAAGCGCCGGAAATAGGCACGAAACTCCTGTTCCGCGCGCTTCAGGAGCGCCGGGTCCTCCGCAAGCTGAACGCCGAGCGCGCGAAACAGGGCGTTGAGAACCTCCGGGCTGGGCGTCGCCTGCCCCTGCTCAATTTTACTCAAATACGATACCGCGCATATCCCTTTGCACAGCCCTTCCTGCGACAGGTTTTGCCGGAGGCGTTCCTGTCGGATCAGGAACCCCGTATAATGCTTCATGAAGCCCACCTCCTCCAAACCATAGCATACGCGGTTCCAAAAAACAAGCCGCCGGAGGCAAGCGCCATAGCGCGGCTCGCGGCTGGCGGCGTTCCGGTTTTCGGGCCTTCTTCATGCAAGCGCCATGAAGGCGTCACATTGGCGTCCTATCCTTTTTCTGGGTAAAAGAATATCCCCCACTTCGGAAAGGAAGCAATGAATCATGAAAAACCAAACCCTTACGCGTTCCTTGGCCCTGTTATGCGCCATTCTGCTGGGTTGCGCGTCCGCCTGCGCCGAGGAATCGGTTCCGGTCGGAACTCCGCCTGCTGGCGGCCATGAGATGCCTCCCGAGCGGCCAAACGACGGCGAAGGTCCGTTTGCGGATGGGCCGGACGGAGCGATGGGCGTCCCTCCCGAGGGCGCGCCCGGCGGTTTTGGCGGCAGCGGCGGCGTAACGCAGGGCGCCGCCGCTACCAGCCTGATTGAAAGCGCCGCCATCGGCGGAGGCTCCTTTTCCTCCTCCAACGATAATGAAAACGCGCTGCGCATCGCTGGAAATATAGAGGTATCCCTCTCGGGCGTTTCGGTGGATAAATCGGGCGGCGAAACCTCCAGCACCGAGGACAGCGATTTCTATGGGCAAAACGCCGGACTGCTGGCGACGGACGGCGCAAGCGTCACCATTGAGGACGCGGCCATCGCCACCAGCGCTTCCGGCGGCAACGCGGTTTTCAGCCATGGGGCGGGCACGTTTGTCTCTATCCGCGGCAGCACGATCCGCACGACGATGGCTCATTCCGGAGGCATCCATGTAACGGGCGGAGGCACGCTAGAGGCGTTTAACCTGGATGTGGAAACGCAGGGAGCCTCCTCCGCCGCCATCCGCAGCGACCGGGGCGGCGGAACGCTCACGGCGGACGGCGGAACTTATACCACAAACGGAACAGGCTCCCCGGCAATCTACAGCACCGCGTCGGTTACGGTCCGCAACGCGACGCTTACGGCAAACCATTCGGAAGCGGTCGTGGTGGAGGGCAAGAACAGCGTAACGCTTGAAAATTGCGTCCTCAGCGGCAGCATGGACGGAACCTATGGCGAGGATAGCGGCGAAAACATTCATGCCGTGATGCTTTACCAGAGCATGTCCGGAGACGCGGACGCGGGGCAGAGCCAATTCAGCATGACGGGAGGTTCCTTAACCGGCCGCGCGGGCGATCTTTTTTATGTGACCAATACCGCCTGTACCATTCGCCTCGCCGGCGTGCTGCTTACCACGGCGGACGGCGGCCTGCTGAGGGTTTCCGGCAACGACGGCAGCCGGGGCTGGGGCCGTGAGGGGGAAAACGGAGGCCGCTGTGTGCTGACCGCCGACGCGCAGGAAATGGAAGGGATCATTACCGTGGACGATTACTCCGCCCTGGAGCTGAGGCTTGAGAACGGCTCCGTTTACACCGGCGCCATCAACCCAGACGGCCGGGCCGGCGCCGTAAGCGTCTCCCTTGGGGAAGGCAGCATATGGGCGCTCACCGCCGACGCCTATATCTCGAGCTTCGCGGGGGATCAAAGTCAGGTTGTGGACAACGGCTTTACCCTCCACATCGGGGACGCCTCATAACCGCATACTTTCACCCCGTTTGGGCAACCCTTCCATATGAGCGATGCTTTGTATGGGAGGGTTTTTTAACATGCAAGAGGATATGAAGCCGACCAAAAAGGAATTTTTCTTTCAATTGCTGGCCGCGTTGCTGACCTTCGCGCTCTTTTTCGCGCTGACCGAGGCGGACGCCGTCGTCGCGTGGGGCAGCAAGGGCGATCAGGTGCGCATGATTCAGCAGAAGCTGAAGCAGTACGGTTATTTCAGCGGTACGGTTGACGGCGTTTACGGCAAGGAAACCTATGACGCGGTAGTATGGTTCCAACGCAAGAACGGGCTGACGGTGGACGGCGCCGTTGGCCCCGCGACCGCCGCCGCGATTGGCGTTACCTTGACGGGCGCCGTTTCCGCCGCCGGCTATAACGAAAGCGAAAGCTATCTGCTGGGGCGGCTGGTGCATGGCGAGGCCCGCGGCGAGCCTTATGTGGGAAAGGTGGCGGTGGCGGCCGTGGTGCTCAACCGCGTCAAAAGCCCGTTGTTTCCCAATACCATCAGCGGCGTCATCTACCAGTCGGGCGCGTTTGACGCGGTGTATGACGGCCAAATCAATTTAACGCCCGATGCGGACAGCCTGCGCGCGGCGCGGGACGCCCTGAACGGCTGGGACCCCTCGGGCGGCTGCCTGTATTATTACAACCCCGTTACGGCGACCAACGGCTGGATTTGGTCGCGCACGGTCCAGCTCAGCATCGGCAAGCATAACTTTGCCATTTAGGAGGCGGCGGCGGCATGCAGACAAAGCACCATATCATCCTGTATACGTTTCTGAGTCTGGCGCTGATCGTATCCGTTTTTCTTGGATTCGATTACGGCCTGAAAGCGGAGGAGGCCGCGCAGGTGCTGGAGGACAGCTATGTGCAGCGCGTGCTGGAGACGCAGGAGCATCTTCAGGCAATCGGCGTCAAGCTGGGCAAGGCTCCTGTCGCGTCCGACGCGCGCACGCAGGTTGAGCTGCTCACCGGCATCAGCCGCCAGGCGGACGGCGTGGTCACGGAATTGTCGGCGCTGCCGCTTTCCCACGTAGCCATGAGCGAAACGGTCAAGTTCTGCAATCAGCTTTCGGAATACAGCATGAACAAGGCCCTGTCCGTAGCCTCCGGCGCAACGCTGACAGCCGGGGATATGGAGCAGCTTCGCGCGCTGGAAAGCCAGTGTACGCTGCTGTTGGGCCAATTCGTCACCGCGCGCGATACCATGCTCCGGGAAAGCCTGCGCCTGGCCGGCGGCAAGAATGTGTTTTATGAAGAAGCCCAGCTCTCCGACCGCCCTTTGGAGCAGGTGGCCGATACCGACAACGGCATGGATTATCCAAGCATGATCTATGACGGCGCGTTCTCAGACGCGCGGCATTACGGCGAGCCAAAGGCTTTGGGCAACGCGCGCATCGACGCGGCGCAGGCCGTTGAGCTCGCGCGGGAATACATCGGTCCCGAGCGCGTGAAGGAGGCCGTCCAAGGCACGGAAACCGCGGGAACGCTGGCTTCCTTTGGCGTAACGCTGACGCTCAGCGACGACACGGTATTAAACGCGGAGGTCACCAAGCAGGGCGGAAAGCTGCTATGGATTGTTCCCGAACACGCCGCGTTCACCGCCTCCGCCACGCTGGAGGAGTGCATGGAGGCCGCGAAGCAGTTTCTGCTCTCGCGCGGCTACGGCGAAATGGAGGCCAACCACTATCAGGTGTATGACGGGCTTGCGGTCATTAACTTTGTGGCCGTTCAGGAAGGCGTTCTGCTCTATCCGGACCTGGTCAAGGTACAGGTTCGCATGGATACCGGCGAGGTGGTGGGGCTGGAGGCCAACAACTACCTGATGAACCACGAGCAACGTTCCGAGCTTTTGCCGGCGCTTAGCAAGGATCAGGCGCTCGCCCGTGTCAGCGACAGGCTCGGCGCGTCCGACGCCAGGCTTTGCGTCATCCCCTACCGGGATTCGGAGCGCTTGTGCTACGAGGTTCCGGGCACGTATGACAATCACGAATACCGTGTGTACATCGACGCCGTGACCGGCGAGGAAGTGGAAATTCTGATGATCGTCAATACCACGGACGGCGTCATGAGCGCGTAAAAAGCGCGCGGGTCTCCAGGGCGTCACGTTTGGGTTTGCGTTGGAGCGCGTTGAGAGAGATTTGGAAAGCCCAAAATGCAAAATCATCCCGATCGTTCTAAGCGCCGCACGGCGGAAACAAGCCGGCTGCATGAAGCCGCCCCGCGCGGTCCGCTTCGCGGCATTGTGCAAACCCGCCGCATGTGGTATGATAAGCGCACGCGGTGTGACGACCGTCACGGACAGGTCCATGACGATGGCGGGCTTGAGCTGTACGGTGACGGCCAGCGCCGAGCAGATACCGAGGATCTGCACGATGACCGGGTTGTTCGCCGAGAACGGACCGGTCAGGTATTTGAGGTTCTTT
>DBGEOK010000095.1:0-3541 GCA_048370855.1 Candidatus Limiplasma sp. | reverse complement strand
TATTGATATATAGCGAGAAAACCAGACCAAAAACCCATTATAATCGGAATATACGGAAACAGAAGCGCGATTTTTAAGCGATGACCAGCTTGCGCCGGCGCGGTAAATGACGTATAGTTATCTCTGTTGTTAGCACTCGTTTGGTGTGAGTGCTAACAGGCGGACAATCATCAAAAGAACAGGGAGGATAAAGTCATGAACGTCAAGCCTTTGGGCGACCGTGTGGTCATCAAGAACGTCGAGATGGAAGAGACAACCAAGAGCGGCATTTTGCTGACCGGTACCGCCAAGGAGAAGCCCCAGATGGCGGAGGTGCTGGCCGTGGGGCCGGGCGGCATGGTGGACGGCAAGGAAGTCGTGATGAACGTGAAGGCGGGCGACAAGGTGATCTACTCGAAGTACGCGGGCACCGAGGTCAAGATTGACGGCCAGGAGCTCATTATCGTGCGCCAGAGCGACATCCTGGCCACTGTCGAGTAAGCTTTTTTGTAAAACGCACAGATCAATAAGGAGGAGTTTACCATGGCCAAGCAGATCAAATATGGCGAGGAAGCCCGCCGCGCGCTGGAAAAGGGCGTGGACGCACTGGCGGATACCGTGAAAATCACCCTGGGCCCCAAGGGCCGCAACGTTGTGCTGGACAAGAAGTTCGGCTCTCCGCTTATCACCAACGACGGCGTGACCATCGCCAAGGAGATCGAGCTGGAGGACGCGTTTGAAAACATGGGCGCGCAGCTTGTCAAGGAGGTTGCCACCAAAACCAACGACGTAGCCGGCGACGGCACCACCACCGCGACTTTGCTGGCGCAGTCCATCATTCACGAGGGCCTTCGCAACCTGGCCGCCGGCGCCAACCCCATGGTGCTCAAGCGCGGCATCGAGGCCGGCGTCAACGCCGCCGTGGACAGCCTGGCCAAGCTGAGCCAGCCCATCAGCGGCAAGCAGGCCATCGCGCAGGTCGCCAGCATTTCCGCGGGCGACGAGGCCATCGGCAGCCTGATTTCCGAAGCGATGGAGACGGTCGGGAACGACGGCGTCATCACCGTTGAGGAAAGCAAGACCATGAAGACCGAAATGACCACCGTGGAAGGCATGCAGTTTGACCGCGGCTACGCCAGCGCCTACATGGTGACCGACACCGAGAAAATGGAGGCTGTGCTTGACAACCCCTATATCCTCATTACCGAGAAGAAGATTTCCAACATCCAGGAGATTCTGCCCGTGCTGGAGCAGGTAGCGCAGTCCGGCAAGAAGCTGCTCATTATCGCCGAGGACGTGGAGGGCGAGGCCCTGGCGACCTTGGTGGTCAACAAGCTGCGCGGCGTTTTCACCTGCGTGGCCGTAAAGGCTCCCGGCTTTGGCGACCGGCGCAAGGAAATGCTGCGGGACATCGCCGTGCTGACCGGCGGCCAGGTAATCAGCGACGAGCTGGGCATGGAGCTGAAGGAAACCACGGTGGATATGCTGGGCACCGCGCGCCAGGTGAAGGTTGACAAGGAAAACACCACCATCGTGGAGGGCGCCGGCGACAAGAAGGAGATTGAGAACCGCATCGCCAGCATCCGTTCCCAGATCGAGGATACCACCAGCGATTATGACCGCGAGAAGCTTCAGGAGCGCCTGGCCAAGCTGGCCGGCGGCGTGGCCGTGATCCAGGTGGGCGCGGCGACCGAGGTGGAGATGAAGGAGCGCAAGCTGCGCATCGAGGACGCGCTGGCCGCGACCCGCGCCGCTGTGGAGGAGGGCATCGTGCCCGGCGGCGGCATCGCGCTGCTCAACGTTCTGCCCGCCGTGCAGGCCGAGCTGGCCAACTTTGCCGGCGACGCCAAGACGGGTGTGGAAATCGTCATCCGCGCGCTGGAGGAGCCCCTGCGCCAGATCAGCAAGAACGCCGGCATCGACGGCAGCGTGATTGTGGAAAATGTGAAGAACAGCCACAAGAACGGCTATGGCTACGACGCGCTGAAGGGCGAGTACGTGGACATGATCGAGCGCGGCATTATCGACCCGACGAAGGTGACCCGCTCCGCGCTGCAAAACGCCGCGAGCGTGGCCGCGATGGTGCTGACGACCGAAAGCCTGGTGGCCGATATCCCCGCGCCGGAACCCCCGGCCGCGCCCGCGCCCGGCGGAATGGGCGGCATGTACTAAGCCGGGACGAAGCCCGCGCCCGGTCCCCGCGCGGCTTAGGGCGAAGCTTGCCTGAAGGCGAGCTTTTCCGACGAGAACTGCCGGTATGTTTGCGTCGGAGGCGCAAGCTCCCCGCCCGCCGCTGGCGAAGCCGGGCGAACCGATATCATTTGGAGGGGCCGAGGCCCCTCCAAACCACTTTTAAATGGGTTTGTAAACGGTCTGTGCCGTGCGGCGTTATGCCGCACGGCTTTTGAGTTGCCATGGCAGCCGCTTTACAGATGGGGCGGGAAACGCCGTCCGGGCGCTTTGCGGAATGGGCGGGCGGAACGGGCGGATATGCGAAGCCGGGACGAAAAGCCCACGCCCGGCCCCCGCCGCGGCGGTTCCCCGCGCACGCTGGAGGCGATTGGGAGGCTGAATCGCTTTGCCGTGCATAGCTAAGCATGAAAGACGACGGAGGGTTTCAGCCCTGTAACCCCGACAAGGGCTTCTGCGCAAGCTCAACCGCCGCCCGTCCGGCAAAGCCGGGCGATACGATTTTATTTGGAGGGGCCGAGGCCAAAAGCGCGAAACGAAAGCGTTGCCCGGCAGTCTAGCGGGTAACGATCGAAACGTCGAAAAAGCCCCTGCCGAGGTCGCAGGCAGGGGTTCCTTATGGTTTTGGTTCTGAGCGCCGCCGCCCCGGGAACGGGCGCTTGGGGCGGCGCTTCCAGGGGACGGGGTGAGGCCCGACGCCCGCCCTCTGCGCCGGAGCAAGCCCGGGCCGGCGAGCGCCGCAGAGGCGTCAAACTTGGTTGACGCGGCTTTGCGCGGGATGTCTCAGCCTTCCTCGCCGACGGGGGGATATTCTACCCGGAGGTATTTGGACGCCGCCCAGCCGGTGCCGTCCAAACCGCTTACACGGTACCAGTCCGCTGAGCTGCGCATGTCCAACAGACGAAGGATGGAATGCCGGGGCGCGGTGTAGAGCACCGTCGCGTCCTTTGCCGGAACCTGACGCACGTTCAGAGGGCTTGTCTGCGTTTCGACCACGCATTTGCCGCCGTCGTCGGTGATGGCTACATACCGGGACATAACATACCCGGAATGCCCGCCGAAGGAAGTGGAAAACCATTCGGTATTGCCGTGGACGGTAAAGACCAGCAGCTCCGTACCGTTAGGGATGGACGCGAGCATTTTGGCGCCGGTGGATGGGTCCGCGCGAAGGTTCAGGGAACCGCCGATTACACTACCATTGAAGCTGGCCATGACGCTTTCTCCTTTGTACGTTAGTTTTTGTCAAACAGAACAAGAATCCTTCCAACAGATACAGTATACTGCTTTCACCGTTGATGTGAAGAACACCGGTAACCGTATCGGCAAGGAAAGCGTTCTGCTGTTCAGTAGCGATCTGATCGCTTCCCTGACT
>DBGEOK010000094.1:0-1646 GCA_048370855.1 Candidatus Limiplasma sp. | reverse complement strand
ATCGGAAAACGCATGCGGCGGCGTCCCCCGCCTCGGGAGACCCTTTTCTACCTTGCCTTTTTTGTTTACCACAAGGAAGGTTACTATAAGGCGGAGCGTGAAGATCTGTTTGGTCCCACCATTGCATTTTAATACCCTGTAGCTTGTGGCGCATTTCCAACACCAGACCCGCTGCTTCCTCTCTTTGTAGCTGAATAGCTGTTCGCGCCCGCCGACGATTCGCCGGCGGGCGCGTTTGCTGCATTTTCGGCTTCCTGCCGGTCAGTCTCATGCCCCTTCGGGCGGCTTAAAAATCGGGGCCAGCACGCCGTTCCACACCGCGGACAGGCCGGCCGCTCCCGCGGAGAGCGCCAGCCCCAGCCAAAAGGTCGCCGTCATGTCGCCTCCGAAAAAGTCCACCCCGCTCAAGCTGGCAATCAGATACGCTCCCGCCGACTGCACAAAGGTCTTGAGGGCCCGAGTGGCTACGTCTTTCCAGTCAATTTTCTTCATCCCGCATCCTTCTTTCGTTTATAATTTTGTGTTTACCGCCGCCGGGTGCTCCGGCAGCTCCAGCAGGTCCTGCTCGTAGCTCTCCATCAGATGGTTCCGACCCAGGGCCTTGTACCGCTGATGCATCGCCACCAGACGCGCGCGGTCGGCCGGCGGGCAATAGCCCTTGCGCATCCAGTAGTCGTGCGCCTGGCTCAGCCGGTCGCACATCAGGTCTCCGGTATCGTCCCGGATATCCCGTATCGGCCTGGCGACCCATCTCCACAGCGCCGCCAGCGCGCCGATCACCCCCGCCGCCCACACCGCCCAGTCCCCAAGCTGCTTCACAAGCTCTGGCATCCTTTTACCTCCCTCCCGCTCCCGCGTTCCGCGTCCCATGCTCGCGCCGCTTACCCGCGCAGGAACGCGCTCATCATATAGGCCCGGCGCTGATGCCCGTCCGAGCAAACCGCCGTCACCAACGACCAATCGCCCTTGACCTTCTCCACCCGCACGCGCGCGCCGGTATTGACCAGCCAATAGACGTTCTCCTTCCGGCTGGCGGACTTGCGCAGCTTCACCGGGTTGCCGTCGGGGGAGATCACGGTCATATAGGCCGTATGCGGGGCTGCCGGCGTCCCAATGGTCAAGCCCTCGCTTCCGTCCTCGGAGGCCCCTTCCCGCGCATCCTCCGCCGCCAGAGCGCCCTCCGCGTCCCCGCCGTCATCCAGCGCCGCGTTGATATCCCCGCCGTAATCCACCCAGGACGGCAGCCCCACCGCGTTCCACCCGCCGTTTGGGATGGTCTTTCCCGCGAACCGGCTTTCCGCCACGCAGCCCCGCGACGCGCTGGCGTGTATGGCGCTTTCCCCGCCCAGGTACACGCCCATGTGCCCCGCGTCGCCCAGGCCGTCGCCCCGGTACTTCTCCGGCGCGCCGTCGTCGTTTACGTTCACAATAAATACCCACGCGCCCGGCGGCACGGCCCCGAACGCCTTCGCGCATTCCTCCGGCGTGCCCCGCCAGACGCAGCTTCGCCAGTGCGCGTTGCTGCCCTTGAGGTCGCACTCCGCCCTGGGCACGCCGCACCGGATCAGCAGGTACTCCGCCAGGCCCTGGCAGTCCATACCCTCCAGTGTCATGCCGCCCGCCACATAGGGGACGGTGTGCCCCGC
>DBGEOK010000093.1:0-11106 GCA_048370855.1 Candidatus Limiplasma sp. | reverse complement strand
CCTCCACCAGACGCAGAAGCCCCTCGCGTTGATGCGCGAGCTTGTGCGCATCTGCCTCCCCGGCGGGCGCATCCTCGACCCCTTCGCGGGCAGCGGCACAACGCTGGAGGCGGCGAATCTGGAGGGCTTTGACGCTACCGGCATCGAGCTGAGCAAGCCGATTTATGCAACCGCGCGCAAGCGCCTGAACATCTGACACGCCCGCGCGTGCGGGGGTATCTCACGGCCTCCACGCGCTATGGCCCGAAAAACAGATATCGCTCATCTGGTTCAGATGGTTGATATCTGTTTTTAAATGCGCGTCTATCAAAACGCAATGGTGGGAGCAAACAGATCTTCACGCTCCGCTTTGTAAAAACCTTCCTTATGGTAGACAAAAAAGGCAAGGTAGAAAAGGATTGCACGAGGCGAGGGACGCTGGTGCACGCGTTTTCCGATCACCAGCTCCATCAGGTCGTCGTCGTCTTCAAGGGCGTCCCAGCATTTTGCGGCCAAACGCTCCACGGCTTTGGCGAAGCTTTTATCGTTTTGCTTATGGAGGATTTTGGCCGCCGCGGGGTAGATATCCGTGGTTACATGAATGTCATGCTGGGCGACCTGGCGGACGTAGAGCAGTTCGATGGTCTGGTCAATGGACACGGCGAGGGGACGGATATCTGAACGAATGGGTCCCAGGAGATAGCGAACCAAGCCTTCTGAAGTTGTCATGAATAAAACCACCTTTTGTACAAAATGATGGCTTTATCGTAACATCCTTCCAGTAAATTGCATGCATTGGGACAGAAGGCGACAAAATTTCTTGTTTATGGGATTTGTTTAAATGTTTAATCTCTGCATAATCGACTCAATCTGCATGACAAATATTTCGGAAAAACCGTGACAGATAATTAGCGCCGCAACAGCAAAGAAGCTTTTTACAAAGCGGAGCGAAAGAATTGTTCAAGCCTACCGTTGCCTTTTAACGCCGTACCATGGGGCACGTTTTTTATTATCAGCTCCGCGTTTTATGTCGGCTGGGCTGAAAAGCCTGTACGCTTTTCGCGCCCGCCGACGATTCGCCGGCGGGCGGTAGCCCTTGCGCATCCAGTAGTCCAGCGCCTGGCTCAGCCGACCTCTTCTTGCATATCGGAGCCGCTTTGTTTATACTGATATCAGCAGAGGCAGAAGACGGAGAGCGGCCTGGACATAAGCTGTGGGCGAACCATGGTCGTCACTTTCAGCATCCGACGTAACCTCTGCTTTCTGTTTATACACCGTTTCAATCCATAATTTTCTCCACTTATTGTCGGCCACTGCTTCCGAAAGGTAGTATGTGCCGTCAATTCTTTTTTAGAAGCAATACAGGAGCGGGCCGTCCCTTTGCACTTAAATGGGAGCTGTTGGAAAACCGATTCGTGAACCCGAAGCCGTTATCCGTCTGGATGCAAGCAGCCTTGACCCCTCGCCGCTTCAACCAAACGACCACATTTCGTAGGAAATCCGCGGATAAGCAGGCGTTTTACTCTGGGTAAGCGCCCAGGTATCCGAATCGGGAATATTCGTCTCTGGCGGTGTACTGAAACAGCCTTTCGCTGGGATTTGCAAGGCAGTTGCGCGGGACGACCTTCACGTCGATCTGAATGTGTTGGCCGGGATGCGTCATTTGCTCGTAGGGCCCGGGCCCGTATTTATTTTTTGCTTTTCTGCTTGCATCAGTCCCATCCGGCGGAGAACGCGGAATAGGCTTTCAGGGCAGCGGGTATAGCCTCGCTTTCGCAGCCTGTGCCAAAGCTCGATCATTCCTAGGTTCGGGTTCCTCCGCCGCCTGTCGCATATCAGCTTGTGCTCGGCTTCCGTGTGCCGGTTAGGATGGGAATGCGGTCGTTTGGACTGTGACCGTATCCAAAGTCCCGTCATAACGGTTCAGCCAAAAGGAAATGTAAGAACGCGCTCGGTTATACTTGCGGCTGGCTTTCCCAACCCCGTGCTTGCGGGAATACTCCATTAGGAATTTCTTGTACTTCTTGTCCTGTGTTATGCTCTTTATAAAGGGTAAGGCTCCTTTCGGTTTTTGATGCTTGCCATTCAACGATAACCGATTTTGTCTTATCCATCACTCTTTTTCTTCCTTGTCCAGGATGGATTGTAGCGCTACAATCGCGCGCCTGCAATTTCCGCCGCGTCCCCTTGCATTTTCGTTTGAACGGGTTTATGCTAACCGATGGCAAAAACCCCTATTCTATTTTGAAGGTGATATCATGCAGGTGGTAACCCTGGTTCTCAACAAGGCCGAATGCCTGGAGGAGCTTTTGGAAGCCCTTTTGGCCAGCGGCATTCGCGGCGGCACCGTGCTGGACAGCACGGGCATGATGCGCGTCATCGACCAAAGCGGCGACGACTTGCCCATGTTCGGCGCCTTTCGCCATCTCTTTGACCCCGAGCGCAAGAGCAGCAAGACGATCCTGATGGTGCTGGAGGACGATATGGTTGATACCGCCCGCCGGGTCATCAAGGACGTGACGGGCGGCCTGGACCAACCTGATACCGGGATTTTGTTTGCCATGCCCGCGCTTTTTGTGGAGGGAATGGGGGCCGACGGCCAATGAACACGCTGCTGGCCCTCTCTATTGCGATTGCGGCAGGGCTTCTGCTGAGCCGCCTGATGAAGCTGATTCATCTGCCGAACGTTACCGCGTTCCTCATCGGCGGCCTTTTGGTAGGCCCGTCCGTGCTGGGAATCATCCCGGCGGAAATTTCAGAGAGCTTTGGTATCATCACGGAGGTAGCGCTTGGCTTTATCGCCTACTCCATCGGTTCCGAGTTCAAAATGAGCTATCTCAAGCGCATCGGCGCTAAGCCGCTGACCATTACAGCCCTTGAGGGGCTGTCGGCGGTGCTGCTGGTGGATATCGTCCTGATTGGCTGTTCGCTGCTGGGGGCGCCGGGCTTTGACCTCCCGATGTGCATTGCCCTAGGGGCGATCGCGGCGGCCACGGCTCCCGCGGCTACGCTGATGGTCATCCGGCAGTATAAGGCAAAAGGGCCCGTCAGCGAAATGCTTCTGCCCGTGGTGGCCATGGACGACGCCCTGGGCCTGATCGCCTTCGCCATTTCCATGAACATTGCGCAGGCCCTGGCGAGCGGCGCGGCGATTACCGTCATGAGCATGCTGCTTCAGCCGCTGTTTGAGATCGTCTGCTCCATTGCGCTGGGAACGGCGCTTGGCTTTGCGCTGAGCTACCTCGCTAAATTCTTCAAATCCCGCGGCAATAAGCTGGCGCTCACCATCGCCTTTGTGCTGCTGGCGCTGGCGCTGTGCGATATGTGGGATTTGTCCAACTTGCTGTGCATTATGATGGTTGGGGCGATCATGACCAACTTCTGCAGCGCCTCCAACGCGATTATCGAGCAAACGGACCGCTTCACGCCGCCTCTGTTTCTGCTGTTCTTTGTCATTTCTGGCGCCGACCTCAACCTGAGCGTGCTGCCCACGGTCGGGCTTATCGGCGTTTGCTACGTGGTAACAAGAATGGTCGGCAAATGGCTGGGGGCCTTCATGGGCTCGCGGATTGTGCACGCGCACCCCAACGTGCAAAAATACCTCGGCTTAACGCTGATTCCCCAGGCGGGCGTCGCCATCGGCATGGCGCAGATGGCGCTGACCAAGCTTCCGGCCTATGGGCACCAAATTCAGGCCGTCGTGCTGGCCGGCACGCTTATTTACGAGCTGATCGGCCCGGTCGTCACCAAGATCGCGTTGACCAAGGCGGGAGAAATCGGACCGGGGCGCGCGCCTATCGCCGCGCCGTCAGCCGCGGTCAAATAACCGCTCCGATCGATAGCCGCCGGTCGTTTCTGCGCCGCAGAAGGGCCGCGCGGCTTTTGATTTGCAATTTGGGCGCGGCCATAGTATGATAAGGTGTAAGGCTATGCAAAAGAATGGAGATGCCGCCACACATGAAAACCGATGATTTTCTCAACGGCATGGACGCGCTCGGCGTATCCTTCTATACCGGAGTGCCGGATTCGCTTCTAAAACCTTTGAACGACACGCTGTTTGACCGCTTCGGCACGGACGGACGGCATATTGTGGCGGCCAACGAGGGCGGCGCGGTCGGGCTTGCGGCGGGGCATTACATTGCCACGGGCAGGCCCGCGCTGTGCTACCTGCAAAACAGCGGAATCGGCAACGCCGTCAATCCAATCGCGTCGCTGCTGAATGAGCGGGTATACGGCATTCCCTGCGTATTTGTGGTGGGCTGGCGGGGCGAGCCGGGCGTCCAGGACGAGCCTCAGCATGCCTTTCAGGGCCTTATTACCCAGGAACTGCTCGAGATGCTGGGCCTGAGCGTATTCGAGCTCGGCCCGCAAACAGACGCGGAGGCGTTCGCTTCCATGCTGTCCAGGTGTAAGCCCCTGCTTGGGGCGGGTCAAAGCGTCGCTTTTTTGGTGCATAAGGGAGGGCTCCGCGGGGCCCCGCCGGTTGAGTTTACCAGCGCGGGCCTGCTGAAGCGGGAGGACGCCCTGCGCGAGCTGCTGCGCGCCTCCGGGAAAACCGACATTTTTGTGGCGACCACCGGCAAGACGAGCCGCGAGGTCTTTGAGCTGCGGGAAAAGCTTCGCCAGGATCACACGCGCGACTTCCTGACCGTAGGAAGCATGGGGCACGCGGGCATGATCGCGCTGGGCGTCGCCATGGAAAAGCCGGAATATACCGTTTGGTGCCTGGACGGCGACGGCGCCGCCCTCATGCATATGGGCGGCCTGGCTGTGGAACGGAGGCGGAACGCCGCCAACCTGATCCACGTGCTGCTGAACAACGGCGCGCACGAAAGCGTGGGCGGCATGCCCGTGGCGGGCGGCGCGCTCCGTTTTCAGCCTGTCGCGGAGGCGCTGGGCTTTGACTGCCAAACGGCGGACAGCGCGGAGGCGCTTCGGGCGCTGCTGCCGGTTTTGCGCGCGGGCGGTGGAAAGGGCCCCAGATTTGTGGAGCTGCTGCTCTGCCAGGGCTCCCGCGCCGATCTGGGCCGTCCGACGCAAACGCCGCGGGAAAACCTGCGCGGCCTGATGCATACCCTTGGCAGCGACGAGGAGGCGGCGTTTTGATGAAAGCGTTCATCTTAAACTCCGGCGTAGGCCGGAGAATGGGCGATATTTCCAGCCGTAAGCCCAAGGCAATGACGGAAATAGGCGCCGGATACACCATTTTGAGCCGTCAGCTCGAGCAGGTCGCCCGTGCCGGCATCCGTGAGGCGGTGATTACCACCGGCCCGTTTTCGGACCTCCTGCGCGCGCATGTGGAGAGCCTGGGCCTGCCGCTCAAGGTGCGGTACGTTCACAACCCTGATTACGCGTCGACCAACTATATCGTCAGCATGCATTTGGCGGCGCCATTGCTGGAAGGGGACGATATTTTCTTTGTTCACGGCGACCTGGTGCTGGAGGACGGCGTCCTTTGGGACCTGCTTCGGGCTTCGGACAGCGTGATGGCTGTGGACAGCGCCCTTCCCCTTCCCCAAAAGGATTTTAAAGCACGCCTGTGCGGCCGCAGGATCGCCGCCATTGGCGTAGACCTGTTTGGCGCGGATTGCGTGGCGTGCCAGCCCGCGTATAAATGGCTGGCCGCTGATTTCGCCCGTTGGCTGAGGGCCGTCGCGGCCTTTGTGGCCAGGGGCGATACCGCCGTTTATGCCGAAAACGCCTTCAACGCTGCCAGCGGTTCCATCCCGTTGGTTCCGCTGGAGCTGGGGGGGCGGCTGTGCAATGAAATCGATAACCCGGAGGATCTGCATGCCGTCGGCGGGCGCTTCCTCCAATCGCTGAAGGATCGCTCGGGGGAGGCGCGTTTATGAAACAGGTATATATGTGTTTTTCTACGGACATCCTGCATAGCGGGCATATCGCCATTATCCGCCGCGCGGCGGAGCTGGGCGAGCTGACCGTAGGCGTGTTGACGGACGAGGTGATCGCCACCTACAAGCGATATCCGCTGATACCGCTGGCGGAGCGCATCGGCCTGTTTGAGAGCCTGAGCGGCGTAAAGCGCGTGGTGGTGCAAAAAACCCTGAGCTACCGGGGCGTCGTGGAGGAGCTCAGGCCGGATATCATCGTGCATGGCGACGATTGGCGAACCGGCGTGCAGAGCGGCGTGCGGGCCGAGGTTCTAGCGCTGCTGGCGGCCTATGGCGGAGAGCTGGTGGAATGGCCGTATACGCATTCCGCCGCCGAGGAGGCGCTGGATTCGTTAAGCGGGCGGCTGAACATGCCCGAGATACGCCGGGGCCGGCTTCGCCGCCTGCTGGAAATCAAGCCCTGCCTGAGCGTGCTGGAAGCGCATAACGGCCTGACCGGGCTGATTGTGGAAAATGCCCGCGTGGAAGCGGAAGGCGGTTTCAAGAGCTTCGACGCCATGTGGGTCAGCTCTCTTTGCGATTCCACAGCCAAGGGCAAGCCGGATATCGAGCTGGTGGATATGTCCAGCCGCGTCAAAACGCTGGAGGAGATCATGGAGGTCACCACCAAGCCGATCATTCTGGACGGGGACACGGGCGGCCTGACCGAGCATTTCGTCTTTAACCTCCGCACGCTGGAACGGCTTGGGGTTTCCGCCGTGGTGATCGAGGACAAAATCGGATTGAAAAAAAATTCCCTTTTCGGCGCGTCCGCACAGCAGCGGCAGGCGTCTATCGAGGAGTTCTGCGAAAAGCTCCGGGCCGGAAAAAACGCGCAAAAGACCAAGGATTTTATGATTTTTGCCCGGTGTGAAAGCCTGATCCTGAACCGGGGCATGGACGACGCGCTCGAGAGGTGCCGCGCGTATGTGGAAGCGGGCGCGGACGGGGTCATGATCCACAGTTGTCAAAAGGAGCCGGATGAAATTCTTGCTTTCTTGCGCCTCTTTCGGGAAACGGATAAAGCGACGCCGATTATCCTGGTGCCGACCACCTATAACGCCGCGACCGAAAGCGAGCTTGCCGCGGCGGGCGCGAGCATTGTCATCCACGCCAACCATCTGCTGCGCAGCGCCTTCCCGGCCATGGTCAAAACCGCCGAAACCATCCTGAAAACCGGACGGAGCAAAGAGGCGGATGCATATTGCATGCCCATCAAGCAAATTTTAACCTTAATCCCCACGGAAGACTAACCTAAGGGAGGCGACGCCATGTTTTCACCCTTCTGCCCGGTGGACGTCCGGGTGTTAAACAAAACGGAAGGCATGCTGGCCGTCCGCGATATGCTGAGGGACCAGAAGCATCATTTGCTTGCGCTGGTTCCGCGCCAACTGTGCGGCCCGCTCGCCCTGTCGCCCTTTTTTACCGCGCTCCAAGGGGACGGGCACGCCGTTCAGCTTCTGACCGATATTCCGTCCAACCCGTCTGTGGAGGAGCTTTGCGCCCTTCTGGAGGAGCTTCGGCGGTTGGATTTCCTGCCGACCGTCATCCTGGCGATCGGCGGCGGAAGCTGCATGGATCTGGCCAAGGGCATCAGCGCGCTCATGCGCCTGCCCGCGCCGTCCACCTCGACGCCTGACGGCGTGCGCGCGGTCATCCGGGACAGGGCATACGCGGTCGCCCATCCCTTTGTGGATGTGATCGCCATGCCCACCACCTCCGGCACCGGCAGCGAGGTAACCCGGTGGGCGACGATCTGGGACAGCGACAGACGGCAGAAGCTATCCATCGACTGCCCCGCGTGCTTTGCCAAGGCCGCCGTGCTGATTCCCGAATGGACGGCGGGCATGTCCCCCGCCCTGACGCTATCCACCGGCCTGGACGCCCTATGCCACGCGGCGGAGGCCTTCTGGTCCGTGCAGAGGACGCCGCTGGCTCAGGCGCTCGCCTTCACCGCTATCCAAAAGGTGCGCGACTACCTGCCGCAGGCGCTGCAGTATCCGGCTTCACTGTCGATACGGCGCGAAATGGCGCTGGCTTCGTTGCTGGCGGGGCTCGCCTTCTCGCAAACGCGAACCACGGCTTGCCACAGCATCAGCTATCCCCTGACCATGCTGTATGGAATTCCGCATGGCTTTGCGGCCGCGCTGACGCTGGACGCGGTGATGCGCCGAAACGCCAAGGCCGTACCGGATATGGAAACCATCGGCGGCGTCTTTGACGAGGACGAGGGGTTGGCCGCTTGGCTGGAAAGCGTCTGCGAAGGCGTGCAGCCGCTGTGCCTGTCCGCCTTCGGCGTAAAGGAGGAGGAGCTGGAGACGATCGCAGCCCTCACGTTTACGGCGGGACGCATGGACAACAACCCCATCGTGTTCTCCCGCGACGAGGTGCTGGAAATCCTGCGCGAGTGCCTGTGACGGATTTACGGTTTGTTCACGGGCGCGGGCAGGAGATTGCTTCCAGAGCGTCGAAATTTGATAGTACATCAGATGACAACCAGCGAGTTTTCCCTTCGGGAACGGCTTCCCGAGCCTTCGGAAAGGAGCGTGGTTCCATTGGCACACGCGTCGCTTGGATTCCTTCGTTTGATGGCTTTGAAATGAACGTAAAGGAGCAGCCCATATGAAGACGACCATTACCGCCAAAAACATGGTAGTCACCCCCGGCATCAATGATCGGGTGATGAAGAAGACCTCCAAAATGGAGCGTTATTTAAACCCCAACACAGAAATTTTTGTGCGGCTGACCAGGGAGAAGAATAACCGCCGAACCTGCGAGATCACCGTCCCCTTCGAGGGCGTCATGCTTCGGGCCGAGGCCAGCAACGACGATAACCTCTACGTCAGCATCGACCAGGCGCTGGCAAAGCTGGAGCGGCAAATTCACAAGCATCGCACGAGGCTGGAAAAGCGCCTGCGCGAGGGCGCTTTCCGTCCGGACGAGCTGGAGTATACGGCCGAAAGCGCCGAGGCGGTGGAAATGGGCGAAAGCGCGCGCAAGGTTGTGCGCAACAAGACCTTCCCGGTCCGCCCGATGAGCGTGGAGGACGCGATTTTGCAGATGGAGCTGTTGGGGCACAGCTTCTTCGTATTCGTCAACGTCGAGACGGATCGTACCAACGTTCTGTACCTTCGCAAGGACGGCGATCTGGGCCTGATGGAGCCGGAGGCATAGCGGCTGCGATATAAAAAGGAGCGTCGCGTTCATGGTGCGCGCGCTTACAGGCAAGTCGGTTGCAGAGGGGCGGCACAGCGTTTTGCTATGCCGCCCCTCCGCGCGTCAAATAACCCTGCGGGGCTGCAGCGCGAAGGAGCGTCGGGAGGCGCGGTCTTTCAAGCCCGCCGTTTCAAACTTCCCGATTTAAAACGTTAAATGATAGAAAGCTATTGACTGGACCCTTGGGGGATGATCTATCATAGTCCTGGAGGTGACGATAATGCTGCTCCATGAAGTCTGCCAAAAATGCGGGCTGACCAAAAAGGCGATTGAATACTATGAAAAACAGCAATTGATCCAACCACGGCTATTTGAAAACGGATATCGGGATTTTTCCGAAAGCGATGTGGAACGCTTGCAAAAAATTGCCGTTTTACGCAGATTAGGCTTTTCCGTGTCGGATATTCAAGCCGTGCTTGACGGCAGGGTTTCATTGTACGATATGTCAACCCGGAAGGCGTTGGAGGCGGAGGCGCTAAAAACAAAACAGGCGCTGGCGCAAGAGCTTGCTAAAAATCAAGATTGGGAGGATATCCGGACGCGGCTGGACGCGCTGGAAAAAAAGCAATCGATTATAGAACGCCTGGCGAACGGATTCCCGGGCTATTATGGAAAATATGTGAGCATGCATTTCGCTTTCTATCTGCAAGAACCCATCTCAACCGCGGAACAGCAGGAGGCGTTTGAGAGCATCATCGCTTTTTTAGATCGGGTGGATTTTGAAATTCCAGCAGATTTGCAGGATTATTTTGACGAAGCAACGAAGGATTTTGACGAAAGCTTCATGCGTAAATTATCCGAAGACATGAATCGAGCGATTCAAGCCCCCGAGGCGTATATCGCAGAAAACCAAGAGGCGTTAGCGGGCTATTGGGCGTTCAGGCAATCCGATGAATACAAGCAATCCCAGGCATACAAACTGCGCGAGTTCCTTGAAACCTTCAACAGCACGAGCGGATATTACGACACGTTTATTCCCGCTATGAAACAGCTTAGCCCTGCTTATCGCCAATACCATGAGGCGATGGAAAAAGCGAATCAGGTGTTTGTCCAAAAATACCCAAGCGAAACTGCGCCTTGACGTATGCTTTGCCGCTCGCGGTGGATCAAGGCGCGGCTTTAGCGCCCTCTGAAGCAACGCGCCGCTTTCGTTCCAGGTTGCGAGGAAACCGTCTAGCTCGGCGCTGACGAGCGGAAGGCAAATAAGCCTGGCGCCGACAGCTTTGCGGTTGGGAAGCCGGGTCGCGGGGGTTGATATCCGTATCGCCGCAAGGGCCTTTCGCAACATAACAAAACAGGCGTGCCGCCTCGTCTGGCGATACGCCCGTTTTACCTGTGACGCCCGTTTTCAGTCGCCGGGCTCATGGCAACGCTTTTTGACCAGCGTTTGCCGCCTGAATGCCGCGGCTTTTTGAGCGTGTGTTATTCCTGCTCGGAAAATTGATCCTTGCCCACGCCGCAGAGCGGGCATTCAAAATCGTCGGGCAGATCCTCCCATTTGGTGCCCGGCGCGATGCCGTTGTCCGGGTCGCCCGCTTCCTCATCGTACACATAGCCGCAAACTTCGCAAACATACTTCTTCATGAATTTCAGCCTCCGTTCTACTTGGTTCCGGCGGCAGCGCCGGAGCGTTTTAAAGCTTCCGCTTTTTCTTCCTTATCATACCACATTTTCACATAACTCAAACCAATTTTCACAATTTTTTGAACGGAGCCTCGGGGGAGGCTTTCCTGTCATCTCGCCATCGCGGCTGGCATCTCCTTCTTAACAAAGCGACGCTCCAAAGGACGGCCGGAAGATCAGTCGGGCGATGGCGGGGCCGGGCGGATATGGCGGCGCATAAGAAAGCATACCCCGATGGGTGATTCGGAGGCGAGGATCCTCCTGCCCTGCCGGATAGATCAAGACGATGCCGGATAGATAGGCCGACATGATTGAAGTGCAACGCGCTTCAGGATGAATGCAAAGCTATTTTTAGGGCCGTATTGATAAATTGATTTTGCGTCAGCGGTTTCAGATA
>DBGEOK010000092.1:0-21024 GCA_048370855.1 Candidatus Limiplasma sp. | reverse complement strand
GAAATATACGTTCGCCGATGTGGCGGGCGCGGACGAGGAAAAGGAAGAACTCACCGAGATCGTCGATTTCCTCAAGCGGCCCGGCAACTACACCGACATGGGCGCGCGCATCCCCAAGGGCGTGCTGCTTGTGGGCCCTCCGGGCACGGGCAAAACCTTGCTGGCCAAGGCGGTCGCGGGCGAGGCGAACGCGCCGTTCTTCTCCATCAGCGGCTCCGATTTTGTGGAGATGTTCGTGGGCGTCGGCGCAAGCCGCGTGCGCGACCTGTTTGACCAGGCCAAGAAGGCCGCGCCGTCCATCGTGTTTATTGATGAGATCGACGCGGTGGGCCGCCATCGCGGCGCCGGCCTCGGCGGCGGGCACGACGAGCGCGAGCAGACGCTCAACCAGTTGCTGGTTGAAATGGACGGCTTCTCCATTAACGAAGGCGTGATTGTGATGGCCGCGACCAACCGCCGTGATATTTTGGACCCCGCGCTGCTGCGCCCCGGCCGCTTTGACCGGCAGGTGACGGTCAACTATCCCGATCTGGAGGGCCGCGTGGATATCCTGAAGGTGCATAGCCGCGGCAAGCCGCTCGGAACCGACATCGATCTGGAGAACGTTGCCAAGCGCATGCCGTTTTCCACAGGGGCGGACCTTGAAAACGTCATGAACGAGGCGGCGATCCTTGCCGTCCGCCGCAAAAACCGCAAAATCAGCCAGCAGGACCTGGTGGACGCGATTGCCCGGGTGCAGATGGGCCCGGAAAAAAAGAGCCACAAGGTCACCCCGCGGGACCGCAGGACCACGGCTTATCACGAGGCCGGTCACGCGGTGATCGCAAACCTGCTGCCCGAGTGCGACGACGTACATCTGATTACCATCGTGCCCCGTGGGCAGGCGGGCGGCTATACGCTCAGCCTTCCCAACGAGGAGAACGACAACATGAGCCGCACGGCCCTGCTGGGCATGATTACCATGGCCCTGGGCGGCCATGCGGCCGAGCAGGTAGCCCTGGACGACCTCTACACCGGCTCCTCGAGCGACCTGAAGCGCGCGACCGACCTTTGCCGCCGCATGGTGACGCAATTCGGCATGAGCGACAAGCTCGGCACCATTTACCTGGCCAGCGACCAGGAGGTCTTTGTCGGCATGGAGTTTGGGCAGAGCCGCGAGTACAGCGAGGAGAGCGCCGCGGAAATCGACGCGGAGGTCAAGCGCCTGCTGGATCAGTGCTACGCCCGCGCGTGTAAGCTGCTGGAGGAAAACCGCGATAAGCTGGTCGCGGTATCGGAGGCTCTTTTGGAACGCGATACCCTGAGCCGCGCGGAGTTTGAGGCCGTCATGAACGGCGAACCCCTGCCGCCGCTGAGCGAGGCGGATAAAATGAAGCCCTCCGAGGCGGTCGCGGCAGAGACCGGAAGCGTTGAGAATCCGGAAGCCGCGAAGGAGGGGCCGGCTCCGGCGGAAATCGGCAAGGACGACCCCCTGATGGAGCGGTGACGCAAAGCGCCTTCCTCAGAAGCATAACGGGGCGGTCCGGTCTGCCCGAATGCGGGGAAGCGGTCGGCCGGACTTGAGGTGAAGCGTATGCGCGCGGCTGGGGACTATGCGGTTGACCTCCACTTGCACAGCACCTTTTCCGACGGGCTGGAAACGCCGCTCGAGCTATGCGCGCGGGCCGACGGGCTGGGACTGACGCATATCGCGCTGTGCGACCATGATACGGCGGACGGACTTAGCGAGCTGGCGATAGGCGCTGAAGCCGTGCGCGCCGCGCGGCTTCAGCGCGGAGACGGTACGCCCTTTACGGCGCTTCCGTGCGTGGAGCTCAGCTCCGGCTGGGGCGGGCGCACGCATATCCTGGGATATGGTTTGGACGCTGATGATCCGGCCCTTCGGCAATGCCTGCGCGAGGCGGAAGAGGACCGCGTGCAGCGGGCCGCGAAGATACTTGGGCTGCTGAAGGCCCAGGGCGTAGGGATTCCCGAGGAGCTTAACAGCGTACTGGCCAACCCGCGCGTGGGGCGCGCCCATATCGCCAGGGCGCTGGTGAAAGCTGGCGCGGTTTCAACCGTGCAGCAGGCTTTCGACCGTTATCTCGCGGAGGGCCGAAGCGCTTATGTGCCCAGAAAATGGATGAGCGCCAACCAGGCCGTTCAGATTTTGAGGGATGCCGGCGCGCTGATTGTGCTGGCGCATCCCTGCCGGCTGGGACTGGACGACGCGGCGCTCAGCGCCCTGGTGGACGAGCTGGCCGCCGCGGGGCTAAGGGGCCTGGAGGTTTTCCATCCCTCCGCCGGACGCCGGGACGTTCGCGCATTGGAGCTGCTGGCGCGGCGAAAGGGCTTGCTGGTTACCGGCGGCAGCGACTATCACGGGGATCGGAACACGCGCGTGCGCATGGGGCGCCTGCCATCCGGCTGGCGGACTATGCGGCAGGATGTGGACGCGTTGCTGGCCGCCATGCGGCATGAATAAGCTTCACAAAGGACGGCTGCGATATCGTTCCGCGCCGTGATCCATACTAAAAGGAGCAAAAGCATGTACAACCAAGGCTTTCAACCGCAAAACCAGCGGCAGGGCTACCCGTATTACCCCCAGGGCAACCCGGCCTGGTACGCGCCTCCGCCCCGGGAGCAGGGCTCCGGCGGCAGACGAACCTCCAAAAGCTCCGGCGGAGGCTCGAGAGGCGGCGGGAAAAAGCCGCATAAAAAGCGCAGCCTGAAATGGCAGTTGGCGAAGGTTCTGCTGGTGCTGGCGCTGCTGGCGGGCGCGGGGGCAGGCGGATACATCTGGAAAACGCAGAGCGACGTGCGCCCCTATATGAGCGTATTTTTGGATAACGTAAGCGTCGACGGCATCGACCTGAGCGGCAAGACCTGGGCGGAGGGCAGCCAGATCGTGTGGGATCAGGTGAACGCCAAGCAAAACGGCTGGTATGTGCGGCTGAAGAACGAAGCCGGGGAGTATAAGGATATCACCGCAAGCACGCTGGGCATCTCGTTTGACCCTACGGCGGCGCTGGAGCAGGCCTGGGCAATCGGCCATGATGTAGACGCGGGCAGCCGCAAGAGCATCTTTGAGCTAAAAGAGGAAATCGAGCAGGCAAAAAAAAGCAGCTTCCAGTTTTTCAGCGCCCAGGAGAGCGCGAACACGGCCCCGATTGATACGATATTGCAGACGCTGGAGGCGGCGGCTTATAAGCAGCCTCAGAACGCGCAAATCCTGAGCTTCAACCCCGACGACGCCAGCAATCCCTTCAGCTTTCAAAACGAGGCGGCCGGCCAGCGGCTGGATACCACCGCGGTGAAGGAACAGATTCTGCAAATGGTCCAGAACCTGGAAAGCGGCGAAATACTTTTACAGACCGAGCCGATTGCCCCGGCGGTTACGGTGGCGGAGCTTCAGAAAAACGTGGATCTGCGGGCCAGCGCCACGACGCCGATATCCAGCTCCTCCACCGAGGAACGCACGAATAATATCCGCGTCGCCTTCAACAAAATCAACGGAATGGTCATTCATGACGGCAATAAGTTCAGCTTCAACGATACCGTGGGCAGGCGTACCGAAAAGAACGGGTTTTACCGGGCGATCGAGTATGCTTACGGCACGGAGGTTTGGGGAATCGGCGGCGGCGTGTGCCAGGCAAGCACGACGGTGTATTTGGCCGCCATTCAATCCGGCATGACCATATTAAAGCGATCCCAGCACTCCAATCCCGTCAGCTATACGGACCTTGGCCTGGACGCCACCGTCAGCGATACGCGCGGGCGCGAAATTGATTTTTCCTTCCGCAATAATACCGGCGGCGATATCTTCATTACCGCCCATGTGCGGCAAAGCGGAAACAGCAAGCGCAACCTCCTGTGCGAGGTGCGCATTTACGGCCTGTCTATGGGCAACACGCGCTACGAGCTGGAGACGGAAACGGTTGAAACGCTGCCAAAGCCCTCGGAGCCTACCCTGAAAGAGGACGAGGATATGACCTACGTTACGTATACGGACGAGAAGAAGCTGGTGTCCAAGGGGCGCGAGGGCCACGTGGTAGAGACGTATCTGTGCACCATCGTGGACGGGGTCCAGGTTTCCCGGGAGCTGATCAGCAAGGATACGTACCCCGCGCGCGCCGACGTCTATTATGTCGGCATTGCCGAGCGCACGCAGTAAGGCGGTAGCTCATAGTGAAAACGACGCTTGGATGTATCCGGCGCGCGGACCGGGATTTTGGGCTGATTTCCCCAGGCGACCGCGTGGCCGTGGGGGTCAGCGGGGGAAAGGACAGCCTGCTTCTGCTGCGCGCGCTCGCGCTGTATCGGAAGGTGCGCCATGAGGATTTCACCCTGCACGCGCTGATGCTGACCACCGGCAGGCAGCGGCCGGACACCTCCGCCGTCGAGGCGCTTTGCCGGGAGATCGCGGTTCCAATCACCGTTCGGCACACGGAGCTTTATCAAATTTTATTCGAGCTGCGCAAGGAGGAAAATCCCTGCGCGCTCTGCGCGAAAATGAGGCGGGGCATGCTTTGCGATCTTGCGCGAGAGCTGGGCCTGAACAAGCTTGCGCTTGGCCATCACCGGGACGACGCGCTGGAAACGCTGATGATGAGCCTGTTGTTTGAGGGCAGGCTTCATACCTTTCATCCCAAAACCTATCTGAGCCGGACGGGAATTACGGTGATTCGCCCGATGGTTTACCTTTCGGAAAAGCATGTCATCCATATGCGCAGGGAGCTGGCCCTTCCGGTGCTGGAAAACCCCTGTCCGGCCAATGGCCATACCAAGCGGCAGGAAATGAAGGAGCTCCTTGGGGAGCTGTGCAAGCGCTACCCAAACGCGGCGGAAAGGATGCTCGCGGCGCTTCAAAACGACAGGCAATACGGCCTTTGGGAAAAGGAGCAGCGGTAGCGGACCGGTGCGGATACGCTGCGGCGACCGCCCGCGGGACAGGACGCGCCTTTATTTATGATACCTTTCCCCCGCGTTGATCTTGGCGGCGCGGAAGAGCTGTTCCAGTAGCATGACGCGCGCCAACTGATGCGGAAAGGTCATGAGGCTCATGCTCATGCGCTCGTCGGCGCGTTTGAGCACGCTTTCATGAAGGCCCAGCGAGCCTCCGATCACAAAGGCGACGTTGCTCCTGCCCGCCACAAAGAGGCCGCGCAGTTTATTGGCCAGCGCCTCGCTGGGCAATTGGCGGCCCTCTACGCACAAGGCGACGACATACTCATGCGCGCCGACGCGCTGAAGAATCCGTTCGCCCTCGCGGCGCAGCGCCGCCTCATAAAGCGCCTCAGACGGCGCGTCCGGCTCCCGTTCGTCGGGCACCTCCGCCACGGTCACGGGCATGAGACGACGGAGGCGCTTGAGGTATTCCTCCGCGGCCTCGGCATAAAACCGCTCGCGGAGCTTGCCCACACAAATCAGCGTTATCGGCACGACGGTTCCTCCTCCGGCTCAAAGTCGAAGCGCGTCGCGTCCACCCGCACGTCCCGGAAAAGGCGTTCAAAATAGGCGGCGTCCCCCTCCGGGAGGCGAAGCGTGTAAAGCCCCTCGTGTTCCTCCACCCGCGCGACCGTATGGCTCCGGCCGCGCGCGTCAATCAAACGCGCGCCCGGATAAAGCCGCGGCGCGTTTTCCTCATCCATGGACAGGAGCACGATGCCCCGGCCCTCCAGCCGGAGCACCTCGTCCAGCAGGCGCAAAACCATGTGGGACCTCCTCACGCGATGGTATACAGGTAGCCTGCGCGGTAACGCGCGGCCACATGCAGTGAAATCTCCCGCCCTACCTCCGCGCCCGCCTCGGTCAGCGCGGCGTGGGTGGTGCGGTAGGCCATATCCGGCGTGTTGTTTTCGCTGCTCAAATGCCCCAGCAACAGGTGCCGCGTTCCGTTTTGCGCCAGGTACACGGCGGCGCTCGCGCCGCACTCGTTGCTCAGGTGGCCCTTTTTTCCCAGGATGCGGCTTTTCAGTTGCGCCGGATAATGAGGGTTGCGCTTCAGCAGCTCGGGGTCGTGGTTGCTTTCCAGCAAGACGAGGTCCGCCCCGATCAGAGCGTCGCGTACCTCCGGCGAAAAATATCCGAGATCCGTCGCTACCGCGACGCTCCCGCCCCTCATAAAAATGCGATAGCCCACGGGGTCGTTGGCGTCGTGGGGAATGGAAAAGGGAGCAATCTCCAAATCGTTGAGAAAAAAGCTTTCCCCGGCGCTGATCACAATCCGGCGTTCCTCCGGAATTTCTCCCAGCGCCGCCCCCATGCCGGCCCAGGTTCCCTCCGTCGCGTAAATCGGAAGGCTCAGCTTGCGCGACAGGACGCCCGCGCCCTTGATGTGGTCGCTGTGCTCGTGCGTGATCAGCAAAGCGCGCAGCCCGGCGGGGTCCAGCCCGGCCGCCTGCATCGCGTCCAAAACCTGCCTGCCGCTCATGCCGCAATCCACCAACAGGGAGCCCCGGTCTGTGCCGAGGTAGACGGCGTTGCCGCTGGACCCGCTGAAGAGGGTGCAGAAGGTGGTCACAGCCAAAAAGCCCCTTTCTATCAGGAAATGCTTCGTCATTTTATCACCTTTTCCGCCGGATGGCAAACATACGGCAGAAAGCGCCGGAGGGGGCCTTCGTACCGCTTTCTTCCAAGCGGAGGGTTTCCCCGCTCAGCCGCCTCAACGGCCGCCCGGCAGCGGCTCCCTTTCCCGCTTCCCGCCGCCCGGCCTCGCCGGAAGGCGCGCATACCCGCCCGGGCCGGGAGCATATCCTTCTGGTACTCCCCCATAAAACATCTAGGAGGGAAACGCTTGACTCTGTCCGAGCTGCGCACCAAAGAGGTGATCGATATCCGCGACGGCAAGCGCCTGGGGCGCGTGATGGATATTGAGTTTTGCGTGGTGGACAGCCGTGTGACGGCGCTTGTCGTGCCGGCGGACACATCGTTTATTCAAAGCCTTCGCGGAGAAAAATGCGGCCTCGTCATTCCGTGGGAGGATATCCGCCGCATCGGCGACGACGTCATCCTGGTCTCCACCAAGAGCTGCGACGCGGGCCAGGAGCCGCAGGAGGGATGCGCCTGGAGATAAGCCCGCGCGGGGCGTCAGCGCGGGCTGCCCTTCGGCGCGGAAATGACAAATGACGGTACGGCGCGGAATTTTCCTTGAATTGCTACAAATTCTTTGCTATAATTAACAAAGTTTTCATACGTAGGAGGCTATGGCCTATGAGATGCCAATTCTGCGGATATCTGGACAGCCGCGTCATCGACAGCCGACCCACCGAGGAGGGCAGCTCCATCCGCCGCCGCCGCGAATGCCTTCGCTGCGGCCGCCGCTTCACCACCTATGAAAAGATCGAGACCGCGCCCGTCATGGTCATCAAAAAGGATATGCGGCGGGAGCCGTTTGATCCCAACAAGATCAAAAAAGGGCTTTTGCACGCGTGCCAAAAGCGGCCCGTGAGCATGAAGGATATCGACGGCATTGTGGAAAAGGTCGAAAAGCTTGTCCATTCCTCCGGCGAGGACGAGTTCAGCTCCCGGCGCATCGGCGAAGCCGTGATGGAAGAGCTCAAGGCGATGGACGAGGTGGCCTATGTGCGCTTTGCGTCGGTATACCGCCAGTTTACCGATGTCAGCAGCTTCATGGACGAGCTAAACAAGCTTGTGCTGGAGGGAAAAGCGCGCAAGCAGGAGCTCCCGGAGGACTAAGCCGCGACGGCCATTCTTCCTTCCATGCCAAGCGCCGCGCGCTTCTATCCCGTCCGGCCCGTCGCAAGCCGGTTTGTTTCATGAGGCGAACCGGACGGGACCGGCCTTCCAATCAACCCGAAGCACGACCTCCGCCCGCTCCGGGCTTTTTTTAAGCGGAGACGCCGCCTTGTTTGCCGTTTCGCACCTGTGGTATAATAGCAGATAACGGGCCGGCGTTCGCCAATTTGCCCCGGGGAGGTTCCATGAACGAGCAAGCGATGCCCACCGTCCTGCTGGTGGACGGATACAGCCTGATCTATCGCGGATTTCACGCGCTGCCGTTGCTGAGCAGCCCGGACGGCGCCTATACCAACGCTGTACACGGCTTTTTCAGCATGCTGATCAGGGCGCTTTCGGAGTATCGTCCTTCCTACCTGTGCGTGATGCTGGATATGCACGCGCCCACGTTCCGCCATACGCTTTATGAAGAATATAAGGGAACGCGCAAGCCCATGCCCGAAGAGCTGCGCCCGCAGATTCCCCTGATGCGGGAGCTGCTTTCCGCCATGCGCGTGCAGATGTGCGAGCTGGAGGGGTACGAGGCGGACGACCTGCTTGGCACCGCGGCAAGGATGGCCAACGAGCGCGGCATTCACGCGTATGTCCTGACCGGGGACCGGGACAGCCTTCAGCTTGTCGGGGGCGAAACGGAGGTCATCCTCACCAAAACCGGCATATCCGAAAGCCTGCTCCTGGACGCCGACGGCGTGCGGGAAACCTTCGGCTACACGCCCGGGCAGGTTCCCGATATGAAGGGCCTCATGGGCGACAGCAGCGACAACATCCCCGGCATCGCCGGCGTGGGGGAAAAGACGGCCCTCAAGCTGATTTCTCAATACGGCACGCTGGAAAGCGTCCTCGCGCATGCCGGCGAAATAAAGGGAAAGCTTGGCGAAAAGCTGCGCGCCGGGCGGGAAATCGCGCTGTTAAGCCGCGACCTGGGCACCATTCGCCGCAACGCGCCCCTCCAGCTAGATTTTGAAGCCTGCGGCTGGAGCGAGATGGATCAAGGGATACCCCTTTTGCGCCAATACGGCCTGAACCGCATGGCGCAGAGCATAGCCTCCCTGCTGGGAGGAGAGGGCGAGGCCGCGCCGAAGCCGGCGGAGACGCGCGCGACGGCGGCCTCCAGGCGCGCCGCCGGCAAGGGAACGCCTTCCTCTCCCAAGGGCGCATCCGCCGCGATGCGCGTGGAAAGCGAGCGGGACCTGCCGGCGCTTCCCCCGCTGGCGGGCGAGGCGACCTTGACCGAGGCGGGGGCGATTGCCGCCGAGGCCGCCCGGCTTGCGGCCCGCCGGCCGGCGTGGGCCGCCCTCTGCCAGAGCGACGCGGAAATCACGCTGCTTTCGGAGGATTCGCGGCTGTGGCATATGCCGCTGCTGCGCGACCTGACGGGCGTGGGCCTGTACGACGATCAAATTTTTACGGCGCTTCAGCCGGTGCTTGCGCAAGTCCCCCTGATCGTACACGGCGCGAAGGCGCTTTATGGCGCGCTGGACCGCTTCCGCCTGCCCCAGCCCGCCGTCAGCCGGGATACTATGCTGGGCGCCTATCTATTGCACACGGCGCAGCGCGGGTATTCCCTTCCCGTGTCGCTGGCGGCGGAATATGGCCTGACGCCGGAGGACGCTCCTAAAAATCCCACCGCCTATGACGTATACGGGCTTTCGCTGAGGCAGGAAGCAAGGCTAAAGGCGCGCGGCATGACGTCCCTGCTTACCGATGTGGAACAGCCGCTTACGCGCGTGCTTTATTCCATGGAGCGAGAGGGCTTTATGGTGGACGAAGGCGTGCTAGCGGAGCTGAGCGCCCTCTTTACCGCTGAGATCGAGGAGTGCCGCCAGGCCGTGTATAGCCTGACGGAAACGCCCGATTTCAACCTCAACAGCCCCAGGCAGCTAGGCGAGGTATTGTTTGAGAAGCTTGGCCTTCCCGCGCAAAAGAAGAACAAGCAGGGCGGCTATTCCACGGACGCCGAGGTGCTGGAGGGCCTCGCGCCCTATCATCCGGCCATCGAGCCCCTATTGCGCTACCGCAAGCTCAGCAAGCTTCAAAGCACCTATGTGGAAGGCTTGCTCAAGCTTTGCGGCGGCGACGGCCGGGTTCATACCACCTTTGACCAAACCGCAACCGTCACAGGCCGGATCTCCAGCCTGGAGCCGAACCTGCAAAACATTCCCATCCGCACGGACGAGGGGCGCGAAATCCGGCGCGCCTTTGTGGCGGGAGAGGGAAACATCCTGCTGGACGCGGATTACAGCCAGATCGAGCTGCGCGTGCTGGCGCACATGAGCGCGGACCCGGCCATGTGCGACGCCTTTCAGAAGGGACAGGATATCCACACCCGCACGGCGGCGGAGATTCACGGCGTGCCCATGGAGGCGGTTACGCCCGCCATGCGCCGGGGGGCGAAGGCGATCAACTTCGGCATTGTCTACGGCATCAGCGGCTTTGGCCTTGCGCGCAACACCGGCATTTCCCGCAAGGAGGCCGACCGCTTCATCGCCACCTACTTTGACCGCTATCCGGGCGTCCGGGCGTTTATGGACGAGTGCGTCCGGCTGGGACGGGAGCGCGGATATGCCGAAACGCTTTTTCTTCGGCGGCGCGAGCTGTTCGAGCTCAGCAGTTCCAACCGCAATGTCCGCAATTTTGGGGAGCGCGCGGCGATGAACACCCCCGTACAGGGTACGGCGGCGGATATCATTAAAATTGCCATGGTGCGCGTAGCGGATCGGCTCCGGGAGCGCGGCCTTCAGGCCCGCCTGATCCTGCAGGTGCATGACGAGCTCGTGGTGGAATGCCCGATAGCCGAGGCGGACGAGGTAAGCGGGCTGCTGCGGGATACCATGGAGCATGTGGCGGAGCTTCGCGTGCCGCTGGTGGCCGAGGTATCCCGGGGGAAGGATTGGGAGCAGGCGCACTGACCAGGGCTTGAGCCGCCATAGTACGTTGATTTCATCTGCGCGTTCGCGTTGTTGAGAAAGGGAGGATTTGTCATGAAAATCGTCGGTCTCACAGGCGGCATTGCCTGCGGAAAATCCACCGTGGCGGAGATGTTTGGGGAGCTGGGCGCGTCCGTGGTGGACGCGGATCAAATCAGCCATGAGCTGACGTCTCCGGGAGGCGACGCCCTGCCCGCCCTGCGCGAAGCCTTCGGGGATTTTGTCTTTTACCCCGACGGGGCGCTGAACCGCGCGGTGCTGGCGTCCATGGTTTTTCAAAACGACGAGGAGCGCGCGAAGCTGAACGCCGCCACCCATCCCCTGATCCACAAGCGCATGCTCCAGGAAATTGAAACCTGCCGCAAAATGGGCGCGTTGGTCGTTGTATTGGATGTGCCTCTGCTCTTTGAGGCGGGCGTGGACGACCTGGCCGACGTGACGCTTTGCGTCAGCGCGCCCGAAGCGCGGCAGATCGAGCGCCTCAAAACCCGCGGCGGCCTGACGCGGGAACAGGCGCTGAGCCGTATCCGCAGCCAGTGGCCGCTTGAGGAAAAGGAAAAGCGCAGCGATATTATCCTGAACACCGACAGGCCCGTTCAGGAAGTGCGCGCGGACGTACAAAGGCTTTTTAACGCTTGGATCTCCGCGGGGGTGTAAGCGGAAAGGAGTACCTATGATCCACAGACCCGTCCTGTATCGCCATATGGACGATGACAACGCGCCCGTTGATTATTCCTACGTGCCCTCGGTCAGCGAGGGCCGGCGCAGGCGGCAGGCGCAAAACATCAAGCATAGCGAGCCGCAAAGCGCCGTTGTGCGCCATCGCGCGGACCCCTTTGAACGGGAGACGGTGGATGAATACGGGACGCGCGCCCGGCATACGCCGGAGGACAAAGCCTCCCGCCCCGCGGTAAGGCAAAAGCTGCCCTCGCTGGCAGACGGTCCCGCGCCCGCCGCCCGCGTTGCCTACCCAGAGGATTACGGCATACCGGATAACCCGTTTAACCCGCCGCCCGAGGAACCGGGGCCTGCCGTCGGGACCGGCGCGGGAACGGCCCCGCCGCCGCGGCCGACAGCCCCGGAGGCGCTGGAACAGCCCCCCGCGCTGATTGCGGAAGACGGCTCCCAATATGATCCCCCCGTTGCGCCGCCGATGCCGGAATGGCTTCGCGTAGCGCAGCAAAACAGCATGCCCGAGGACGACCGGCGGCGGCGCGCGCCTCGCGTTCAGGCGGCCCCGCGCCATGAGGCCGAAGCTGAGGCGCAACTGGATTTGCTGGGCCGGCCAATGCATGCCGTGGCGGCGTCGCGGCAGCCCCGGGCGGATGTTGTCCCGTCCATGGCGGAGGAGTACCAGCGGGCGGGTTACCCGCCCGAGCTGCTCGCCCAGCAGGAACTGCTGGATCGTCAGCAGGCCGAACAGGGCAGGCGTAGGCGGCACGGCGCTCAATACGCCGTTAACCAATACCGCCAGCAGGAGTACGAGCAAAGCGTGGGCGCGCATGCCTTCGGCCAGGCTTCTTACCCGCCGCCCAGGGAGGCTGACGGCCAACGCCGCGCCGCGCCCGGCGCGGATCCGCGCACAACGGTTAACGGTCGGCGGACGCAGCCGCTGGAAGCTCCTCCCATGGAGCGGGCGGCGGCGTACTCCGCCGCCGTGCCGGAGCAGCAACCATACGTTCACCGCCCGCGTTACGCCGCCGCGGCGCCGGCGGCCCGGGAGCAGCCCTCTTCGGCCGGCGCATACGGCGCCCCGGGCGGCTTTGAGGACGGCCCCTATCAGGTGGAGGATTCCGCCTGGCAGGATGAAAAAACCGACCGGATGCCCATGTACGAGGAGCGGCCGCGCATTCCGTGGCTCGGCATCTCCGTGTTTGCGGCTGCCTTCATCGCGGTGGGGCTTTGGCTGCTCCAGCTCGCCTTTACCTCCCAGACGGATCAGGTGCTCCGCGCCAGGCAGGAGAGCCATGAGGCGCTTCTCAACAGCCATCCTTACCGCTACGAGGAGCTCATCGAGCGCGAGGCGCAAAGGAACAACCTGCATCCCGCCTTTGTCGCGGCCATCGTGCTCAACGAAAGCTCCTTCAATCCCAAGGCGGAGAGCGGCGTGGGCGCGCGCGGCCTGATGCAGTTGATGAACGACACCGCCGCCTTCGTTTATCAGAAGAAAAGCGGCCCGGAGGGCGGATTTGATTTTGACGCGCTGTACGAGGCGGAGACCAATGTGGAATACGGCTGCTGGTATCTCGCCTACCTGAGCGAGCGCTTCCGAAGCGATCCGGTTTTGGTGGCGGCGGCGTATCACGCCGGTCCCAACGAGGTTCAAAATTGGCTCAACGATTCGAGATACAGCGCCGACAACCTCACCCTCGAGCTGAACAATATGATCGACGGCCCAACGAAGCAGTACGCTACGCGCGTTTTGCGCGATTACGCCGTCTATAAGCGCCTGTACTACCAAAGCACGGAGGATGATGCATGAAAGAGAGCCTGAAGCGCCTGCTCTGCCTGCTGCTCTGCCTGATGCTGTCCCCCGCGGTCGCCTATGGCGAAAACGTGGAGGATTCTCTCATCGTCGGCATGCTCAGCTCCCGCACAACGGAAATCCGCCCCCTCACGCCTGTGGAGCGGGATGTGGTTTCGCTGTACGGCATGGTGTATGAAAGCCTGGTCGCCATTGACGACAACGGCCTTCCCCAGCCTCTGCTGGCGGAGAACTGGTCGGAAACGGGGGGAGGGAAAACCTGGACGTTCACGCTTCGGGAAAACGTCACCTTTTCCGACGGCACGCCGCTGACGGCCAACGACGTTGTCGCCTCCTGCCAGTTTATTCTCAACCTGGCAAAGAACAAGGAAGTCTCCGACAACGGCTTTTACCAGAATATCCGCTACCTGGTTTCCTCCATTACCGCCACGGACGAACGCACCGTGGTGGTGAAGGCGGCGCGCAGCTACTACGGCCTTCTTTATTCCATGACGTTCCCCGTGGTGCCGGCGTCCCAGGTGGAGATGGCCAACCCGCTGGGCACGGGCCCGTACGTCATCAGCTCGTTCGAGGCGGGCAGCTATCTATGGCTTGTCGCCAACCCCTCGTGGTGGCAGATGCAGCCGCAGGTTCAGGAAATCATGGTCATGTTTTACGCAAACAACAAGGACATGATTACCGCCTTTGAATATGGCCGCGTGGACACGGTTTTTACCCGTTCCGTAGCGGCGGCTCAATACAAGAGCGGCATCAATTCCCTGTCCATCGCCTACTCCACCCGGCAGCTCGAAACCCTCATGCTCAACCATAAGGAATTTCCGCTGGAAAGCCTGAAGGTGCGCCAGGCGATTCAATACGCCATCAATAAGGACCTGATCGCCCAAAACGTCTACATGGGCATGACCGTGGACGCCGACACCCCCGTCTCCTCGGATAGCTGGCTGTATTACGATCAGGAACGAACCTTCGTATACAACCCGGAGCGGGCGTTGGAGCTTCTGGCCGAGGACGGCTGGAGCGATACGGACGGCGACGGCATGATGGACAAGGTGGTGGACGGAAAAGCAAGGAACCTCCATTTTCAGCTTTATGTGTATGAGGACCCGGAAAACGACGTCCGCTTTGAGACGGCCAACATGATCGCGGATTTTCTGGCGGCTGTGAAGATTGGCGTGAAGGTGAACCCCGTTTCCTATTCCGAAATGATGGAAAGGCTGGAAAGCGGTTCGTTCGATTTGGCCCTGTGCGCCTTTCAAATGGACGTGGTGCCGGACTGCGGCTTTTTCCTTATCAAGGGTAACCAGCAGAACTATTGCCGCTATGTCAGCTCTGAAATGACCAGCCTGTTTCAAACGCTGCGCACCAATCAGGACCGGGAGGAGTTCGCGTATACCTCGCAGGCGATACAGCAGCAGTTCGCCAACGACGTGCCGTTTATCTGCCTGTTCTACCGCGCGGGCGCGATACTGACGCGCAAGATGTTTTCCACCGTGCGCTCCATACGCGAGTTTGAGCTTTTACGCGGAATCGAGGCCTTTGGCCGGTAAGGGGGCTAAAGCGGCGTTTTTCGGTCGCGGCGAGCCCTGTGAGAGGATGGTGGTCTGCATGAAACGATGGCTTTGCCTGGGGATGTGCCTGGCTGTGCTGCTGTTTTCCCTCCGGCTGCCGGCGCGCGCGGAGAACCTGGACGAGGAGGAGCTGGCCCGCATGGCGGAAGCGACCCGAACGCCCGACCCCCTTGCGACGCCGGAGCCGCCCGATTATGTCTATGCCGTCTCCGACGTGGACAAGCAGGCAGGGGAAACAAGGATCGACCAGGAGGAGCCGCCCGACTTTGTTACGCGATTGCTGGAGGTGGCGCGCGAGGAGCTGGGCTACGCGGAGGGGGACCGTAGCTATACCAAATATGGCGCGTGGGCGGGCGATGCCAACGCGGAATGGTGCGCGGAGTTCATCTGCTGGTGCGTAAACGAGGTGGACGAGCGCTACGGAACGGCGCTGCTGGAAAGCGTGTATCCCAACTGGAGCGGTCAGAACACGGGGCGCGACTGGTTCATCAAGCGCGGGCGCTTCGTATACCGCAAAGGCAACTGTCCCGACTGGGGCTATCAATGGCTCAAGGGCGCGGATCATCTGATGAAAAAGAACGATTATATTCCGCGACCGGGCGACCTGGTTTTCTTCAGCTATAACGAAGCGGGAGATACCGAGCATGTCGCGCTGGTGGAATATTGCGCCACAGACGCGGAGGGCCGCGTGGTGATCCACGTCATCGAGGGCAACAACCCTTCGGCTGTCCAGCGCAACAGCTACTTGTTGGGCAACAGCCAGGTGCTGGGCTTCGGCGTGTGCGAGGATGTGGTGGACACCACCATGCGCAGCGGCAACCGAGGCGATAAGGTGCTTGCGCTTCAGCAGGCGCTCAACCGTCTTGGCTTGCTGGAGGAACGCCACCTGACCGGGGCCTTTGGCGGCAATACCAGGCGCGCGGTGATCGCCTTTCAAACCGAATGGATGGAAAACAAAAGCGCCACTGGCATTGCCGACCGGGAAACGCAGCAGGCCATAGAGGCGGCTGATGTAGAGGCCACGCTTCGCTCGCCCGATAGCTGGCTGGTGGAGGATTAACGCCTTTTTCTTGCGCCGTCCCGTTTTCGTTACATGTCAACTTCTTCCTCTTGCCTGAAAAAACTGTACGAAGATGGGGAAATAGTGTACAATAAATGTCGGCGAAGCGCCGTGATTGAAGGCGGGGGAGGTGTGGCCAGTGCTGGGAAGGCGTATGCGCGCCGCTTGGCTTTCAGCTTTGTTTGCCTTGGCCGCGGTTCCCGCGGCGTTTGCCCAGGGCGATGCCATGCCGCCCGGAGACGCTGAAAATCTCATCAGCGCGCAGACGCGGACAGAACGCGCGCTGCTGGTGGGCGTCGACAACTTTGTAACCAAGCCCAGCATCTATCCCAGCTCGACCAACAATGTCTACGCCATGCAAGAAGCCTTTCAGGCGGCGCAGACGCCCCTTTCCACGCTGCTGCTGCCGGACGAGCCCGTGACCTCCGCCGGGGAGCTGACGGACTTAATCCGCGAAACGTTTGCGGGCGCGCGCGAGGGCGACGTCAGTTACCTCTATATCAGCACGCACGGCGTTTACCAGCCAGAGAGCGGGGCGGAGCCGTCCCTACTGCTCAGCGACGGCGTGACGGAGGGCAGGATAACCCCCACCCAATTGGAAGCCGCCTTTGACGGCATTCCCGGCGCCAAGGTGCTGATATTGGACGCCTGCAACAGCGGCGCGTTTATCGGCAAGGGGATGGCGGACCCGCCGGAGCGGACCTGTTTTTTAGGCGATGATTTTAAGGTGCTGACCAGCAGCGGGGCGCTGGAGGAAAGCTGGTATTGGAGCGCGGATGAAACTAACGAGCCGGAGCTGAAGGGCGGCAAGCCGCAGGGCGCCTTTTATTTTACGCAGGCGCTGGCCCAGGGGCTGAGCCCGGGCAGCGGCTATCCCGCCGACCGGAACCACGACGGCAGCGTGACGCTGGGCGAGCTGTACGATTACCTGCTTTTGACCCATGCCGCGTCCACGCCGCAGGTATATCCCCAGTCGGATGATTTTGTCATATTCCGGTATGACATCAACGAGCCCCTGCCCACGGGCCTGGATCGCGCCCCGGTGATGGATATCACGTTTTCCGGAACGACGCTGAGCCGTTCCTCCCGCAAGATCACCATCGAGTTTATCGCCATGCGGCCGGTGAGGGTCGCTTATCAGGTGGTTTACCAGCGCGAGGGGAAATGGGAATTTGACAAGGCGCAGTTGATTTATGACGAGGCCGAGCGCTTCACGGCGTTCGGCGACCGGCCCGGGGCGATGTCGGCCGGACGGAAGGTGCGCAGCCTGACTATCGGAGAGCTGACGGACGAGGCCTACGGCTACGTGCTGGTACAGCTTGTCACCATCGACCAGGGCAAGCTGACGGTACAAGCGGGGCGCGTAATCTGCGTGCCGCCGGATTCCGGCGAGCTGAACCTGACGGCGAGGGTGGAGCCGGCGCTCATCCGTAAGGGCGGTCGCGAGCTCAGCATTTTTGTGGGGCATGATTACCCATGCGCGCTAAGCGTCGCAATCCTGGACGATGAGGACAAGGTCGTCTACCGCTTATGCCACCGCAGCGCGACCCGCCCCATGCAGCTTGAGCCCGAGGGCAGCGTATTTTATTGGGATGGGAAGCTCAAGGACGGGGAATACGCGGACCCCGGCGCCTATCGCGTCCGCGTACAGGCCGTTATGAACGATACGACTGCAACGGTGATATCCGATCCGTTTACTGTGGAATAGGAGGAAGAACGATGGCTAGCAAGCTGATGGTGGTCATTCCATGCTACAATGAGGAGGAGGTCCTTCCTGAAACCTCCAGACGGCTGAAGGCGAAGATGGCTTCCCTTGTTGAAAACGGGTTGATCGCCGAAGACAGCCGCGTGCTGCTGGTGGACGACGGCAGCAAGGACCGAACCTGGGCGCTGATTTCGGAGCTGCATGACCAAGAACCGTTGTTTGAGGGCGTCAAGCTGAGCCGCAACCGCGGGCATCAGAACGCGCTGCTGGCCGGGCTGATGACGGCGCGCGACCGGTGCGATATCTGCATTTCCATGGATGCCGACCTGCAGGACGACATGGACGCGATGGACCGCTTTATCCAGGAGTACCAAAAGGGCTGCGAGATCGTTTACGGCGTTCGGAACAAGCGGGACACGGACACGGTTTTCAAGCGGCAGACGGCGCTTCTGTTTTACCGGCTGATGAAAGGGCTGGGCGTGGACATCACCTACAACCACGCCGACTATCGCCTGATGAGCAACCGCGCCCTTCAGGCGCTCTCCCAGTTCCGGGAGGTCAACCTGTTTTTGCGGGGGCTCGCGCCGCTGGTGGGCTTTCAAAGCGGCGTTGTGACCTATGACCGCAGCGAGCGCTTCGCCGGGGAAAGCAAATACCCGTTTAAAAAGATGCTCGCCTTTGCCATAGACGGCATCACAAGCTTTTCCGTCAAGCCCCTCAGGCTGATTACCACCGTGGGCATCGTCATTTTCCTCATTTCGCTCTGCATGCTGGTGTATACGCTGATATCCTGGATTTCCGGGCATACCGTGACCGGGTGGACAAGCACGCTCGCTTCCATCTGGATGATCGGCGGCATTCAGCTTCTATCCCTGGGCGTGATCGGGGAGTATATCGGCAAAATTTATCATGAAACCAAACGGCGTCCGCGCTTCATCATTGACCGTTACCTGAACGAGCGGGGCGACGATCCCACAGTGGACCGGTAAGCCGCGCGGCAACATTGTCTTCGGCGGGGGGGCCGTACCCTCCTTCGCCTGACGGCGGGCGGCGGCTTCCGTTTCGGACAACCGGACGCTTCGCCCGCTTCCGACCGGCTTGCTTGCGCCCGCTACGAAGCGTTTATGCAGGCCGCCTTGGCGGGAGGCGCCGCCTCCCGAACCCTCCGCCGGCGAAGCCGGGCGAACCGATTTTATTTGGGGGGCGAGGCCCCTCCAAACCACTCCCCAATGGGCTTGTCAACGGTCTGGCCTAAGGGCTTCGCCCCTGGGTATCCCTTACTTGTGCCGCGTCGCGGCCCAAGAATGGGCTCCAGATCCATGCCGCGGTCGCAGACAGGCTTTCTACCGCCCAAGAGCCTGTGCAAACTCAATTTTCGCCCGTTGCGCTGCCGGTTTCGTTTTGCGCTCCTCGCAACAGCCCATCGGGATGACGTTTCCCAAAGCGCATCCCGCGGGTTGTTTTCGCCTTGGTTGAAAAGGTTTTGGTCGCTCGATCGTCGCCCGCCGCCCTGCTCGGGCGGCTTTCTCGTTTCGCTCCCTCGCCACTATCGGCGTTCTGGGTACTGCCGTACCCGGCCCTTGTATTGGCTCGCGCCTGCGGCGGACAGCCGACCGGGCTGACGCTCCCCTTCGTCATTCTCAATCACGCTTGGGCCGCGAACGCGGCCCAAGCAAAGGGATTCCTAAGGGCGAAGCCCTTAGGCGGCGGGCTTGGGAGGCGGAGCCTCCCAACGTCCCTTCCCCAATCGCCGCATCGCAAGCCGGACGTCCTGCGCTGCGCTGGTTCTGCCCGTCGGTTTCAGCCCCTTGGCGAAGGACGTCCAAGGCGCTTTTTTCCTGTGAAAGCCTCCACAAAAAATTTTTTTGCCGTGACGTTTCGCACGGCTCGGCGGTCTAATGGGTGTAACGTTACAGGGGGATGAGCAGATGGATCAGAATTTTTTCATACGGGAGATGGACGCCCACAGCGCGACGCTTTACCGCGTGGCGTATACGATCCTCCGGAACGACGACGCCTGCAGGGACGCGCTTCAGGATACGGCGCTCAAAGCATGGGAAAGGCGGTTTACCTTGCGGGAGCCGCGTTATTTCCGCACTTGGGTAACGAGAATCCTTATCAATACGTGTTACGACACGCAACGCAAAAGACGGCGCGTTGTTTTGATGGCGGAAATTCCAGAACCGTCCGTTCAACCTCCGGACCCGGAGCTGGCCTTCGCGCTGGAATCGCTGCCGGAAAGGCTGCGGCTGCCGCTGGTCCTCTTCTATTCGGAAGGGATGAGCTACGCGGAAATCGCGGAGGCGCTGCGGCTTCCAAAGCCCGCCGTCAGGGGGCGGCTCCACCGCGCAAAGGAAGCCCTAAGAAAGGAGCTGGATGCACAATGAAGCGCGAGATCAGCGACCTCGATTTCCACAAGGCGTTTCAGCCGATCCCGGAGAAATGTTACAGCGCGCTGATGGATGCCGCCCGCTCCGTCAAGGAGGAAAAGCCAATGAAACGCATCTCTTTCCGAGCCGTGTTGATCGCGGCGGTCATCATCGTGGCCGGCATCGCCGTCGCCTTCGCGGCGACGCGGCTGGGGTGGACAGATTTTTACAAGAAGTACGACAACGTTACCGTGCCCAAGGCGGCGGAGGAGGCCCTTTACGCCACGAAACCCAAGCAGTACGGCGTGGGGCCCATGACCTTTACGTTTCATCAACTGCTGACGGACGCGCGGATTGCCCTGAGCTCCGCCGAAATCCAGACCACGGACGGGACGGAAGCGCTATACGCTCCTGATATGGACGTATACGACGCTGTCGACGCCGGGGAGGATACCATCCTGAACCGTTACAAGCTGGAGCGCGGGACGACCTGGATGGACGCCGCCAAGGAGCTGGGCCTGCCTCTATACGGCATTCGCGCCCTGATCGAGGTGGACGAGGCGTACAGCGGCGGGGAAGCCATGGAGGACGCCATGTGGAATGAGGACGGGTCCATTGTATACTTCAACATGCCGGCGCTCCAGCCTGGAACCGTTTCAGGCGAATTGCCCGTGACCCTGTACATGGCCGTGACCCAGTTTGACCCGGAAACCGGCGAGGAGCTGGAACGCTGGCGCGTCCGGGAGGAAGCAACGATTCCCGTGTCGCCGCTGACGGCTGAAAGGACCTATTTGCCCGAGGGCGACGCCGCGCTTAGCGGCATGAAGCTGCTGAGCGTTTCGGCCGAGCAATATGTCACCGGCATCTACCTGACCGTCGCCTTCACAGCGCCGGACGGCATGAACGAGGACGCGGCGCGGGATGCGCTGTACGGCCTGACCCTATGCGACGGCGACGGCATGGAGCTGCCCGGGGGCCTCAACCTGTCCGCCAGCGTATGCACGGACGGCCTGCCCACGGCGACGCTGGAAATCATGACCTCTCTCGAGGCGCTGCCAAACAGCCTGATCGTGACGGACGGAACCGCGAAGCTCACCGTCAGGTGAAGCGCGGGCGCGGCGGGCGGGCCATGCCGCCCCCCGCGGAAAGCGAAGCGGAAGAAGAAAGAAAAAA
>DBGEOK010000091.1:0-26577 GCA_048370855.1 Candidatus Limiplasma sp. | reverse complement strand
CTCCTCCTTCGCGCCCGCGACGTCCTTAAAGGTCACGCGGTTCTTGGACGGATCGCTGACGCGCGCGCGGCTTTTGCCGAAGTTCATCACCTTGCTGTTGCCGCCGCCCTGCCGCGCCATCACGAAATACCACAGGGCCATGCTGATGACGATAATGATGATGAAGGGCAAAAATTCAATATACCAGGGCGTCACCACGGGCGCGCGATACGCCACCGTAAAGGGCAGGTCGCTGACGCTGACCTCGTCCAGCGCCTTTCCCTCCTTGGCCGCAGTCATCTGGCGCACGGTATCAATAAAATCCGATCCGATGGTGGTTTCAAAATCGTATCCCCGTTCGGGAAAATCCACATCCGCCACGCCGCCGTTGCGGTAAAGCCCCACCAGCGACGATCCGCGGATGGCCACCGCCTTGACGTTATCCTCGCGGATGGCCGTCAGCAGCTCGGGGTACTCGATGCGGCGGTTCGCCGTTTGGCCGAAGCCGCCGTTCAATACCACCGCAATCAGGATAAAGGCCGCGATGAGCACCACATAGCCCATCATTCCCCGTTGGTTTTTCTTCAAGTTGACAAGTCCTCCTGTCCGCCCTCCCGACCGCTTCATGCCGCGCCGGGAAGAGTGCGCGATTCGGTTATTGCCGCCGCGGGGCGCGATGGAACGCAACGCTTCCTCCGGCCGCAGCGCCCGCGCGCCGTTCGCCGCTCCGCTTTTTTGGTATGCAAAGCAAGCGCCAACGCGACTTTTCCATTATATCATAGGATGCCGCGAAAGTACAAAGGATTTTCGTAAAATGTTACGGCGCGCTGATCTTTGCCATTTCCCGCATGAAATGCCACGGTTCTTCCCGACGGCGATCAAAAACAGGCTTCCGACAGCGGATTCCGCGCCCGCCCTCCAGCCGGGAGCCCGATCGCGCGCACGGCGCTGAAGGCGGGGTACCGCTTTCCATCGTTCCGCCGCTCCTTATCCAACCAGCTCGTCCAAAATATTCTTTTCCGTGGATTGACGCCTCAAAACCTCATGGGGCAGCACCACGTCGGCCGTTTCCGGCGCTTCGCCCGATATCCGGCAGAACAGCAGGCGCATGGCCTCCTGTCCCATGCGGTAGCGCGGCTGGTTTACGGTTGACAGCGAAGGCGCGTAGTACCGCGAAACCGCGAGGTTATCAAAGCCCATCACCGCGATCTGATCCGGAACGGCAACGCCGTGATGGTCCGCCGCCTTGATCGCGCCGATCGCCATATAATCGCCGGCCAAAAAAACCGCCGTAGGCGGGCGCTCGAGCGCCAAAAGCCTTTCCATCTTTTCATATCCGGTCCGGTAGCTATAATCCGCCCCGCTGTGGACATATTCCTTTGAAACGGTCAGGCCGCGTTCCCGCATGGCGTCCTCAAACCCCGCCAGCCTTGCGACGCCGCCGCTCTGGTCGCTGATGGGGCCGCTGACGATCGCGACGCGGGTATGCCCCAGGTCCAGCAAATAGCGCGCCGCGTCGTAGGCGGCCTTCCGGTTGTCGATGCTGACGGCGGAGACCGAGGGATGGCTCATGCCGGAAGCCACCAGCACGGCGGGCAGCGCGTTGTGCTGTATGTAGGTAAGCATTTCCGGCGCGACCGTATGGGACATCATCATGATGCCGTCCACCTGCTTTTCCCGCATAATGCTGATGGCGAGCAGCTCTTTTTCCGTGTTGCTGTCCGTGCTGCTCAAAATATAGGAGTATCCCTTTTCCCGCGCCACGTCCTCCATGCCGCGCACGACGTCGGCATAAAACTCGTTGGCGATATCGGGGATCAGCACGCCGATGGTCTTGGTGGTATTGGCTTTAAGGCTCCGCGCGATGCCGTTGATCTGGTAGTCCATTTCGGTAATCGCTTCCAGCACGCGCCTTCGCTTGTCCTCCTTGACGGAGGGATGGTTGTTGATGACGCGGGAAGCCGTTCCCACGCCAACTCCGGCACGCATTGCCACATCCACAAGCCGCACGGGCTTTTTCATGAATATCTCTCCCGTTCCTGCGCGATACCGTACATTGTAGCAGGTTTTATGGCAAAGTCAAACGGGCTCCCATTCGCGCCCATCCTGCCGGGCCGGATCGCCCGCCGCCCAAGAGCGGCTTGCGCGGCGCAAAAAAAGCGGGCGCGCGTGATTCCATCCGCCCATCCCCGCGTCCGCCCTACGCCCAGCCGGCGCTTCTACGCCTCTCCCAAATACTCCTCCAGACATAAATTCCGGTCCCGCATGACGACGCTGTGCTTAACGCCCACATAGCGGATGTGCCAGCACTCGGCCAGGAAGCCCGTGATCTGCTCCTTATCCTCCTGGTATCGGATGATAAAGCCGTAATCCCAGCAGCTTTTTTGAAGCCATTTCTGCTGCCTGGTGCCTTTGAAGGCCACGCCCGGCACGGTCATATCAAAGGCCAGGCCCGTATGGTGCTCGCTGGCGCCGGGGTCCGCCACGGTAAGCCTGGTTGCCGAAAGGGCCTTTTCTTTGCTCATGCCCTCGCTCTGGTACTGTTTGACCTGCTTGTCAAAAAGCGTTTGCTGATAATCGTAGCTGCGGTAGCCCGCGCTCACCTGCCAACCCGTGACGCCCTCTTCCTTCGCGGCTTCAAGCATCGTTTTTAGGGCCTGGACCGCGGCGCGGTCGCCCTCGATTTCGCTGCCCTTGACATTGACAAGAGAGGAGGGCAGAACGTTTCGGAGCAGCACAAGGTCGCTTGGCTTGTCGTCTTTTGACACCGTATGCGATTTGTTCACAATAACGGGCATGTCGGCCGGGTCCGGCGTCGGGGTGGCGGTAACCGGCTTCGCCCCGTCTCCAAACAGCAGCGAAAGCGTCTGCTCCGCCGCGATGCCGTCCACCCCCAAGCCGTTCTGGCTTTGAAACAGCCGCACGGCCTCCTGTGTGCCGCCGCCGAAGTCGCCGTCCACGCTTCCGGTATAGTAGCCCAGGTCCCGGAGGCGCTGCTGGAGCGCGCGGACCGCGCCGTTATCGTCGCCCTTTTTGAGCGCCGAGGGCGTTGCGGTCGGCGGCGGCGTGGGCACATAGCTTTCCGCATTGCCGCCATATAGGATGGAGCGCGTGTTTTCTCCCGCGATGCCGTCGCTTTGGAGGTTATGCTGCTCCTGAAAGCGTTTGACCGCCTCGGCGGTGGCCTGGCCGTACTGCCCGTCCACCTCGCCGGTATAGTACCCCAGCTCCGTCAGCCGCTCCTGCAGCCGCGTGACCTCGTCCCCCTTCACGCCGATCTTCAGCAGCATGGCCGTAGGCGCGGGCGTATTGTCCGGGTCAACCGTTACCTGCAGCACGCTGCTCACATCCGCCGTGGGCGTCGGCGTCGCGTTGCGCTCGGTTTCCAGCGTTTGATAATCCTTCAGGGTCTGGGGGGCGAGCAGCGCGATTGCAACCGCCGCGCCCGCCAGCAGCGCCCACATCAGAATGGTCGTTCCCTTTGGCTTTCGCTTTTCCATCAAGTCACCCCTTCGCCCACAGCGGGGATGGATAGCGCCCCTCCCCGGTCATCCTTTTCAGCGCGGCCTGTACCAGCGGCCGATCCTCCCGGTAGGTCACGCCATACCATTTGTCCGGCGTGGTATGCACCGTAACCCTCGCGCTCCCCGCGCGGAGCAGCTCGTCCACGACCGTCGGCAGAAAGAACTCCGCCTTGTGCGGGTTATCCGCCAGCGCCTGGGTCAGGAAGCGCGGAAAGCTATCGGAGAGACTGCGCATAACGCCCTCCGGGAACCCCCACATATTCATGCTGACGACCGTATCGGGCGAAAGCCGCGTGTAGCTCCGCCCGTCCTCGGTCATCAGCGGCCCGTCCACCGTGGAGATGATATGCGTGCGCTCGATTAAATCCGCCAGCTCTCCCTGGCCGTTCAGCTCGCACACGCCGCGCGCCACGCTTCCCGTTTCGCTCAGCGTGTTTTTCAGCAGATAGCCGACCATGGCGATATCTCCCTCGTCCCTCAGGCTCGTAAGATGATCAAAGCAGAGCCTGAAGGCGCGCTCGCCATAATAGTCGTCGGCGTTGATGGCGCAGAAGGGCGCGTCCACCAAGCCGCGCGCGGCTAGCACCGCATGCCCCGTGCCCCAGGGCTTGGTCCGCCCCTCCGGGACCGAAAAACCGTCGGGCAGGTCCCCCAAATCCTGGTAGGCGTAGTCCACGCGCATATGCCTGCCCACGCGGTCGCCCAGCACCTCCCGAAAATCCCGCTCGTTTTCCCGCTTGATAACGATGACGGCACGCTCAAACCCCGCGCGGCGCGCGTCGAATAGCGAATAGTCCAGGATCAGCTCCCCGCCGGGCCCCACGGGGTCCATCTGCTTCAGCCCCCCGTAGCGGCTGCCCAAGCCCGCCGCCATAATGAGCAAGATCGGCTTTTTCATCCTTGCCGTTTCCCCTTTCCAAGCTCGTTTACAATCCGGGCCATTTCCTCCCCGCAGCCGTCCATCTCCCGGAGAAGCTTGAGCTGTGTGCGGGCCCGGACCAGGTTATGCTCCGGATAATCGGTCTTGAAATAAACGTCCCCGTTCAGATAGTCTCCCAGGAAGCGGATCATGCATTCCAGGGTCATCATCCTCGCGCCTACCGGCAGCGAGTCCACCTCCCGGTCGGTCAGGCTTTCGCGCACCTCGCTCAAATATCCCTCCGCATAGGAACGGTAAAGCGGCAGGCTGAAATGCACCTTGTCGACGTCCGGCTCATCCTCGTCCGCGGTGCTCGCCCCATAGCGGATGGCGTCGCCAAAGTCATAAGCGGACAGGCCGGGCATCACGGTGTCCAAATCAATCACGCACAGGCCCCGGCCGGTTCGTTGGTCGATGAGCACGTTATTGAGCTTGGTATCGTTATGGGTGACGCGCAGCGGGAGCTCGCCGCGCGCGAGGGCGTCCGTCAGCGTAGCGGAAAAGGGCTCGTAGGCGAGCGCCTCCTCGATCATATCGCGGACGCCTGCCGCCCGCCCGACCGCGTCGCGCCGGACGGCTTCCCTGAAGGCCTGAAAGCGCTTGGGCGTATGATGGAAATTTTCAATCGTCTCGTGAAGCGAAGCCGCGTTAAAGCCGCTCAGCATATCCTGAAAACGGCCGAACGCCCGTCCGGATTCATAAAACACGGCGGGCCCACCGCCCCGATCATAGCTGACGGTATCGGAAACAAAGCGGTAGCAGCGCCAAAAATCCCCGTTTTTGTCAACGGCAAAAAACGCCCCCGCCCGCGTCCTGAGCAATTCAAGCGTTTCGCGCTCCGGGTCTCCCGCCCGCCTGCGAATCTCGGCCCGCAGATACTCGGTGACGCGCAGCATATTTTCCATCACCTCGTCCGGCTTGGGAAAGGCGGCCTTGTTGATGCGCTGCAGCACGAACTGCGCGGCCCGACCGCCGCGCTCGCATTCAAACAGGTACGTATCGTTGATATGTCCTCCGCCATAAGAAACGGGAAGGCCGCACCTGCCGTCCTCGGTGAACTGCGCGGCCAGCGCCCGCACTTCGTCGATGAGAAGCTTCATGAGGGAGCCCATCCTTCTTTCGTCTTTCTTGCGCGACTCGGCGCGCCGGCGCGCCGCGCCGTCATAAAACGTATTATAGCATGGAACGGAAATTGCAACAAGCAAACGAAAAGAAAGACGAAAAATTGCGTGGAAGCGTAGAGGAAGCTTGTCGAAGCGGAGGATGCGCGGATCGCGCCGCGAGGGCGAGCGGACGCTGGTTTGCATGCACGGCGGGCGAAAGCCCGCGAAACCGCCGTGCAGCCCCCGACGCCGCGTCGGAAACCGCGTCTGACGGCTCCGCCCGCCGCGAGGCCCCGGAGCCTATGCTAAATAAGAAACGGGGAAAGCCGGCGCAGACTGTTGACAACCCCATTTTGGAGTGGCTTGGAGGAGCCCCGGCCCCTCCAAATGGAATCGTACCGCCCGGCTACGCCAGCGGCGGGCAGTTTCGGTTCTCGGCGGAAAAGGCCGCCGAAAGGCAAGCTTTTATGAAGTCCTGAACCGGAGAAAGCCGGCGGTTCCGGAATCAAACAGGAAGGGGAACCCATAGCAACAATCCCCTGCTTTTCCTTGCTTTTTCAAAAGAATGGGTGTATAATGCCCGTGTAAGAATGAAAGGGGGCTATCACACCATGAAGTCTGTCAACATCAAGCTGAGCTTGGCTGAGAATGTCAAGTCCTTTGTCAACATCGTCAACCGTTACCCTTATGACGTCGATCTGCGCGCAGGCCGCCATGTGGTGGATGCCAAGTCCATTTTGGGCATCTTCAGCTTGGACCTGAGCAAGCCTATCACCATGGAAATCTATACGGATTCCTGCGACGACCTGCTTGGCGACATCAAGCCCTTTATGGCTTAATGCCGCGCCTGCCCCGGCAGGCCGGTTCCGCTTACAGCGACATGCCCTCGCGGCATTGACCGGGCGAAGCGTCGAGCCTTGTCCACGGCGTGGGTGGCGCGTCCTTTTTTACCAATACGGGTAAAAGGGACTGCCGCGTTGCCCTCGATCCGTGCCGGAGCCGCGAGCGCGGCCCGAAAAGGGATTCCTAAGGGCAAAGTCTTCCCAGCCCGGGCGCTGTGCATGGCGAAAGCGCCGGAGCCTTAGCCGCCGCGATACGATTTGATTCGGAGGAGCCGCGGCCCCTCCAAATCACCCTCAGATTGGGTTCTTGAACAGCCTGTGGGCAAAGCGTTACGCTTTGTCCATTCTTTCATTGCCGGCGAGCCGGCCGCATTTCGCCAGCCATTCGGCAGGAGGGCCACATGCCTTTTCAGGTTCCAAAAAGAAGGATCACGGATACGGAAAACCGGCTGCGGGTGCTCGATTGCCTTGACGCGCTTGGCATGGCCACGCTGGAACAGCTTTGGCCGTTTATCGCCCGTTTGGAGCTGATGGAATACGTGCCCCTTTGCGTCTATGTGGACGAGCTTCTGCTGGACGGCTCGCTCGCCGAGGGCGTCCATGGCCTGCAGGGAATGCTGTACCTGACCGCCGAGGGCCGTCAAAGCCTCGCCCTGTTTGCGGATAAAATGCCCCGCACCGACCGCGAGCGAATCCGCAAGGCCGCCCCCGCCTACTCCGCCCAGCTCAGCGAACGCCGTCATATCCGCGCCGTCCATGAGCGCGCGCCAAAGGGCGAGAACCGCCTTCTCTGCACCGTCCGCGAAGGGGATGTTCCCACGCTCCTGCTTCGCATCCGCACCCCTTCCCGCGCGCTGGCGGAATCGGCCATAAAGCGTTTCCGCCTGTGCGCCGCGCGGCTCCTGATGCTTCTATATACCCTTCCGGCTCCCGACGGCGAGGCGCCGCTTCATCCGCCGGAAAATGCCGGTACGCTGGAGGCGGCCATGGCGTCCGCGGCTCCCGGACGGTGGGCGCTTTGCGCTTACGGCAGGCACGAGCATTCCGCCGTCGTCTGCTTCCAGGGGCAGGACGCGCTGTATACCGCCGCCCTGTTAATGCCCGGGCGCGAGTCCGCGGAGGCTTGGGCGCGCGCCGCCCTCTCCCGCGAAACGTATGTCGCCGGTCGATTGACCGCTCTGCTGATGGGACGGGATGAGGCGAACGGCGTATGAAAAATCAGGCAGTGTTATCCGCCGTTCGCGCCGCGCTTTCCGGCGCGGGGCTCGACCGCCGCGACGCCGTATTGCTCGCGGCCGTCAGCGGGGGCGGCGACAGCGTCGCGCTGCTCCATGCGCTCTGCGCCCTGAGGCCCGAGCTCGGCTTTGCGCTTTGCGCCTGCCATGTGCAGCATGGCCTTCGCGGCGAGAGCTCGCGGGAGGACGAGGCGTTTGTGCGCGCCCTTTGTCATGAATTGCGCGTGCCCCTTGCGGTTGCCGACGCGGGGCTGGACGGCGGCATGGCGGACCCGGGCGTTGAAACGCGCGCGAGAGAGAGCCGCCGCCGCATCTTTGCGGAGCAGATGGCGCTTTTCCACGCGGATGCGCTCCTGCTGGCCCACCACCGCGACGATCAGGCTGAAACCGTGCTGATGCATTTGCTGCGCGGCGCGGGCGCCGCCGGTCTGGCCGGCATGCGCGGAGTAATGCCGTTTGCCGGCGGGTTGATGGTTCGCCCCTTCCTTTCGCTTCCAAAGCGGGCGCTGCTGGACGCGCTGGGGGAGGAGGGCCTGCGCTTCCGCGAGGATGAGAGCAACCGGCAGCCATGCACGCCCCGCAACGCATTACGGCTGGAAATCCTGCCAAGGCTGGAGGGCCTTTTCCCGGGCGCGGCCGGACGCGTCGCGCGGGCGGGCGGACTTCTCGCGGCCGACGACCGCTGCCTGACGGCGCTTGCCGACTCCCTTTTGGAACGGGCGCGCTATTGCCGTCCCCCCATCTTCGCGCTGAAAAAAGCGGGCCTGCTCCATGCCGATGAGGCGCTTGCCCGGCGGGTTCTGCGCCGGTGGGTTGCGGAGGCCCTGCCGTCCCTCTCCCTCGCGCCCCGGGAACGGAGCCTTTCCAGCGCGGACACGCTGATGCTCCTCCGGCTCCTCGCCGCCGCCCCCGGCGAGAGGGGAAACCTGCCTCATGGGCTTCTGGCCCTATCCGGCAAGGCGTATTTGTTTTTAACGCGGCAGGACGGGGAACCCCTCGTCCCGCTTCCGGACGCACCGCCTATTCCCGTCACGCCCGGTCGACGGCGCTATGAGCTTGCCGGGATGCGGTTTTCCTTGTCCAAGTGCGCGGCGGAAGTCCCCGTGCCCGAGAATGCCTCGCGCGTGCTGCTCCCCGCCGCGCTGCTTGCGCAGGGGCCCGTCCTTCGCCTGCCCGCCTCGGGCGATCGCATCCGGCCCTTTGGCGCGCCCGGCTCCAAGCCGCTGCGCCGCTTCCTGACCGACCGCAAAATCGACCCGCCCTTCCGGCGGGCGCTGCCCCTGCTGGCGATTGGCCCGCGCGTCCTTTGGCTGCCCGGCCTCTGCGCCGCCGAGGAGCTGCGCGCCGGCGAGCCCTGTGCCGATTGCTTTTGCCTGAACGTTTCAGGCGATATCCCCTATCTTTAGATCAGTACAAAAGGAGTGACCAGGCAATGGAAAACGAACGCGTTCTGTACAGGGATCTCGAAAGCATCCTCTTTACCAGCGATCAATTGGCGGCGGCGGTCAAGGAGCTCGGCCAGCGCGTCACCCGGGACTACGAGGGGAAAAAGCCTGTGCTGATCTGCATCCTAAGGGGCGCGAGCGTATTTTTCAGCGACCTGATCCGCCAGATCGACCTGCCGCTGGAGATCGAGTTCATGGCCGTGTCCAGCTACGGCGCCAGCACCAGGAGCAGCGGCGAGGTACGCATGGTCAAGGACCTGGACCGCAGCATCCTGGGCCGCGACGTCATCATCGTCGAGGACATCGTAGACAGCGGCATGACGCTCAACTTCCTCAAAAACTCGCTGATTAACCGGGGCGCGGCCAGCCTGCGCATCGCCGCCTTGCTGGATAAGCCCGCGCGCCGCGTAGCCCCGCTTACGGTGGACTATTCCTGCTTTGAAATTCCCGACGCCTTTGTGGTGGGGTATGGGCTGGATTATAACGAGGCGTACCGGAACCTGCCGGATATCGGCATCCTCTCTCCCCGGGTGTACGCTCCGAAAGAATGAGCGTCCCGACTGCGCGCGGGCACTATCGGCAGGCCGTTCGGGCCTATTCCCCAAACCCTCCGTTAACGCCCAGCACCTGCCCCGTCACAAAGCCCGCGCCGTTCCCGCACAGCCACAGCACGCAGTCCGCGACGTCCTCCGCAGCGCCCAGCCTGCCGGCGGGCGTTTCCCGCCTCAGCTCCTCCAGGGCGCTTTCCTCCAGGCCCGCCAGCATATCGGTGTCAATCGCTCCCGGACATACGCAGTTCACCGTCACTCCGCTGGGCGCGACCTCTTTGGCCAGCGCTTTCGTCAAGCCGATCAGTCCGGCCTTCGCGGCGGAATAGTGCGCCTCGCAGCTTGCGCCGATCTGGCCCCAAACGCTTGAAATATTCACGACCCGGCCATTCCGGCGGGAGATCATCTGCGGCAGAACGGCGCGCGATACGTAAAACGCGCCCGATAGGTTCACGTCCAGCATGCGCCTCCAGTCCGCGTCGGTAATTTCTGTGGCCAGCTTTTGCTGGGCGACGCCCGCGTTGTTCACCAGCGCGTCGATATGTCCAAGCCGCGCGGCCGCCTCCGCGCAGGCATCCGCGACCTGGCGGCTGTCCGCCACATCGCAGCGAAGCGCGACGGCTCCCGTCTCGGCGGCCAGCACCGCCGCCGCCGCCGCGCTGTGCAAATACAAAAACGCGGCGCGGTATCCCGCCCGCGTAAAGGCGCGCACAACCGCCGCGCCTATGCCGCGGCTCCCCCCCGTAATCAGCGCAGTCCGCACCTGATCCGCCTCCTCTTTTGGCCGCCTGCCTCAGAACATCTTTTTACGCCACAGCAGCACGAAGGCGCACACGCTGGCGACGACCGAAATGCCCAGCACAACCCAGAACCCGATAGGCGAATTTTGAAACGGCACGGCCACGTTCATGCCCCAGAGCGAGGCGAAAATCGTCGGCACGGCCAGCACCACGGTCAGGCTGGTCAGCACCTTCATCACGATGTTGAGGTTGTTGGAAATAATGGAAGCGAAGGCGTCCATCGTCCCGGACATGATATCGCGGTAAATGGCGCACATCTCCATGGCCTGCTTATTCTCGATAATGACGTCCTCCAGCAGGTCGCTGTCCTCCGGGTACTTGCGCAGCATATCCATGCGCATCATCTTCTCCAGCACCATCTCGTTGCCCTTCAGGCTGGTGGAGAAGAACACCAGGCTCTTTTCCAGCTTCATCATCTGCAAAAGCTCCTGATTGCGCATGCTGGCCTGAAGCCGCTCCTGCACAAACATGCTGGCCTTGTCAATCTGCTTTAAGTAGGCGAGGAACCGCGAGGCGTTGCGGTGCAGAAGCTGCAAAATGAACCGCGTGCGCTTAAACGTCCAAAACCCGCGGATGCGCTCCTCGGTAAAATCCGTAATGATGGCGCTGTCACGGGTGGACACGGTAATAATCACGTCGTCCACCATAATGATGCCCATTGGAATCGTCGTATAGCTGTATCCGTTGTCCTCCGCCTCTACATAAGGAATATCGACGATAATGAGCGTCTGGTCGTCGTTGCGCTCGATACGGGCGCTTTCCTCCTCGTCCAGCGCGGCTTGCAGATAGGTGGGGTCCAGCGCGAAGCGGGCGTTCAGGCCCTCGATTTCCTCGCGCGTGGGGTTTTGCAAATGCACCCAGCAGCCCTTTTCCAGGGTGCTGATTTCCGTGAGGTGGTCGTCCGTCGTTAAATAGATTTTTTTCATGCCGTTAAGCCCGCCCTTTTCGCGCCGCAATGCGGCGTTGCTTCCGGACGGGCCAGGCGAGCGATCCCGCGCGGCGCGGCGGCGTCAGCCGCGCCTTCCGGCGCCTGCCGTCCGGAGCGTATTGACTTGTGTGGGGTACCGTTGGAACAAAACCGGGTTTCGACTGTACGGGTCCGCGTCCAAGGCTGCTCCTCCTTTCGGCGTTTCGGCGCTTTCAGCCTGCGTTCATCATAGCTTTTTTGGGGGCGCGTGTCAATGCGCGCCGCTCGACTTTTTCACGTCTTTTTCCCGTGCGCGCGCGCTTTGCGATCCATGCGCGGCCGGCTCCAATTTGGAAAAACGGCGCGCGCATGGTATAATGGGGAACGGGCGACACGGCGTTTTCCGCTCGCCCATCCGGTTCCGCTATCATGGAAGGAGGCTTTCCCATGCGCGCTGCCCGCTCCTTTTGCATAGGCCCGGTTCCCATTGGAGGAGGCTCGCCTGTAACCGTACAGAGCATGACCAATACCGACACCAGGGACGCCAAAGGCACGCTTGCGCAGGTTTGCGCCCTGGCGGCAGCCGGGTGCGACATCGTTCGCCTGAGCGTTTATGACGAGCAATGCCTGGACGCCCTGCCGGCCATTGTCGCCGGCTCTCCCGTGCCGCTGGTGGCGGACATCCATTACCGGGCGGATCTTGCCGTTGGCGCGATGGAGCGCGGCGTGGCCAAGGTACGCATCAATCCCGGAAACATTGGGGCCGCCGCCGGCGTCCGGCGCGTGGCGGATTGCGCCAGGGCGCACCATGTCCCCATTCGGATTGGGGTCAACAGCGGTTCCGTTGAAAAGGATATCCTCGCCCGCGACGGCGGAGTCACCGCGCGCGGCATGGTGGACAGCGCGCTCGGCCACGCGGCGCTGCTGGAGAAGGCGGGCTTTCACGATATCGTGCTCTCCCTCAAGGCCAGCTCCGTTAAGCTGACCGTCGACGCCTACCGGCTGGCCGCCCGGGAAACGGATTATCCGCTCCACGTGGGCGTGACGGAAGCCGGCCTGCCCGGCGCGGGCCATATCAAAAGCGCGATCGGCATCGGCGCGCTGCTGCTGGACGGCATCGGGGATACCATACGCGTCTCGCTGACAGGAAGCCCCATCCCGGAGGCTCGGGCCGCCATCGACATTTTACGAGCTGTGGGGCTCAGGGCGGGCTATGTCAACGTGGTGAGCTGCCCCACCTGCGGACGCACGGGGATCGACGTGGCGGCGATCGCGGAGCGCGTGCAGCGGGAGCTGGCCGACATCCGCGTGCCGCTGACCGTCGCCGTTATGGGCTGCGTGGTCAACGGCCCCGGAGAGGCGCGGGAGGCCGACGTGGGCCTCGCTGGCGGCGGGCTTTCCGCTTCCGGCGGCGCGGCCGGGGGACAGGGCGGCGCATACGCCGTCGGCGCGATTTTTGAAAAGGGGAAACCCCCGGAACGGGCGGAGGGCGACCTGGCCGCCATTTTAATTGAGCGGGCGAGAAAAATAGCAAGAGCCAAAGAGGAAAACGCATGAACAAAACCGAGCTGCTCCGCGCGCTGGAGGAAGCCGCGCCGCCCCTTGCGGGCAAGCTGCATATAGAGCGCGTGCTTTACAAAAAGGCCGCCAACAAAGCGTATATGAGCTTTTTATGCGACGAGCTGGTACCCGAAACGGACTATCTGGTACTGGAGCGCAGGCTCCGGGAGCTTTTCCCCGGGCTGTCGGTCGCGCTTCGCGTTGCCAGCCCCTCGTTGGGCGAGGATTTCCTTGCCGATATCAACCGCTATAAATCCGTGCTGACGGATTTTTTGCGCCGCCAAAGCCCGGCCCTCTCCGCCTGGATCGGGGATGTGGGGTGGAGCCTGGAAGACGGCCGCGTCCTGCTCACCTGTCCCGACGCGATCGCCGTCAACTTTTTCAAATCCCACCGGCTCGACGATAAGCTTAGCCAAGCGGTGTACGACATCTTCCGCGTTCGGGTTCCCGTTTCGCTTACCATTTGCGGCGAGCGGGAGGCTTGGGTGAAAAAAATGCGCGAGGAGCGCGGTTTCTCCTTCCCCGCGCCCGTTCCGCCCAACGAGGAACCGCCGCCGTGGGACGAGGCGGCGCTGGAGGTTCAGGCGGCCGCGCTGTCCGTGCCGGACGAGCCGAAGGCTGCGAACCACCCCCGCGCGATGCCGGCCGCCAAGCCCCCCGCAAAAAGGGAAGCCGCTCCCAAAGGCCCCGTGCTCAAGGGGCGCGCCATTGCGGATAAGCCCGTTGACATCGGGGAGCTGGCCGAGGACAGCGGCATCGTGGTTATCGAGGGCACGGTCACAGGCGTCAACGAGGCAAAGGAGTTGAAGGGCGGAGAAACGGCGCTCGTCACCTTCGCCGTATATGACGACACCTCCACCATTTACTGCAAAGCGTTCTACCAGTACCGCACGCGGCGCGGCGGCATGGGAGAAACGCCGGTTCCGCCTACCGACGAGGAAAAAAAGCGCGTCGCGGACCAAATCGCCCAGATCCAAAACGGAATGCGCGTCCGCCTGCGCGGCGACTGCCGGATGGACCCGTTCCTTGGCGAGTTGTCCGTAGGCGTCCGCGATATGCAGCAGATGCCAAAGCCCGAACGCCTCGATACCGCCGCGGAAAAGCGCATCGAGCTTCACATGCATACCAACATGTCCACCATGGACGCCACTGCCGAGGCGGGCGCGCTGATCGCCCAGGCCGCGAAATGGGGGCATCCCGCCGTGGCGATTACGGATCACGGCGCGGCTCAGGCCTTTCCCGCGGCCTTCGGCGCGGCGAAAAAGCATGGCGTCAAGCTGATTCCAGGCGTGGAAGGATACCTGTGCGACCTGGCGCCGATTGTGCGGGACGCTGCCGGGCAGCCGCTTGACGGCCCTATCGTGGTGCTCGATTTTGAAACCACCGGCCTTTCCCACGCGGTCGATCGCATTATCGAGGTGGGCGCCGTTAAGCTGGAAGGCGGCCGGATCGTAGACGAGCTGAGCCTGCTATGCGATCCGGGCGTGCCCCTGAAGCCGAAGATTTGCGAAATCACCGGCATTACCGACCTGATGCTCCGCGGCAAGGAAAGCCCCGCCGAGGGCGTGCGCAAGCTGCTGGATTTCATCGGGGATTGTCCGGTCGCCGCGCATAACGCGCCGTTTGATATGGGCATGCTCCAGGCCGAATGCGCGCGGATGGGCGTGAGCTTTCAAGCGCCCGTGCTGGATACGCTCACCTTTGCGCGGCGGCTCTACCCCGCGCAGAAAAGCCACCGGCTCGGCGCGGTTTGCCGGCTGCTCGGCGTATCGCTCAAAAACGCCCACCGCGCCGTACACGACGCGGCCGCGACCGCGCAGTGCCTTGTCAAAATGGTTGACGCCGCAAAGGCAAAGGGCGCGCTTACGCTGAACGACCTCGACCGCGTCGTCCCGGGCGAAAGCATTGGGGAAAGCTACCACATCATTTTGCTGTGCAAGACGCAAAAGGGCATGCAAAACCTCAATCACCTGATATCCGACAGCAACCTCAACTATTTCTACCGCCACCCCAACATGCCGCGCCACCTCATCCAGCGCTACCGCGAGGGGCTCATTCTCGGCAGCGCCTGCGAGGCGGGGGAGCTGTTCCAGGCGATTGTCAACAACCGACCGGAGGCGGAAATTGAAAAAATCGCCTCGTTTTATGACTATCTGGAAATCCAGCCCATCGGCAACAACCGCTTCATGCTCAAAACCGGCGCCGCCCGGGACGAGGAACAGCTCCGGGACTTTAACCGCCGCATCGTGGCCTTGGGCGAAAAGCTGGGCAAGCCCGTCGTCGCTACCGGGGACGTGCATTTCCTGGACCCGTCCGACGCGATTTACCGCACCATCCTTCAGGCAGGCCTGGGCTACGAGGACTGCGACGAGCAGCCGCCCCTGTACTTTCAAACCACGGACGAAATGCTCAAGGAGTTCAGCTACCTGGGCCAAGCGAAGGCGCGCGAGGTCGTCGTCGACGCGCCCCGGAAAATCGCGGAGCAGGTCGAGGAGCTCCGGCTGTTTCCTAAGCATCCCAAGGGCGAGGATACCTTTCAGCCCTACTGGGAGGACGCGGCGAACGACATTGAAACCCGCGCCTGGAGCCGCGCCAAAGAGCTGTACGGCGACCCGCTGCCCGAGGTCGTGGAAGCCAGGCTGAAAAAGGAGCTGGGAAGCATCATCGGGTACGGCTTCGCCACCCTGTATTCCATCGCGCAGAAGCTGGTCAGCAAGTCCCTTTCGGACGGCTATCTTGTGGGCAGCCGCGGCTCGGTGGGCTCCAGCTTCGTCGCCACCATGTGCGGCATCACGGAGGTCAATCCCCTCCCCCCGCATTACCGCTGCGATACCTGCCACAAGCTTTTCTTCACGCCGCCGGAGCTGGCCTCCGTCGGCGTGGACCTGCCCGACAAGCGCTGCGAGCTGTGCGGCAGCCCCCTTATCAAGGACGGCTTCGATATTCCGTTTGAGGTGTTCCTCGGCTTCAAGGGCGATAAGGTGCCCGATATCGACCTCAACTTTTCCGGCGAATACCAGCCGCGCGCCCATGCCTACATCGAGGAGCTATTTGGCAAGGGGTATGTGTTCCGGGCCGGCACCATCAGCGGCCTCGCGGACAAGACGGCCTACGGCTTCGCCGCCAGGTACCTGGAGGAGCGCGGCATCAAGGCGGGGCGCGCGCACAAGGAACGCCTGGCAGCCGGCTGCGTGGGCGTCAAGCGCACCACGGGGCAGCATCCCGGCGGCATCGTGGTGCTTCCCAAGGAATACGACATCTGCCAGTTCACCGCCATTCAGCATCCCGCCGACGACGTAAACGGCGCGACCATCACCACCCACTACGACTTCAACTCCATGCATGATATCCTGGTCAAGCTGGACTGCCTCGGCCATGACGACCCGACCATGATGCACCGCCTGGAGGAGCTGACCGGCGTCAGCTTCAAATCCATCCCGCTGGACGATCCAAAGGTCATGAGCCTTTTCACCTCGCCGGAGGCGCTGAAGGTGACGCCGGAGCAGATCATGTGCCAGACCGGCACGCTCGGCATTCCGGAATTCGGCACGTCCTTCGTGCAAGGCATGCTCCTGGACACGCGCCCCACTACCATGGAGGAGCTCATCCGCATCTCCGGCCTGTCCCACGGCACCGACGTATGGCTGGGCAACGCCAAGGATTTGATCGACAGCGGCACAGCGGCTTTGAAGGAATGCATCTGCACCCGCGACGACATCATGAATTACCTCATCTCCAAGGGCGTGGAGAGCAAGATGAGCTTTGACACCATGGAGAGCGTGCGCAAGGGCCGGGGCCTGAAGCCCGAGATGGAGGCCGCCATGCGGGAGCACGGCGTGCCGGATTGGTTTGTGGCAAGCTGTAAAAAAATCAAGTACATGTTCCCCAAGGGGCATGCGGTCGCCTATGTGACCATGGGCCTGCGCGTCGCCTGGTACAAGGTATACTATCCGCAGGCGTATTACGCCGCGTACTTCAGCATCCGCGGCGACGGCTTCGACGCGGGCCGAATGCTGCTGAGCAGCGAAACGCTGCGCGACCGCCTGCGCGGCTTCAGCGAGCGCGAGGAAAAGCTGAGCGTAAAGGACAAGCAGGAGGAAAACGCCTACCACATGCTGCTGGAAATGCAAGAGCGCGGCATCAAAATGCTGCCGGTCGACCTGTATCAAAGCGACGCGACGCGCTTTCTTCCCGAGGGGGGCGACCTCAGATGCCCGTTTACCGCGATCACCGGGTTTGGCGAAAGCGCCGTCTCGGGGATCATTGAATCGCGCGACCCGGAAAGGCCCTATATCAGCGTGGAGGATCTGCGGACGCGGGCGCGCGTCGGGCAAAGCGTTGTGGAAATGCTCCGTGCCCAGGGCGCGCTGGAGTCGCTTCCGGAAACCAGCCAGGTGGATCTCTTTTCTCTGATAGGGTAAGGACCGACTGTCCGCATTTTGGAGGCTCAGAATGAACAAGCCCGTCGGGGTTCTTGTCAAGTGGAACATTTTATGGATTGAAAAGAGGGTTATAGATCGGTAGAATGGTTACACTTCATTATTGCTGATCCATCATATGCGCAACCGCTTATAAAGTATAAAATCGAAAATGGCTACAATTCTTTTTTAAGGATAGTAAAAAAATGAACAAATGAAATGGCATTGGCGTTGCATATTATCCATCTTTGTGATACTATATAAATGTGTTCAGCGTGAGTCGTTCATATTCATTACATTCGTCTACTGTATCATAAGAGGCGCATCATATGAAAACCCGCATCATAGCACTGGTATTGGCGCTTGTGCTTTTGTTGAACATAACAGGCTCCGCGTTTGCGGACATAGCCAAAGAGCGGGAAGATAACTCTCCAACGATCAAAACAGCGGTGATCACGGCGGATACCACTTCCAAGCAGTTGATCGCGCTGGATAGCTACCAGACAGGCTTGCTGGACAACGGGGATGTTTTGCAAAACGCCGAGGGCGTTGTTGCCACGCAAGTACGAGGAACCTATCATAAAAACCAAAGCCTTGTCTCTTCGTCGCTGGGAGGGACAAGTTTTGCTTTTGCGCCGATCATGCTGGATGATTATTATCCTGAAACGCTCGCGTCCCAAGATGCTGCAACGCCCGAACCTTCTCCAACACCGACGGCTTCTCCGACTGTATCCCCCGAACCATCTGCTGATCCAAGCCCATCCGTATCCCCGTCCGTTGCTCCCAACCCCTCTGCAGCGGTGGAACCGTCAAGTACGCCAGACGGTCCTGTTCCAACGGGTGGAACGGAGGCGCCAACTGTTACGCCGGGAAGCAGTCATACGCCCATCCCCACTGATACGACTGAGCCAACCAGCACACCCGCGTCCACCGATACTCCCGTTCCTACCGATACCCCTAAGCCCACCGACATCCCTGCACCCACCGACACACCCGCTCCCACCGATATTCCCGTACCCACAGATACCCCTGAGCCGGTAGCCAATCCTGAACCAGACACAAAAGAAGAAACCCCTCTATTGCCTGAAAGCTCCTGTCAACCAGCGGTTGAGCAAGGGGCTTTTCTGTTAAACTGGCTGATTTCAACCGCAAACGCAGAGGAAAACACAGAGCCTGAAAAGGATGCCACGCTCAATGAAGAATCGACACCCGAACCGGTATTGGAAGAAGAAGCTCCCCAAGCATCGCCGGATGCCTCGCAACAGCAAGTTGAACCAAGCCCAGAGGTGGTAGCGGAGAACCCGCCCGCCGAACAACAAGAACCCACACCGAATCCGACCCGGCCCTCGCAGAGCGCTCAAGAAGCTCCCTCCAGCATCACGGGACAACGGGTCGCCATGATGCGCAGCAGAGGGAGTGGATATAGCGCGATCGTCTATCCCGGTCTGTTTGATGCGGTCACAGATGTCTATTTGTCGGCATTGACCACAGGCATAAAGGAAAATATCGTCGTCAACGCATACACGGGCAACCATGTATATGCCTATGCCTTGACCACCGAAGGGCTGACTGCCGTGCAAAACGGGCAGGAGATTTTGCTGAACAATGAAAACGGCGACATGTTGGCAAAGCTCGAAGCGCCCGACATGACCGATGCAAACGGCGCTTACAGCACGGAAATTTCCGTATCCCTCAGCGGCGGAAACGGAAGCTACCGCGTGACCTACACGCCCAACATGGATTGGATGGCAAGCGCGGCATACCCCGTGACCATCGATCCAACAGGTCAGTATTATAACGATTTGGCCACGGGTATCGGGGATACCTTTGTTTCTTCCGCGAATCCAAACCATCATTATGCGCATACGGTGGATCGCGGCAGCGAGCAGCGGGATCACAGCCTTGAGGGCAATAACTTGTACGCAGGCAATGGCAGCATCGCCTATATCCTCCCGGCTCTGGTTGGTTTTGCAGGAGGCGACGGTGGCGTATCGGAATTTCCGACCACCAGCGGCCTCATGATTCTAAGTGCCAGGTGGGATGTATACGTCCATGAGGGCGGCGGAACTTTTGACGTCAGCCTGGTCACAAGCGACTGGAACACCGCAAGCGTCACCTATAACAGCCGCCCCAGTCTGTCTTCAGAGATCAAAAAAACCATTTCCCTCGGTACGGGATGGAACGCCGTAGATTTGACGGAGATTTTCTCCGCATGGTTCAACACGTCGGATCAAAAGCAAAACTGGGGTTTTGCGGTTTCCAGCAACAACTCGTGGGCGCGCATTTGTTCTTCGGATGTGCTGCCGCGCTCCGACCGTATGTCCTTTACTGCCGAATACACCGACGACCTGCCCGCCCCTACGGTCACCGCCAAAGCCTACGGCTATGGCGTGAACAGCGAAAGCGGGTATATCGACCTTTCGTGGAATGCGGTACCCCTGGCAGCCGGCTATCGCCTTGGCATTTATAACGGCAACGAGTATCAATACCGAAACGTAGGCAACGTTACCTCCTTCTCCACCAAAGGCAAGGCCCTCTGGCCGACCGACGCGGAGATGGCGGCGGGCAACTACAATATCCATTGGAACGGCGGCGGGCAGGAGCTGCCCAATATCCCGCGCAGGGATAAGTCCAACCTGAACTACTACTTTACTGTACAGCCCGCTAACGCATATGGTCAGACCGGCTCCAGCTTTGGCAGGGCAAACGCTGCGCTACCGGATACCACCCCGCCAAGCCAGCCTGTTACCGTGAGCGTTAGTCCTGCCGGCTGGAGCAACGGCGCAACGAGAACCGTCACCTGGGCGGGGCTTACCGACATGCCCACCAACGCCAGCACCCTTGGCGCGGGCGGGCGCGTGCAGTATGTGATCGACCCAGGCGCGAGCACGTCGCCCAACGCTTGGCGTTGGCAAAACACCACAGCCAACACCGCCAATGGCTCCACGACCCTTTCCACCGCCGGGCTTGCGGACGGTACGCATGTCGTCTATATCCGCGGCGTGGATGCAAGGGGAAACCACGGCGCGCCAAAAGGCGCAGAGCTCAAGGTGGATAAGACCCCTCCCGCCGCGCCTGCCGTGTCCGTCCTGCCCGCAGATTGGGCAAAGGAAGACACCGCCAGCCTGACATGGACGAACATTTCCGACTTAAACGATTTGACACGGGTGGAGTATGCCTTTGACAACGCGACCACCTTTGCCGCCACCAGCCTTGCGGACAAGTCCTATACCGGCTATGCGCTGGATATCTCCACATTGACCGACGGCGAGCACACCGTCAAGGTGCGCGGCGTGGATGTAGCGGGCAACAACGGTGAAACGGGAACCGCCACAGTCAAGATCGACCGCAGCGCTCCGACTGTCACAAGCTCCGCCATTGACCCGCCGGGGTGGGCAGATGCATCGACGCTCACTTTGATTTGGACGGGAGCCAACGACTTGTACAGCGGCCTTGCCCAAATGGCGTACAGCATCGACGGCGGCGCATATACCTCCGTCGCCCCCGCCACAGACGGCAGCGAGACCATCGACATCTCCGCGTTGGCGGACGGCACGCATATCGTCACGCTGCGCCTCACCGATGCGCTGGGCAACGAGCAGACCGTTGACCATACCTTGTATTTGGATGCCACGCCTCCCGCCGTTGACCTTATCACACCTCAAAACGGGGACGTGGTCACGGGCGTATTGGACGTATGGGGCGGCATTCGGGATATCTCCCTCACCGATTGGGTATTGACCGCCATCGGTTCCTCCGGCAAGACTTTCACGATCCAAACAGGCGATATCGAAAAGACCGCCGAGCAGCTTGGCGTGCTGGATACGGGCGAGTTTGCGGATGGCGAGACCATCGAGGTCACGCTCACGGCCCGCGACGCGGCAGGCCATGAAAGCATTGCAAACGGCGTATACATCAAGGCCGACCACTCCGCCAAGCCCGTAACGGCCGATGTGACCATCACCGCGCCTGCACAGGGCGAGGTGGTGACCGCCGCTTACAAGGAAGCGAGCTACACCACCGAATACGGCGGTCATGAGGATACCAACAGCTATGCCATCGACGGGCAGCCCTCCGGCGTGGCGGCGTTCCTCAAATTTCCGATCTATCCGATCCTCTACCCCGAAGGGTCGTTGCATAGCCTGTCTGTGATCTCTGAAGACCGGGACGGCGCGCTGCATTATTCGCAGGGCATGACAACGTCGCTGATCTTAAGCGACATCTGGAAGGATGAAAGCAAGGTCGCATCCGCCAGCGGCCTGGCCCTTTCGCAAAATGGCGCGGAGGTAACGGACACATCGGGCGTGCTGATCTCCAAGACCTTTCCCTCCAACGTGCCTATGCTGGCGCTGCGGCTGCATACCATTGCGCTGATCGCAAGCGGCGGCTCGGCCAGCTATGCGTACAGTCTCGACGGCGGCGCAAACTGGCATGCGATCAGCGACGGCTACGACGCTTCCTTCTCCGCGCCCCAAACGCAGGTGGCGATCCGCGCCGATCTAAGCGGCACGGGTACGACCTTGCAGGGCTTGGACGCGACGGGCATCTATGAAATGAACCCCGTTCGCTTTCAGGTGCGGTTGCTCCGTCCTGTGGCGTCCTTCGGCATTACCAACGACAGCGACAGCACCAAAGCCCTGCCGCTCATCACCTGCGACGATGGCGCCGACCTCCCCACCAAGCGCCTGTATATCGACGGCGCGTGGAACAGCGACAGCTTCACCGCCGATATGCTGCCCTTTGCGGATGGCAGCGCGCATAACGTAACCGCTATCGGCATTGACGCGAACGGCACGCTCCACGGCAGCGGCGCGACGACCTCCATTTTGCTGCGCAACACGCCAAATGCAACCGATACATGGCAGTCCGACAGGCTGGAACTGCCGGGCGATACCTACGCCATCCGCGCGGAAGCGCTGTGCGTCAACGCCTCCGGCGATGTGGCGACCAACGGCCGGTACGCCTACTCCTTTGACGGAACCACATGGACGGACTTTGCATTGAACAGCTATGCGCTGCTGCCTCATGCCACGCGCACCCTATTCATCCGCGCCGTCATGCCCGCAGGGGTAACGCTCAAGGCGCTGCATCTGGAGGGGGTCACGGCAAGCGGAAAGTCCATCGCCACCACGCTGGTGAAAGCGCCCTATAACGTACAGGCCGCCGACTACGGCGACTACTACGAGAACGAAAAGCTGCGGCGCTATGTGCTGACGTGGACAGATCCCAACCGGGACGACGAGACCTGTGCCAACGAGCTTTCCTTCGATATCTACCGCGACGGGGTGCGCATCGCCACCACCAAAGCAACGCGCTATGAGGATTATGACTACGTCAAGGGCGCGACCTATCAGGCGCGGGCGCGGCGGGAGTATGAAGCGCCGGGCGACGGGCTGTATCCTATCACGAGCCGATCCAGCCGCAGGGTGCAGGCTGAGATCGTCTACGTCCCCGCCGAGCAGCGCGTGGAGGGCGTACAGCATAACGTGGAGGACTTTACCCAGTCCGAATACCTGAACGATCTCTATGGCGGCAACTATGCCTTCTCCGCCACGCCCAACCCGCCCAGCGTATCCTTTGCGCTGGATCAAGCCTTGCTGGGACCTCACCGCTTTTGCTCGCTGGGCTTTGAACCGGTCAACTTCAACACGGGCAACTTCTTCCTGCAAACGCGGGACTATTCGCTGGCCGATCTGGGAACCGGCGGCTTTGACATCACACGCACCTACAATACCCAATCCAAGGAAACGGACGGCCTCTTTGGGGCACGGTGGGCAACGGAGTACGGCCAGCACCTGCGGCTGTTTGACGACGGCAGCGTAGGCTACCGCCGCGCCGATGGCAGCGAGATCATCTTCTACATCCAGCCGGACGGCGGCTTTATCAGCAATAGCAGCGAATACGAAACGCTCGGCTACGATCCCGCCGGTACCGAATACCTCATCACCCTTACGAACGGTACGGTATATGCCTTTGCCAGCGGCGGGCTGCTCAAGCGCATCCAAAAGGACGGCGGCCAGCATGTGACCGAGATCCTCCGCAATGAGGATGGGTTCATCACGGAGATCGTGTCTCCCAGCCAGGAGCGTTTAGCGGTGGAGATAGACGAGAACGGGCATATCGTGAAGATCGCCACGCCGGGCGGCGCGGCGTTGCGATATGAGTACAAGGACAAGCTGCTGATGTCCTTTACCGACGGCGAGGGCAACGCCACCCGCTACAGGTACGACGGCAAAGGCCGCATGACCGAATGGTTTGACGGCAACGGCCAGCGGCAGGTGTACAACAAGTACGACGACCAGGATCGCGTCGTCTACCAGCAGGACGGCAACCGGGGCAAGTACAGGATCGAATACGGGGAGGATACGACCACCACCACCGACGCGGAAGGCAACACCGTCACCTACTGCTATGACGCGATGAAGCGCACCACGCGCATCGTGGACGCGCTGGGCGGCGTGACCTCCTTCACCTACGGCGAGCAGGGCGAGCTCGTCAGCGAGACCGACCCGCTGGGCAACGTGACCGCCTACCGGTATAACGACGCAGGCGACCTGACCGCCACGGTGCTGCCCAACGGCGGCAGCATCCTTCGGGAGTACGACGGCGACCATAACGTTACAAAGCTGACCGACGTAAGCGGCGCGGTAACGACGTATGAGTACGATCAGGACGGCAACCTCAAAGCGGAAACCGCGCCGGACGGCGGCGTGACCCGCTACGAGTACGACCAGAAGGGGCGCATGGTCGGAAAGACCGACGCGCTGGGCGGCAAGACCGCCTACGAATATGTGAACGGGCTGCTCACGCGCACGGTAGACCCGTTGGGCAACGAAACGGCCTACCGGTATGACGCGCACGGGAACATGGAAAGCATGACCGACGCGCTGGGGAATGTGACGACGTATGCCTACGATACCAAGGGCAACCTGCTCACGCTGACCTTTGCGGATGGCACGACGGTAAGCTACGCTTACGACGCGCTGAACCGCCAGACCGGCATGACCGACCCGCTGGGCAACGTGACCAAGTACAGGTATGACGCGCTGGGAAATCTGCTGGAGACTACGCTGCCCGACGGAACAACCCAACGGGCGGCCTACACCCCCAACAACCAGCTCGCCAGCGCACAGGACGCCCTGCGCAACAGCGCCAGCTACACCTACGACCGAAACGGCAACCAGCTCACCCTGACCGACCCCATGGGCAACGAGACGGTCTACACCTACGACGCGGCGGGCAATCTGCTCACCGAGACCAGCCCCACGGGCGGCGTGACCCGCTACACCTACGATAGCCTCGGCTTCCCGCTCACCAGCACCGACCCTACGGGCGCAACGCAGCGGTACGCCTACGACATCGCGGGAAACCTGACCGAGCGCACTTTGCCCAACGGGGCAAAGGTCACGGTGGCGTACGACCCAAGCGGCAACCCGGTCAAGCAGACAAACGCCCTTGGCGGGGAAACGCTTCTGACCTACGACCTGCTGGGGCGTGTGACCTCTGTGACCGACCCGCTGGGCGCAACCACCCGCTATACCTATGACGCCAACGGCAACCTGCTCACCGTGACGGACGGGTTGGGGAATGTGACCGCCTATCGGTATGACGCGCTGAACCGTGTCATTTCCGAAACCGGCCCGCTGGGCGGCGTAACCACCTACGCCTACGACAACGTGGGCAATCTGATCTCCACCACCGACGCGCTGGGCAACAAGACTACCTATACCTACGACGGCAACGGCAACCTTGTGGGCATGACGGACGCGCTGGGGCAGGCGGTCGCCCTCAAATACGACAAGAACGGCAACGCCGTGACCGCTATCCAGAAGAACGGCGGCGTGCTGGCCACCGGCTACGACAAAGCCGGGCGCGTGATTGCGGAAACCGACGCGAACAACCACACCACCAAGTACCGCTACAACAAGAACAGCCTCGTCACCGAGATCACCGACGCGCTGGGGCAAAAGGCCAGCTTCGAGTATGACGCGCTGGGCAACGTGACCAGGATCACCGCTCCCGGCAAGGCGGTCACGCTGTACGCGTACGACGCCGCCGGGCGCGCGCTCTCCATGACCGATCCCGAAGGCTGCGTGACAGAGTACGGCTACAACGCCGCCAGCCAGATCGCCAGCATGACGGTGAACGGGAATGTCACCGCCTACGAGTACGACGCGGCGGGGAATATCACCGCCGTCACCGACGCGGAGGGGCGCAAGGTGACCTTTGTCTACGACTTGGGCGGCAACATGACCGAGGTCGTCTACCCCGATGGGACCAAGGACATAACGGAATACGACGCGCTGGGCAGGGTGGTCGCGTCCACCCCGCGCACAGGGCCGGCGACCGCATACGTCTACGACGCGGCGGGGAACGTGCTGTCCGTCACGCAGGGCGCGCAGGTCACGCGGTACGAATATGACCTGCTGGGGCGGCTGGTAAAGCAGATCGCCGCGGACGGTACGGAAACGACCTACGACTATGACGCGCTGGGCAATCTGGTTGGCCAGACCGACCCGCTGGGCAATGAAACGCAATTCTCTTACACAGCGGAAGGCCTGTTGGAAAAGGTGACGTATGCCAACGGGGCTACGCAGGCTCTGGGATATGACCTTGCGGGCAATGTTATTTCCGAAACCGACGCCGAGGGCAATACCAGGCGGTACCAGTACGACAAGGTGAACCGCCTGACCGCCGTGATCGACGAGCTGGGCGGCAAGACCGGCTATAAGTATGACGCGCTGGACAACATTGCACAGGTCACCGACGCGCTCAGGCACGTTACAAAGTACACCTATGACAAGATCGGTAACCTCACCAGCGAGACGGATGCGCTGGGCGACAAGGTGGAGTACGCCTACACGCCGGAAGGATGGCTGGAAAGCATCACCAAAGCGGATGGTACGGTGCAGACCTTTGCATATGACAAGACAGGCAACCTGCTGACGCAGAATGTCGGAGAAGGGCAGTCCATTACCAGCGATTACAACGAAATCGGGATGGTCACAAGGGTTTCTTCGCCAGAAGGAAGCATTGTTTACCAGTATAACGACAAGGGGTATTTGATTTCCGTTGAAAACACCAACGGGGATGTGGTAAGCTATACCTACGACGAGTACGGCAACAAGACCTCAATGACCTACCCGGATGGCGGAGCGGTCAGCTATACCTACGATGCCATGAACCGCATGACCAGCGTTACCGGGCTGGATGGCGACGTGACTGCCTATAGCTACGATGCCGCTGGCAGGCGTATCGAAACCTCGTCGAGCACCTTGACAACGACATATCGGTATG